>NZ_CBCPLV010000002.1:0-713876 GCF_965119505.1 Streptococcus sp. Marseille-Q6379 | reverse complement strand
TAAAAAAATTCTTGGAACAAGTTTCGCATGTTCATCTAAAAATGGTAAATTATATCAACGTCCGATTTCAGAGCTTCGAAATTATTTTGCTAATAAGGTGAATTATAATGGTGTTGTTAAAGGTGAGTCAGTTACAATTAAAGGGATCGAAGGTCGTCAAATCGATTTAGATATTAAATTATCAGGTGATAACTTTGAATCATTTGCCATAGACTTTGGTGTCTCTGATTCTACTTATACACGTTTCCTTTATAATAAAAAACAAGGAACACTTGAAGTGGATAGAACCTATTCAGGTCTGACTTCTGATTTAAATTGTCAGCGTAAAATGTTTGTTGGCTCCTCTGATGAACTTGAATTGCATTTTGTTCTTGATAAATTCTCCATTGAACTCTTTGTTAATGATGGGGAGAAGACAATGACAACTGAAATTCAAACACCCCTAGCTTCAAATGGTATTCGATTTAATAGTCTTGGCGAAGCAAAAGTTACTATTGAGAAGCATGACATTGTGATAGCTTAAGTAAAGGTTCCTAAGGTGAAATCTCCGTACCTTAGGTGCTAATTTAAAAGACTTTCTGAGTTAGGTACTCAGAAGTTTTTTTGTATACTTTGAAGAAAAACATAAATGAGTTATGGAGTGCTCAACTCTGACGGCTAACCTTTGAAAACACCTCATTTTTATGCTACTATGAAAGTTATGAAAAAACAGTTACAAGGCTTGACGCAGGTGGAGGTCAAGCGGCGGATAGATGCCGGTAAAACAAATCATTTTAAAGCAAAAACTGGCTCCAGCAATTGGGAGATTTTTAGGCGTAATGTCTTCAACTCCTTTAATGTGCTCAATTTTGCAATCTTTATGGCCTTGATTGCTGTTCAGGCTTGGTCTAATCTTTTTTTCTTTGGGATTATTGTGCTTAATGCCTTTACGGGGATGATGACGGAGTTGCGTGCCCGTCGCATGATTGATAAGCTCAATCTCATGAATAAGGATCAGATTCGTGTGGTGCGTGATGGACAGCTTGTTTCTATTGATCCTAAGGATATTGTCTTGGATGATGTCATGCTCTTGTCTGCGGGTGAACAGGTTCCTAGTGATGCCGTGGTTGTTGATGGGATAGCCGAGCTTAACGAGGCCATGCTGACTGGTGAGAGTGATCACATTCTAAAGAAAGATGGGAAGGAGTTGCTCTCTGGTTCTTATCTTGTGAGCGGTCAGGTCTATGCTAAGGTCATTAACGTAGCCGAGGACAATTACGCCAACAAGCTCATGCTAGAGGCCAAGACTCATAAGCCAATCGTGTCCCGTATTCTTTATAATATGGACAAGATTGCTAAGTTTACGGGAAAGATTGTCATACCGTTTGGGCTTGCGCTCTTTTTTGAGGCTTACTTGATTAAACAGCTCTCCCTTCAAGAGTCGGTAGTTACCAGTTCGACAGCCCTTCTGGGAATGTTACCTAAGGGAATTGCCCTTTTGACTATTACATCTCTTTTGACGGCTGTCATTAAACTTGGGATGAAACATATCCTGGTGCAAGAGATGTACTCTGTTGAAACCTTGGCCCGTGTAGACGTGCTTTGTTTAGATAAGACAGGGACGATTACACAAGGAAAGATGACAGTTAAAGGTCTGGAACTACTGTCAGAGCGTTTTACGAAAGAGGAGTTGGAGCGTTTGCTTGCGGCTTATATGCAACATAGCAAGGATAAAAATGCAACAGCTCAGGCTATTCGAAATGCTTATGAGGGTCTGGAACATCATTATCAGGTAGGTGATGTTATTCCATTTTCAAGCGATCGTAAATGGGGTGCTGTGAGCGTTAATGGGCTTGGAACTCTCTTTTTGGGAGCACCTGAGATGCTTCTTAAGGAAAATCCCAAAGCAGTTGATCAGGCTCAGGCACGAGGGTCTCGTGTTTTGATTTTGGCTTGGAGTCAGTCAGGTGTTGATACAGAGACCATGATTTTGCCGAATGACGTCGAGGCTTTGACTTTACTTGAAATTGCCGATCCTATTCGTGAGGATGCTGCAGAAACTCTGGAATACCTGCGTTCAGAAGATGTGACGCTTAAGATTATTTCTGGTGACAATCCAGTGACGGTTTCTCATATTGCTCATCAAGCTGGTTTTGCCGACTATCAAAGCTATATTGACTGTTCTAAGGTCAGCGATGAGGAGTTGGAGGCTTTGGCTGAGGATACTGCGATTTTTGGTCGTGTATCTCCGCACCAGAAAAAGTTGTTAATCCAAACCCTTAATGCCAATGGGCATACGACAGCTATGACTGGTGATGGTGTCAATGATATCTTGGCACTGCGTGAAGCGGATTGTTCGATTGTTATGGCAGAGGGAGATCCTGCAACACGTCAGATTGCCAACTTGGTGCTTATGGATTCTGAGTTTAAGGACATTCCTGAAATTCTATTTGAGGGACGCCGTGTGGTTAATAATATTGCCCACATTGCACCGATTTTCCTCATTAAAACTGTTTATTCCTTCCTTTTGGGGCTTATCTGTATTGCCAGTATTGTTTTTGGTAAGGCAGAGTACCTCTTGGTCTTCCCTTTTATTCAAGTTCAGATGACTTTGGCAGGTCAATTTATCGAAGGTTTTCCACCGTTTATTTTAACCTTCGAACGTAATATTCGTCCTGTTGAGAAACATTTCCTCAGACGTTCGCTCCAGTTGTCTATTCCTAATGCCTTGATGCTGGTTATCAGTGTTCTTATTTTCCATCTCTCTCAGGTCTATCTTGGCATGAGCAATACGGACATGCTGACGCTGTCTTACTATATGATGGGATCAACGGGTGTCCTTGCCGTTATTCGTGCTTGTATCCCGTTGAATAAGGGGCGTGTGGCCTTGATTATTTACTCAGTCTTTGGCTTCTTGATTAGCTCTTACTATCTTCGAGATGTGATTGAGATTTCGACACTTAATAGCTATACCTTGCCAATCTATCTGGTAGCAATGGCTATCTGTACACCGCTTTTCTTCTGGATTAGCTACAAACAAGGTGCTTTCCAAAAAGCATAAGTCAAAACTCGAGCTTGATAACAGGCTTGAGTTTTTTGATACCTAAACAGTAGGAAAAGCCTTGATATACATGAGGTGTGGTACAATAGAGGCATGAAAACAGTAGGGTACTTGACACCAAAAGTTATTAAAGCTTTTGATTTGGATTACAAGCCTGGTGAAGAAATCACGCTGTCTACACAACGTAAGAAGCATATGGAAAAACATCGCCAGGAATTCAGTGATTTTGATGCCACCTATGAACGTATTCCAGAGATTATTGCTCATCCGGACTATATCGGTCGCCATCCTAATGGCCAGTCCTTGGAATACATCAAACGTATTGATGGTAATGTTTTGGTAGCGGTCAGATTATGTGATAAACTTAATGTCCGTACCATGTTTGTGATTAAAGATTCTAAGCTGAAAAACTATCTAAATGCTGGTAGAGCTAAGAAAATGTGATATAATATAATTAAGAAGTAACAACGAGGGCGGAAGAGGCAGCCGCCGCACCTTCGGGTCTGAAAGAGATGCAGGACTGTCACCCTGCCGTTGTTTATCAAACCAAGAAGTCCCTTTGGGGGCTTTTTTATTTTGTGTAGCTTAGGGACAAGACTATCTCACTTTCTGGATTAGGTTTAGACAAATCTTATAGGAGGGGAATTGTCAAAATTAACAGAAAATTCTTGACATCTTTTTAAAAAGGAGTACAATAGTTAGTAAATCAGAAAGTAACTGGTCTTAGATTTTCAGGGAGCCTGCGGTGATTGTGAGTAGGTAATCGAGATGAGCGAACATTGGGCTGATTGGATGATAATGAGAAGGTAACACATATTCTTCTCGGTTGGCACCCCTTACCGTGCAACTCCTTGTTAGAGGAGATAGAGATGATGGTCGTTTTTTGAGACCATTAACTGAGGTGGTACCGTGTTAAACTAGATTTAATGCCCTCACAGAGTTTTTCTCTGTGAGGTTTTTTGTTTACTTTTATCTTTAAAGGTCTATTTACCTTAAAGGAGTATTATTTCATTATTCAATGAAAGGTTGGGTATTATGGATGCATTAAACGATATTCGAAGTGATATTGATAATATTGATAGTCAGTTAATTCGACTCCTGGCCCAACGTCAAATACTTGTGGAAAAGGCAGGACGGCTGAAGCCCAAAGGAGATAAGTCCGCAGTCCGGGCGAATGATCGTGTTGCTCAAGTCATAGCTAACCGTCGCAAGGAGGCACTAGAGCTTGGCTTATCGCCAGATGTGGCTGAAAGTGTTTGGAGAAGCATGATTAAAGCCTTTATTGCTTTGGAAGAGAAAGTGAATAAAGAACAATAATGGTGCCGATACATCCTATAAAGGAGTCTTGTATCAGTCTTATTACTCTCGATAAACCAGTTTGAAAGGAAATACTATGAGAAAAATTTTACCAGCCGATACCTTAACACCAATCTTGGCTTATATGCGTGTTCAGGGGGAACATAAGGTTATCCTTGAATCCATTCCTCGTGAGAAGGAAAATGCACGTTTTTCTATTGTTGCCTACAATCCGGTCTTTGAAGTAACCTTCAAGGATGGTGTTCTTTATGAAAATGGTAAGGCGATTGATCAGGATCCTTTCGAATACTTGGACCAAGTAACAGTCAAGGGCATCAAGTCTGACCTACCTTTCGCAGGTGGTGCTATCGGGTTTGCAGGTTATGACATGATTGGTCTCTATGAAAATATCGGTGAGATTCCTGAAGATACGATTGGAACACCTGATATGCATTTCTTCATCTACGAGTCTTATTTAATTTTTGACCACAAGAAGGAAAAGGTTTATGTGGTTGAGGACAATATCTACTCTGGTCGTGACAACGATGCGGTGCGTCAGGCTCTTGGTCAGGTGGTAACGGACCTCCAGACTCAGGCGCCAAACGAGTTTACACCTCAAGCCTTACAAGCCTTGCAATTTTCAAATCATATCGAAAAAGAGGTCTTCATGGATATGGTAGCTAAGGCTAAGAAATTCATTCGTGAGGGAGATATGTTCCAATGCGTGCTTAGCCAACGCTTTTCAGCGGACTTTGAGGGGGATCCTTTGGATTACTACCGTAACTTGCGCGTGACCAACCCATCAAACTACCTTTATTTCTATGATTTTGGAGATTATCAGGTGATTGGTGCTAGCCCAGAGAGCTTGGTTTCAGTGAAAAATGGAGAGGTGGTCACCAATCCGATTGCTGGAACCCGCCCTCGTGGTGCCAATGAGGCTGAAGATGCTGCCTTGGCGGATGAACTCTCACATGATGTTAAAGAAACTGCGGAACACCGTATGTTGGTTGACTTGGGACGTAATGATATTGGTAAGATTGCTAAAAATGGTACGGTCAAGGTGACTAAGTATATGGAGGTTGAGTATTTCCGCTATGTGATGCACCTTACCAGTGTGGTTAAAGGGCAACTCTTGCCTGAGTTGACAGCCCTTGATGCTCTAAAATCAACTCTACCAGCTGGAACCGTGTCAGGAGCACCTAAGATTCGTGCCATGCGTCGTATCTATGAGCTTGAACAGGAAAAACGTGGTATTTATGCGGGAGCTATTGGTTATCTGTCTGCGACAGGAGATATGGACTTTGCCATTGCTATCCGTACTATGATTCTCAAAAATCAAAAAGCCTATGTTCAGGCAGGTGCAGGTGTTGTCTATGACAGTGTTCCTGAAAATGAATTTTACGAAACGATTAACAAGGCGAAAGCTATGACAAGAATAGGAGATGCCCAATGATTTTATTAGTTGATAACTATGATTCTTTTACCTATAATTTGGCACAATACCTAGGGACATTTACAGAGGTAAAGGTCTTACGTAACGATGATGAGACTCTCTATGAAGAGGCGGAAAATGCTGATGGGCTAGTCTTTTCACCAGGTCCAGGTTGGCCAGCTGATGCGGGTAAAATGGAAGCCTTGATTAAGGATTTCGCTGGTAAAAAACCGATGATGGGAATTTGCTTGGGGCACCAGGCTATTGCGGAAACTTTTGGTGGTAAACTTGGCTTGGCTAAGAATGTCATGCATGGCAAACAAAGCAATATTACTTTTGAAACGCCATCGCCAATTTTCAAGGATATCGACAATGATGTTCCTATTATGCGTTACCATTCCATCGTTGTTGACCAAATGCCAGAGGGCTTTGATGTGACAGCTATCACAACTGATGATCAAGAAATCATGGCCATTCAACATAAGGAACTACCAATTTATGGTTTGCAATATCACCCTGAGAGCATCGGTAGTCCAGATGGGCTCAAGATGGTTGAAAATTTTGTAAAAATCGTTGCAGGCTAGTCGGACAGTCTTTTGACTAGATTGGTCTACGCTCAAAACATCTCCTCGTGCATCAGAAAACATTGAACCGTTTTTAAAAGGAAAACAGATATGAAAGAAATATTCCTACAAATCTCAAACCGACAAGACTTGTCTCAAGACCAAGTCCAAGCAGTCTTTGACCGCATTCTCAAAAATGAAGTCTCAGAAAGCCAAATCGCTGCCTTCCTTATGGGGCTCAAAACTAAAGGAGAAACAGCAGATGAAATCACAGGTATTGTGCGTGCCCTCAAATCACATGCGACGGTCTTGCCTGAGACCTTCACAGATGCTATGTGTAACTGTGGAACTGGTGGGGACCAGTCTTATAGCTTTAACATTTCAACAACGGTTTGCTTTGTCTTAGCAGCAGGTGGTATTCGTATGGCCAAGGCTGGTAACCGTTCGATTTCCTCTAAATCTGGTTCGGCAGATGTCCTTGAAGCCCTTGGAATCAACGTTGCGGCATCACCAGAAACCCTATCTAAAGCACTTGATGAGGTTGGTTTGGCCTTTATCTTTGCCCAAACCATGCACCCAGCCATGCGTTTTATCGGTCCAGCTCGCCAAGCTCTTGGGATTCCAACGATTATGAACTTGGTCGGACCACTGGCTAATCCGCTTGACCTTGAGACACAACTTATGGGCCTCTACCGTGTGGAATTGCAACAGATTGTTGCTAATGCGATCCAACAGTTGGGACGTAAACGTGCGGTTATTATCACAGGTCCTGACAATATGGACGAAGCTGCTCTTTATGGCACTAACACCTACACTCTTTTGGAAGATGGCCACATCAGCCAACACACTTTCACTTATGAAGATTTGGGTATGGAAAAGGTTGAGTTGTCTGATATCACAGGTGGCGATGCCAAGGAAAATGCAGAGATTCTCCTTAGTGTCTTGAAAAATGAAGCTAGTCCTTATCTTGAAACAACAGTGCTTAATGCTGGTCTTGGCTTCTTTGCCAATGGTAAGGTTGCGACCATTAAAGAAGGTGTTGAGCTTGCTCGCCAATTGATTGCGGACGGATCAGCCCTAGAGAAACTTCACCAACTCCAAGAGGTACAAGTATGAGTAAAGCCTTTCTCCCAACAATCTTAGAACAAAAAGAAAAAGAAGTGGCTCAGTTGGTCATGGAAGACTTGCAGCCCTTGCGCCAGACCTATCGTCTTTATGAGTTTCTCAAGTCAAATCAAAACAAGCTGCAAATTATTTCTGAAGTGAAAAAAGCTAGTCCAAGTATGGGTGATATTAACCTGGATGTGGATATTGTGGCTCAAGCCAAGACCTATGAGGAAAATGGGGCAGCCATGATTTCTGTTTTGACGGACGAGGTTTTCTTCAAGGGTGATATTTCCTATTTGAAAGAAATTTCGTCAGAGGTGGCTATTCCAACCTTGGCTAAGGACTTCATTATTGATGAGAAACAGATTGTGCGTAGCCGTAATGCGGGAGCGACAGTCATTCTCTTGATTGTAGCGGCCTTGCCAGAGGCTCGTCTCAAGGAGCTCTATGATTTTGCGACTAGCCTTGGCTTGGAAGTCTTGGTTGAAACGCATAATCTACCAGAATTGGAAGTGGCTCACCGTATTGGTGCCGAAATCATCGGCGTTAACAACCGTAATTTGGTCACTTTTGGGACAGATATCAATACCAGTCTTGAGTTATCAACGCATTTCAAGGACAAGCCTGTTTATATTTCTGAGTCAGCTATTTTCACAGGTCAGGATGCTGCCTTAGTTGCCCCATATTTTAATGGGATTTTGGTAGGAACTGCCCTTATGACGGCTGACAATGTGGCTGAAAAGGTCAAGGAGTTGCAAATTGACAAAGGTTAAAATTTGTGGACTGTCGACACCAGAAGCAGTAGCAACTGCAGTTGAAGCAGGTGCTGACTACATTGGCTTTGTGTTCGCCAAAAGCAAGCGTCAAGTGAGTCTTGAACAAGCTCACGAGCTAGCTAAAGGAGTGACAGGCCAGACAAAAATTGTCGGTGTCTTTGTTTCACCAAGTCTTGAAGAACTGGAAGAAGCGATTAGTCAGGTTCCCTTAGATATCGTTCAGATTCATGGAACTTTTGATGAAGCTCTGATTTCAAAGATATCAGTACCAGTTATTAGAGCTATTCAGATTTCGGATAGTGAGTCTCAAGTCAAGAGCCAGGCGGATTATCTTCTTTTTGATGCTCCTATTGCCGGCAGTGGTCAGACCTTTGACTGGCAACTCTTGGCGGACAAGCAGATTGAACAGGACTATTTCATCGCTGGTGGTTTGACTGTGGACAATGTGGCAGAGGCCAAGGAAACTTTCCAGCCCTATGCCTTAGATGTGTCCTCAGGTGTCGAGACAGATGGTCACAAAGATTTAGATAAGATTAAAGCATTTATAGAAAGAGTGAAAGCATGACATATCAACAACCTGATGCAAAAGGATTTTACGGAAAATTCGGTGGTCAGTTCGTTCCTGAAACGCTGATGACAGCCGTTATTGAATTGGACAAGGCCTATCGTGAGGCCAAGGAAGATCCAAGTTTCCAAGCGGAATTGGATGATCTCCTCAAAAACTATGTGGGACGTGAGACGCCTCTTTACCACGCCAAACGTTTGACTGATCATATTGGTGGAGCGCAAATTTATCTTAAACGTGAGGACCTTAACCACACAGGTGCCCACAAGATTAACAATGCCCTTGGTCAAGTCTTGCTTGCCAAACGTATGGGCAAGAAGAAAATCATTGCCGAAACTGGTGCAGGTCAACACGGTGTTGCAACAGCGACAGCCGCAGCCCTATTCGACATGGACTGTACGATCTATATGGGTGAGGAAGATGTTAAACGTCAGGCGCTTAACGTTTTCCGTATGGAGTTGCTTGGTGCCAAGGTATTTAGCGTTACAGATGGTTCGCGCGTGCTTAAGGACGCTGTAAATGCTGCCCTCCGTGCTTGGGTAGCAGGTATCGAGGATACTCACTACATCATGGGATCTGCCCTTGGTCCTGCACCATTCCCAGAAATTGTCCGTGACTTCCAATCTGTCATCGGTCGTGAAGCCAAACGTCAATACGCAGAGATTTCTGGTGGTAAATTACCTGATGCCGTCATGGCTTGTATCGGTGGTGGTTCAAATGCTATCGGTATGTTCTACCCATTTGTTAATGATAAATCAGTAGCTATGTATGGTGCTGAGGCTTCTGGTTTGGGGCTTGATACTGAAAAACATGCCGCAACCTTTGCCAAAGGCCGTCCAGGTATCCTTCATGGAGCGCTTATGGATGTCCTCCAAGATGCTCATGGACAAATCATGGAAGCCTTCTCTATCTCAGCTGGTCTGGACTATCCAGGGGTTGGTCCTGAGCACTGTTATTTCAACGAAATTGGACGTGCGACTTACGATTCTATCACAGATGAAGAAGCGCTAGAAGGTTTCAAACTTCTGTCACGTTTAGAAGGTATTATCCCAGCTCTTGAGTCTAGCCATGCCATTGCCCTTGCGCAAAAAGTGGCAGCTAAGATGTCGCCAGACCAAAGCCTTATCGTCTGCCTCTCAGGTCGTGGGGACAAGGACGTTATGCAGGTTAAAGAACGTTTCGAAGCTGAAACAGAAGGGAAATAAACCATGACAAAAACACTAACAAAACACCTACAAGCTATCAAAGACAGTAAACGCGGTATTTTCGTGCCTTATATCATGGCGGGTGACCACGCTAAAGGCCTAGACGGACTCTTTGAGACTATCGCTCTCTTGGAAAATAGTGGTGTCTCAGCTATTGAGGTGGGTATTCCATGGTCAGACCCAGTGGCTGACGGTCCCGTTATTGAACTTGCAGGACAACGTAGTTTGGCTAAAGATGTGACTTTGACAGCTATTATCAATAAGCTTCAAGAACAAAAAACACAGGTGCCTTTGGTTATCATGACCTACATCAACCCAGTTTATCAATATGGTATTGAAGCCTTTGTTAGGGACCTAGCTGAGACATCTGTTAAGGGACTTATTATTCCTGACTTGCCAGATGAACACGCTGACTTTATCACTCCTTATTTGAAAGACAGTGATATTGCTCTCGTACCTCTGGTGAGCTTGACTACAGGACTTGACCGTCAGAAGCAGTTGATTGATGGTGCAGAAGGCTTTATCTATGCCGTTGCCATCAATGGTGTTACAGGTAAGATTGGTAATTACCGTGATGACCTTGACAAACACTTGGCGAACTTGACTGCCCATGCAGACATTCCAGTTCTCACAGGTTTTGGTGTGTCAACTGAAGACGATATCAAACGCTTTAACGCTGTATCAGACGGTGTTATCGTAGGATCAAAAATCGTCCGTGACCTCCACGACGGTAAGGAAAAAGAAGTCGCTGAATTTGTTACATTCGGTTCACATTTTGAAAAATAGAAGACGATGCTCTCCAGAAATGGGGAGTGTTTTTTCATCAAAATCATTCTTTAGGATATTTTGATTTTCTTAGTTTCCAGTATTATACTATGGGTGAATAGTGGCAATTACATTTATCTCTTGTTCTTATTTTCATCTCACTTATAGAAAGAAGGTAGACAAATGAGAGTATCATTAAGGGTAATACTAGGGGTCTGTTTCTTAATAGGAGCATTACTATTTTTCTATCGTGGAGAGAATCACTATGCACTGATTTTCTTGTGGTTGGTGCCTTGTACCTCTATAAGGGTTTAAGCTGAGGGTTAAATCTCGTATTGAATGAACAAGCCTGTTTAGTGACATCTATGTCACTATTTTTTTCTTTTTGGAAGCTATAGAATGATTTTATAACTAAAAAGAAAGGAAGAGAAGGCATTACAGAACATGATTGATCATATTTTGTCATTCTTTGTATCAAATAAGAAAGCTCTAGCAATACTCTTTATGATTATTTGTTTGGCTTTTATTTGCCCTGGCATGTTTAAATTTTTGTATGTTGAAGGCAGGGATTTTGGCCGTAGCCTTGTTAACTCAATCTTATCTTAGTAAAGTGAGGCACCTCTTAGGAGGTGTTTGTTTTTTTAAATAAATCTACAAATGTAGACAAAACTCTTGACATATCCCTGTGGCAGCGTTAAAATAAATCTACAAACGTAAACAAATGATAACATTCAGAAAGGAACTATCATGCTGACAATTTCATCTGCGGAATGGGAAGTCATGCGAGTGCTCTGGGCTAAGGGGCAGGCGACTTCTTCAGAGATTATAGCGATTCTATCTAAGAAGCTAGACTGGTCGGCTTCGACAGTAAAGACCTTGATTGGACGTTTGGCGGACAAGGGGTACCTAACTAGTCAGCGTCAAGGACGAGGGTTTACCTATCAAGCTAGCTTGGGGGAAGATGAGGCGAATTTTCAGGCTTTAGAAGCTGTTTTTGACAAGATTTGTTTGACCAAACATAGCGATTTGTTAGGTCAACTCATGGCAAAGACGCCGATGACCCAAGCCGATGTGGATAAGTTACAGGCCTTACTTGCAGCAAAAGAACCTGTGGATCAGGTGGTTTGTGACTGTGTGCCTGGTCAATGTGCTTGTGGACATCATATGGAGGTGATATAGGAAATGGCAAAAGAAACCTTTGTGGTTAATGGGATGACCTGTGCATCCTGTGTAGCCAATGTAGAAAATGCTGTTAATAAGTTGGATGGTGTGGACAAGGCTGTGGTTAATCTGACCACGGAAAAAATGTCTGTGGATTATGCTGGGGATAAAGTTAGTCCAGAAGCTATTGAAAAGGCCGTGGCTGATGCCGGTTATGAAGCTGAAGTTTACAATCCAGACACAGCCAAAAGCCAGGAAGAGCGTGAAGAAGACAAGATTCACAAGGTACGTGAGCGCCTCATTTGGTCATCTGTCTTCACCATTCCTCTCTTTTATCTTGCTATGGGCCCAATGGTCGGTCTACCTGTGCCAAACTTCTTGTCTCCTCACCATGCAGCCTTGACTTATGCCTTGGTGCTGCTAGTTTTGACAGTTCCAGTCATGTGGTTGGGTCGTTCCTTCTATAATAATGGTTTTCGTACCTTGGCCAAGGGTCATCCTAACATGGATGCCTTGGTAGCCTTGGCAACATCGGCAGCCTTTCTTTATAGTCTCTATGGTACTTACCATATTTCATTGGGGCATGCCCATCACGCCCACCAACTTTATTTTGAGTCAGTGGCTGTTATTTTGACCTTGATTACTCTAGGAAAATACTTTGAAACCCTGTCTAAAGGTCGAACTTCAGAAGCTATCAAGAAACTCATGCACTTGTCAGCCAAGGAGGCAACCGTCCTTCGGGATGGTAAGGAAGTCAAGCTTCCTGTGGATGAGGTTGTTCTTGGTGACCATATTGTGGTCAAACCTGGGGAAAAGATAGCCGTGGATGGTCAGGTGATTTCTGGTAGCTCCGCGATTGATGAGAGCATGCTTACAGGGGAGTCACTCCCTATTGAAAAATCCGCTGGTAAGCCAGTGTTTGCAGGTTCTATTAATGGTCAAGGTAGTCTGATTTATGAGGCTGAAAAGATTGGTAAGGACACCTTGCTTTCCCAAATCATTAAATTGGTTGAGGATGCCCAACAAACCAAGGCACCGATTGCCAAGATTGCCAATCAAGTGTCAGCGGTCTTTGTTCCTGTTGTCATGGCTATCGCACTTGTTTCAGGTCTCTTTTGGTACTTTGTCATGGGACAAACCTTTACCTTCGCTATGACAGTAGCAGTTAGCGTCTTGGTTATTGCTTGTCCATGTGCTTTGGGTCTTGCGACACCGACAGCTATCATGGTTGGTACAGGCCTTGGTGCCGAACACGGTATTCTCTATAAGCGTGGGGATGTGCTTGAACTAGCTCACAAGGCTGATGTCCTCGTTTTTGACAAGACAGGAACTATTACTCAGGGTAAACCTCAGTTGGTTTCTAGCTATACCTATGGCAATAGTCGAGCAACCTTACAGCTTTTGGCATCCTTGGAAGCTAAGTCTGAACACCCCTTAGGTCAAGCAATCCTTGTGGCAGCAGAAAATGCTAACTTGGACTTGTTAGAGATGGACAATTTCTCAAGTTTGACTGGACGAGGTCTTACTGCCAGCTATGCAGGTAAAACTTATCTAGCTGGGAATCAAAACCTTATGGCTGAGGAAAAAGTCGACTTGACTTCAGCACAAGCTGATTTCCAACACTTGACGGCTGATGGTCAAACCCCTATTTTCCTGGCTGAAGATGGTAAGTTAATCGGACTCTTTGGTGTAGCTGATCAGGTTAAAGAAGACAGTGCAGATATGGTGGCGGCTCTTCATCAAATGGGCAAGGAAGTCATCATGTTGACTGGGGATAATGACCAAACAGCTCAAGCTATCGCTCAAAAGGTTGGCATCAAACGCGTTATCAGTCAAGTGCTTCCGCAAGAGAAATCTAGGGTGATTAGCGACCTTCAGGCAGAAGGGAAATCAGTCATCATGGTTGGTGATGGTATCAATGATGCCCCAGCCCTTGCGACTGCCGATATCGGTATTGCCATGGGATCAGGGACAGATATTGCTATGGAAAGTGCCGATATGGTCCTTATGAAACCCAACCTCATGGATGTCGTTAAGGCTCTGAAAATTAGTCAGGCGACTATCACAACGATAAAAGAGAACCTCTTTTGGGCCTTTATCTACAATATCTTGTCTATCCCAGTAGCTATGGGTGTCCTCCACCTCTTTGGAGGTCCCCTTCTTGACCCAATGATAGCAGGACTTGCCATGAGCTTTAGCTCTGTTTCGGTCGTCCTTAATGCTCTGCGCCTCAAACGTCGCAAAGTCTAAGCATTGATTGATTGTGACCTCTGCGACTTAAGCTGTGTACTAAAAAATAATTAAAGAAAAGGAAGAAAGAAAAATGACAAAAACATATAACATCACAGGAATGAAATGCCAAGGCTGTGTTAACACCGTTACTGAAAAACTCTCCGCTGTCAAAGGTGTAGACAAGGTTCAAGTTGACCTCGAAAACAAACAAGTTACTATCGAAGGGAAACCTTGGAAATGGTCTCTCAAACGTGCCCTTAAAGGTACTAAGTTTGAACTTGGTGACGAAATTTAAGACAGGAATGAAACAGCTATTAGGCTGTTTTTTTCTGCCTATAATCTTTTTGAAAATCCCTTCCTTTTGTGATATGATTAAGGTAATTATGTTCTCAAAACTGAGACTAGAAAATCAAGAAAAGAAAACGGTATACCTATGTCTAAACAAACCCTTATCCTTCTCTACGGTGGACGTTCAGCAGAACGTGAAGTGTCTGTGCTCTCAGCTGAGAGTGTTATGCGTGCGGTGGATTACAGCGCATTTGAGGTTAAAACCTACTTTATCACTCAGTCTGGTGATTTCATCAAAACACAAGAATTTACAGAAACACCAAGTGATGATGAGAAGCTCATGACTAATGACACAGTTGTGGCTAGTCAGGCTATCAAACCAAGCGATATTTATGAGGAAGGCGCTGTGGTATTCCCTGTGCTCCATGGACCTATGGGTGAGGATGGATCTATCCAAGGTTTCCTCGAAACCCTCAAGTTGCCATACGTGGGTACTAATGTCTTGTCATCAAGTGTGGCTATGGACAAGATTATGACCAAGCATATTCTTGAAGTTGCAGGTGTCCCTCAGGTTGCCTACACAGTCTACATCGAGGGTGAAGATTTGGAAGCAGCAGTAGCAGAGACGCTTGAAAAATTGACCTTCCCAGTTTTCGTAAAACCTGCTAACATGGGGTCATCTGTTGGGATTTCTAAAGCTGAAAATGAAGCAGAGCTTCGTGCAGCGATTGATTTGGCTCTCAAATATGATAGCCGTATCTTGATTGAGCAAGGTGTGGTTGCCCGTGAAATCGAAGTTGGTATCCTTGGAAATACGACTGTCAAGACGACTGATCCAGGTGAAGTGGTCAAAGACGTGGCTTTCTATGATTACCAAGCCAAGTACATTGACAATAAAATCACCATGGATATTCCAGCTCACGTGCCTGCTGAAGTCATGACGCAAATGCGTGTCTATGCGGCCAAGGCCTTTCGTGCCCTTGGTGGTTGTGGCCTTGCCCGCTGTGATTTCTTCTTGACTGAGGATGGAGCCATTTATCTTAATGAGCTAAATACAATGCCAGGTTTCACCCAATGGTCAATGTACCCACTACTTTGGGAAAATATGGGACTTTCATACTCAGACCTTATCAAGGAATTGGTAGCCTTGGGACAAGAAATGTTCGAAAAACGTGAAAGCCATTTGATTTAAGCACTATGATTTAGAAGACAGACATCTTAGTCTTGGAGAAATCTCTGAGACTGAGGTGTTTTTTTTCTTTACAGAAATCTAGATTTTATTTATATCTTTTCTTTATCACGCTGATAAAAAATACATATTATCCAAATAATCTAACAGGTGGTAGAATAAATCTAACGTTTCAAATGAAATAGAGCAATTCATTCGTGTTTGATGAAGATTTGCGTATCGCAATGATTATCAGAGGCGAGTGAAGTCAAAGGGCTAGAAGTAGATGGCAGTGAGTGCTTACGGAATTTTCTACGCCCTTTGTATCTTGTAGAATTGAACACAGGCTAAATTCCTAGAGCAAAAGATAAACTTCCTAGTGTGCCCGCACACGCCGTCAGTTCCCTATTTGCTTACGGAATTCTATACGCCTTTTGTATCTTGTTTTGAGGAGGTAAGTTTTGGACTGGTCCATTGTTCAACAGTATTTGCCCTTTTATCAGAAGGCATTCTTTTTAACCTTACATATTGCCGTTCTGGGGATTTTTGGTTCCTTCCTTTTGGGCTTGGTGGTGAGTGTTATTCGTCATTATCGAGTGCCGGTTTTGAGTCAGCTTTCGACGGCTTATATTGAGCTATCTCGTAATACGCCGCTCTTGATTCAGCTCTTCTTTCTCTACTTTGGCTTGCCTCGTATAGGTTTGGTTCTATCCTCAGAGGCTTGTGCTGTGGTAGGTTTGATTTTCTTGGGTGGTTCCTATATGGCGGAGTCCTTCCGAAGTGGTCTAGAGGCTGTTAGTCAGACCCAACATGAAGTGGGCTTGTCTATTGGTTTGACGCCACTCCAAGTCTTTCGTTATGTGGTCCTTCCTCAGGCAGTGGCTGTGGCGCTTCCGTCATTTAGTGCCAACGTCATTTTCCTTATTAAGGAAACGTCAGTATTCTCAGCGGTAGCCTTGGCGGATTTGATGTATGTAGCCAAAGATTTGATAGGTCTTTACTACGAAACCGATGTGGCTCTAGGCATGTTGGTGGTGGCTTATCTCTTGATGTTGCTGCCAATTTCTCTAGTCTTTAGTTGGATTGAAAGGAGGTTACGCTATGCAGGATTCGGGCTTTCAGGTTCTTCTTCAGGGGAATAATTTCCTACGTATCTTACAAGGTTTAGGCGTAACTATTGGAATTTCCATCGTTTCGGTGCTTCTGTCTCTTTTACTAGGAACACTTTTTGGAATTGTCATGACTTCGAAATCTAAGATTGTACGTTTTTTGTCACGTATTTATCTGGAATTTATTCGTATCATGCCCCAGTTAGTCTTGCTCTTTATTGTTTATTTTGGTCTGGCTAGGAATTTTAACATCAATATCTCAGGCGAGCTATCGGCTATTATCGTCTTTACCCTTTGGGGAACGGCTGAGATGGGTGATTTGGTGCGTGGGTCAATCACGTCACTACCTAGACACCAGTTTGAGAGCGGTAGGGCCCTTGGCTTGACCAATGGCCAACTCTATACCTATGTGATTATCCCACAAGTCTTGCGTCGCTTGTTGCCTCAGGCTATTAACCTGGTGACACGTATGATTAAGACCACATCCTTGGTGGTTTTGATTGGCGTAGTAGAGGTGACCAAGGTTGGTCAGCAGATTATTGATAGTAACCGCCTGACTATTCCAACAGCTTCTTTCTGGATTTATGGCACGATTTTGATTCTTTATTTTGCCATTTGTTACCCAGTATCTAAGCTGTCTACTTATCTTGAAAATCGTTGGAGGAATTAAGATGACAGAAAGCATTTTACAAATCAAGGATTTGAAAAAGTCCTTTGGGGACAATGAGATTCTCAAAGGCATCTCCTTGGATGTTAAACAAGGTGAAGTCGTTGTTATCCTGGGTTCCTCAGGTTGTGGAAAATCGACCCTACTACGTTGTATCAATGGCTTGGAGACTATTCAAGGAGGGGATATTCTCCTGGATGGCAAGTCTATCACTGGTAGCAAGAAGGATTTTCACCTGATTCGTCAGAAAATCGGAATGGTCTTTCAAAGTTATGACCTCTTCCCGCATTTGGACATCCTGCAAAATCTGATTTTGGGGCCGGTCAAAGCTCAAGGGCGTAACAAGGAAGAAGTCATTGCGGAGGCTGAGAACCTCTTGGACCGTGTGGGACTTCTGGATAAGAAGCATAGCTTCGCACGACAACTGTCAGGTGGTCAAAAGCAACGTGTAGCCATTGTCCGTTCACTGCTCATGCATCCTGAAGTTATTCTCTTCGACGAAGTGACGGCGTCGCTTGACCCTGAGATGGTTCGTGAAGTTTTGGAATTAATCAATGACCTCGCTCAAGAAGGGCGTACCATGTTGATTGTAACCCATGAGCTTCAGTTTGCGCGTGCCATCGCTGACCGTATTATCTTTATGGATAAGGGTGTCATCGCTGAGGAAGGGACTGCTGAAGAATTCTTCAATCATCCAAAGACACAGCGAGCTCAAGAGTTCCTCAATGTCTTTGACTTCAGCCAGTTTGGTGCCTATTTGTAACCCATTGTTTTTAGTAAAAAATATAATATTTTAGGAGATATTTATGAAATTAACAAAGAAAATTTTTGCCCTATTAGCCCTCGTCTTTGCCTTGGTGGCAGTGACTGCTTGCTCAAGTAACAGTAGCTCTGGTAAATCAACAGCCAAAGCACGTACTATTGAAGAAATTAAGAAGAGTGGTGAACTCCGTATCGCCGTTTTTGCGGACAAGAAACCTTTCGGTTATGTAGATAACAAGGGTGTTTACCAAGGTTACGATATTGAACTTGGTAACCGTTTGGCTAAAGACTTGGGTGTTAAACCCAAATACGTCTCAGTAGATGCGGCCAACCGTGCAGAATTCTTGATTTCAAACAAGGTAGATATTACGCTTGCCAATTTCACAGTAACTGATGAACGTAAGAAACAAGTGGACTTCGCTCTTCCTTATATGAAAGTCTCAATCGGTGTGGTATCACCTAAAGACAAGGTCATTAAGGACGTTAAAGAGCTTGAAGGTAAGACTTTGATTGTTACTAAGGGGACAACTGCTGAAACTTACTTTGAAAAGAACTACCCAAATATCAAATTGCAAAAGTATGACCAATATAGCGACGCTTACCAAGCCCTCCTTGATGGTCGTGGCGATGCCTTCTCAACAGATAATACAGAAGTTCTTGCTTGGGCTCTAGAAAATAAAGGTTACGAAGTTGGAATCACATCGCTTGGTAACCCAGATACTATTGCCCCAGCCGTTCAAAAAGGTAACAAAGAACTCCTTGACTTTATCAATAAAGACATTAAGAAACTTGGCGAAGAGAATTTCTTCCACAAAGATTATGAAAAAACACTTCACCCAACTTACGGTGATGCAGCTAAAGCTGATGATCTCGTGGTTGAAGGTGGCGAAGTGAAATAAGACTAATTCCTCTCTAAGGGGAAGTCTTGCTTAACAAGAATAAAACAACCACTCCTGCTTCTAGCTGAGCTAGATATAAGCAGGAGTGGTTGTTTTGTTTTAGGGTGATTTTTTTCTCACCTTTTTGCTTTTTATGTTTCTCCACCCAATGACAATAATTGACAAGAAAGCGGTTTCCACCATTCCCCAAAAAAGAAAAGAGTCAATATAATCAAAAAAAGTTTTGCGTTCACCATAGACCGAGGTAGAGCCATCTTTCCAAGTAATGATTTTGTCCCTATCATCAATCCTTTTGTAGGACTCATCATTATAAGTCAAATAATGATCCTTCCGTACATACATATTCAAATAGTTATAGCCGTGCTTTGTGGGAAGGTCTGAAAACAGACTTTCCTTGGCGTAAACTTCAATGTAAATGGTTCCATCTTTAAGACCTTTAGTTTTCTGAGTTCGAGCATTTTTGATAAGGAGTTTTCCATCTTGTACAATCTCCCAATCGTACTTACGACTTCTTCCTCCTTCGTTATAGGAAATAGCAAGCTTGTGGTTTTCAGACTGCCATAGCCCGTAGATACTATTTTCACTGATACCATCATAAAAGAATCTAATATAGATGTTGACTATAGGTACCATGATTAGAAAACAAATACTCAAAATCTTGACTAAACGGTCTTTGAATTTACCCCAACGTGCTCGCCATCCAGTTTTGTACTTTTGTGTTCTTCGATATTCATTTTGTGAATGGTCACTTATATTAATTTTCTGTCGGTCAGCGTATTTTCTCTTTAGTTGATGCCTCATTTAGCCTATTTTTCCTTTTTAGATTTCTTTTTATTCTCCAATCGACAAAAATGACATACAAAATCATAGAACCAATAATTCCAAATACGATATAAGGTTTCAGACGATCAAACAAGGTTATTCGTTGACCATAAAGGGATTTTGAACCATCATTCCAGGTAATGCTCTTGTTTTCATCATCAATCCGTTTGTAGGATTCGCCATCATAGGTCAAATAATTGTCTTTACGGACATACATATTTAAATAGTTGTAGCCGTTCTTTGTGGGAAGGTCTGAAAACAGACTTTCCTTGGCATAAACTTCAATGTAGAGGGTGCCATCCTCTAAGCGTTTAATATCATCAACGCGTGCATCTTTAATGAGGACATTTCCATCTTGAACAATGTCCCAATCACGCTTACTTCCCTTTGAACCTTCTTCATATGATATGGCAATCTTATGATTTTCAGATTGCCACAGACCGTAGATACCATCTTTAGAAACCCCATCGTCAAAGAAAATCATATAAACGATGAAAATCGGTATCATGAGTAGGAAACATATCCCAAAAATGTTGGCTAAACGGTCTGTAAATTTATCCCAGCGTGCTCGCCATCCGGTTTTACGTTTTTGTTCTTTTCGATATGCTTTTTGTGAATGATACTTTCGATTGAGTTTCTTTCGGTCAGCGTATTTTCTTTTTGATTGGTGTCTCACTTAGTTTTTCTCTCCTCTTTTGCCGAGCCTCTGTAATGATAAGAACTGAGCAAATCCCCATAAGTATCAAATAGAGGGCTTCAAAAACCTCATCTATAGTGGTTTTTCGTTCACCATAAGGGCTGGTAGAACCATCTTTCCAAGTGATGGACTTGTTTCCAGAATTGATACGCTTGTAGGACTCACCGTCATAGGTAAGATAATTGTTTTTGCGAAGATAGAAATCCATATAGCTGAAGCCGTCCTTGGTGGGTAGGTCTGTCAGGTAGCCTTCCACAGTGTAGAGCTCCATGTGAAGAGTTCCGTCATTAAGCCGTTTGACTGGGTGAGTTCTAGCAGCATAGATAATATACTTACCATCCTGTACGACTTGCCAGTCGATATTTCCTCGTTTCCGAATATGCTTATAGGAAATCGCTAACTTATGATGATTAGACTGCCAGAGACCATATATGTTATCTTCATTGACTGTATAATGATCATAATAATAAAAGCCACCCCAAAGCAGTGCAAGCAGCACTAAGATAATCAATTCAGATGTTGGCTCTAGTGGGATTATCTTTCTCCAATTAAAGCGCCATCCTTTGGGTTCTTCAATACTTTGGCAGTCGCTATTTATATTTTCCTCTCCTTTAGAGAGGTTGATTAATTTTTTCTTTGTCATGCCTAATCCTTTCATCAACCATTGTAACAAATTCATCTCCCAAGCAAAAGCTAGCCTGATTTGTGATATAATTGGGAGTGATTGCGGGCAAGAAAATCTTATTTCTTGCCAGACTTGTAAAAATAAAACAGAGGATTTTAAGATGAAACTGACACTCCATGAAATTGCCAAGGTTGTTGGCGCTAAAAATGATGTCACAGCCTATGAAGATGTTGCCATTAACCAGATTGAGTTTGATAGCCGTAAGATTACAGCGGGCGACCTCTTTTTGCCGCTCAAAGGTGCGCGTGATGGACATGATTTTATCCAAACAGCCTTTGAAAATGGTGCTCTAGCGACATTCACAGAAAAAGAATTATCGGCTGATCAAGCCTATATCCTAGTTGATGATGCTCTTGAAGCCTTCCAAAAACTGGCTGCCTACTATCTTGAAAAGACTGGTGTTGACGTTATTGCTGTGACTGGTTCTAACGGTAAGACAACGACCAAGGACATGATTCATGATATCTTGGCCACAACCTATCGTACTTACAAGACACAAGGTAATTACAACAATGAGATTGGTCTTCCTTATACTGCCCTACACATGCCTGACGATACGGAGAAAATCGTCCTTGAGATGGGGCAAGACCACATGGGAGACATTCACCTCTTGTCAACCTTGGCGAAACCAAAAACAGCTGTTGTTACCTTAATCGGAGAGGCTCATTTGGAATTCTTTGGTAGCCGTGACAAGATTGCTCAAGGTAAAATGCAAATGCAAGACGGTATGCCTGATGGTAGCCTCTTGCTTGTACCTAGTGATTCTATCGTCGATCCATTCTTGCCAAGCAATCTTGACGTGGTACGCTTTGGGGATGGTGCGGAGCTTACGGTCTCTGAGTTGACAGAGTTCAAAGACCACCTCACCTTCTCAACAAACTTCCTAGACGGACAAGTTACCTTGCCAGTCACTGGAAAATACAATGCCACAAATGCCATGGTTGCTGCCTATGTCGCAAAACACTTGGGTGTAACTGAGGAAAATATCCTCTCAGCTCTTGCTAACTTGCAGCTTACAAAAAACCGTACTGAATGGAAAAAAGCAGCTAACGGTGCCGATATCCTTTCAGATGTCTACAATGCCAATCCAACAGCCATGAAGCTCATTTTGGAGACCTTCTCAGCTATTCCTAAGAATGAAGGAGGCAAGAAAATGGCTGTCCTAGCTGATATGAAAGAACTCGGTGAACAGTCTGTGCAACTTCACACGCAGATGATACTAAGTCTGACACCAGATGCTATTGATACGGTGATTTTCTACGGTGAAGACATTGCAGAATTGTCACAACTTGCTAGCCAAATGTTCCCTCTTGGTCATGTTTATTATTTCAAGAAAACAGCTGACGAAGACCAATTTGACGCTATGGTCAAACAAATCAAAGAAAGCCTAGGTGAGCACGATCAAATCTTGCTCAAGGGCTCTAACTCTATGAATCTAGCTAAGGTTGTGGAAAAACTCCAAGCCAAGGATTAAGTTCTCTAACCTGCTTTCTAAAGCAGGTTTTTGCTTTACCCTGAAATTTGATATAATAGCAGGCATAGTAATTTCAGCAGGAGAAGAGAATGAAGGATTTTTTGACAACCACCCAAACTCATCCACCCCAGATACCTTTACCCTATTATTTGCTTATGCTTTTGGCGATGGTACTTCTGAGTTACTTGAGCTGGCGTTGGTATAAGAATAAGATATGGCGTTGGACCTTTCTCACTATCCAAGCCATTTAACTCTTTGCCCTTTATACCTGGTACCTCTGGCAGGGCTTTCCTCTGTATATTAGTCTGCCCCTTTACCATTGCCGCATGGCTATGTTTGCTGTTCTCCTCCTGAAAAATAGTAGAATAAAGAGCTATTTCGCTATTATGGGAGTTGTCGGGACATACTGTGCATTGATTTATCCAGTATTTGATCCCTATGAGTTTCCACATATCACAGGCTTTTCTTTCCTAATTGGTCACTATGCCCTACTGGTCAATAGCCTCAATGTCATTTTTAACAGTTATAAAATCCATCCCATCAGCAAGCGGCTGATTGTGGTGGCTACCTTATTACTGAACCTAGGTCTTGTAATAGTTAATCAGACCATCGGTGGAAACTATGGCATGCTTAAACACACACCATTTATTATGGGAACCCCCTTACTTGTCAAATACCTTGCTGTTTCAGGAGCTCTGGTTATTCTCATGATAATCATGAAAAAAGGTCTGGAGCGTTTTGAAGAGAAATATTAAATAAATGAAGAAATACGCTATCAGAAAGTTGGTAGCGTGCTTTGTCATTTTATTTGTTTTATTCTAACACAAAACGCTTTCAGAATTGCTTTCACACTGTAATTTGGATATAATAAAAGAGCTGTGCCTGCGAGAATTATCGCAAGCCTCGACAACAAATGTAGCTTTCAAAAGACAGAAATTTTCTGAAAGAAGAGCTACAACGATCTTGCTTTTCGTTCTGGTAAAAAACCTATTGCCATTAGTAGCTCTGGGACATGGGATTTTTGAGATTTACAAAGAAGCTGCTGACATCCATACCACTAAGGAAAAGTAACAAAAAGATAATTTTTAAAGAAGAAAGAAAACTATGAGCATTCAAGACGAAATCAAAAAACGCCGTACTTTTGCCATCATCTCTCACCCCGATGCCGGTAAAACAACAATCACTGAACAATTGCTTTACTTTGGGGGTGAAATCCGTGAAGCTGGTACCGTAAAAGGTAAGAAAACCGGAAATTTTGCCAAATCAGACTGGATGGATATTGAGAAACAACGTGGTATCTCAGTAACCTCATCTGTGATGCAGTTTGACTATGCGGGTAAACGTGTCAATATCCTTGATACCCCAGGGCACGAGGACTTCTCAGAAGATACCTACCGTACCCTTATGGCGGTTGATGCTGCCGTCATGGTTGTTGACTCAGCCAAAGGTATCGAGGCCCAAACCAAAAAACTTTTCGAAGTTGTCAAACACCGTGGGATTCCTGTCTTCACCTTCATGAACAAATTGGACCGTGATGGACGTGAGCCACTTGACCTCTTGGAAGAGTTGGAAGAAGTGCTTGGTATTGCCAGTTACCCAATGAACTGGCCTATCGGTATGGGTAAAGCTTTCGAAGGACTTTACGACCTTTATAACGAACGCTTGGAGCTTTACAAAGGTGATGAGCGCTTTGCCAAGATTGAAGATGGTGATACTCTTTTTGCCAACAACCCATTCTATGAGCAAGCTAAAGAAGATATTGAACTCTTGACAGAAGCGGGTAATGAATTCTCAGAAGAAGCTATTTTAGCTGGTGAATTGACACCGGTCTTCTTCGGTTCTGCCCTTACTAACTTTGGGGTTCAAACCTTCCTCGATACCTTCCTCAAATTTGCACCAGAACCACATGGTCACAAGACAGTGGATGGTGACGAGATTGATCCTCTCAACAAGGATTTCTCTGGTTTTGTTTTCAAAATCCAAGCCAATATGGACCCACGTCACCGTGACCGTATTGCCTTCGTTCGTATCGTTTCTGGTGAATTTGAGCGTGGTATGAGTGTTAATCTAACCCGCACAGGTAAAGGAGATAAGCTCTCTAACGTCACTCAGTTCATGGCCGAATCTCGTGAAAATGTCGAAAATGCCGTTGCTGGAGATATTATCGGGGTTTACGATACAGGAACTTACCAAGTTGGTGATACCCTTACTGTAGGTAAAAACAAATTTGAATTTGAGCCACTACCAACCTTTACGCCTGAGTTGTTCATGAAAGTTTCTGCTAAAAACGTCATGAAACAGAAGTCCTTCCACAAAGGAATCGAACAATTGGTGCAAGAAGGAGCCATCCAGCTCTACACCAACTACCAAACAGGCGAATACATGCTTGGTGCCGTTGGTCAACTTCAGTTTGAAGTCTTCAAACACCGTATGGAAAATGAATACAATGCCGAAGTCGTTATGACACCAATGGGTAAAAAGACTGTGCGTTGGATTCAACCTGAGGACCTCGATGAACGCATGTCATCAAGCCGAAATATCTTGGCCAAAGACCGCTTTGACCAACCAGTCTTCCTCTTTGAAAATGACTTTGCCCTCCGTTGGTTTGCGGATAAATATCCTGATGTAACATTGGAAGAGAAGATGTAATGTACTAAGATTGCTTGGCTATTTCATAGCCTAAGCAATCTACGCCACGTCCTATGGGACAGTGGCTAAGTCCCTTACTAACTCGAAAACGGAAAATAATCGTTTCCGTTTTCTCATGTCGTAATGCTATGTATAGTTTATGTAAATCGTTCATCTTTTGACGCTAGCCACTATCTTGTGTCTAGCTAGCCGTCTCACTAACTACGTCAGACGAATAATATCGATTCGTCTGACTTCGTGTCGTAACATCTTAATAATGATATCTACGTCACATCTCTAAAACAACACAAAATATAGGACTATCTAATCAGATAGTCCTATATTTTTTATAAACCTAATAGTTATCAAGTATACCTATGATTAATTACTTTAGATAATCACGATTATGATAAATCAAGCCAGCTTCTAAAAGTATGCAAATTGTTGATAGCCAGAAACTTGTTGTAATTCCAAATTTTTCAGTAATAGAACTCATCAGAAAGACGAAAACTGAAAAAGCAAGGGTTGAAATGACTTCAAATACAGAATAAACATGTACTAACTGATTTTCATCGACAGTTTCCTGAAGAAAGACACTTTCAGGTACTTCTTTTAACTGAGAAAAGAAGCCGATTAAACTTGAGAAAATTAAAAATGTTTGTGTGTTTGAGAAAAAGAGGATACTGGCTGTGATGGTCGCCATTGCTAAGAGTGAAAAGAGAATACTTTTCCACTTATGGGCTAAAAACTTTTCGGATAGTTTGTAGACAATTATTCCACCTAAAATGATACCAAGGGAATAGGCTGTATTTGAGTAGCCCCAGTAACTTTCAGTTTGTTTTAACACCTCGGTTACAAAAACAAGGATTACAGACGATACCCAGATTGTATTTGAGAAGTCCTCTAATAAATTTGCTTGAACAAATAACTTTAATTTAGGATTTTTTGCAACTAACTTCCATCCTTTTACTAGAGTATCAAGATTTGTCTCCGCTTCTAACTGCTCTATTTTGGCCTGAGGAAGAAAGAGCATCATAAAAGTGGAAAGGAGATAAAGGAGTAAGACTATCAACAGTGTGGGAAAAAGACCAAGCGAAGTATATAAGAGACCGCCCAGTCCCCAACCAATCAATTGTACTCCCTCACCACTCATTGATAAGGCAGCATTTGCCTTTCCCAAATTTGTGGCATATCTAGGAATCATGGCATAAGATACGGGTGACGCAAAGCCATCTAAGATAGAAATAGCGACAACAAAGATATACATTCCTAAGGCTGGAACAAATTGAGCCTTAATGAGCATTACAAGGAGTATTGCTAATAAAAAAGTCTTTCCACATTGAGTGAATGAAAGCACTCTATTTAAGGCTAGTTTTTTAGTTACTAATGGCACCAGAAGGCTTGCCACGAAAGCTGACAATCCGATTAGAATCGGAACCATTGAGGTTGCAATAACGGATTTTGTAATGACGTAGATATTTGCAATGAGAGATACCCTGAGAAAAATGTCAGCTAAGTTAGCAAATAACTGAGAGATAAGTAATTTCAGAAAGGATTTAGACATATCGTTTCTCCATATTGGTTACCAAATCTGGAAATGAAATTGGATTCACACATATTTTTAAATAATTTTACAAGAATAATAAGCTTATTTAATAAATTCCCATATATGCTTGCTAACTATTTTTATCTATCAATTTTTTCAAATGCGCTTCATAAGTCTTTGCAATATTCTTGCTCCCTGCCAATTTCATGGCATCAATACATTTCTTCATTTCGATAATAGACTGATTGCTTCCTTCTTTTTTATATTGATAATAATTTTGTGCATATTGAAAAACCAATCGTTCATAAATTTCAGTCTCGATAAAAAAGCATTGGTTTAATTGTTTTTCGAAATACAGTGCATCAATGAGCTCTCCTCTTTCTATACATGTAATATAAACATTTAATAACATGGTTGATATCATGCGTCGATTATTAGGAATCTCTTTGTAAAAATCAGACCTTCTAGACATCTCCTTTGCCAAAACCATAAGAGTCTCATGGTTCAACACATCTAAGGTATTTGCAAAAATCAATAATTCATAATAACCCCAGTACTCAACACTAAATAGATAATCGGTTAAATCGGTTAGGTCCTGCTGTGTATAATAGCTTTCTCCCGATAAATCCTGTAAGCGAATTTTTAATAAAATAGTATTAATGTGATGAAATTTTTCTCGTTTAGGTTCTGATTTTAGTTGGGAATTAAGTAGTTTCTTTAATCCATTAATATCATGAGTCGATACAAAAAGCTGAATCTTTGCTAATAGTTCATTCAGTTCATCCCGATGAAAATCATGGACAGCATACATGAATTCGTCAATAGGCATGTTAATCTCGTCCAATATCAACATAAACTTTGTAATGGTTAAGTCTGTCTGACCTTTTTCAAAACGAGACAGTTGAGATGTCGAGATACCAGCTTTTGCGACATCTTTTAATCGTATCCCTCTTGATTCACGAAATTTTTTAAAAATATCTCCAAATTTTTGCATGGGAAACCTCCAGTTTGCATATATGGGAACATATATTTTTTTTGTATCTTAACATAAAAAACAGTAAAACAAAAGTGAGGTTATTACTGTGAATAGGCAATAATTGCTGTTTTTTATATAAACAAGAAAAACCATAGGACTGCCACTTAAGACTGTCCTATGGTTTCTTTTATTTTTCCGTATTGAGTAATCTGCCTAGGAATCGTTGTAGGGCGAAGAAAACGATGAGGCTGGCCAATGTTTCTCCAAGGAAGGATGAGCTATTGATAATAAATGAATAGAGATAAGGGCTTTGTCCTTTAGGGGCATAGCTTCCCCAAAAGATGACACCGGCTATAAAGTGAATGAGGTAACGAGCAAAGCTACCAAGCAGAATCCCCTCAGTAATCACCATCAGAGACTTGACTTTATTACCTTCTTTAATGGCTTTATCAAGGGCTGGTTTGACCACACCACTGATACCAATCAGACTAAAGGCGACAAAATACTCCAGAAAACCTTGTGTTAAGGTTAGCCAACCACCGGCTGCCTGTCCTGTCACCACTTGAAGTAGCCCCCAGATAAGACCGCCCATAGCACCAGCCTTTAAGCCCCAGCGAAAACTGAGGAGAAAGATGGGTACCATCTTAAAGGAAAGGGAAATCCAAGGGCCTAGTGACATGGGCTGGGTAACTAGGTCCAGGATATAAGCAATGGTTGCAAAAAGGGCAACCTCAATCATTGGCCGAATATTTGTTTTCGACATAAAAAAACCTCCTATACCAATCGTCTTGATTGGCTATTTTTGCCACATCAAAACGACGTCATAGAAGTTCCTCTATTTCAATCTATTTTGAGACACATCCCTACGCAGGTCCTAACCTGATCAGGTGGTAAGAGTTTAGGCAAGTCTTGAAAAAAATTCAAGCTAGCCATTCTCAGCAATTGCTCCTCTTGTGACTCCTTAATTGTACTACCAGAAACCCATTTCTGCAAGTGTCTGAAATCCTAAAATTGTGGTATAGTTAAAGCAAGGATTATCTTTACAATAAAAAAGGAGAAATAACTATGGGACTTTTTTCAGGACTGCTTGGCAATGCATCTAAAAAAGATAATGATAAGGTTGAGCGTCAATTGGAGGGTATCTTAATTCCAGGTGAACAAGTGGAGTTAGCCTATGTCCTTGTTCGTGACCTGATTGTCTTTACAGAGAAACGCTTGATTTTAGTCGATAAACAAGGTGTTACAGGGAAGAAGACTTCTTACAAGTCTATCCCTTATCACTCAATCTCTCGTTTCACTGTAGAGAGCTCGGGCCACTTTGACCTAGATGCTGAACTTAAGATTTGGATTTCATCAGCACTTGAGCCTGCAGAGGTCCTTCAATTTAAGAGTGATAATAATGTCTTTGAAATCCAACAAGCTTTGGCAGCAGCAGTGCTTGAGTAATGAGGAAGAAAAATGTTTATTGAAAAAGAACTGGGTTATAAGCGTCACTGGATTAATATTGACTCAGATATTATTTCTGAGCAATCCTATCTTTATACCAAGTATGATATTGATCAGGAAACCATAGAGTATGCTTTGGATAAAAATGAACGAGCCCACATGGACTACAACCGTGAGACTGGGACAATCACCTTTATCTATAACGTTCTGGCGCTTGAGAAGGACAAGGAATACTATGAAACCATTCCTCTGACCTTTATTGTTCAAGATACACGTTTGGTGACCATTAGTAACGAGGATAACGCTTATGTGATAAGCAAGATGCAAGATTATGTGGATAACCATGAGGATTTGTCTATCTACAAATTGCTCTTTGCAGGACTTGAGATGATTTCAAATGCCTACTATCCCGTCATTGAACGTTTGGATCAGCAAAAAGATGAGGTTAGTCGACGTCTAAGGCAGACCACGACAAGTAAGAATCTTTACGATCTTTCAGATTTGGAAACAGGCATGGTCTATTTGGTGGCTGCAGCCACACAAAACCGTCTTCTATTGGAACACATCAAGGGGCACGCCATTTATCGTCGTCTCAATGAGGTCGAAAAAGAACAGTTTGACGATGCCATGATTGAAGCTAGACAGTTAGTAGCCATGACGGACCTCATTTCTAAGGTCTTACAGCAACTATCAGGTTCTTATAACAATATCCTAAACAACAACCTGAACAACAACTTGAGCAATCTGACCATTATTGAGGTACTTTTAGGAGTGCTTGCCGTTATTACCGGTTTCTTTGGGATGAATGTTCCTCTACCGTTTATGACTGTCAGTCCAGCCTGGATTTTCATCATTATCGGTAGTGCGATTCTTTGTTTGGTCTTGGCCCGCTACCTGCGTTGGTTGGTCCATAAATAATAATTAGTGAGTGAAACCGTCTTCTCAAATTGGAGGCGGTTTTAAAACGTTATTCACTGTCTTTTTATTCTTAAATATGATAGACTAGATGAGTTGTTAAAATAAACGACTATTAAATACAGGTAGTTAACATACTACACAACCAAGTCTCATAAGGTGGCTTCGCACCGCCTTCAAATAGAAAGAAGAATACTTTGAAATTTACAGATTTAAACCTATCAGAAGACATCCAATCAGCTGTTGTAGCTGCTGGTTTTGAAAAGCCATCACCTATCCAAGAGTTGACGATTCCACTCGCTCTTGAAGGTAAGGATGTTATTGGTCAGGCCCAAACTGGTACTGGTAAAACAGCTGCCTTTGGTTTGCCGACCCTAGATAAAATTCGTACAGAAGAAAATACAATCCAAGCCCTTGTGATTGCCCCAACACGTGAGTTGGCAGTGCAATCTCAAGAAGAGCTTTTCCGTTTTGGCCGTGATAAGGGCGTTAAGGTTCGCTCAGTCTACGGCGGTTCTAGCATTGAGAAACAAATCAAGGCCCTCCGTTCAGGTGCCCATATTGTAGTAGGGACACCAGGTCGTCTCCTTGACCTTATCAAACGTAAGGCTCTTAAACTCAATAATATCGAGACTTTGATTTTGGATGAAGCTGATGAAATGCTTAACATGGGCTTCCTTGAAGATATTGAAGCTATCATTAGCCGAGTGCCAGAAGAACGTCAAACCCTTCTCTTCTCAGCAACTATGCCTGATGCTATCAAACGTATTGGCGTTCAGTTCATGAAAGATCCTGAGCATGTGAAAATCAAGGCTAAAGAATTGACCAATGTTAACGTTGACCAATACTTTATCCGAGTGAAGGAACAAGAGAAGTTCGATACCATGACTCGTCTTATGGATGTTGACCAACCTGAATTGTCAATCGTCTTTGGACGTACCAAACGTCGTGTGGACGAGTTGACACGTGGTTTGAAACTTCGTGGTTTCCGTGCAGAAGGTATCCACGGTGACCTTGACCAAAACAAACGTCTCCGTGTTATCCGTGACTTCAAGAACGACCAAATCGATATCTTGGTTGCCACAGACGTTGCGGCGCGTGGTCTTGACATTTCAGGTGTTACTCACGTCTACAACTACGATATCCCACAAGATCCAGAAAGCTATGTTCACCGTATTGGACGTACAGGACGTGCAGGCCAATCAGGTCAATCGATTACTTTCGTTGCTCCAAACGAAATGGGTTACTTGGGAATCATCGAAAACTTGACTAAGAAACGCATGAAAGGTCTTAAGCCACCAACAGCTCAAGAAGCCTTCCAGGCTAAGAAGAAAGTTGCCCTTAAGAAGATTGAACGTGACTTTGCGGATGAAGCTATCCGTTCTAACTTTGACAAGTTCAAGGGCGATGCGGTTAAATTGGCTCAAGAATTCACACCTGAAGAATTGGCGCTTTACATCTTGAGCTTGACCGTTCAAGATCCAGAGACAATGCCAGAAGTGGAAATCGCACGTGAAAAACCATTGCCATTCAAACCATCAGGTGGTGGCTTTGGCGGTAAAGGCGGCAAAGGTGGCCGTGGCAACCGCGGTCGCGATAACAACCGTCGTGGTGGATACCGTGGCGACCGTAACCGCGATGACCGAGACGGTGGCCGTCGTGACTTCAAACGCAAGTCTAAGAAGAATAGCCGTGACTTTGAAAACCATGGCAACAAACGCCCACACCGTACCTCAAGTGAAAAGAAAAACGGCTTTGTTATCCGTAACAAGGGTGATAAATAAACAATGAAAACGCTCTATGAAAATAGAGCGTTTTTTTATATACTTATTTTTTGAAACTTTCCTCAGGTGAGTGCGGACGTCAGCGAACTTTTTCAAAGTTTCAGCTACTTTTCTCACAGCGGGGAATCTCACTTGTTGATTGCTTGGCGTACAAAAATAGAATGACTTCATTTTTTAGATTATTGGTACAAAACTAAATGATAACAAAGTAAGCTAAACGTTTAAAAATCAAATCAATTCACCTGAACATATCTTCTAATGCCACTTGAACTAATGTAAGACAACCATTCGTGTCCATCTTCTGTGACTTTCATGTCATAGTTAACGTTAGAGCCAGGATCGAGGTAGAATTCAATAGGTGCATTTACACTAGGTGAATTTTTCACTGGGGTTTGTTGTACAGTTTGATAACTACCGGATACTGAGGTACCACTATCTACTGGAGTTGTTACTGAATTGTTATCAGCTTGGACATAGCGTCTAATACCACTAGTACTAATGTAAGACAACCATTCATGACCATCTTGAACAACTTTCATATCATAGTTAACATTAGAACCGGCATCAAGATAGAATTCAACAGGTGCATTTGTACTTGGTGAATTTTTCACCGGAGTTTGTTGAGTTGTTTGATAGCTACCAGATATTGAGATACCACTATCGATTGGGGTAGTTGTTGCACTATCTTTGGTAGGTTGTTCTTGAGTAGATGGTGAGTTACTTGTAGATTGTGACGATGATGGTGATGATGGCTGGCTGTTGTTCGAAGCAACTGAGGAGGAGGCATCATTATTATTTTGTAATGAGTTTGAGTTAGAAGATGCATTATTTGAAGAATCTTTCGTTTGTTTACTTGAACTTGAAGCTTTACTACTATCTTTCGTCGATGACTTAATCTTACTAGACGAGCTCCTAACTTTACTGCTTTCTACTGTTGGTTTCGTTTCGCTAGTCTGTTTCTGACTAGAAGTTGAACATGCTCCAAGTAATACCAATGAGGACACGGTGATTATGGAAAGTAGAAATTTGTGAGAAATCTTGTTTTTCATATTATTTCCTCTTTTCTAGCTTATTGAAGATAAGTAAGTATTTTCAAGGCTCGTGAAAACATGCCATTAAGAAACATAAAATTTTCAATTTATATTTCTATTTTCATCTACATTATAGTGTTTTTTTTTATGAAAGCGCAAACATTATGAGTGTAAAATAGTTATTATGAGAAAGTAGAAGTAGTTGTATCAAGTAAAGTCAAAAAACACACGGTTATTTTTTCGTGTGTTCTTTGATATAGGCCAGTTTTTTCTCTCGGCTTTTTTTCTTAAAGAGTGCTTCGGCGCTCATGGCTTCAGGCTTGCTGGCGAAGACTTCTGAGTAGAGGAGTTTAACTGGTAGGCGAGCTCTGGTATACTTAGCGCCCTTGCCTGAGTTATGGGTTTTGAGGCGGCGTTCGACGTCTGTGGTGTAGCCTGTATAGAGGGTGCCGTCGGCACACTCAACCACATACATGTAGGCCTTGCTATCCTTTTCTGTCATCGTTTAGGACTCACCCTCAGTCTTTTTTTCCAAAGTAAATCTCAAAGATTTCGTCAGTATAATCGCCATTTTCCTTATGCACAAAGAGTGGTGGAAGGATTTTCAAGCCATCTGTCGAGCCGTCTTTAATGGCTTCAATCAGGAGCATATTTGCCTCACGTCCCATCTTAGGATAGATAAACTGGATGCGTTTAGGTGCTAGATTGTACTGGCGCATGGTGTCAATGATATCCAAGAAGCGGTCAGGGCGATGTACCATAGCAATGCGTCCATTAGATTTGAGGGCATGACGAGCGACCTGGAAAATTTCTTCTAAATTGGTCGTAATTTCGTGGCGTGCCAAGAGGTAGTGCTCTGACAGATTTTTCTTAGACGTTTCTGTTGCCTTAAAGTAGGGAGGGTTACAGAGGATAAGGTCCACCTGAGATCGTGGGGCATGGTCAAGCAAATTTTTTAGGTCGTCATTGACAACAGTCACTTGATTCTCTAGTTGATTAAGAGTTACGGAACGCTTGGCCATATCAGCCAGGCGTTCTTGCAACTCAACCAAGGTAATCGGTGCCTCAGTGCGTGTGCTGGCAAAGAGGCCAACGGCACCATTTCCCGAACAGAGGTCGACGATTAATCCCTTCTTTGGAATTTTTGGAAACCGAGAGAGGAGGACGCTATCAATAGAGTAGCTGAAGACCTCCTTATTTTGAATGATTTTCACATCTGTGGAGAAGAGCTGGTCAATGCGTTCTCCATCTTTTAAAATTGGATTTGTCATAGTTTTTATTGTAACAAAAAACAGCTCCCAAAGGAACTGTTGCGAGTGATTACTCTAGGACACCGAAGGTATATCCTTGATTTTTGAAGTATTCGATAATTTGTGGAAGGGTCTGAACAGTGAGCTCCTTACCAGCTGTATCGTGCATTAGTACAACTTTAACAGTAGTTTCAGGGAAATATTTCTGTGAACCGTCCATATAAGCCATCATGCTTTCAGATGTGGTTGGACGAACAGAGAGTGGTTCTGCATCTCCACAGAGCATGTTCCAGTCAATCCACTGGATATCTTCCTTGGCGAGAGCATGATCAGTACTTTCTAGACCTTGCCATGACATATGACCACCAGGATAACGGAAAATTCTTGTCTTGAAGTCCTTGCCTAAGATAGCTTGGAAATTGGCATTGGTTTGGTTAACCTCAGAAACAATCTGACTTTGGTTAGGAACACGTCCTGGATAAAGCAGATTGAAATTATGGCTAAGACTGTGGTTGGCAATGGCATGTCCTTCAGTAATTTGACGTTTGAGGATGTCCCCATTTTCAGGTGTGATGGTATAGCCGATGTGGAAGAAGGTTGCGTGAACGCCATACTCTTTCAGAATATCCATGACTTGTGGTGTCAAAGTGGGATCAATCCCATCATCAAAGGTTAAAAAGACTACCTTACCCTTAACATCATCTGATTTCCCTCGGATAGTGTTATTAACGGCAGTGACATCATAGGCGTAGTCAGACGCCTCAATGCTGTGGTTGCTTCCTTTTTTGAGTTGTGTTTTATCCTCTTTTTTAGCTTTTTCTGAAGATGAGCTTGTGCTATTAGCGACTTGTTCAGTCTTTTCAGCCTTGGCTACTTGTTCAGATTTCGTGTTATGGCGTTGGAATAGGACAAATCCTAGGATAGCCAGAACAGCCAAGTTTGCAATAATAAGGCAAAGATTAAGTGCCTTTCTATTTTTCCCTATAATCTCAATACTTTTTTTCATAGTTACATTATAGCTCAAACTATTAGAAAGTGCCACACCATTTTCAATAGTTTACAAAGAAATTCGATGAAAAAAGCGCTCCTTTTTTTGGTATAATAGTAAAAAAATTGTAGAAAAAGAGGTAAAAACGTGTTTTACGCTTATTTACGTGGGCTTGTTGTCTTCCTTCTATGGATTATCAATGGGAATGCCCATTACCACAATCGCGATAAATTATTGAACAAGGACGAAAACTATATCTTGGTTGCTCCGCACCGAACTTGGTGGGACCCTGTTTATATGGCTTTTTCAGCTCGTCCTAAGCAGTTTATTTTCATGGCTAAGAAAGAACTCTTCAAGAGTCGTATCTTTGGTTGGTGGATCCGTATGTGTGGAGCCTTCCCAATTGACCGTGAAAATCCTGGTCAAGAAGCTATCAAGTACCCTGTTAACATGCTTAAGAAGAGTAACCGTAGTTTGATTATGTTCCCAAGTGGTAGCCGCCATTCATCTGATGTTAAGGGTGGGGTTGCAGTTATCGCTAAGATGGCTAAGGTTAAGATTATGCCGGTTGTCTATCAAGGACCTCGTGAACTCAAGGGGCTCTTGACAGGTGAACGTGTGGATATGAACTATGGTAATCCCATTGATATTTCAGATTTGAAGCGTTTGAATGACGAAAATATCCAAGAGGTTGCTCGTCGTATCCAGTCTGAATTTGATCGCCTTGATGAGGAAGCTTTGAGTTATCAAACAGGCAAGAAACCCAATCCTTTGACTTATATTTACCGAGTACCTCTCGGTATTGTGGCTATCATTGCGGTACTTTTGACCATGGCTTTCTCATATGTAGCTAGCTTTGTTTGGAATCCTGAAAAACACCGTGCCAAAGAAACTCAGAAATAAGCTAAAAACTCTATCAGACATAGATCTGATAGAGTTTTTTACTTTTTGATATATTTTTAAAATTTTTTACGAATAAGAAAGAAAATATATCAATTAAGGAGAATAGCGTGAAGGAAAAGATTCTAGCCTATGTCAAAGATAATCGTTTGTTTGTGAGTGTCATCGCTGTACTGATGGTGATTTTTTGCTTCTTTCTATGGATGACTTGTGGTGCCGGCAACAGCATGGAGGCGGAGAGGTCTTATACAGATGTGACAACATTGTCAACCTCCTCATCCAAAGAAGGGTCAAAATCACTTACTGAAGTGTCTTCTCAGTCAAAGACTGAAGAAAGTGAAAAGGATAAGTCAAAAGCAACAGTGGATGTTAAGGGGGCTGTGGCCAATCCAGGTGTTTATACCTTAAAAGCAAGCGCTAGGGTGACTGACGCCATCAAAGCCGCTGGGGGAATGACCGAGGATGCGGATGCTAAGAGTGTTAATTTAGCCGCAAGCTTGTCAGACGAAGAGGTTATCTATGTGGCAACTAAGGATGAAAACCTTTCTGTCCTTGGTCAATCAGGAACTAGTCAGGTTTCTGACAAAGGAGGGCAAACTAATGATAAGGATGGGAAAATTAACTTAAATACAGCGACTGCAGAGGAATTGCAAACTATTTCTGGAATTGGAGCTAAGCGAGCAGAGGATATCATCGCCTATCGCGAAAGTCATGGCGGCTTTCAGTCCGTAGATGACCTGAAAAATGTTTCAGGAATTGGTGATAAAACGTTAGATAAAATCAGAGAGTCCATCTATGTGGCTTAAAAAAGCGCCAATCAGTCTTTTTTCCTTGTCTCTTTTAATAGCTGCCCTTTATTTTACGATTTTTGTCACTAATGTTTATGCTATTGGTACTTTTGTCTTTCTTATGGTCTGTTTTTTGAAGCATCATTGGAAGAATAAGGCAGCCCTAAAGTTGGTGGGACTTGTAGGTAGTTTCTTTTTAGTCTACTTTTTATTCTTGCACCACAGAGCTACTATACAAGATAAACAAGCCCCTGCTGAAATCAATCAGGTGATTATGGTTGCTGATACGCTATCGGTTAATGGTGAGCAATTATCAGCTATCGGTAAGGCAAAGGGACAAACCTATCAGGTCTTTTACCGACTCAAATCTGAGAAGGAGCAGCATTTTTTCAAGACTACTAGTCAAACGCTAGTATTAAAAGGGAAAATTACGTTAACCCAAGCAACTGGTCAACGTAATTTTCAAGGGTTTAATTATCAGTCTTATCTAGCCAGTCAAGGTATTTATCGAATCGCTCAGATTGAGCGCTTGGACCAAGTAGTACCTCAAAAATCTCTATCTCCCCTAGCTTTTTTCCATCAATTGAGGAGGAGGGCTTTGGTTCATATCCAGACGCACTTTCCTAGTCCTATGAGACACTATATGACAGGCCTGCTATTTGGGTATTTGGATAAGGAGTTCGATGAGCAGAGTCAGCTTTACACAAGTTTAGGTATTATTCATCTATTTGCACTTTCGGGGATGCAAGTGGGCTTTTTTTTGGGATGGTTTCGCTACGGACTTCTACGCTTGGGCCTTCCTAAAGATTATCTATTTATCGTCTTGCTGCCTTTTTCCTTATGTTATGGCCTAATGACAGGATGGACAGCTTCAGTCCTACGTTCCTTGGTTCAAAGTTTGCTGGCTGAGTTTGGTATTAAAAAACTGGACAATATGGGAATAACCTTGCTTCTATTGTTTCTCTTGTTACCTCATTTTCTCTTAACAGTGGGAGGTGTATTAAGTTGTTCCTATGCCTTCTTGTTGTGTTTGTTTGATTTTGAGGACTTGTCATCTTTAAAGAAATCAATCTATACGAGCTTGGTATTGAGTCTTGGGATTTTGCCCTTTCTAACTTACTATTATGGAACCTTTCAACCAGTTAGTTTAATTCTAACAGCGATTTTTTCCATAGTATTTGATAGCTTTCTCTTGCCTGTATTGACAGTATTCTTTGCCCTCTCAGGACTGGTAATCTTTTCTCAAATCAACCCACTTTTTGAATGGATGGAGTCCTTTTTGACTTGGATACAATCCTGGATAGGTCAACCTTTGATTTTAGGGAAACCTAGTTTGTTTCAGTTTGGCTTGATGATAGCAGTATTGGTTATGCTCTTTGATTTTTGGAAAAAGCCTCAGTTTAGGATTTGCCTTTTGATGATTTTTGGACTTTTGATGGTCTGGGTCAAACATCCTTTAACCAATGAGGTGACTGTGGTTGACGTTGGTCAGGGAGACAGTATTTTTCTGAGGAGTATGAAAGGCGATACCATCCTAATTGATGTGGGTGGCAAGGTGACGTTTGGAACTAAGGAAAAATGGCAAGAGTCTAGCCAGACGAGCAATGCGGAGAAAACCTTGATTCCCTATCTACAGGCTAGAGGAGTGTCTCAAATTGATTATCTGGTCCTGACGCATACGGACACAGACCATATTGGTGATTTGGAAGAAGTGGCCAAGTGTTTTAAGATTAAGGAAATCTGTGTCAGTCAGGGGGCTTTGACTAAGCCTAGCTTTGTTAAAAGACTTCGGACTATAAAATGCCCAGTTCACACTCTAAAGGCTGGCGACAAATTACCCATGATGGGAAGCAATCTACAGGTTCTTTATCCAAATAAAGTTGGTGATGGCGGTAACAATGATTCGATAGTTCTTTACGGAAAGCTATTAGGAAGCAGTTTTCTGTTTACCGGTGATTTGGAAAAAGAAGGAGAGGAGGAACTGATGGCCAGCTATCCAACTTTAAGGGCAAGCGTCCTCAAAGCTGGACACCACGGTTCAAAAGGTTCTTCGTCTGAAGCTTTTTTGGACCAGCTGCACCCCTCCCTTGCACTTGTTTCAGCTGGTGAGAACAATCGTTATAAACATCCAAATGATGAAACAATAGAACGTTTTAAGCAACGCCACATTAAAATTTTACGAACAGATAAAGACGGAGCCATCCGTTTTAAGGGCTGGTTTAAATGGTCAAGTGAAACTGTCCGATAATTGTTAGAGTTCTTAATTTGTCATGCACCTCAATCTATGGTAGAATGTAAAAGCTAATATTCCAGTATAAGAAAGATTGAACAGTATGCGTAAAATTATCATCAATGGTGGTAAGAAACTTCAGGGAGAAGTTACAGTATCAGGGGCTAAAAATTCAGTTGTTGCATTGATTCCGGCCATCATTTTATCTGATGGAGTGGTTACTCTTGACGGGGTACCAGCAATCAGCGACGTCGATAACCTAATTGAAATTATAGAAGTGATGGGTGGTTCTGTTAAGCGTGATGGCGAAACACTCGAAATTGATCCACGAGGCGTTAAGGATATGCCAATGCCATTTGGTAAGATTAACAGTCTTCGTGCTTCTTACTATTTTTACGGTAGCTTGCTTGGACGTTACGGTCAAGCAACAGTAGGTTTGCCAGGTGGTTGTGATTTGGGACCACGTCCTATTGACCTTCACCTTAAGGCTTTTGAAGCAATGGGTGCTAGCATTTCCTATGAAGACGAATCTATGCGTATTGCGACTGATGCTGGTCAACGCATTAAGGGTGCTCATATCTACATGGATACGGTCAGTGTTGGAGCGACGATTAATACTATGTTGGCAGCGGCTAAGGCTGACGGTCGTACGGTCATTGAGAATGCGGCGCGTGAACCTGAGATTATTGATGTGGCAACACTTCTTAACAATATGGGCGCACGTGTTCGTGGTGCTGGTACAGAAGTGATCACCATTGACGGTGTAGAAAGCTTACATGGCACTCGTCACCAGGTTATTCCAGACCGTATTGAAGCGGGTTCCTATATTGCTATGGCCGCGGCTATCGGTAAGGGAATTAAGGTTAAAAATGTTCTTTATGAACACCTTGAAAGTTTTATTGCTAAACTTGAAGCAATGGGTGTTCGTATGACAGTTGAAGAAGATGCCATCTTTGTTGAAGAGCAAGGTGATTTAAAACCTGTTGACATTAGGACATCGCCTTACCCAGGTTTTGCGACGGATTTACAACAACCGATGACACCTTTGTTACTGAAAGCAAGTGGTCGAGGAAAAATTATTGATACGATTTATGAGAAGCGTGTGAACCACGTTCCTGAATTGGCTCGTATGGGTGCTGATATTCAGGTACTCGGTGGACAAATTGTTTACAATGGTCCAACGCAACTCTCAGGTGCGCCAGTAAAAGCCAGTGATTTGCGTGCAGGTGCTGCGCTTGTTACGGCAGGTCTTATGGCAGAAGGTCAAACTGAAATTACCAATATTGAGTTTATCCTTCGTGGGTATTCAAATATCATTGAGAAACTTTCTGACCTTGGTGCAGATATTCGTTTGATTGAAGATTAAGTCTAAGGTTCAACCCCTAGTGGTTGAGCCTTTTTCCATTTCTAAAACTGTGTTATAATACTATCATGGATATTTGGACTAGTCTGGGTGCTTTTGCCTTCTTTGAGTCGGAGCGCCTTTCTTTTAGACCACTCATCTTTTTGGATCGTTTTGATTTACACGAAATTGTATCAAATCCTAAGAATCTACAATTTTTCTTTCCTGCCACTCAAACACAGCATGAAACGGATTGCCTTTTGGTTCATTACTTCATGAAGGAGCCTCTAGGTGTATGGGCTATTGTAGATAAAGAGTTAGAAAAGATGATTGGCGTCGTTCGTTTTGAAAAGATAGATGTCCAGAAACGGACTGCAGAGCTTGGCTATTTTTTGAATGCCTCATACTGGGGTAGAGGCTTAATGACAGAGGCAGTTACTTGTCTGTCAAATTTGGCTTTGACAGCTATGGGAATGGATCGTATTATTCTTATTGCCCACTTGGAAAATAAGGCATCGATTCGTGTAGCGGAGAAGTCTGGCTTTAAACTTGTGTCCCGCTTTAAGGGAGCAGACCGATACACCCGTACCATGCGTGATTATCTCCGCTTTGAGAAGGAGGAGAACTGTGAGTAAACATCAAGAAATTCTAGATTATCTAGAGGCCTTACCTATCGGTAAGCGTGTTAGTGTGCGTAGTATTTCGAATCACTTACAGGTTTCTGATGGAACTGCCTATCGAGCAATTAAAGAAGCTGAAAATCGAGGGTTGGTTGAGACACGTCCTCGGAGTGGGACAGTTCGAATTGAAAAGAAAGTCCAGGTTCGCCTTGATAAGCTGACCTTTGCGGAGATTGCGGAGATTACAGAGTCTGAGGTTATCTCTGGTCATGAAGGTCTGGAACGTGTCTTCAGTAAGTTCTATATCGGAGCCATGACTATTGAGAATATCACCCGTTATCTAACCAAAGGAGATCTTCTTATTGTTGGGGACCGTGAGGATATTCAATTGCTTGCCCTAGAACACAATAATGCTATTCTAGTGACGGGGGGCTTTCAGGTTTCCGATAGGGTTAAAGAGCTTTCACGTTTGAAGCAATTTCCAGTCATGGTAACAACTTACGATACTTTTACCGTGGCAACCATGATTAACCAGGCACTTTCGAATGTCCGTATCAAAACAGACATCAAGACTGTAGCTCAAGTCTATACCAGACGAGAAGACTACAACTACATGACTCCAGAAATGACAGTCAGGGATTTTCAGAATTTGGTGAAACGGACGAACTTGGTGCGTTTTCCTATTCTGTCTGAGGCTGACAAGGTGATTGGGATTGTGACCATGCGAGATGTGTCTAATCAGCAACCGACGACCATGCTCAAGGCAATAATGACCAAGCCGACGGTGACACGACTTGAGACTAGTCTGGCAACTGTGGCCCAAAAGATGATTTTTGAGGACTTTGATATCATTCCTGTTGTGGATGAAGAAAAACACTATCTAGGTGTTATCACCCGTCGTCAGGTTTTGGAAGAACTTCAGGACAATAATCGTGGCAACTTGCACACCTTTAGCGATCAAATGATAGCTAACCTAAACCAGGACAAGCATGCTTTCAGCTTTGAGGTCGAGCCCACTATGATTGACAATTCTGGAAACCTCACTCAGGGTGTTCTTGCAGAGATGGTTAAAGAGGTTGTCTATCGTATCATGGAAAAGCAGGAACAAAATGGTCTTGTGATTGAAGAGATGATGTTTTACTTTCTTCAGGCAGCTCAGATCGATGACAAGGTGACGATTACACCAAGTATTATCGCTGAAACCAGACGTAGAGCCCATCTGGACCTTATGGTTACTCACGGAAATCATACCGTCTGCAAATCAGTCGTTGTGGTTAAGAAAACTTAGTAACTAAAAATAAAAGATATAAAGAAAACGGAGAAAACAATGATTACATTAAAATCAGCACGTGAAATTGAAGCAATGGATAGGGCAGGGGAATTTCTTGCTAGCATTCATATTGGTCTACGTGACCTCTTGAAACCAGGGGTAGACATGTGGGAAGTGGAAGAGTATGTGCGTCGTCGTTGTAAAGAAGAGAATGTCCTTCCCCTTCAGATTGGGGTTGAGGGAAGCATTATGGATTACCCTTATGCGACATGCTGTGGCCTTAATGACGAAGTGGCACATGCCTTTCCACGTCACTATATTTTGAAAGATGGTGACCTCTTGAAGGTTGATATGGTCTTGTCAGAACCTATCGATAAGTCAGTCCTTGATGTGTCAAAATTGGATTTTGACAATGTTGCTCAGGTTAAAAAATACACGGAATCATATTCTGGCGGTTTGGCTGATTCATGTTGGGCTTATGCGATTGGAACGCCATCTGACGAAGTTAAAAAACTTATGGAAGTAACACGTGAGGCTATGTACCTTGGTATTGAACAAGCGGTAGTCGGTAACCGTATCGGTGATATCGGTGCAGCTATCCAAGAATACGCTGAAAGTCGTGGTTACGGTGTTGTTCGTGATTTGGTTGGACACGGAGTTGGGCCAACAATGCACGAAGAACCAATGGTGCCAAACTATGGGGTGGCTGGACGAGGTCTCCGTCTTAAAGAAGGAATGGTTTTGACTATCGAGCCAATGATTAACACTGGTACTTGGGAAATCGATACTGACCTTGAAACGGGTTGGGCTCACAAAACTCTTGACGGTGGACTTTCTTGTCAATATGAGCACCAATTTGTTATCACTAAGGATGGTCCAGTAATTTTGACTTCTCAAGGCGAAGAAAGAACTTACTAATATGAAACGACAAGGCTTAATGGCCCGTCTATTGGATAAACTCCAATGGCGCCCTTTGCAGGTTTATCTTAGGCATTATCGTAGTGCAGAGATAGATATTTCAACTATCGCAGTGGCTTACTACCTCATTTTGACGGTTTTTCCGCTTATTGTCATTGCGGCAAATGTCTTTCCCTATCTGAATATTGATACGACTGATCTCTTGAAGTTTATGAATGAGCACCTTCCTAAGCAGTTTTATGCACCTGCAGCCAACGTTGTTCAGGATATCTTCTCGACACCTTCTGGACAGTTGTTGGGAGTTGCCTCTTTGACGGGATTCTGGACCATGATTAAGTCCTTGTCTTCGCTTCAAAAGGCGATTAACAAGGTATATGGTGCTTCAGAACACCGTGATGTCTTTATTAGTCATATTGTTGGTGGTTTCATGAGTCTGGTCATCTTGTTCCTGCTCACCTTTGCACTAATGCTGTCTACGATTATTCAGTCGGTCCTTAGAGTTATTACACAGACCTATCCTATTGGTTCCAAGATGACTCAGTTTATTTTAAATAGTATCCAGCCTCTGAGTATTGCAGTTGTCTTCCTGGGAATGATGGTGCTTTATTTTGTGCTTCCGAATGTGAAGATTCGAAAAATCCGCTACATCATGCCAGGGACTATCTTTACGACTTTGGTGATTGGCTATTTAAGCAACTTGTTTGGAACTTATGTGATTCGTACCTTGAGTCGATTAGTTGATATCAAGTTATTTGGATCCATTATGATTTTCGTCTTCATGCTTTGGTTCATCTTCTTGGCCAGGATTTTGATTTTGGGGGCCGTCTTTAATGCGACCTATCAAGAGCTTAGACAAGGTGAACTGAAAAGTAGAAGAGGAGATGTGATTACTATTATTCAGAGCTTTTCTGGAGATGGTAGTGACAGCAAAAAACACAAAAAAGATGAGGATGATTCCTAGATGATAAAGAGAGCTTGGTGAGATCCAGGCTCTTTTGACGGGAATATTATCCTTTGTAGATAATAAAAAGATAATGATTATGGAGGAAAAATGAAAAAACAAACTGTTCGTGATTTAACACATATTGCTATTGTGGCAGCTCTTTATGTGGTCTTGACTGTTGTGCCACCTTTTAACTTAATTTCGTATGGTCCCTACCAGTTCCGAATTGCAGAAATGTTCAATCTTTTAGGATTTTATAATCGCAAGTATATCATTGCCGTGACTTTGGGCTGTGTGATTGCTAATTTCTTTAGCTTTAACATGATTGATGTGGTTGTCGGAAGTCTCTCGACACTGGTCTTTGTCGGTTCAGGTGTTTATTTCTTCGATCGATTTAAGAACCAAGATATTTTAGGTGGACTTTTTGACAAGGCTCATGTTTACTTTGCTTTTTACTTCTCATTCTTCATGGTGACAATTGCGGCTGAGTTGACCTTGGTTACTCAGGCACCATTTTGGGTAACTTGGTTCACTGTTGCTATGGGAGAATTGGCTTCTCTCTTAGTTGGTGCAATTCTTATTAAGAAATTGGCCAAAGTTATTGATTTTGTTTCCTAAATTAACGTCTGTAAAGGCGTTTTTTTCTGCTTTTATGTTAAAATGTTCCTATGGAAAAACGAATGAAAGAGCTGGTTGTTAAACTTAACCAGTATGCAAAAGAGTATTATACGGAAGATAATCCATCAGTGTCAGATGCCGAGTATGATAAGCTTTATCGTGAGCTTGTAGCTTTGGAAGCTGAACATCCAGAACTTGTTCAAGCAGATAGTCCAACACATCGTGTGGGAGGGCTGGTACTTGATGGTTTTGAAAAATATCAACATGAGTATCCGCTTTATAGTTTGCAGGATGCTTTTTCACGAGAAGAGTTAGATGCCTTTGATAAGAGGGTTAAGGACGAATTTCCTAATGCTGATTATATGGCTGAACTCAAAATCGATGGGCTCTCTATCTCGTTGACCTATGTGGATGGTATTCTTCAGGTAGGTGCGACACGTGGTGATGGTTCTGTAGGTGAGAATATCACTGAAAATGTCAAGCGTATCTCAGATATTCCTCTGAAGTTGGACCAACCTCTTAATATTACGGTGCGTGGGGAGTGTTACCTGCCACGGGCTGAGTTTGAACGCATCAACATCCAACGCCAGGAAAATGGTGAGGCCGAATTTGCCAATCCACGTAATGCTGCAGCAGGAACTCTTCGTCAATTAGATACCAAAGTGGTTGCAGAGCGTCGTTTGGCGACTTTCCTTTATCAGGAAGCTAGTCCAACGGAGCGTCTAACACAAAATGATGTCTTAAATGAAGTGGCAGAACTCGGTTTCTCTGTTAATCCACGACGCATTGTCACATCATCGATGGATGAGATTTGGGACTTTATTCAAGCTGTTGGAGAAGATCGTGATCACTTGGCCTATGACATTGATGGTGTTGTCATCAAAGTCAATAGTTTGGCTATGCAAGAAGAACTCGGTTTTACAGTTAAGGCGCCACGTTGGGCTATTGCTTATAAATTCCCGGCTGAGGAAAAGGAAGCAGAGCTTCTCTCAGTGGACTGGCAGGTAGGTCGTACGGGTGTAGTAACGCCGACTGCTAATTTGACTCCAGTGCAATTAGCGGGGACAACGGTTAGTCGGGCCACCCTTCATAATGTAGATTACATTGCCGAAAAAGACATTCGTATCGGTGATACCGTAATTGTCTACAAAGCTGGTGATATTATCCCTGCTGTACTTCGTGTAGTAGAGAGTAAGCGTACGACACAGGAGCCGATGGAAGTACCGACTCAATGTCCATCTTGTGGCAGTGGTCTTTTACATTTTGAAGATGAAGTTGCCCTACGTTGTATCAATCCTTCTTGCCCTGCTCAGATTAAGGAAGGTCTGATTCATTTTGCCTCTCGAGATGCCATGAACATCGCAGGTATGGGACCTTCAGTGGTTGAAAAGCTCTTTAAAGCTGAATTGGTTAAAGATGTGGCTGATATCTATGGCTTGAACAGTCAGGATTTCCTTCAATTGGAAGGTTTCAAGGAAAAGTCGGCTGAAAAACTTTACGCAGCCATTCAAGCATCAAAAGAAAATTCTGCAGAGAAATTGCTCTATGGTTTGGGCATTCGTCATGTTGGCGCCAAAGTTAGTAAGCAGTTGCTAGAAGCTTTTGGCAGTATACAAGAGTTAGCCAGTGCAGATGTCGAGGCTATTGCTACTGTAGATGGTTTAGGAGAGGTTATTGCCAAGTCCATCCAGCGCTATTTTGCTAAGGAGGAGGCCCAAGTTCTTATGAAAGAACTGGAGTCCTATGGCGTTAATTTGTCCTATCTTGGACAAAAGGTGGCAGATGATGCTATCTTATCTGGTAAGACAGTTGTTTTGACAGGAAAATTGGAGCATCTTAAACGTAGTGAAGCAAAGGCAAAACTAGAAGCTCTGGGTGCTAAGGTGACAGGTTCTGTCTCTAAGAAAACAGATTTAGTAGTTGCTGGTAGTGATGCCGGAAGTAAGTTGGAAAAAGCACAAAGCCTAGGAATTGAAGTAAAAGATGAGGCTTGGTTGCTGGATTTATAGGAGTTCAATATGAAACAAAAACGTGCCCGCTTAATTTATAATCCAACATCTGGACAAGAAATTATGAAAAAAAATGTTGCCGAGGTCTTGGATATTCTGGAAGGTGCTGGCTTTGAAGCGTCAGCCTTTCAAACAACACCAGATGAGAACTCAGCAAAAAATGAGGCCACTCGTGCGGCCAAAGCAGGCTTTGACTTAGTTATTGCTGCTGGTGGCGATGGTACAATCAATGAGGTTGTTTCTGGGGTTGCCCCGCTTAAAAAACGCCCACAAATGGCGGTTATTCCAACGGGAACGACAAATGACTTTGCACGCGCCTTGAAGATTCCAAGAGGAAATCCTGTTGAAGCAGCCAAGGTTATCGCTAAAAATCAGACCCTTCAGATGGATATTGGCCGTGCCTATGATGACAAATACTTCATCAATATTGCGGCTGCTGGTTCCTTTACGGAACTAACCTATAGTGTACCTAGTCGCTTAAAGACAGTACTTGGTTATTTGGCCTACCTTGTTAAGGGGGCAGAGTTGCTACCACAAGTTAAGAAGGTTCCTGTTCGTATTACGCATGATGAGGGTGTTTTTGAAGGTGGTCTTTCCATGATTTTCGTTGCCTTGACCAATTCAGTTGGTGGCTTTGAAACGATTGCCCCAGATGCTAAACTGGATGATGGTAAATTTACTCTAATCATGGTTAAGACAGCTAACCTCTTTGAATTGGTTGACCTCATTCGTCAAATTCTCCAAGGTGGTAAACACATCTATGACAAGAGAATTTCCTATATCAAAACGAGCTCGCTGTATATTGAGCCTCTAAGTGATGATCGTATGATGATTAACCTCGATGGCGAATACGGTGGTGATGCACCAATTCATCTCCAAAATCTGAAGAATCATATTGAATTTTATGCAAATATTGATGAGATTTCTGATGATGCCATCACTCTTCCAGATACAGATGAATTAGCTCTTGAAGCCATCGCACAAAAATTCAGTACAGAAGCTGAAAAAATTGAGAATGACTAATGTTAAACCTTTAAGCAACCTAAGATAGGTTGCTTTTTTAGTATATTTGTAGAAAATGACGCTTTCATTTGTTACAATAGAAAAAACTGGGAAATTGTTATATAGAATATTTAGAGGAGTAGAGGTTTAATAAAGAGAATGAACATTATTTAAGTGATGATCATCTAAAGAATGGTGATCAGGCTTTCGAGTCGGCTTTTAGTAATAAAGGGCCAGAGTTTGAATCTGCTTTTCAGGAGGAAAAAGCTGAGAAGCGATATTTCTTTTTGACTCTTGCTCTGCCACTGATACTCTTAAGTGTGAGCTGGGGCTCGGTCTTCTTATCTTAGAAGTATAAGCCGATAATTGTGTATCTGGCTGTAATTGTGGCATGTTTTGTCCTTGCTATCATTCTCTTTAGAATGGGACAGAAGCTAGGTAGATTTCTCTTCACCGCAATCGTAGTTGGCTTGATTAGCCTATCCTTCTTTGCCACTTTAGGTGGTTCTGTCTATCGAGGGGCGATGAAAAAATACAGGTTGATTCAGCAGGTGTCTCAGTCAGATCTTGATGAGGATAAACCTGATAGTGATGATCCCAAAGACTACGAAGATGAGTCTGCGATTTATAACTGGACGGAAGAAGATTTTGAAAATCTGAAACCCAAGGCTGATACCTTACGTTCGATTATTAAAAGTCATGGTAAGGGCAATTATGTCGAGATGGAGTCTAGTGGTCTCAAGGTGAGATATGACCGTGCAGATGGCAATGAGTATAGTGATCTCTCTTTTGTGAAGGACGAAAAGGGACGCTTTGACTATGATGGTGGAATAGCGACTTATCCCCTTGAGGGCGTCACTGAGGTTGATAATTATAGCAGTAATTGGACGGAAGAGCAGATAAATAGCTTACGTACTAAAGACCAAGACTATCTGGGTCCAGTAACATCCTTGTCTGAGGTAGTGAGGGAACATTCTCAGGCAAAAAGGTCCTGGAGAAGTATCAACGTCCATTCATCAGGAATCATACATAAGTCAGTTGATCTTGATTATACTGATCAGAATAGTCCTATTGAGAAAGCACAATTGTTAAGACTATCTTTTGAGTATAACGAAAAGAAAAAGGACTATTATTTGAGCTATAATTCTGTGGCTCGTCGCTACTGGAGATGACTATCTATGATAATGAATAACTAGACAGCAATTTTTTAGTAATAAGGGGTTTGATTATAAAGGGGGATTTTATAATGACAGCATCAAAAACCAAACGTCTCTTGTATTTTATGTCCGAATTGGAAAAGGGAAATGACATTTCAAAAACGGACTACCTAGCTCGCTTTGGCATAAGTGAGCGTACACTTAAAGAGGACGTGAGTGAACTCAAGGAAAATTTGACTGAGTTACGTCCAAATATGAAGGTTAAGTATTCCAGAAAATACGGTTCCTATCATGCCCAGTATGAACAGGGCTATGGTAACCTTAAATACAATCAGGCAGTTATCCTATCTAAGATTCTTTTAGAGAGTCGTGCCCTTCGAAAGGATGAAGTAGCAGAAATTATCAACATCTTTGTTGAGAGGGCTGTAGACGACAAGGAGCGCAGACGTATCAAGCGATTGACTGAGCTAGAACTAGATAGTTATCAAGAACTTAAGATTTATCAGGATCAAGATAAGTCACTCTTACCAGCTATTTCTGCCATTTTCGATGCCATTGTGGACCAACGTCCTTTGTCTTTTAGTTACCGTAAGCCAGGAGAAAAAGTGGAGGAATATAAGGTTTTTCCAATTTCAGTCATTTTTGATAACCATTATTTCTACTGTATTTCTTACAAACTGGATGATAACTTTACTTGTGATTATCAGTTCTCTGAAATCCGTTATTTCCGTGTTGATCGTTTCCAAACCATTCACAAATCTGAAAATGATTTGGCTTTCACGTTAAGTCCAGAACAAGAAGCTCGTCTTATTACAGATGAGCAGGTGCGTTATCAGGCTTTCTCAATGCTTTCTGGTAATGAGTGGGCTCGAATTACCTTTGAGTATAAAGGACTTTACCGTGATGTCTTGGAATCCGATATTCCAAAACTTAAACTGCTTGAGGAGAGCACTAGTGATGGTGTTGATCAGGTCCGTTATGAGATTGAAACCTTTAGTTTATTAGGCTTTCAAAAGTATATTCAACGCTTTGATGGAGATTTTGTTTTCCTTAAGATTGAAGCAATGGATAATTAATAAAAAAGGCATTCGATTATCCGAATGTCTTTTCAAATCTGACAAAAACAGTATAATTGTGTTAAAATAGGAATACGGAAGCGTTATCATTTCCATAAGGAGGGAAAATATGAAAGAAAAGAAAAAAGAAATGCAAAAACAGGTCTTAACTCTTCTAGGAATCTTGATTTTTGCCTTTGTCAATGTGTTTATCTTTGATAATAAGATGGGCGCTGGTTTTTCTGCCTTCTCAACTATCACCCTGATGAGTATTGGACTCTTGTCTAAGCGCACCAGTCTGCGAGTTTTGGCTATTATTTCCTATCTCATCAATGTGGTAGCAGCCGTTTTTGGCTTCAACTATGTTGGTTTTCTAACAGCAGTTCAGGCCATTGAACTTATCTTCGTTATCTGGTATCTTTACCCACGTGACACGTTTTTGAGACGAGATACAACTGATAAATACACTTATCGTTTTCGTTGGATTCATTTACTTTTGACGGTTTTAATCTCAATTGGAGGTTATATCGTTTTTGCAGTTGTTTCTAGTATTTGGGATGGTTCCTTCCTAGAATACGGTGGGAACACAGCTCTTATCTTTGCCATGCAATATTTACTCTTTTTGAGTATCACCAAGTCAAGGGAAGATGAACCGACCAAGGTTGCCCATTTGTTCCAAAAGGAACGCCGTACTAAGGAAATGAAAGCGGCAATAGAGGCCGAACGCCAGGCCAAAGAGAGAGCACTTGCACAAGCCTTCGAAGTACCTTTGAAGGCACCAAGTCAAACAGCTGCAAAATTTGGTAACAACATAGTCAAATTTGCATCTGTCTGGCTATTGGTAATGGACATGTCCATCTTGGCTTACTTCTTCCGTCCAAATGATGTTGGTTTCGGGTTTGGCGCCTTCTTTGTACTCTTGACTATTGTCTTGTCCTTGATTTTCAAATCTGAGGAAGACAAGGAGGACGTTTTCTCTATCATCTATCATAAGGTTCGTCCTATCCAACCTATTTTCTTCATTTTGCTTTTGATTGCCCATGCGCATAAGTTTAGCTATGGTGCAGCTTACGCTCTCTTGTTCTCAGCTGCCTATTTCTTCTGGGCTATCAATAAGATTAATATGAAGACTCTCTTGACCTTTACAGTCATCATTTACTTCTTCCCAGTCTTTGGTTACCTTTCTAACCCTTACCGTCTAGGTGCTGAAAACCTTAAGATGGTAGGTGAACTGGTGACAGATCGTGAGAAGTCTAATACCTTCTATCTCGGTCATTATTGGTCACTTCTAGGTCTACAGAGTGATAGTGAATATGAAGGAGTTCCTACTTCTTGGCAAGCTGCTAAGTTCGCTGATATTCAGACATTCTCTGATGACAGTGATATCACTTCAGGTGTCTTCCAAGTGAATAGTCACAATGACTATGATTATGATTTACATTTAACAAATAAGAAGGGCACCATTGAAGTCACAACTGGCTCTGGAAAAGATAAGAAAGAATACCAGTTCACTGACTTTGCCAGAACCTATTATCGATATGAAAAATTGAAAAAAACGGATAACCAAAAGCGTTATAAAGATTTTTACAAGATAGGTACTGTTTCGACTAAGTTGGGAACCTATAATCTTTACCTCGAAATGAATCAAGATTGGGTTGATGACTATCAAAAAGATCCTACTAATGTTGACTACCGTTTACTTATTTTTGGAGACAAATTGACACCAAAAGAAGCTTACGAAAAAGCATATCATTACTAAAAAAAGTATCTCTGCAATTTGCAGAGATACTTTTGTCTATCAGTCTTTGTATCCTCGCTTAGTTAACTCTCGTACGAGTACAGCCCCCAAGATTGAAGGTACTAATTGTCCTAAGAGGAGATTAATAACGAGAGCAAAATAAGGAAGTTTGAGTAAGGCGCTAAGCCAGATTGGTACCACTAAGGCAGGAATGAGTAGGATTGGAAGAATGATAAACCAGCTAGATAACTTAGCTTTACGGATGAGGTAGATGCTACCGGTTGTTAAAAAGCTAGCACAGAAACCACCAACCACGTCAATCAATCCCAATCCGCCAAAAGAGTTACCAATAGCATTGGCTATGCTGATAGGGAATACCAAAAATGGAAAGATATAAGTTAATCCATATAAAGCAGTGGCCAGACGCATCTGAACCGCACCAAAGGAAACGGCTTGTGAAGCAAAGAGGATAGCGATATAAAGGGCCATCATTATAGCTGACAGGACGAGCTTTTGAGTGGTGTTAAGTTTTGTTTTCATATTTCTCCTTAATTATTGGGCATAGTAAAAGAGTAGCAGGTCTACTCTTTTTGTGATTTATGTCTAGAGATACTTTATAAATCAATCTCTAAGACAATAGGTGTGTGGTCTTGGCGATCCCCAGAGTCAATCATGTCTGACTTTGTGACCTTATCGGCAATACGATTTGAAGTCAACCAGTAGTCGATTCTCCAGCCTGTATTGTTGATTTTAGATGTTTTGCTACGTTGAGCCCACCAAGTGTAGGCTCCTGTAACGTCGCCATTGAGGTGACGGTAGGTATCTGTGAATCCTTTGGAAAGGAGGTTAGTGAAGCCAGCACGTTCTTCATCTGTAAAACCAGGTGAACGACGATTACTTGAAGGGTTAGCCAAGTCGATTTCCTTGTGGGCAACATTATAGTCACCAGTCGCAAGAACGGGTTTCTGAGCGTCCAATTCAGCTAGGTAATCCGCATATTTTTCATCCCAGATTTGACGTTCAAGCAGACGTTTGAGGCCATCACCAGCATTTGGTGTGTAGACCTGTGTCACAAAGAAATTGTCAAATTCGAGAGTTATGATACGCCCTTCACAGTCCATGGTTGAAGGTGCCCCAATTTCAGGATAAGTAATGACTGGTGTCAATTCTTTTTTATACAAGAACATGGTTCCAGCATAACCTTTACGGGCGGGTTCAACAGATGAACGCCAAGTATTGTCATAGTCAGGGAAGTAGTCTTCCAAGATTTGCAGATGTTTTTTAGTCGGCCCTTTAGCAGACAGTTTTGTCTCTTGAATAGCAATGATATCTGCATTTTCAGCGACTAAAGTGTCGATAACAGCACGTGATAATTGAGCGCGTGCAGAATCACTAGTGAGAGCGGCGTTTAGGGAATCAATATTCCAAGAAATTAATTTCATGTGTACAGTTTCCTTTTTTGAATCTTTCCTTTCTATTGTAGCAGAAAATAAGGTGTCAGGCGAGTTATGGGCTTGATAAGGGAAGCTAGGAGGAGTATACTTATCTTAGATTGAGAGGTACATATTAATGAAAAAGCAATCGTACATTTATTACTTGTTTTGGGCTCTCTTGTTGATACAAGTCTTTCTTACAATCATGACTAGTCTGTCACAGCGAATTATTCTTCCATTTGTCATTTTTCCGGGGATGAGTTTCTTCTTTTTATTTTACTTAAGGTATCTCTTAGGCTACAACCTTAAGCAATCTCCCTCAGAACCCTTATTTGTCCTCCGTAGGTATGGCCTTGGAACCAGTTTAAATCCCAAAAATCCCCTAGGCTATAAGATTAGTATCCTAGTGGTCGTGGGTGCTTTAGTTTTACTTTTCTGCCTAACCCTATTAGCCTTTCTTGGAAAATAGAGTCTTAGGTTTTTTTTATTTGTAATTATCACTAACTAGTTATAATGTATTCTCATAACAAATAAAAGAATCACTGGAGGAAAGATTTATGACGATTGAACTTGGCATTTCAACTTTTGGAGAAACAACCCTCCTAGAATCGACTGGAAAATCTATCTCTCATGACCAACGTATTAGAGAGCTCGTTGAAGAAATTGAACTGGCGGATCAGGTTGGACTAGATATTTATGCGATTGGAGAGCATCACCGTGAAGATTTTGCGGTGTCGGCACTGGAAATTGTTCTTGCAGCAGGTGCTGTAAATACCAAGAAGATTCGTTTATCTAGTGCAGTAACCATTTTGTCATTTATTGACCCTGTTCGTGTCTATCAGCAGTATGCAACTATTGATGCTCTGTCAAATGGTCGTTCAGAAATCATGGCGGGTAGAGGCTCTTTTATTGAGAGTTTTCCACTTTTTGGCTATAATCTTTCAGATTATGATGAACTTTTCAATGAAAAACTAGACATGCTTTTGGAAGTCAAAAAGCACACGAATGTAACTTGGCAAGGTAATCATACTCAGTCTGTTGACAATCGCCCTATGTATCCACGAGCAGTCCAAGATGATTTGCCGATATGGGTAGCGACAGGTGGTCACATTGAGTCGACCATTCAAATTGCGGAAAAAGGTCTGCCAATTACCTATGCTACAATTGGGGGAAATCCGAAGGCCTTTACTAAATTAGTAGAAGTTTATAAGGAAATCGGTGCTCGAAATGGTTATTCGGATGAACAACTTAAGGTAGCTGCTCATTCTTGGGGATGGATTGAAGAAAATAATTTCCAAGCGATAGAAAATTATTTTTATCCAACGAAACAAACGGTGGATAACATTGCTAAGGATCACCCATATTGGTCTGAAATGATTAAAAAGCAGTACTATGCTAGTGTTGGACCAAACGGAGCCATGTTCGTTGGGGACCCCGCTCACGTCGCTCAAAAAATCATTCGTATTATTGAGGATTTACAGCTAAATCGCTTCATGCTTCATCTCCCAATTGGTTCTATGCCACATGAGGCTGTTCTAAAGGCTATTAAACTTTATAGTGAAGAAGTGGCGCCGATTGTTCGTCGTTATTTTGAAAATAAAGGATAATAGGTTGAAGGTAAGCCTCAAGTTCTCTCTACTATTGTCAGCATCCCTGTTCTATGATAGGATGGAAGATAATTGATAAAGAGAAGAGGAAAATTATGCGAAAGCTATCAGAAGCAGAATGGATAAATCGTTTTGAGCAAGTTCAAGGGCGTAAACCTAAACCAGATGAACTGCAATTAGCTTATCAGTCTGGCCTTATTGGAATCTCGAAAAATTATAATTATATCTATATTCTTCTGGGGGCTCTAGTAGCGATCGTCGTTGGCATTGGCTTGACTCTAGTCTCTAGTTCAATGAAGAACGTCAAACAGGCTAAGTCGTCTGCCACAGTGGCTAGCTCGATATTCTCATCGACAGATAAGGCTAGTGCAAAGCCAAGTACGTCATCGACCGAAAATACGAAGACAAGTGAATCTAGCAGTGCAAGTATTGATACACCTGACGCTAACCATGCCAAGGAAGCCTATACTGAAAATCCACGTTGGACCAATGACAAAGCTAGTCGACTTGCTAGTTTGATGGTTTCTTGGGGCAATCAGATGAATCAGCCAGGATACAAAGAAATTACCAATGAAGCTTCTTCCTTGCCTATGCGTTGGATGTCGGACCATAACCAGACTGTGGATGCTACTTATGCTGCAAATGGTAATAGCAATTCGGAGTATACCATTGTTTCGGTATACGAGAGATGGGAGAATGTTTCTGTTCACCGTTATTTCTTTACCATAAAAAAAGATGGGACTCCCTTTGTTCTTTATTCACCTACTACTAATGGTGGTGTGTATTATGTCAAAGAAACAGAAAACGCAGACCTTAAATCAGGGTATGCAGATATTGTAAACAATTAAAAACTAGGAATCCAGCTAGATTCCTAGTTTTTAATTTGATGACAAGTCAAGTTGTAATCAGTTCTTTTACAATCATTCGCTCTTATTTAACCTTCTTGGCTAACATGGTCGCAAATTGAAGGGCGATGGGATTGCCATGCTCATCTAAACGGTGAAGGTGACCAAGATTTTCGTTATACTTGACTAACTCCCAGTCTTTATAGTAGTTCTTCAACTCACCCTCTTCAAAAGTAAATGGGAAAGGCATGGTACAAGGGTGCTCCTCAGTGTCCATGGCACAAACAATTAGGTTGTAGCCACCGACAACAGTACGCTCTTGCATATTCTTGATAATAGCCGGAATTTGATCGGGATCAAGGAACATAAAGACGACTGTTGAGAGGATGAAATCAAAGGTCTCAGACTCAGGAAGAGCAGCAGCATTGATATCGTAGTAACCAGCTCTAACATTGTAATTTTCCTCATCTGCAATCATTTGTATGCGTTGTGTAGCTTCGTTATTAACATCAACGGCTGTAACATCATGTCCAAGAGATGCCAAATAAAGAGCGTTACGGCCGTGACCACAGCCTAGGTCGAGGGTGCGACCAGGTTTGATATGGCCAGATTGGACTGCTTCAAGAACCTCGGAGTGAGCCTTAGTGTCATACTTTTTAGCCATGTAGTCCTCAGGTTTACAGTAAAAAGAAAGATAGCATTCCAAATCATCTGATGCAGCAGCGATGCGATGCCAAGCTTGTGGTTCAACAAAAGGAATCTCTGTCTCTGGGGTAAAAAGGTGCTCTGCGGTAACCTGTCCTTGTTCATCTAATTCGTAGAAGCGGAGAGATCCTGATAGAATGGTTAATTTAGCCCAAGTTCCTACCTTAGTGTTGTGTTTTTGCGTCACCATTTCTGGAAGTGTTGTAGCTGTCCAGTTTGGTAAACGTTTGTAGCAAAGAAGTTGCTGATTTATAGTCATTTTATGAGTTCCTTTCAAACGGTATGGCTCTATTATAGCAAAAGTATGGAAAAATAAAAAAGGCCTAGCCGGGTGAGCTAGACGCTTTTCTTGTGAGAGATCTGATAATCTAGGAATGGGGAAAAGTGTTTGGGGAAGATAGGTATAAATGTTAAGAAGGGTTCCTAGACTATTTAAAAAATGTTTATGAGAACAATAAGTTTTAAATGATAAAACGCTTATCTATAACTCATTAGGTCTCTCTTTACATTATCTATTGTACCAAAAATATTGAGAGGTAACTTACAAAAAAATAAAATATGTAAGAAAAAATCATGAACAGTCATTTTCTGGTCTTGAATGGTAATTTGTGAAAATTTTTCTGAGTGTTAACAAATCTACTAGGATAATATCGATGACTATGTGCTTTAACTACACTAAAAAACGCCTAGCTGCTGTTGCTAGACGTTCTTTATTAGGAGAGATCTGGAAATCTAGGAATGGGGGAAAAGTGTTTGGGGAAGATAGGTATAAATGTTAAGAAGGGTTCCTAGACTATTTTTATTCTGTTTATGAGAATAGTGAGCAAAAACTAACAAAGTTTAGTTTTCTAACTCATCCGGTCTCTCTTTACATTTTCTATTTTACCAAAAAAAATGAAGAAAGCTTTACATAATATAAAAATATGTAAGAAAAAATCATGAACAGTCATTTTCTGGTCTTGAATGGTCATCTCAGTTGTATAAAAAAAGCAGAACCTGATAGGTCTGCTTATATTTGTAGTGATGGTGTAAGAACTTAAATCTTGCTATAGAGTTTCTTAACATTGTTAATATCAACAGGTTGGATACTTGTCTTACCACCTTTAGGTTCCATTACAGAGGCAACGGCACTGTTGTGTTCAAGTCCAATTGAGTGTCCTAATTCGTGTTGAGCAGTGTTAAGAAGTTTCCCGCCGTTCTTTTGGTAATAATTGTTTTGAACATGGAAGGTGTTCAAGTAAACAGTAGCATTACTATATTGCTTAGTTGGGAGGTAGTAAGTAGAGTAGGTAACTCCAAGAGGAGCTGCCACATTACCTTCATAACGTTCATCAGCAATGATGTTGGCTTTTTGTTTATCGTTAGTGAGCAAGAAATTGAAGACACCAGTGTTATTCCAAGAAGTGATAGCCTGTTTGTAGGCATTCACGATTTCAGGATTTTTAGCATTGATGAAAACTGTCGCTTCCTTACTTGACCAGTGAGGAGTATCGTAATTCTCTTTTACGAGTTCGTTATTCTTTTGCCATACTTGAGCAACTCGGTCCACTGGTTTAGCAGGTTGGATAGGAGTGGCTTTAGGAGTTGTTGGTTTAGTGACAGTCGTTGGTTTCTTAGGTTGAACTGTAGGTGCAGTAGGTTTGTTAGCAACTGTGGCTGGTTTTTTAGGTTGACTAACAGCAGGAGTTGATTGTTTAGGTTTTGGTGTAGCTGTTGTCGTTGGTTTTGTAGAAGGTGTTAATGGTTTTGGAATATAAGTAGATAGAATCTTATGAACATTACCATTATTAATTTCTGTTGAAACCCATGTGGCACCATCTTTTGACCAGGTTTGTGCTTGAGCGACAGTTTCGGTCTTTGGTTCAGACTGGTTTTCTTCAGCCTTATGATTGCTATCTGTATTTGTCGGAATTCTAGTCTCATAGGTTTTGCTTCCAGTCTGGCTGTCGACAGTACTGCTAGCTGTTTGACTATTTTGTTTCAATTCCTCAAAAGTTGGAGTGTTTGTGGGAGTTTGTTCATAGTCATTTTCATGTGTATGAAGATCATCCACAGAGGTATGTGATATAGTAGTCACAGTAGTAGGTGTTTCAGTAGAAACACCTGTTTGAGCGATGGTATTTGTAGTTGTACCTGTTTCAAGTTCGGAAAATGTCAGAGTTTGATTAGGATCTGAAACATAGGTTTGATCCGCAGAGGCATGCTGAGGACTTCCTACAAGAAAAGCACTAATTATACCGACAGTTGCAAGGGTCAACAAGGTCTTTGTCTTAGTCCCTTGCGTTTTAAAAGAATGTAACATAACTTTCTCCTTTTTAATTTAAAACAAAAGCAGTTCTCATGGTAACACCTAAAAATGAATATAAAGTGACAACGAGATAACAATTGTTTTATAAATGAAATTAGGTGAGATAAAAAGACTTTATGCTGTAAAAAAAGGAATATTATCCAATTAATTATGATAAAATATTAGATAGGTATATTAAAGTATATTAGAAAGAAAGAGGGATATAAGATGCTTTCTATTATCGTCCTTGAAGATGATGCCTTGCAGCGTCATCGTGTTGGTCGTTTATTGGACGAAGCAGTTGAGGAGTCGAAGGCCGTTGTTGATGGGATTACTTTTTATGAACAGGGTCAGGAATTGTTAGATGCTGATAGAGGTTCGGGTAAATCCATGGTTTATCTTTTGGATATTGACCTTAAAAATCAAACTAAGCAGGGACTAGATATTGGGCTTGAAATCCGTAAGGAAGACTTGAAAGCACAAATTGCCTTTGTTACAGCTTACTCGGAGTTTATGCCCTTGACCTTCCGTTATAAGATTCAAGCTCTAGACTTTGTCGATAAATCCATGGAAGATGTGGATCTTAAGAGAGCTTTAGTAGAACTTTTAGATTTTGCTTATTCACAGGTTGAGCAAGAAACCAAGGCACAGAGTCTAACTGTTAAAACGGATAAAAATGATGTTAATATTCCTTATGATGACATTTTATACATTGAGACAGCCCCTGTGCCACATAAGTTAATCGCTCATACCAAGTCAAACCTAGTGGAATTCTATGGGAAAATTGCAGAAGTAGCAAAATTGGATGATATTTTCTTCCAAACGCACCGCTCTTTTGTTGTCAATGTGAATAATGTGACAAGTGTGGATCGTACAGCTAATATGGTCTTCTTTGAGGAAAATGAGTCATGCCTCCTATCGCGGACACGTAAAAAGGAACTTTTGGAACGTTTGAAAAATCGTTAGGTCTTAGATTTTCCCCTTCTTCTCTAATCATTATTGAAAGTTTTCTGAAATTCGAGATAATTATTTAATTTTATCTCATCTATTATCAGGAATTGTGATAGAATAGTGTTATGGCTTTTTGCCGTATATTTAGAGATGACTAGAAGGAGGTGGCTAACCATTAAATGATGCTCAATTTGCAAATTGCATTAGAATATCTTTTGCATTTCATTGTCATACAGTGGATTTACGAAAGGACCAGTTTGGTCAAGGTACCACGTATAATCCTTCCTATTGCGTTCCTGGTTGAATGTATAGGGGGAATACTGGGGATGTCATATAATGTCGGTTTGTCCTTTATGACACCCTTCTACCTTCTTTTCTATGCCTATTTCTATGGCAAGGAGAGAACCACCAATATGTTGGCTTTTTATGCCTTCTATCCTCTAGTTCTCTATCTGTTGATTTTTAATGGTTATGCCTACTTCCTGATGCCAGGGTTCGGCATCACATCGGATTTTCTAAACAGAAGTTATCTTTATTTCATTTTCTTTGACCTTTTAATTATTCCAACATTTGTCGCTCTATCCAAGCTCCTTAACATTGATTTTAAATATTTGAGGGTTTTAGAGCGAGATCGTAAATTTGGTCGGATTATGTTTTTCACTAACTTTATCTTGATTAGCTATGTGATTTTGAACTATTCTGTCGTCGTGGCCTCGCGATTTTTTGCCTTGTACTATGCTGGACATGTGATAACCTTAGTGGGGTTTGTAGCTATTTTTTATGCTGTTTACAAGGTTAATAAATATGCAGATGAATTCTTTGAAAATGAGCGTAGAAAAGAAAATCGACGTCACTTGGATGATTTAGAGAAGTATTCTGAGCAGGTCGAAAGTCTTTACGAAACGCTACGCAGTTTCCGTCACGACTATACTAATGTTATGATTTCGCTTAATGAAGCCATCCAGATGAAAGACATTGATCAAATCAAGATGATTTATGATAGTGTCTTGAAAGATTCGGCGTCAGATTTGAAGCAGCAAAAGTTTGATTTGGCAAAATTAACTCGTGTGACCAATATGCCACTTAAGAGTCTTTTATCATCTAAAGTGGCTGAGGCTTTTGATAAAGGTATTCAATGTCATGTGGAGGTTGAAGAGGGGGTCTTCTTCACAGATATGCGTCCACTCGACTTGATTACAATCATATCAATTCTTTGTGATAATGCTATTGAAGCTACTGTATTAGCAGATAAACCAAAATTATCTATTGCTATCTTTAAGATGGAAAATCAATCAGTTATTGTTGTTGAAAATTCGACTAAGGAAGCTTCTATTGATGTAGCTCCTTTGAAACAAAGAGGATTTTCAACGAAAGGAACAGGTCGTGGTTTGGGCTTAGCAAATATCGAGGAGATTCTCTTCAGATACGACAACGTCACGCTTGAAACAGAATCAGCACAACACCGTTTTGTTCAATTATTGTCTATTACACCAAAAGAAGATTAATGGGGACTTAATAAGAATTTTTAGAATTCTTGTTAATCCCTATTTTTATGTTAAAAAGTATGGTAAAATAGGGAAGTTAATCATGTGTTTTTTAATTCAGGGGGATTTATTATGTTGAAAGACGAATGGTTAGAGTACTTTGAGGCTGTTAATGGCCGAAAACCAAGACCAATCGACTTCAAAGAGGCCTTGGAACGAGGAGAGTTTGTTCTCTCTGAAGGTACAAAGGATAACCAAGTAGCTGATCAAGGTGAATCAGCAGCTGATCAACAGTTTGAAGAAGGAACCGCAACCGCCAGAGCACTAGCTCAGTCTCAGAAAGAGCGTGACAACGCGCAAGAAGCTATGGCAAATGCGGCCCAGGAAAAGAGAAGGGCCCTGTCTCAAGAGACTGTTGGTCAAGTAAGAACCATTCAGTCGGGCCGTCAGGCTGAGGATATTCAAAAGGAAGAGGAACAGCGCAAACGCGTCGCAGAGGCTAAGGAACGTTTGGCAAGTTATGCGCCAACCCGTCCAGATGCAGGAAATCATTCTGTTAATACCTCGAGTGAACCTAATCAAGCTATTCCAGTTTTCAGTAACCAAGCACAGCATCTTGGATTATCTGAGGATTTGACAAAACTTGATCATAAGGAAGAAAAGGCAGCTAAGAAGATTGCTCGTCAAGCTGCTCGTGATAAGAAAAAAGCCGAAAAGCTAGCTGCCAAAGCTAAATCTAAGGAAGAACAGACAGTTGCCAAATTAGAAAAGAGATTGGAAAGTCAGGTTCGTCTTCTAGAAACGATTCAAAACGCTAATCAAAAGTCGCAAAAGGCCAAAAATTGGGGCAAAGGAGCCTTGATTTCTAGTCTTGTTGCTGTTGTTTTGATGTTGCTTGTCGGTGGTGTATACGGTTTTTGGCGTAATGCTTCGGGGAACATTGAGGGAACTTGGGAATTAAAATCGTCTAAGGTCTTGGACGAAAATTCTGGTAAGTTAACCAATGCTCTGAAAGAACATGAAGATAAAGATGAAATTTACGTCTCTTTCCTTAAAGTTGATCATTCTAATAATTTACAAACGCATTCTTACTTCTATAAAGAAGGTGAGGAGGATCAGCCTACTTTTACAGCTTCAGATTATTTGAAGGAATATCAAGTTGTTGATCAGTGGAATAAATCTATTACCTATACTAAAGAAGTTTCAGAATTTAAGCGTGAGTTGACTAAAGTTGTCTCGCAACTTTATCCAAATGCAGATAAGAATCTAGTAGATTACTATATTTCGGATAACGTAGATAACTACCGACTCTACCGTAAAGGAAAACGCACCAAGTCTTATACTGTAAATAAAGATACCTTGGTTGTTTCTACATACAACGAGGATGGCAAGTTGACTAGTCGTGATACTTATGAGAAAGTGTCAAAGGCAGCGGCTAAGAGTTTAGAAGCTCAATATGCTGAAGCAAAAGTAGCTTATGAAAAAAATCATAAGACCACAACTAAGAAATAGTCTAAAAGGAAGTTAGAGTCAAACTCTAATTTTTTTTTTTGTAGAAAATTTAAGTCTGTCAAGTTTTTTTCTTGACACATAAAAATTATATGGTATACTAGTTAGGGTCGAGGGGCGATAAGAGCCCTCACCATAATAAAAAAACTAAAGAAAAGAGATATTAAAAATGGCAGTAAAAATCCGTTTGACTCGTATGGGTTCTAAGAAAAAACCTTTCTACCGTATTAACGTTGCAGATTCACGTGCTCCACGTGATGGACGTTTCATCGAAACAGTTGGTACTTACAACCCACTCGTTGAAGAAAACCAAGTAGCACTTAAAGAAGAACGTGTTCTTGAGTGGTTGTCTAAAGGTGCACAACCTTCAGATACAGTTCGTAACATCCTTTCAAAAGAAGGCGTTATGAAGAAATTCCACGAATCAAAATTCTCAAAATAATTTTTTAGCCTATGGATACCATTGAAAATCTTATTATCGCTATCGTTAAACCTTTAATTGCTTCACCAGATCAGTTGACCATCAAAATCATTGACGGTCCTGAGTTTTTGGAGTACCATCTTGATCTTGTCCCAGCCGATATTGGGCGTGTTATCGGGAAAAAAGGACGTACTATTACGGCGATAAGAGCGATTGTCTATTCGGTACCTACTCAAGGTAAAAAAGTTCGTCTTGTTATTGACGAAAAAGAGAAAGCTTAAGAGGTGACCCTAGGGTTGCCTTTTTTGCATATTTTGGTTAAAGACTAGAAGTCTTTGGTATAATAAGAACGTCAACTCATTAAGCTCAAGGAAAAACTAGGAATCTAGTTTAAAGGTCAGTTTAATGACTAAGTTGAAGCATTAGCCAAAAAAGGAGTAATTATGACTTATCAGGAAGCATTGGATTGGATTCATGGACAATTAAAATTTGGCATCAAGCCTGGCTTGGAGCGTATGGCTTGGATGCTTAAAGAATTGGGAAATCCACAAGATAATCTCAAGGCTGTGCATATCGTGGGAACAAATGGCAAAGGGTCTACAGTCAATGCCCTACAAACAATTTTTACCCAGGCAGGCTATGAAGTTGGAACCTTTACCTCGCCCTATATTATTGACTTCAAGGAACGAATCTCTCTTAATGGTCAGATGATTTCAGAAGAGGACTTACTTGACTTGGTTAGTCGTGTGAAGCCTGTGGTTGAACGTCTACCAAAAGAGACAGAGCATGAAAATGCGACAGAGTTTGAAATTATCACAGTTCTGATGTTCCTCTATTTTGGTCAGGTCCATCCTGTTGATATCGCATTCATTGAAGCTGGAATGGGCGGCCTTCATGATTCGACTAATCTATTTAAGCCTTTGGTAGTCCTTTGCCCTTCGATTGGTTTGGACCATCAGGCTATTTTGGGAAATACCCATGCTGAAATTGCAGCAGAAAAAGTTGGTGTTTTGAAGAATGGGGCTCCTTTTATTTATGCGACTGACCGTACTGATGTTAGAGATGTTTTCGAGAAGAAGGCGCGTGAAGAAGGGTCCAAGACCTATGAATTTGGGAGAGATTTCACAGCTGAAGGGTCTAGTCATTCCTTTGATTTTACCTATGGGGAGCAAAGGTTAGATGATATAGCCTTGGCCATGGCTGGTCAACATCAAGTAGCAAATGCTAGTTTAGCTATTATGGCTTCTTTATTGCTTCAAAAAGATTATCCTAAAGTAACTCCTAAACTCATAAAGGATGCACTAGCTCATGCCAATTGGCGAGGTCGAACAGAATTTTTAAGACCTAATCTCATGATTGATGGTGCTCATAATAATGAGAGTGTTAAAGTTTTGATTGACTTGCTGCAATCAGAACATGCAGATAAGGAGATTGAACTTCTCTTTGCGGCTATTGACACCAAGCCTATTGATGGTATGCTAGCTCAACTAAAATCGGTTGGTGACTTGACTGTAACGAGTTTTGACTATCCAAACAGTGTTAAATTAGATAAATACCCAGAAGTTTATAAGCAGGTACCAGATTTCAAAACATGGATTAAAGAACATGTAACGACTGACAATAAGAAACTTTATGTGATTACGGGATCTCTATACTTTATTTCTCAGGTCAGAAAATGGGTTTTAGAGCAGGCAAGTGATGTTTAAGACTTGAAAGATGACATTTAGGGGCGTATAATAACCTTCGTATGTTTTAAAAGCAAGGAGATCGCAATGTTTCAACGTCTGAAAAACATTTTAATCGGTGAACCTTTAACTCATGATGATAGTGGTGATGAACACTTATTGTCCAAGATTCAGGCCTTGGCCATGTTGTCGAGTGATGCACTCTCATCTATCGCCTATGGTCCAGAGCAAGTAGTCTTGGTTCTGACAGCTGTATCTAGTGCGGCTATTTGGTGGTCAATCCCTATTGGGCTTTTGGTTCTCGTCCTTTTGGCCAGCCTTACCATCTCTTATAGACAGGTTATCAAGGCCTATCCTCAAGGTGGTGGTGCCTATATGGTAACGACGGAAAATCTGTCTCCTAAGTTTGGCTTGATAGCTGGTGGCAGTCTTTTGGTCGATTACATGTTGACAGTTGCTGTTTCAGTGGCCTCAGGTGCAGATGCCATTACTTCAGCCCTTCCCTTCCTTCATCCTTTCAATCTTGAGATATCAATGATTTTGGTGCTTGTTTTGATGGTTATGAACCTTAGGGGAATGCGTGAATCGGCAAAATCTTTGATGATACCGGTTTATCTCTTCATTGTTTCGACGCTGTTCTTGTTGGGATTTGGTTTCTTTCAAATTTTAACTGGTCATATGCCTTACGCAGCCACAGCACATTTAGGACAACCCATTACAGGGGTGTCATTGATTCTTATTTTAAGGGCCTTTACTTCAGGTTCTGCCTCATTGACAGGGGTTGAAGCCATCTCTAATGCGGTGCCTTTCTTTCAAAAACCTAAGGCTAAAAATGCAGCATCAACCCTCTTTATCATGTCTAGCATTTTGGGGGCTATGTTTGCGGGAATTACCTTCCTCAACTGGTGGACAGGTATTACACCTCATGCAGGAGTAACTATCTTGTCACAAATGGCTAGAGAAATTCTTGGTCAATCATGGATTGGTAGTATTCTATTTTACATTTTCCAATTCTCTACTGCTATGATTCTTGCAGTGGCAGCTAACACAGGTTTTTCAGCCTTTCCGATGTTGTCCTTTAATATGGCGAAAAATAAATACATGCCTCACATGTATCTTGAAAAAGGTGCACGTATGGGATACTCTAATGGGATCTTGACACTTGCAATTGGTGCCATTACCCTTTTGTTTATTTTCCGAGGAAATACGGAACGGTTGATTCCGCTTTACACCATCGGTGTATTTATTCCATTTGCTCTTTCTCAAACGGGGATGGTTGTCCATTGGATTCGTGAATATGGTAAGGGATTCTGGAAACACTCTTTAGCAAATATCTTAGGTGCCCTCATTTGTTATGCTATCGTTCTCATTCTCTTCCTTTTCCGTTTAGGAGATATCTGGCCATTCTTCCCGATTATTGCAATCTTGATGTGGATGTTCCTTAAGATTAAAAAACACTATAATGGTGTTGCTCAACAGTTGCGTATTGATGGAGCGGTAGAAGAACACCATTATCAAGGAAATATTGTTCTTATCCTTGTTGGGAATGTTACCAAGGCTAATATCGGAGCTATTTCCTATGCACGTTCTATTGGTGACAAGGTTATCGCCATGCATGTATCTACTAAGGATACAGAGAACAAGGACAAGGAAACTGAACAAGAGTTTAAAAAATATTTCCCTGAAATTGAGATGGTTCATATCCAATCACCATATAGCTCAATCACTCAGTCAACCATTCAGTATGTGGACGAGGTCGCCACTCAAGCTGAGAAGGATAATGCGACTCTGACAGTCATGATTCCTCAGTTTGTACCTAAAAAATCATGGCAAACCATGCTTCACAACCAAATGAGTTTACGATTGAAATATTATCTCAAATGGCGTGAGAATATTGTGGTTTCATCTTATTCTTACCACTTGAAAGACTAAAAAATATAAGCGAAGATAACCTCTATATGAAAGGAGGTCTTCGCTTTTTTTGAGATTTAGATAGCTAGGAAATCTTATTTTTTGCAAGAAAAATCCAGCAAAATAAGGTATAATAGATAGTATTATAACGTTGCAAGAGGAAATTATGGCAAATCAAGAAAAAGTAGAACAAGCAGTCTATCAACTATTGGAAGCTCTAGGTGAAAATCCTGAGCGTGAGGGACTTTTGGATACACCAAAACGTGTGGCTAAGATGTATGCTGAAATGTTTTCAGGTCTAAATGAAGATCCTAAGGATCAATTTACAGCTGTCTTTTCAGAAGTTCATGATGAAGTTGTCCTTGTCAAGGATATTCCTTTTTACTCTATGTGTGAGCACCATTTGGTTCCATTTTATGGTAAGGCCCATGTGGCTTATTTGCCAAGTGGAGACAAGGTGACAGGACTTTCCAAATTAGCGCGTGCGGTTGAAGTAGCTGCTCGTCGTCCGCAGTTGCAAGAACGTCTTACAGATCAAGTTGCTACAGCACTTGAAGAAGCTCTGAATCCTCGAGGAGTTTTTGTCATGGTTGAAGCAGAGCACATGTGCATGACTATGCGAGGCATTAAGAAACCAGGAAGTAAGACAATCACAACTGTCGCTAAGGGCCTTTATAAAGAAGACCGTGAAGAACGCAAGGAAATTCTTTCATTGATGCGTGATTTTTAGGAGTTAAGATGTTTATCGGTAAACATGAGATTGCAGGTAAGGCCTGTATTATGGGAATCTTGAATGTCACCCCTGATTCTTTCTCAGATGGTGGCGATTTTGACACAGTAGAGGATGCCTTGGCTCAGGTTGAGCGCATGATTGCCCAGGGGGCTGCTATTATCGATGTCGGTGGCGAATCTACAAGACCAGGGGCAGAATTTGTGACTGAGGAAGAAGAGATTGCTCGTATCGTTCCAGTTATTCAGGCTATCAAGGCAAAATATGATGTGCTCATCAGTATTGATACCTATAAGACAGCCACTGCTAGAGCTGCTCTTGAAGCAGGTGCAGATATTCTAAATGACGTCTGGGCTGGACTTTATGATGGTCAGATGTTAGCTTTAGCAGCTGAAAAGAATGTGCCGATTATCCTTATGCATAATCAAAAAGAAGAAGTATACAATGATGTCACAGAAGATGTCTGTACATTCCTCAGTCAACGTGCTCAGGCTGCCTTGGAAGCAGGTGTGGCCAAGGACAATATCTGGATTGATCCAGGTTTTGGATTTGCTAAAAATGTCCAACACAATATTGACCTGCTAAAAGGCTTGGACAAGGTCGTTGCCTTGGGCTATCCTGTTCTTTTTGGAATTTCTCGTAAGCGAGTTGTGGATTACCTACTAGGTGGGAATACTCAAGCTAAGGATCGCGACCAGGGGACAGCTGCCTTATCTGGCTATGCAGTTACCAAAGGATGTCAGATTGTCCGTGTACATAATGTTGACGTCAATCATGATATCGTTAAGACTATTTCAGGAATTTTATGATACTAAAAAAAGCTCAGTACAAACTGAGCTTTTTTTCTTAGTCTTGAATTGTCCAAACGCTGACAGATTTTTCAGAAACTGGAAAGTCTCCCCATCCGTCTTCATCAATGGTTACAGTATCAGAGCAGTTTCCAAGAATGTCATAGAAGGTTTGTCCAGCCCAATCACTACCAATTTCCATAGACTTGCTGTTAGCAGCATCATTCGAAATCGTTACAGCTAATGGAGCCCCATCTTCGTTGCCAGAGCGTGTCCACCCGATACAGTTTGGATCATCAAAGTAGTCTGTTTGCTCACCGTAAGCTAGGTCTTTACGAGCGTAGAGCAAGGTATCTAGGCTCTCTTGGAAATTTTCTTGGGCAAATTCACCCTCAATACCATAGTAGTCACCATAAAATAGGCAAGGAAGACCGTCTTCACGGAGAAGGATGAGAGCGTAAGCAGCTGGTTTAAACCATTCTTCAACAGTGGATTCTAGAGCTTGTCCGCGTTGAGTGTCGTGGTTGTCTACGAAGGTCACGGCATGTTCAGGATGATTTTTGACCAAGGAATGATCGAAAATTGTTGTTAAATCATAATCAGCTCCCGCTGTGCTAGCGTTGTGTAGATTGTTGTGGAGGGAAACATCGACGAGGTCAAAACGTTTTTCAATCTTTTCAAGATAGGTATTGTTATCCTCCTCGTTACCATTCCAAAATTCACCAAAGACATAGAAATCCTGACCTTGTTTTTCTTTGACATCGCGAATAAAATTACGCATAAAGAAAGAATCAATGTGCTTAACGGCATCCATTCGGAACCCTTGAACGCCTGTAGTTTCAACGAACCAATCTGCCCATTCGTAAATATTTTCAATAACTTCAGGGTGTTTATAGTCTAGGTTGGCATACATAAGGTAGTCGAAGTTACCATTTTCGTTGTCAACCAAGTCGTTGTCTGCCCAACCTTTGTTGTCACCTTGGATAAGATAGATACCACTTTTATTACGTTTGGCATCGAAGTCAGTTCCGTTAAAGTGGTACCAGTGCCATTCAAAACCGTCGTAGGCTTTATTGCGTCCGTCAAAGGTGAAATGTGTCCAGCCTTCGATTTCAAATGGTTCGCTGATCTCTTGGGTACGGTCTTCTGGGTCAACTTCGACCACTTCGAAGGTCTCAAGTTTATCCGCTGCCGCCTTGTGATTAAGCACAACGTCGGCCATAGGTACAATACCAACTTCTTTGAGTTGGTTGATAGCATTGAGATATTCTTCTTTGAGGCCGTATTTGGTGCGGACTGTTCCTTTTTGGTCGAATTCTCCAAGGTCAAAGAGGTCATAGACTCCGTAACCAACATCATCTTTGTTTGTAGCTTTAAAAGCGGGTGGCATCCAAACGTGGCTGATGCCTAGGTCTGCTAAATGTTGGGCATCTTCAGCCAAATTGTTCCAGTGTTGACCGTCACTTGGGAGATACCATTCAAAATATTGCATTGCGGTTTGATTTGTCATAGTTTTTTCCTTATTAGTTGAGATAGTCTTGCTTATAATTCAGGAGTTTCTTTTTAGCTCCTGTGTCTATATTTTACCAAATCAGAAGGATTATGCAATCGATTGCATAAGTGTAAATACACTAACTTCAGACCTGTCTAAAATATCATACTAATTAGAGACCAACTTTTCAACTGTTTTGTGCTAAAATAAAGAAGAGTCTAGTGTCTTAAGGAGAAATTATGGATAAAATTATTTTAAATGGTTGCCGTTTTTATGGTTATCACGGGGCTTTTGCTGAGGAGCAGACCCTAGGGCAAATTTTTGTGGTTGATTTGGAATTGACTGTTGATCTAACTAAGGCCTCACAGAGTGACAATCTAGATGATACGGTTCACTATGGTTTGGTTTTCGAAGCCGTGCAAAAACAAGCGGAAGATAAAAAGTACATTTTGATTGAGCGTTTGGCGGGTGCGATTTGTGAGGATTTATTTGAACAATTTGCACCTATTCAATCTATTAAAGTTCGAATTACCAAGGAAAATCCACCAATTAATGGGCATTATAAGAGTGTTGGTATTGAATTGGAGCGTAGCCGATGACAAGAGTTTATTTGAGTTTGGGATCTAATATGGGTAATCGTCAGGACTATCTCCAAAAAGCTGTGGAGGCCTTGAATGACTTACCTGAGACAGAGGTTAAAGTAGTATCTTCCTATTATGAAACGGCTGCTTGGGGACTGACAGAACAGGCTGATTTTTTGAACCTTGCCTTGCTCTTAGAGACTCAGTTGCCAGCTGAAACCTTACTAAGGTCATGTCAGCAGATTGAAAAAGACCTTGATCGCGTTCGTCATGAGCATTGGGGGCCTCGGACAGTAGATATTGATATTCTTCTATATGGGCAGGAAATCTGGGAGACTGAGCACCTTAAAGTGCCCCATCCTTATATGAGTCAGAGAGCTTTTGTTTTGGTTCCCTTGATAGAAATAGCAGATGATTTGGTTGACCCTAAAACTGGCCAAGCCTACAAAAAATATTTGAGTCAATTAAACACTAGTGATGTCCGTAAATTGGAAGTTATGGACTAGCTTTGCGTGAAATTCCTTGTCGTCAAGATGGGGATTTTTTGCTATAATTAATCTTGGCTTTTTGTCGTATTTTTCTTTTAATTTTTAGGAAAAATACTAACTCATTTTTAGGTAGTGATAGTAATATGGGGAAGTCTATCACGATACCTACAAAGAAATAAATGTATAGAAAAAGTATGGAAAATAACATGTTAGATGAACTTAAAGAAGATTTAGTGGGGATTGATATTCGTTTCGACGAACCCTTAAAACGTTATACATATACCAAGGTTGGTGGTCCAGCGGATTATTTGGCCTTTCCACGTAACCGCTATGAACTCTCTCGTATTGTCAAATTTGCTAATAAGCATGACATTCCTTGGATGGTGCTCGGTAATGCCAGTAATTTGATTGTCCGTGACGGTGGTATCAGAGGTTTTGTGATTATGTTTGACAGACTTAATGGTATTGCAGTTAATGGTTATCAAATTGAAGCTGAAGCGGGGGCTAATTTGATTGCGACAACCAAGGTGGCTCGTTTCCAAAGTTTGACTGGTTTTGAATTTGCAGCGGGGATTCCAGGTAGTGTTGGTGGTGCCGTCTATATGAATGCGGGTGCCTATGGTGGTGAGATTGCCCATATCTTGGTTTCTGCTCAGGTTCTTACAAAAGACGGAGATATTCGTACGATTGATGCAAGAGATATGCGTTTTGGTTATCGTCGTTCGGTGCTCCAAGAAACAGGTGAAGTGGTTATTTCAGCTAAATTTAACCTCAAACCAGGAGACTACGAGCAAATCAAGAATGAGATGAATCGTCTCAATCATTTGCGAGAGCTTAAACAACCTCTTGAATACCCTTCATGTGGTTCGGTCTTTAAACGCCCACCAGGTCACTTTGCAGGTCAGCTGATTATGGAAGCTAACCTCAGGGGACATCGTATCGGGGGTGTTGAGGTGTCAACTAAGCACGCTGGCTTCATGGTTAATGTCGATCAAGGAACAGCAAAAGACTATGAAGACCTTATTTCAGATGTTATCGCTAAGGTTAAGGAAAATTCAGGTGTTACACTAGAGCCTGAAGTACGTATCATTGGCGACGAATTAAACTAATAAAACCCTATCCCTATATTTGCTATCCATGGAGGATTTATGACAATTGACTAATCCGATTATTGCCTTTCGAAATGTCTCAAAAGTGTTTGAAGACAGTGGCACACAAGTTTTAAAAGACATCAACTTTGAACTAGAAGAAGGTAAGTTCTATACCCTTCTTGGGGCTTCTGGTTCTGGTAAATCAACGATTTTGAACATCATTGCAGGTCTATTAGATGCGACCAGTGGTGACGTCCTTTTGGATGGAAAACGTATCAATGATATTCTTATCAATAAAAGAGATGTTCACACCGTTTTCCAATCTTATGCCCTCTTTCCACATATGAATGTCTTTGACAATGTGGCTTTTGCCCTTAAATTGAAAAAGGTGCCTAAAAAGGAAATTGAAGAGCGTGTAGAAGAAGCCTTAAAGATGGTTCAACTAAATGGTTATCAAAAGCGCTCGATTCAAAAATTATCAGGTGGTCAACGTCAACGTGTGGCTATTGCTCGTGCGATTATTAACCAACCCCGTGTAGTCCTTTTGGATGAGCCTTTGTCAGCACTGGATTTGAAACTACGTACTGAAATGCAATACGAGTTGCGCGAATTGCAACAACGTCTAGGGATTACTTTTGTCTTTGTCACTCACGACCAAGAAGAGGCCTTGGCCATGTCGGACTGGATTTTTGTTATGAATGATGGTGAAATTGTTCAATCAGGAACTCCGGTTGATATCTATGACGAACCAATCAATCACTTCGTTGCAACCTTTATTGGAGAATCTAACATCCTACCAGGCGTTATGATTGAGGATTATTTGGTTGAGTTCAATGGGAAACGTTTTGAATCTGTTGATGGAGGAATGCGTCCTAATGAACCTGTCGAAGTGGTGATTCGTCCTGAAGATTTACAGATTACACTTCCTGAGAAAGGCAAATTGCAAGTTCGCGTGGAAACTCAGCTCTTCCGTGGGGTCCACTATGAAATCATTGCCTATGACAATCTTGGTAATGAATGGATGATTCATTCAACCCGTAAGGCGATTGAGGGTGAGATTATCGGTCTTGATTTTACGCCTGAGGATATTCATATCATGCGTCTTAATGAGACAGAAGAAGAATTCGATGCGCGTATTGAAGAATATGTGGAAGTGGAAGAGCATGAAGATGGCTTGATTAATGCCATTGAGGAGGAGCGCTATGAAGAAAACAGCTAGCCTCTTCTCGGTTCCTTACCTCCTTTGGCTCCTACTCTTCGTGGTTGCTCCAGTGCTCATGCTACTCTATCAGTCTTTCTTTGATATCAGTGGCAACTTTACTTTGGACAATTATGGTACCTTCTTTTCCAGCTGGACTTACTTAAGGATGAGTTTTAACTCGGTTCTTTATGCAGCCATCATTACTCTGGTAACCCTTCTCATTTCTTATCCGACGGCATATCTTTTAACCAGACTAAAGCATAAGCAACTTTGGTTGATGTTGGTCATTTTGCCAACCTGGGTCAACCTCCTTCTGAAAGCCTATGCTTTTATGGGGATTTTTGGGCAACAAGGTGGTATCAATGCCTTTCTCGGCTTCTTTGGGATTGCACCCATGCAAATTCTCTTTACGGATTTCTCCTTCATTTTCGTGGCTAGCTACATTGAAATTCCCTTTATGATTCTACCGATTTTCAATGCACTAGATGATTTGGATGAAAATATTGTGAATGCGAGTAAAGATTTGGGAGCCAATGATTGGCAGACCTTTACCAAGGTTATTTTTCCCTTATCGCTTAATGGGGTACGCTCTGGTGTCCAGTCTGTCTTTATTCCTAGTCTCAGCCTCTTTATGCTGACACGCTTGATTGGTGGGAACCGAGTGATTACCCTAGGGACAGCTATTGAACAGCACTTCCTCACGACACAAAACTGGGGAATGGGGGCAACCATTGGTGTTGTTCTTATTGCTGCCATGATTGCGACCATGTGGTTAACAAAGGAGAGACGTCAATGAAAAAATTTGCAAATCTCTATTTAGCTCTTGTCTTTGTTATCCTTTATTTGCCAATCTTCTATTTAATCGCCTATTCTTTCAATAGTGGTGGCGATATGAATAGCTTCACTGGCTTTACTCTGGATAACTACCAGAGCATGTTTTCAGATAGCCGACTTATGTTAATTCTGGCTCAAACCTTCTTTTTAGCTTTCCTTAGTGCTCTTCTGGCGACGATTATTGGTACCTTTGGGTCTATCTTTATCTATGAGAGCAAACAGAAGCAACAGACTGGGATTTTATCTCTAAATAACGTACTCATGGTTGCACCGGACGTCATGATTGGTGCGAGTTTCTTGATTCTTTTCACCTTGATTGGTTTCCAACTCGGTTTTGTATCGGTTTTGTTGAGTCACATTGCCTTCTCAATCCCAATTGTGGTTCTCATGGTTTTACCACGTCTCAAGGAAATGAATCGAGACATGGTGAATGCAGCTTATGACCTGGGTGCGACCCAATGGCAGATGTTACGTGAGGTTATGTTGCCATACTTGACACCTGGTATTATCGCTGGTTATTTCATGGCCTTTACCTATTCTTTGGATGACTTCGCAGTAACCTTCTTTGTTACGGGGAATGGTTTTTCAACACTTGCTGTGGAAATATACTCACGTGCCCGTAAAGGGATTTCCTTGGAAATCAATGCCCTATCAACGGTTGTCTTCTTGTTCTCTATTCTTCTAGTCATTGGATATTATATGATTACCAAGGAGAGAAAGGAGGAGCACGATGCGTAAACTCTATCAATTTCTGGCAGGGATTTTAGCAATTATTTTCTGCCTTTGGGGAATTTCTGCCTACATGCAAAGTCGTACAGGAAATGTGTCGGACAAGCTTGTTATTTATAACTGGGGTGATTATATTGATCCTGATCTTTTGACCAAGTTCACTAAAGAAACAGGAATCAAGGTCCAGTATGAAACTTTTGATTCCAACGAAGCTATGTATACTAAGATTAAGCAAGGTGGTACGACATACGACATTGCTGTGCCGTCAGACTATACCATTGATAAAATGGTCAAGGAAGACCTTTTGGTGAAGTTGGATAAATCTAAAATCCATGGCTTTGATCAGATTGGCTCAAGTTTTAAGGGGCTTAGTTTCGATCCTAATAATGACTATTCTATCCCTTATTTTTGGGGGACAGTCGGAATCGTCTATAATACGAAATTGGTGAAAAAAGCACCTCAGCACTGGAATGATCTTTGGTCACCCGAATACAGAAACCAGATTATGCTGGTTGATGGCGCGCGTGAAGTCCTTGGCTTCTCACTCAATAGCCTGGGATATAGCTTGAATACCAAGAACATGACTGAATTACGTTTGGCTGAAACTAAACTTAATAGTCTGACACCAAATATCAAAGCTATTGTTGGTGATGAGATGAAGGGCTACATGGTTCAAGGTGATGCGGCTATTGGAGTAACCTTCTCAGGGGAAGCCAGTGAGATGCTTGATAAAAATGAGGACCTACGTTATGTTGTCCCATCAGAAGGCTCAAATCTTTGGTTTGACAATCTAGTGATTCCTAAAACTGTGAAGCATGAGAAGGAAGCCTATGCCTTTATTAACTTCATGCTTAAACCGGAAAATGCAGCGCAAAATGCTGAATATATTGGTTATGCCACACCTAACGAGGCAGCCAAAGCCTTACTTCCAAAGAGTATTACGGATGATAAGGCCTTTTACCCATCAGAATCAACCATTAAAAACCTTGAAGTCTATAATAACCTAGGTCAAAAGTGGCTAGGAATCTATAACGATATTTACCTTCAAGTTAAGATGTATCGTAAATAAAAAGTTACCTTTTGACCTTTAGCTTCTAAAATCGGTCAAAAAAATACGAGAGGCTGAAACGCTAGTGTTTCAGCCTCTTTTCTGATTTATGTGACTTTAAGTCCGTTTCGCTCCGAAGGTGCGGAACAAATAAACCACCCGCTATGCGGGTGCGCATTGAAGGTTATACCGTCATAACAAAAAAACTCCAAACGAGTTACAATATAGGTGTTCAAGCCAATTGTAAAGCGGAAGGAGTTAAGACTATGGCGCAAAAAGCTCACAGTTTGTCACATACAAAATGGATGTGTAAGTACCACATTGTATTTACACCTAAGTATAGACGAAAAATAATCTATAATCAATATAGGAGTAGTCTGGGAGAGATTTTTCATAGACTATGCCAATATAAAGGCGTTGAAGTCATAGAAGGCCACTTAATGCCAGATCATGTTCATATGCTAGTAAGTATTCCACCACGAATGAGTGTAGCTAGTTTTATGGGATATTTAAAAGGTAAAAGTGCATTGATGATGTTTGATAAACACGCTAATTTAAAATATAAATTTGGTAACAGACATTTTTGGGCAGAAGGTTATTATGTAAGTACGGTAGGACTTAATGAATCCACAATTAAGAAATATATTCAGGAACAAGAGAAGCATGATATCGCTTTGGATAAATTAAGCGTTAAAGAATATGAAAATCCCTTTAGGGATAATGGTAAGTAATGCGAATGCCTCTTTGAGAGGCTTGTGACGAGTCAAAAGCAATAAGGCTTGAACAAAGTGAAAGCCAGCGTCTTTAGGCGCTGGCTGGTATTATGGGCTTATAGCCCTTGCTCAAACCACCCGTTAGACGGGTGGTTATGATTGTCCAAGTGCTTGAAAAAGATATACTATTTTTCTTGAAAAATTGTATTGCTGTGCTATAATAAAGCAAAGAAATTTTTAATGTTTATTTTGGAGGACTTAACATGCAAGCAGCATTTCTCTTTTTACTGATTTCATTCTTGATTATCTTGGGAATTCTCATCAGTATGCTTTATGTCGTACGTCAACAGTCAGTAGCTATCGTTGAACGTTTTGGACGCTATCAAAAAATCGCAACGAGTGGTATCCATATGCGTTTGCCATTTGGTATCGATAAAATTGCAGCTCGTATTCAACTACGTTTGCTTCAAAGTGAGATTGTGGTCGAAACCAAGACCAAGGACAATGTCTTTGTCATGATGAATGTAGCCACTCAATATCGTGTAAATGAGCAAAATGTTACAGATGCTTATTACAAACTCATGCGTCCAGAGGCTCAAATCAAATCATACATTGAGGACGCCCTTCGTTCATCAGTTCCTAAATTGACGCTTGATGAGCTTTTTGAGAAAAAGGATGAGATTGCCCTTGAGGTTCAACACCAAGTAGCAGAAGAAATGACAACTTATGGTTATATCATTGTTAAGACCTTGATTACCAAAGTTGAGCCAGATGCTGAAGTTAAGCAGTCTATGAACGAAATCAATGCTGCCCAACGTAAGCGTGTGGCAGCCCAAGAATTGGCAGAAGCTGATAAGATTAAGATTGTCACAGCAGCCGAAGCCGAAGCTGAAAAAGATCGTCTTCATGGTGTTGGTATTGCCCAACAACGTAAGGCTATCGTTGATGGTTTGGCTGAGTCTATTGCAGAACTTAAAGAGGCTAATGTGGGTATGTCTGAAGAGCAGATTATGTCTATTCTCTTGACTAACCAATATCTAGATACCCTTAATACTTTTGCGGCTAAAGGTAATCAAACCTTATTCTTGCCAAATAATCCAAACGGTGTGGATGATATTCGTACCCAAATTTTGTCAGCCTTGAAAGCAGATAATAAAAATTAAGCACAAAAAAAAAGTCAGATCTATACGATCTGACTTTTTTGATTTATTTTTCTAGGAATTGAGCCAAACGAATAACTTCAATCTTATAGCCATCTGGATCAGTGATAAAGTAATACATTTTTGGTTCACCAGGAAGACCTGAGAGGTCTGTAACAGTGTATCCAGCCTCTTTGTGAGCTTGGTGTGTAGCTTCTAAATCATCGACACCAACAGCGATATGACCGTATCCATCTCCTAAATCATAGGCTTCGTGGTCATAATTGTAGGTTAATTCCAACTCGTAATCAGGATCATCTTCGAGTTGCAAGTAGACAAGGGTGAACTTATATTCTGGAAAATCATTTCGACGAGCTTCTTTGAAACCAAGAGCTTCTTTATAAAATTTAAGTGAGGCTTCTAGGTCCTTGACACGGACACAAGTGTGTAGAAATTTAGTCATGTGAGATACTCCTTTTATCTAATTCTGTAAGTTTATGATAGCATTTTGAAACCGTTTTTTCTACTATTAGCTCTTTTATGCTATAATGACGAAAAACAATCTGTGGAGGATGATAATGACGATTTTAGCGATTGATTTTGGAGGAACACAGGTAAAGTCAGCACTTGTTTCGGAGGAGTTTGCCATTGAAAAAAGTCTGCCGACGCAGTCATCTCCACAAACCTTGGACCAAGCTATTGATGTTATTGATCATATAGTCACTTCAGTTGAAGCCAAGCTATCAGGTATTGCTATTAGTGTTCCTGGGACGGTTGATACTGAGGAAGGTGTCATTTATCATGGTGGCTTATTGAGATTTTTCCATGGTTTTCGTATTAAAGAGGTCCTTGAAGCCAAGTACCATTTGCCTGTAATGGCTCTTAATGATGGTAAAGCGGCAGCCTTGGCAGAGCTAGCCACAGGTCATTTGCAAGGAGTGACCAATGGTGCAGCCCTTGTTTTGGGTTCAGGTCTTGGTGGTGGACTTATAATTAATGGTAAACTTTTTCAAGGAAGTCACTTTCAAGCGGGCGAGTTGACCTTTATTTTACCAGTTCAAATGGAAAAAGTTGAGCCTTCATTGATGCGAGGCATGACTCTGTCAGCTGTAGGTTTAATTACCAAAATTAATGAAGTGTTAGGTAACTCTGACTTAAAGAATGGTTTAGCCGCATTTGAGGCAATTAATGTAGGAGATAAAATAGTCTATCCACTTTTTGAAAGCTATTGCCGTAACTTAGCCATTACCATTTTGAATCTTCAAACCATTTTTGATATGGAAACCTTTGTTATTGGAGGTGGTATTTCAGCCCAGCCTATTCTTATCGAGGAGGTCAATCGCCAGTTTGATAAGGTTCACCATGAGATTGACTTTATTGGTAAAATTATTAAACGTCCGAAGATTGTGGCCTGTCATCATCATAATGGAGCTAATCTGATTGGAGCAGCTTATTTTCTTAAGCAGAAATAAACGGATACTAAAATCAAATGCTGATAAAAATATACATAAAATACCTAACTTTTTAAAGATGAGCGGTTAATTCCGTTCGTTTTTTACTGTTAGGACTTTACAATATTCAGAAAATTCGCTATAATGGGACCATTAAAATTTTGGAGGTGTCTTTATGACAATTTATAATTTCTCAGCAGGACCTGCTACATTACCAAAACCAGTGCTTGAAAAAGCGCAGGCTGAATTGCTTAACTATCAAGATTCCGGTATGTCCGTGCTAGAAATGTCCCACCGTTCTCCAGAATTTGACAAGATCGTTAAAGATGCGGAAGCGACACTTCGTGAGCTCATGGCCATTCCTGATAACTATAAGGTTATTTTCTTGCAAGGTGGTGCTTCAACACAATTTACAATGGTCCCACTTAACCTCGCTCAAGGTAAGAAAGCTTACTACCTTGTAGGAGGTTCATGGGGTAAAAAAGCTTATACAGAAGCTGTTAAACTTTCAAAAACCATTCCTTTCGAACCAATTCTTTTGGCCTCTTCAGAAGAAACTGTTTACGATCACATCCCAAGTTTTGACCCAGCAACAATTGATCCAGAAGCTGCCTATGTTCACTTGACAACGAACAATACCATTGAAGGTACAGCTATCTACGATTTGCCTGATACTAACGGTGTGCCAATTGTAGCTGATATGTCTTCAAATATTTTGGCTGCTCGCTACAATGTTGAGGACTTTGCCCTTATCTACGCTGGAGCTCAAAAAAATATCGGACCAGCTGGTGTAACAGTAGTTATCGTTCGTGAGGACTTCCTAAATGACCAGCCACAATTGTCTGCCATGTTGGATTATCGTATTCAAGCTGAAGCAGGATCACTTTACAATACACCACCATGTTTCAACATCTATATTTCAAAACTCGTCTTTGACTGGGTTAAAAATGAAATTGGTGGCGTAGACAAGATGGCTGAAATTCAACGTGAAAAATCAGGTCTTCTCTACGATTACATTGAGTCATCTGATTTCTACACAAACCCTGTCAAAGATGCCAAGGATCGATCTGTCTGCAACATTCCATTCGTCACACCAAGTAAAGAGTTGGATGCTAAGTTTGTAGCAGAAGCAGATGCTCTTGGTTTCAAGAATATCAAAGGACACCGTTCAGTAGGTGGTATGCGTGCTAGTGTTTATAATGCTTTCCCACGTCAAGGTGTGCTTGATTTGATTGACTTCATGAAGAAATTTGAAGCCGAAAATAAATAATTAGGTAAAGAGATGGAAATTAGACAAGCCTTTCCAAATGAAATTGGGGCTATTATGACTGTCATTGAGAGTGCTAGAACTGCTTTAGTAGAAGCTGGTAGCACCCAATGGCAAGGAGCTGATGGTTACCCTACTGAAGAAACAATCTTCGACGATGTCCTTAAGGGACAGGCCTATGTAGGACTCATTGATGGTCAAATTGTTTCTTATGCTGCGGTGGTTACTGACGGAGACCCTGCTTACGACAAAATCTATGATGGAGACTGGAAACATCACAATAAGCGCTACATTACTTTCCATAGGGTTGCTGTTTTGACTGAGGTTACGGGTCAAAGGGTCGCTCAAACCTTTATTCAAGGTCTTATTGAGGGAACTGATGCTCATGATTTTCGTTGCGACACGCATGAAAAGAATCTTATCATGCAGCATATTTTGGAGAAACTTGGCTATGTCTATTGTGGTAAGGTCCCTATTGATGGTGAACGTCTTGCTTATCAGAAAATCAAAACCAAGCGTGAGAAAGCCTTTTATCAAGAAGTTGATGAAGCAGTTCACCACGGGATACATTGATTTAAGAGGAATAAAATTATGGTATTTAGTGTAAAAACATATAACAATATTAACCAGATTGGTTTGAAGGAACTTGGAAATCATTTCCAAATTGATGGTGATTTAGCGGAAAATCCAGATGCCTACATCATTCGTAGTCAAAATCTCCATAATACCGTCTTCCCTGACAACTTGAAAGCTATTGCGCGTGCTGGTGCAGGAACTAACAATATTCCAGTTGACGAAGCAACTGAAAAAGGAATTGTTGTCTTCAATACTCCAGGTGCCAATGCTAACGCTGTTAAAGAAGCTGTTCTGGCCTCTATCTTACTCTCAGCACGTGACTATATTGCGGCCAATGCTTGGGTTAACACACTTAGTGGTGACGATGTTCCTAAACAAATTGAAGCAGGGAAGAAACAGTTTGCTGGTAGCGAGATTGCTGGTAAGACCCTTGGTGTTATCGGGCTTGGTGCTATTGGTGCACGTATTGCCAATGATGCTTACCGTTTGGGTATGAAGGTCTATGGTTACGATCCATACGTTTCTATTGAAGCAGCTTGGAATATTTCTCACCATGTAAGACGTGTTTCTGATCTCAAAGAGATTTTTGAAAACTGTGATTATATCACTGTTCACGTTCCATTGACACCTGACACAAAAGGAACTTTCAATGCGGATGCCTTTAACCTTATGCAAAAAGGGACAACTATCATTAACTTTGCCCGTGCAGAGTTGGTAGATAACGATGCCCTCTTTGATGCTTTGGAAACAGGTGTGGTTAAACGTTATATCACCGACTTTGGTACAGAAGAGCTACTTAATAAACCTCATGTGACTGTCTTCCCACACGTTGGAGGATCAACAGGTGAAGCAGAACTTAACTGTGCGATTATGGCCGGTCAAACCATTCGTCGTTTCATGGAAACAGGTGAGATTGTTAACTCTGTTAACTTCCCACGTGTGCAACAGGCCTTGAGTGCCCCATACCGTATCACCTTGATTAATAAAAACGTGCCTAATATTGTGGCTCGTATCTCTACAGCGGTTTCTGATTTTAATATCAATATTGATAATATCATCAACCGTTCTAAGGGAGACTATGCCTATACACTTCTTGACCTTGATGAAACAGACAAGTCTAAGATTGATGAATTGGTTGCTAAGTTTGAGGCTAGCGACAATATCGTTCGTGTGCGTTTGATTAAAGGTAAATAATAAGAGTTAATTGACAGGAACAAGAGATTCCTGTCTTTTTGTTATAATAAATATATGTTTTATCGTCAGTATTATTTATCTCCTATTGGACGCTTGTGTTTGGTGGCAAGTGACCAAGCGCTTTATGGCATTTGGTTGGAGGGACAAAAGCATTTTCAGGCAGGTATTAAGGAAGAGGAATTAGTAGACACCTCAAATCCTATCTTGAAAATGACGAGGAATTGGTTAGAGGCTTATTTTAAAGGTAATAATCCAAGTCCAGATACCCTCCCTCTAGCAGATAGAGGGACCTCCTTCCAGTTAAAGGTTTGGTCAGCTTTACAGGACATTCCTGCAGGGCAGAGTAGAACCTATAGTCAGATTGGAAAAGTGATTTCATGTCAATCGGCACAGGCCGTAGGAACTGCTGTTGGTAAGAATCCATGGTTGGTTCTCGTCCCTTGTCATCGGGTTCTTCCTAGTAGTGGTCATATAGGAAAATATGCAGCAGGAGAAGAAGCCAAGCGTTTTTTACTTCACTTAGAAGGCATTAGGTTTGACAAGTCTTAGACAGATATTTTATGCTAGAAAAAAGGAGAAAAACATGTACACTTTTTATGAATATCCCAAATGTAGCACTTGTCGTAAGGCAAAGGCGGAACTCAATCAATTAGGTTTAGATGTTAAATCTATTAATATTAAGGAAAACCCACCTTCGGCTCAGTTTTTAAAAGAGCTTTTGGCAGGGTCAGATTTAGAGCTTAAGAAATTCTTTAATACGAGTGGACAATCCTACCGATCTCTAGGATTAAAGGATAAGCTACCAACGCTATCTCTTGATGAAGCTGTTGAACTCTTAGCTTCAGATGGTATGTTGATTAAACGTCCTATCTTGATTAAAGATGGTAAGGTTTTACAGGTTGGTTACCGTACGCCTTACCAAGACTTAAATTTATAAAAAATAAGCAAAAAATCTTGCCACAGTAAATAGAAGTATGGTAAGATTAAAACAGTTGCCGCTATAGTTAAATGGTATAATAGAGTAATGGTAATGCTCCGTTCCGAGTTCAATTCTCGGTGGTGGCATCTGTGATAGAGTCCAGCCTTTGGGTTGGATTTTTTTATGTTCAAAGGGGCTGATTTATGGCTCTCAATTATTCAAAAGAATTTACTGAAAACTCTTGAAATTCAAAAAAAAAGGAGTAGACTAATAGGTGATTAAACCTAGGAGGCAAGTTGTGAAATACTACGTTCAATTCATGTTGATTTGTTTGTTTGCCGTTATTGGTGAAGCTCTGTCAACATTCTTCAAATTACCTATTCCTGGAAGCATTATTGGCTTATTCTTGCTTCTGATTGCTCTTCAGCTTAAGTGGATTCGTCTACGTCATATACATGCTGTGGCAGAATTTTTAATTGCCAATATGACTATTCTATTTTTGCCAGCAGGTGTCGGTATTATGGAACGTTGGAATGCTATTTCAGCGAATATTGTCCCTATTATTTTGATTATTATGGGAGCCTTGGTTCTTAATATTGTAGTGATTGCAATAGTCGTCGGTTTCATCAAAAAACATTTTGAAGGTGATTACGAGGAGGTTAAACGTGGCTAATTTTTTTAACACACCCTTGTTTGGGCTAACACTTTCTGTACTAGCTTACACATTAGGGCTATTGATTTATCGCCGTTTCCCTAATCCTTTGACGACGCCTCTTCTTGTATCGACTGCCCTGATTATCGTCATTTTGCACTATACAGGAATTTCCTACAAGGATTACTATGTCGGCGGCTCTTATCTTAACAGTTTGATTATTCCTTCAACAGTCGCACTAGCAGTTCCTTTTTATAAAAATCTACACCTCATGCGCCATCACTATAAGAGTATTCTAATTGGATCAACGGTTGCTTGTGTTCTAAATACGACTTACACGGCCTTGATTGCTAAGCTTTTTGGAATGGATTATTTTTTGGCTATTTCGCTCTTTCCTAAGTCTGTAACGACTGCCATGGCTGTGGGAATTTCGGAAAAAATGCAGGGGATTACGACGGTAACCTTGGTTGTAGTTGTTATTACGGGTATCTTAACCTCTGTCTTAGGTCCTGTCTTTCTAAAAATGATTGGGATTAAAGACCCAGTCGCTATCGGACTTTCACTAGGAGGAACCGGACACGCTGTAGGTACAGGAACTGCCTTCAGATATGGTCAGGTTGCAGGTGCCATGGGTGGTCTCTCAATCGCTGTAACAGGGATTCTATATGTCTTTATTAGTCCTATTGTGGCGAGTTTGATTCTGAAATAAAAAATTAAGGTTTGGATAGGTTTTCCAGGCCTTTTTAGCTGTGAAAAGCAAGCAATATCTGACCTTTTATGTTATAATTAAGGTTATGAATTATGGAGATTATATCTGGGATTTGGGTGGTACCTTGTTGGATAATTACCAGGTATCAACCCAAGCCTTTCTAGCAACTTTAGAACAATTTGAGCGTACAGCAGAACCTCAAGCAGTCTATGATGCCCTTAAGGTATCAACGAGCACTGCCATTGCTATGTTTGCGCCTGATATAGCTGATTTTCGAACCCTATATAAGCAGGAGGAAGCCAAGCATTTACAGGAACCTGTTCTTTTTGAAGGTGCTAGGGCTGTCCTAGCTAAGATTGTGACCGAGGGTGGGCGTAATTTTTTGGTTAGCCACCGTAATCACTTGGTGCTAGACATCCTTGATAAAGCAGAAATTGCCTCTTATTTTACAGAGGTTGTAACTTCTGAAAATGGTTTTGCTAGAAAGCCGAGTCCAGATAGTTTCCTTTATTTAATTAAAAAATACGATATTAAACACGGCTTGGTCATTGGTGACCGCCAGATAGATATAGAGGCAGGAAAAGTAGCGGGTCTGGATACCTTGCTTGTTGACGGCCATAAATCATTATTGGAGATTGTGACATAAATGACTGATGAATTAAAAAATCTTGAAGAAAAAGCGCAAGAATATGATGCCAGCCAGATTCAAGTCCTAGAGGGACTTGAAGCGGTACGTATGCGCCCAGGTATGTATATTGGCTCAACCTCAAAAGAAGGGTTGCATCATTTGGTATGGGAGATTGTCGATAACTCAATTGATGAGGCCTTGGCTGGTTTCGCCACTCATATCCAAGTCTTTATTGAGCCGGACAATTCTATTACGGTTGTCGATGATGGTCGTGGTATTCCAGTCGATATCCAAGAAAAAACTGGCCGTCCTGCGGTAGAAACTGTCTTTACAGTACTTCACGCTGGTGGTAAATTCGGCGGAGGTGGTTATAAGGTCTCTGGTGGTTTGCACGGGGTTGGTTCTTCGGTCGTTAATGCCCTCTCAACACAACTTGATGTTAAGGTTTATAAAAATGGCCATATCCACTTCCAAGAGTATAAACGTGGGGTAGTGGTAGCAGATTTGGCAGTAATTGGTGAAACAGAGAAACATGGTACGACTGTTCACTTTACGCCAGACCCAGAGATTTTCCAAGAGACAACCGAGTTTGATTTTGGAAAATTGGCTAAACGTATCCAAGAATTAGCCTTTTTGAACAAGGGGCTCCGTATCTCTATCACAGATAAGCGTGAAGGTCTCGAACAAGAGAAACATTATCACTACGAAGGTGGTATCACATCTTATGTGAAATACATCAATGAAAACAAGGATGTTATCTTTGATGAACCTATCTACACTGATGGTGAGATGGATGGTATTTCGGTTGAAGTTGCTATGCAATACACAACTGGCTATCATGAAACAGTGATGAGTTTTGCAAACAATATTCACACCCATGAAGGTGGTACTCACGAACAAGGTTTCCGTACAGCCTTAACGCGTGTCATTAATGACTATGCGCGTCAGAATAAGATTCTCAAAGAAAAAGATGATAATTTGACAGGGGATGATGTTCGTGAAGGTTTGACTGCTATCATCTCTGTTAAACATCCAAACCCACAGTTTGAAGGTCAAACTAAGACCAAGCTTGGAAACTCTGAAGTGGTTAAGATTACCAATCGTCTCTTCAGTGAAGCTTTGAGTCGCTTCCTCTTGGAAAATCCTGCAATCGCTAAGAAGATTGTTGAAAAAGGGATTTTGGCTTCTAAGGCTCGTATCGCCGCTAAGCGTGCCCGTGAAGTGACACGTAAGAAGTCAGGTCTTGAAATTTCTAACCTTCCAGGGAAGTTGGCAGACTGTTCATCGAATAATGCTGAAATGAATGAACTTTTCATTGTCGAAGGAGACTCAGCCGGTGGATCTGCTAAATCAGGTCGTAACCGTGAATTCCAAGCTATTCTGCCAATTCGAGGTAAGATTTTGAACGTTGAAAAGGCTAGCATGGATAAGATTCTAGCCAATGAAGAAATTCGTTCTCTCTTCACAGCTATGGGAACAGGTTTTGGAGCTGAATTTGATGTCAGCAAGGCTCGTTACCACAAGTTGGTAATCATGACCGATGCCGATGTCGATGGGGCTCACATCCGTACTTTGCTTCTGACTTTGATTTACCGCTTTATGCGTCCAGTCTTGGAAGCAGGCTATGTCTACATTGCTCAACCACCAATTTATGGGGTTAAGGTTGGTTCTGAGATTAAAGAATACATCCAACCTGGTGCCGATCAAGAAGACAAATTGCGTGCTGCTCTTGAAAAGTATAGTGTGGGACGTTCAAAACCTACAGTACAACGTTATAAAGGTTTAGGTGAAATGGATGACCACCAACTTTGGGAAACTACCATGGACCCTGAAAATCGTTTGATGGCACGTGTTTCTGTGGATGATGCTGCAGAGGCCGACAAGATTTTCGATATGCTGATGGGAGACAAGGTTGAACCTCGTCGTGAATTTATCGAAGAAAATGCCGTTTACAGTACTCTAGATATCTAATATTCTTTTAGAAAAGGGTGCAATGCTAGGATAACTATGATATAATCGTAATGTTATTCTACATTTATGAACATAATAGACGATTAAGGAGAAACTATGTCTAGCGGAATTGTTTTACTGATTGTAGTGGTAGTTATACTTGTAATTGTCGCTTACTTAGTCGGTATTCTTATTAGAAAACGAAATGATTCGCGGATTGCACAGCTTGAAGAACGCAAGCAAAAATTGTTTGACTTGCCAATTAACGAAGAAATTGAAGAAGTTAAAAAGCTTCACTTGATTGGCCAAAGTCAGACAACTTTCCGTGAATGGAATCAGAAATGGATAGATATCTCGACAAATTCATTCGCAGATATTGAAAATCATATTTTCGAAGCTGAAAATATGAATGATACCTTCCATTTCTTCAAGGCTAGTGGTGAAATCAATAATATTGAGAGTCAGTTAGATCTTGTGGAAGAAGACATTAAGTCTATCCGTGAGGCGCTCTCAACCTTGAAAGAACAAGAAGAAAAGAATAGTGCTCGCGTTAAACACGCACTTGACTTGTACGAAGAGTTGCAAAACTCAATCGAGGAAAACTCTGATAATTTCGGTTCTACCATGACCGAAATCAATAAGCAGCTTAAAAACATTGAAGCTGAGTTTGCAGAATTCGTGACTCTTAACTCATCAGGTGACCCTGTTGAGGCATCAAGCATTTTGGATCGTGCAGAAGAGCACACTATTGCATTGGGTCAAATTTCAGAGAAGATTCCTGCTATTGTAGCTAAGTTGGAAGATGATTTCCCAGATCAGTTGGATGATTTGGAATCTGGCTATCGCAAGTTGATTGAGCAAAATTATCACTTCCCTGAGAAAAATATCGAACGTCGCTTCCAAGAAATTCGTGAAGCTATCCGTTCAAACTCAAGTGAGTTGGTTTCTCTTGATTTAGACCGTGCGGAAGAAGAAAACGCTGAGATTCAAGAAAAAATTGACAACTTGTATAGCATTTTTGAACGTGAAATTGCCTCATACAAGGTTGTTATGCGTCAAAAGAAAATTTTGCCAGATTATCTCAAGCATGCTAAAGAAAACAACAAGAAACTTCAAGAAGAGCTTGAGCGTCTCATGTTGACTTACATCTTCGATGAAACATATGCGGCAGATGTTCGTAGCTTTGCATCTGATATTTCAGGTGTGGAGACGGCTGTTCTTCCGACCCTTGAAAATTTTGAAACTCAGGTAAAACCATTCTCAGAACTTGAGAAAATCTTTGAAAAGAGTCTTAATACCTTGTCAGCTGTTGAAAATGGTCAGGTTGAGGTCTTTGAAAATCTTCAGGCTATTGAGATAAACGAAGCTAAAGCACGTGAAGAGCTTGATCTTTATGTTAATAAATTGCATGTTATCAAGCGTTACATGGAAAAACGTAACCTGCCAGGTATTCCTCAATCCTTCTTGAGTGTATTCTTCTCAACTAGTGCTCAAATTGAGGCCCTTATGGACGAACTCAGCCGTGGCCGTATTAATATTGATGCGGTAATGCGTTTGACAGAAACATCTAAAAACGCCATTGATCATTTGGAAGAGACTGCTTACTTGGTTGTTCAAAATGCAACCTTGACTGAGCAACTCTTGCAATACTCAAACCGCTACCGTTCGTTCGAACCTGCTGTTCAAAGTAGCTTTGAGCATGCACTTAAATTGTTTGAGGTTGATCATGATTATGATGCATCTTTGGAAGAAATCTCTTATGCCTTGGAAACAGTTGAACCAGGTGTGACAGATCGCTTTGTATCATCTTACGAGAAGACACGCGAACAAATTCGTATGTAAGAGAAAGATTCTGGACTGCGGTCCAGATTTTTTTGTAAGGTCCGTTTTTCATTTCATATTTGAATTAAATCTAGTGAAGGCTTATATAGACATCGAAGAATCGAGGTAATTATGTCAGAAGTTAAAGGTTTATTAGTTATGGACGTAGATTCTACGCTAGTCCAAGAAGAAGTTATTGATTTATTGGGAGAAGAAGCAGGCGTTGGTCAAAAGGTTGCTGAAATCACAGAGCGTGCCATGCGTGGGGAATTGGATTTTAGACAGGCCTTGAATGAGCGTGTGGCGACCCTCAAGGGATTGCCAGAGAGTATATTTGACAAGGTCTACGCCCGTATTCATTTCAACAAGGGAGCCAAGGAACTTGTAGATGAACTCCACGCCCGTGGCTTTAAGGTAGGCTTGGTTTCTGGAGGTTTCCATGAGACTGTGGATAGACTAGCAGTTGAAGCAGGAATCGATTATGTTAAGGCTAATCACCTAGAGGTGGTTGACGGTGTCTTAACTGGTAAGGTCTATGGTGATATTGTCACCAAAGATGTCAAGGTAGCCAAACTCAAAGATTGGGCAGCAGAAAATGGTCTCGAACTCTCGCAAACCATTGCTATGGGTGACGGTGCTAATGATTTGCCTATGATTAAGACAGCTGGCATCGGCATCGCCTTTTGTGCTAAACCAATCGTCCGTGAACAAGCGCCTTACCAAATCACAGAACCAGATTTGTATAAGGTGATTGAGATTTTGGATGGGGTTAAGAAATAGAACAGATAAAAAGAGTTCTTTGGATGATTCCAAGGGACTTTTCGGGCAGCAAAAAAGCACCGAATCGGTGCCACTTTCTCAAGTTGAATACGGACTAAGCCTTATTTTAACTTTGCTGTATTGTTTCGAATGGTTTCACTCCCCCATTGTAATGATTTTGGTTGACTTCTCTTCAAACGCATCTTATCATAGAGGAGTATAGTATTGAAATGGGGGAAGAGACATGTTATACGAATATCCAGCGATTTTTCACACGATTGAGGAAGGTTATCAAATTAGTTTTCCTGATTTTGGTCGTAGCATTAGGGCAGATTCTTTACCTCTTGCCATGACAAAAGCGTCTGTGTTCTTATCACATATTATTAAGGGGTATGGAGATAAGGCTTTACCTGAGCCGACTGCGGTAAGCAGCATTCCTAATGAGGAAGAACTCGTCGTGTTAATCCAAACAGAGCTTGATTAAGACTAAAAACTCTCGGAAGATTAATTCCCGAGAGTTTTAGGTTTTATTGGCCACATAGACGCCCAAGACGACTAAAATTCCTGCAAAAATTTGTAAATACGAGAAGGGTTCTCCTAAGACGACGACAGCCGCTAGAATTGAGATAATTGTCGAAATCCCAATAAAGGATGCTGTTCGGTTAACCCCGATATTTGCGATGGCAAAATTTGATAGAAGATAGCCCAGAACACTGCATCCTAAGCCTTGATAAAGGATAGTGATAGTGAATTTTGGATTGATCACAGGGAGTAGCAAGAGCTCTTTCAAATCGCCTGCTAGAAAGCCTTGGCTGAGAGCAAAGAGTCCAAATGTCAGGCAACCACTGGCAAGCATAAAATAAGTAATCTCAAGGCTATTGAATTGACTAGCCCTTTCAACATCAACGCAATACAGGGCGTAGGAGACAACTGCTAGACCTAGAATCAAGTAGCCCACCAGGGAGAAGTGGGTAGAACCGCCAGCAACAAAGACAGCCATGATGATACCGACGAGGGTGGTGATGACACCGACCACCTGCCAACGGCTGGGCCATTCTTTTAAAATAAGGCTAGACATGATAAGGGCAACGACTGGGATGCAGGCGAGAAAGGCTCCACTTTCAGAAGCCGTCGTCATACGAATACCAATTGTTTCACAGATAAAATAGATTATCGGATTGAGGATAGCAATACGTGTCAGGGGTTTAAGATTTCTACCGTTAATTGTTATCCGACGTCGACTGATGAGAAAATAGAGGTTAATAAAAAGGAAGGCTGTGACAAAACGCCAAGAGATTAAAGCCAGGTCACTGACCTGTGCTGTAATAGATTTGGTAAATATAAAACTGAGACCAAAGAGAATCTCACAAGTCGCTGCAGCCAAACATCCCAAGATGATTTTATTTTTCATTGTCTCACCTCCTGAATTTGGATTTCCACGCCTATTATAGCACGTTCAGGAAGCGTTTACATCAATCTAAATCTAAAAAAATAGACTAGCAGAATAGCTAGCCTTTTTTATCTTATTTAGTTACCAATTGAGACAGTTCCGTCTGATCCGACTTTGACGTTTGTACCGTCTTGGCTATTAACATCGACTGAACCATCTTGACCAACTGTTGCGCTGTTACCTTCGCTATCGTTAGCTTCTACAGTGTTATTGACGTTTGTTTTTGCTGAGTTAGCGTTTCCGTCGCTGACTTCAGATGATCCATCTTTGTTGACTTTTACTGAAGCACTTGAATCAGTTGAAGAAGATTCTTTGGTCACCTTGCTTGATGATGGTACTGAAGATGATGAGTCAGTTTTGTCTTTAGAGTTGCCACATGCTGCTAAGGTCAACAAGGCAAGAACTGAGACAGAGGCTAAAGTTAATTTAGAAAATGTTTTCATAATAGTCTCCCTTTTTTCTTAGTAAAGTCATTTTAAATGAAAAACCAAAATTTTAAAAGCGCTTCCAGTCGTTTTTACTCAACTGTAACCCCTTGGTAATATCAGTGTTGTACAAGACTAATCTATTGGAAAATAAGAGCTGATAACCCTTACGCTTTTTGTTTTTTTGATAGATATTTCAAATCGTTCAGCTCGGTCCTTAGCCCTCTCTTTGTTATAATAATAAAAAATAGATTGAGGTGACATGATGTATCAAACAACAATTAAAGGTGACAAACGATTCCATTCACTTTCAGAGGGGTATGGAGCACCTGTGGAACTTTTTGGCTATACGGAAGATGGGGAAACACCTATGAGCCTGGTGAATATTGCTTTGGCTTCTTGTGTGACCATGTGTCTACAGAGTTATTTTGCCAAGTATCAGGGAATTGAGGAGCTTGCTATTCAGGTTGATTCCAACTATGAAGAAGGGCATTTCACACTTGCGATTCATTTACCTAAGGATCTGATTTTGGAAAATGAACAAGAACTCTTGGCTTTTGTGGATAATTATTGTCGAGTGAAGAAGCTTTTTCGTGAAGATATTAAGGTTGATATTAGCTTAGCCAAATAAGCTTATTATCCTTTATGAACTTCGTGTTATACTAGTATATAAAGACGTGTCATTTCACTAGGTGTGGAATGAGCAACGATAGGAGGGCTTGCTATGGAAGACAAACTACATGAGATCCGTGTATTTGAGAATTTTCAAGAAGAACTATTTGAAACGGGACATGTTATCGTGACAACTAAGGTAGTCGAGAAGTCCCTGAATTATTTTGGTAATGCTCACGGAGGGTATTTGTTTACGCTTTGTGATCAGGTCGCAGGGCTCGTGGCCATTTCAACAGGTGACTATGCGGTGACGCTTCAGTCTAATATCAATTATCTCAAGGCAGGGCATTTGTCTGACCAACTCAAGATTGAGGGATTTTGTGTTCATAATGGTAAGACGACTAAGGTGGTGGAAGTTGTCATTACTAATCAGGAAGAGAAAATCCTTACAAGGGCTACATTTACCATGTATGTGACAGGCTCGGTCGAGGAATAGAAAAGGAGCGTTTATGTCAGATTTTCAAACCATGGATGACTTTGCGGTCTTTGTTAATGACTACCTGACACCAAACCAACTGGGCGTTCAAGCATATTCCTATGCATCTGACCAGCAGGAGCTCTCTCTTCTGGTGACCATTGACGATTATGAGATGATGTGTCGTTGGCATGCTGTCTGGACTTTTTCAGGTTTACACCAGGCCTTCTTTCAGTCTGTAATGGACACGGATAACAGCTTTTCTATTGATAGTGATAGCTTGGCTATGAAGGCTCGTTTAAGGGATCAAGAGCTCTTGTTTAAGGCAAACGGGCTTGAGATGGTGGTTGTCGATTTGCCTGAACCTCTTTTTCGTTTAGCTGATGTGTCTTTTAACGAAGGTGGAAAGCATTTTACCTACCTTTGTGAAGATCAAAGTGTTGCAGCAGAAGATTGGGTCTTGGTTCCTATAGGCTCTGGTAATGCCGAAAAAGAAGCATTTGTAGAAAAGATTTCCTATGTCCTAGCGGACGAGGTTCCATTTGAGCTGACAAAACTAAAAAAGGTGATTCAAAAGTTGGATTTAGTAACCGTTCGTTATGATGTGAGGGTTGTTCGGAAGGGGTTTTTGAGTTTTTCAGGGATGGCTTTTGAAGGTGAGGAATTAGGTAAGCCAACAGACTTCCTTTGGGTACCTTTTTTAGCAGAACAAGATGATTTGGCTGTTCCTACCTATGGCATTCGGATCAATGATGGCGGTCGCAAGACTTATGTAACAGCCTTGGCTGGTGAGGATGATAGTATGGAAATGATTGCTCTAGCACCAGCTACTTATGCGGTATTTAAACTTAGAGGGCCTGCAACGGCAGCTGTTTGGGAGAGTTTTCACTATGCTAAGAACCATTTTGAAATGATTGACCAGCCCACTGTAGAGGTTTATCTCCCAGGAAATCGTCAGGCTGAAGATTATGAAATGGAAGTTTGGATTCCAATAAAGGAGGAAGTTTAGATGCGTCTGGATAAGTTTTTGGTAGACTGTGGTGTCGGGAGTCGTAGTCAGGTCAAGATCTTTCTAAAAAAGAAGCAAGTGACTGTAAATGGTCAAGTGGAGACGTCACCTAAGGCTCAGATTGATGAGAATAAAGACCGAATTGCTTACTTGGGTCAGGAGCTGACACATGAGACCTTTGTTTACTATCTTTTAAATAAGCCTCAGGGTGTCATTTCAGCAACAGAGGATGCCCGTCACAAGACAGTGCTCGATTTACTCGATGACACAGCAAGACATAAGCAGGTCTTTCCTGTTGGTCGTTTGGATATTGACACTCATGGTCTTCTTCTATTGACCAATAATGGTGACTTAGCTCACGCCATGCTATCTCCAAAGAAACATGTGGACAAGATTTATCAAGCCAAGGTGGATGGTATCATGGATCAGGAGGATATTCTGGCTTTTGAAAAAGGGATTGAACTCAAAGACCACACTTGCCAACCAGCTAAACTAGAGATTGTATCCGTAGATAGGGATGCTGGGACTAGCTTGGTTCAGATTACCATTGCTGAGGGGAAATTCCATCAGGTTAAGCGTATGGTAGCTGCTTGTGGTAAGGAAGTGACAGAGTTACAACGTATGAGTATGGGGCCTTTAAGTCTGCCGGATGATTTAGAACTTGGTGCTTGGCGACGTTTAACCGAGGAGGAGTTGGAAGCTTTAGCTGTTTTTGGAATTCCTTTGGCTTAAGCTAGTTAAGAGTTGCGAAATGGGCAGATTTTTGTTACTATTATTGTGAATAATAGAAGAAAAAACGAGGTAAATTCAAGTGGCATTTGGAGATAACGGACCACGTAAGAAATCATTTTTTGAACGTCTAACAGTATTGGTCGTTTTGATTATGCTATTAGTAACAGTTGGGGCATTGATTTTCCAAGCAGTCGCAGCTGTCCTTTAAGACGCTATCAGGCGTTTTTTTGTGTCTGTCAGAAATTTTCTCATATGAGAATGTCTTGATATAGGACACATGAATCAGAAAGAGAGATATAGAGATGAGTATGTTTTTAGATACAGCCAAGATTAGTGTCAAAGCTGGTCGTGGTGGTGACGGGATGGTCGCTTTCCGTCGTGAGAAATATGTACCCAATGGCGGTCCTTGGGGCGGTGACGGTGGTAAGGGTGGCTCAGTCATTTTCAAGGTTGACGAAGGCTTGCGTACCCTTATGGATTTCCGTTATAACCGTAAATTCAAGGCTAAGAATGGCGAAAAAGGGATGACCAAGGGAATGCACGGTCGAGGTGCTGAAGACCTCATCGTTAGCATCCCGCCAGGTACGACAGTTCGTGATGCTGAGACCGGCAAAGTTATTACTGATTTAGTTGAAGATGGTCAAGAGTTTGTCATTGCTCACGGTGGACGTGGTGGTCGAGGAAATATCCGTTTTGCAACACCTCGTAACCCTGCTCCTGAAATCGCTGAAAATGGTGAACCAGGTGAAGAACGCGAACTTCAATTGGAATTGAAGATTTTGGCTGATGTTGGTTTGGTTGGTTTCCCATCTGTTGGTAAATCAACGATTCTCAGTGTAGTAACGGCAGCAAAACCAAAGATTGGTGCCTATCATTTTACGACAATTGTTCCTAACTTGGGAATGGTCCGTACTAAGTCAGGTGAGAGCTTTGCTATGGCTGACCTTCCAGGATTGATTGAGGGTGCTAGTCAGGGTGTTGGTTTGGGAACGCAGTTCCTTCGCCACATTGAGCGTACACGTGTTATCCTCCATGTGATTGATATGTCAGCGAGTGAAGGACGTGATCCTTACGAGGATTATCTTCAGATCAATAAAGAGTTGGAAACTTACAACTTACGCTTGATGGAACGCCCACAAATTATTGTGGCTAATAAGATGGACATGCCTGAGGCTGAGGAAAACTTGAAAGAGTTTAAGGAAAAATTGGCTGCTAACTACGATGAATTCGATGAGTTGCCACAAATTTTCCCAATTTCAAGTTTGGCTCACCAAGGTTTGGAAAATCTCTTAGAAGCTACTGCAAAATTGCTTGATGAGACAGACGAATTCTTGCTTTATAGCGAAGATGATATGGAACAAGAAGAAGTTTACTACGGCTTTAACGAGGATGAACGTCCATTTGAAATTAGCCGTGATGACGATGCCTCATGGGTACTTTCTGGTGAGAAACTTGAAAAACTCTTTGTTATGACCAACATGGAACGTGACGAATCAATCATGAAATTTGCACGTCAATTGCGTGGTATGGGAGTTGATGAAGCGCTTCGTGAACGTGGTGCTAAGGATGGCGATATCGTTCGTATTGGTAACTTTGAGTTTGAGTTTGTGGATTGACGTTGAAAGACTCTCTAAGTGCTGAAGCACTTGATAGTCTACGGCAGCCGCTATGGCGTTCTGCCTATCAACCTCACTAACTGCGCAAAGTCGGTATAATCGACCGACTTTCCTTCGTGTCGTGACCGTGCAAGACTCTCTAAGTGCCAAGCACTTGATAGTCTACGGCAGCCGCTATGGCGGATTGCCTATCAACCTCACTAACTGCGTAAAGTCGGTATAATCGACCGACTTTCCTTCGTGTCGTGACCATGAAAGACTCTCTAAGTGCCAAGCACTTGATAGTCTACGGCAGCCGCTATGGCGGACTGCCTCTCAACCTCACTAACTGCGTAAAGTCGGTATAATCGACCGACTTTGCTCCGTGTCGTGACCATGCAAGACTCTCTAAGTGCCAAGCACTTGATAGTCTACGGCAGCCGCTATGGCGGATTGCCTATCAACCTCACTAACTGCGTAAAGTCAGTGAAATATAAAAATATTGAAATAAGAGGTTTACAATGGGAGATAAACCGATATCCTTCAGGGATAAAGATGGGAACTTTGTTTCTGCGGCCGATGTTTGGAATCCAAAGAAACTTGAAGAACTCTTTACGCGCTTAAATCCTAACCGAAAACTCCGTCTTGAGCGTGAACGTTTGGCAAGGGAAGAAGCAGCAAAACACCCTGAATTAAATGAAGAAACAGAGCAAGTCTAGCACTTGCTCTGTTTTTTTCTTATCCAAATTGGTAATCAAAAACAGCTACTCTAGCAAGAGTAACTGTTGTGATGATTAAGCGTTTAGAACCTTGTCCAAGAATTCTTTCAAACGTGGGTGTTGTGGGTTATCGAAGATTTGATCTGGCGAACCATCTTCGAGGAACTCACCGTCCGCAGTAAAGATTACTCGGTTGGCTACCTGACGGGCAAATCCCATTTCGTGAGTAACGATAATCATGGTCATACCTTGCTCTGCCAATTCTTTCATAACATTAAGAACGTCTCCGACCATTTCGGGGTCAAGGGCAGAAGTAGGTTCGTCAAAGAGCATGATGTCAGGATTCATCGCCAAACCACGTGCAATTGCCACACGTTGCTTTTGCCCACCTGACAAGCTATCAGGTGTAGCATCGGCTTTGTCAGCAAGTCCAACACGATCAAGAAGATCCATAGCTAATTTATCAGCTTCTTCCTTGTTCATACGTCCAAGTTCAACAGGTGCAAATGTTACGTTTTCAAGGACTGTCATGTGTGGGAAGAGGTTGAAATGTTGGAAGACCATCCCGATATTTTCACGGGTTTTGTCAAGATTTGTTTTAGGGTCTGATAATTCATAGCCATCAACGACTACTTTACCAGATGTCACTGTCTCAAGTAGGTTAAGGGTACGAAGGAAGGTTGATTTACCTGAACCTGAAGGACCGATGATACATACAACGTCACCTTCGTAGAATTTGGCGTCAATGCCTTTAAGGACTTCATTGTCGCCGTATGATTTGTGCAAGTCCTGCACATCGATTTTCAATTCAGCCATTATTTAAGTCTCTTTTCTAGTCGTTTAGCCAATTTCGTCAAGCATGTGATGATGACCAAGTAAAGGATGGCCAAGATCGCATACATACGGAATGATTGGTAGTTACGAGCAATGATGATTTTACCAGTTTGGAAGAGTTCAACCAAACCGATAGCTGATACGATAGTCGTATCTTTCAATGAGATAACAAATTGGTTGATGAAGTTTGGCAACATCAAGCGAACCGCCTGTGGCAAGATGACCTTACGCATTGTTGTATTGTAAGGAACACCCAAGCTTCGGCTGGCTTCCATCTGACCAATTGGGACAGCTTCGATACCACCACGTACAATTTCGGCAATGTAAGCACCACCGTTAAGTGAAAGGGCAATTGTCGCTGCCACAAAATCATTGATTGGTGACTGGTGACCAGTGATGTTTTCAATCAAGTTAGGAATACCCCAATAGATGAAGGCTGCAACGATCATCAATGGGATACCACGAACCACGTCAACAAAGACTTGTGAAATCACACGAAGTGTCTTGTTTGGTGCAACTGCCATCATACCGAAGATAACACCGATAATCATAGCAATAGCAAATGAAAGAAGGGTCAAACCAAGGGTAATTCCAAGACCTTGGAGAAGTTGTTTGTAGTTGTTTTTAATCAAGCCTACAATGGTTGTTTCATCGGTAGCTTTTTTTGAGCTTCCTTCTTTTGATTTGTTGCTATCGAGGTATTTATTGATAATCTTATCGTAAGTACCATCTTTCACGATAGCAGCCAAACCATTGTTGAACATTTCAATCAACTCAGGATTAGCACCTTTTTTAACAGCAAAGCCGACTTCGCCAGTAGCAATACCTTCAATTGGTGTTGTAAAGTTACGCCCTTGTTGGATAGCGTATAGAAGAACGGCTTCATCATCCATAAGAGCATCGATTGAACCAGAGTTCAAGCTGTCGTACATAGTAGAAGCTTCATCGTAAGCACGAACAGTAAAGCCATATTCACCAGCGTGGTCTTCCAACCATGAGTAAGATGACGTACCATTTTTAGCTCCTACAGTCTTACCTTTGAGATCCTTGTAAGATTTAACCTTACTTCCTTTAGCTACAGCCAAACGAATGTTTGATGTGTAGTAAGGATCAGAGAAGTCAAAGATTTGTTTACGAGCATCAGTGATGGTCATACCAGCCAATACGGCATCAGCTTGGCTAGATTGTACAGCATTAAGTGATGCATCGAAACCAGGGTTTGTCAATTTGACATTGAAACCTTGGTTTTTAGCAATGGCATTGATGATATCGACATCGATACCTACATATTTACCTGAACCATTTTGGTATTCGAATGGAGCAAAAGATGAGTCCATTGAGATAGTGTAGGTTTCCTTAGCAGGAGTGGCTTTTGCGTTGGCATCACCAGTCAATTTAAGATCTGCTGAAGGTTTTGATGAAGAAGATTTTGATGAGTCACCCAACCATTTGTTCATGATTTTGTCGTAGGTGCCGTCATTCTTCATTTCCTTAAGAGCTTCGTTGAAATCTTTGATAAGATCTTCGTGTTTTCCACCTTTTTTAACAGCGAAAGCGAAGCTACCGATAGATTCAGGCTTAATGTTGATAGCGTAGTCTTTTCCTTGACCAATAGCGTATTTAACAACTGGTGTGTCGTCCATAGCTGCATCAACAGAACCAGAATCCAAGCTGTTGTTCATCAAGTCGCTAGTGTCAAAAGTTTTAACAGTGAAACCATATTTGCTAGCATTTTTATCAAGCCAAGTTTGAGCAGCGGTACCGTTTTTAACACCGACTGTTTTACCCTTCAATTGTTTGTAGTCGCTGACTTTATCGCTACTACGTGTGTAGATAACAATTGAGGTGTCGTAATAGGTGTCTGAGAAAGTAAAGACCTTCTTACGTGCGTCGGTAACAGTAGTACCGGCCATAAGGGCGTCAGCTTGGCCTGATTGAACAGCATTGACAGCTGCATCGAAACCAGGGAAGGTTTGGTTAACGTCCCAATTTTTACGTTTGGCAACTTCGTTGATGATATCAACGTCGATACCCTTGTAGGTCTGATCAGAATCTTTGAATTCAAATGGGGCATAGGCTGTATCTGAAACGACTGAGATAGTCTCGGCAGATACCTTAGCTCCGAAAACAAAGAAAACTGACATGACACTCAAGAAGAGTGTCAGAAGTTTTTTCTTCATTATAAAAAGTCTCCTTTATAAAATACCTTCCTATTCTATCAAAAAAAGGTCTTGTTATCAAACTTCTAGGAGTTTGATGTTAGGAAATGTAACAAAGTTCGTTAGATATGAGAAGAGTTTTAGAAGAATTTGACAAGCTTGTGTCAATTAGTTACACTGTAATCGAATACATGTAAGATTTGTTACAGGAGCTAAAAAAATGAAGAAACGTATGCTTGAGAAATATACTAGCCTATATGATAAAGTCCCAAGTTGGCTTATGATTATGCTGTCCTGTTTTATTGCCTTTGGTTATTTCCTTATAAGTGGATTTCTATCAGGGATTGTTGTGGGAATTCCAATGGCTATTGTTCTTTCGTTCTTAGTATTAAATGGCAACATTCAGTTCCAGGATACACATTCGATTTACTATAAAATATTTTCAACCTTGTATTTTCAGTTGGGAGCCTTTGCCTTTACTGCCTTAGCTATCTTTTTCTGGGTTAAAGTTGTTGAAAAACGTCCCATTCGTACACTTGGATTTTTCAAGGGTCATATTTGGTTGAACTTGCTTAAGGGTTGGGGACTTGGAACTTTGCTCTTGTTAGTTAGTTTCCTTGGGACTTATTTACTAGGCGGTTTAGAATTTGTGAAGGTAGACTTTTCGCAGAAAACCCTCTTATACATACTTTCCCTAATACCTTTCTGGTTTATCCAAGGTGGAACCGAGGAACTGGTGACACGTGGTTGGTTGCTTCAGACGGTGACTAATAGATTGAACCTTTCTTGGGGAATTGCTATTTCAAGTTCTCTCTTTTCAATGCTACACTTGGGAAATCAAGGAGTTACCGCCTTGTCTCTCATCAGTATTGTTCTAGTGGGTGTTCTCATGGCTCTTTACATGCTCAAGACAGATAATATCTGGGGGGTCGCTGCTCTTCACGGTGCTTGGAACTTTGCGCAAGGAAATCTAGTTGGCGTGTCAGTTAGTGGACAGAATGCAGGTGGCAGCTTATTGCACTTTCAGGCCAGGTCAGGTGTACCTGATTGGTTGTCAGGTGGGGCCTTTGGCCTAGAAGGGAATATCGTTACCTGTGTGGTTCTGGTGGTAGGTATCATCATTCTTCGATTACAATTGAAGAATGAAAACTTTTAAGGCTGAGTTCAAAGACTCGGTCTTTTTACTTCTGTGTTAAAATAGAAGAAAGCTTGGAAAAGAGGAAGAGATGATAGTTAAGCTTGAGCGAGGTATGATTTGGGTACAGATTGTCTATGGACTTATACTTCTTATCGCTTCCACCAGTTTATTCTGCTGGTTTCTTATAGATGATTATCGTTTTGGGAATTTTGTGGATAACTGTGTTGCCTTCTTCATTTTACTAATATTTCTTCATGCTCTGATTAATTTAGTTGACGGTATTGTGAGACTTAAAGGTCATAAAAAAATATTGGAAATCAACAATGATACCTTTATTTATTATGGAAGGTTATGTGGACGAGTAACCTTTGAGATTCCGCTGTCTGAAATTGACTTTGTTATGAAGGACTGGTCAACGCCAATGGATGATGCAAAACACTCATCAGCTATATACTATATCCTAAAACGTATCTATGATTTCGGGAATATAAGGTCTTGGGAAAGGAAGAGGTATAGAGTTTTATACATTTTTTTCAAAGATAGTAAAACGGCCTTGAAATATGATAAAAAACTCGGTTATCAGACACGAAGAAAGCGCAAATACGTTGCTGAGACACGAATGATACATATTCCCATCAGTAGTGGAGAATTTTTCTCCGACCAAGAGATGAATGATTACATAAATGAAAGGAAAAAGAATGATAGATAGAAAAGAAGACAACCAATTTCATTTGGTTTCTAAATATGAACCTTCTGGGGACCAACCTCAGGCCATCGAAACCTTGGTTGATAATATCGAAGGTGGGGAGAAGGCTCAAATCCTAAAGGGAGCGACAGGGACAGGTAAGACCTATACCATGAGTCAGGTCATCCAGCGCGTGAATAAACCAACCTTGGTTATCGCCCACAATAAAACTTTGGCAGGTCAGCTTTACGGAGAATTCAAGGAGTTTTTCCCAGACAATGCTGTGGAATACTTCGTTTCCTACTATGATTTCTATCAGCCAGAGGCCTATGTACCGTCATCAGATACCTATATCGAAAAAGATAGTTCTGTAAATGATGAAATTGATAAGCTACGACACTCAGCAACGTCGGCCCTCCTTGAGCGTAATGATGTTATCGTTGTGGCTTCTGTTTCTTGTATTTACGGTTTGGGTTCGCCCAAAGAATATGCTGATTCAGCGGTTAGTCTTCGTCCAGGCCAAGAGATTTCTCGAGACAAGCTGCTAAATGACCTAGTTGATATCCAGTTTGAGCGAAACGATATTGATTTCCAACGTGGGAAATTCCGTGTGCGTGGCGATGTGGTCGAAATTTTTCCTGCCAGCCGTGATGAGCACGCCTTTCGTGTCGAATTTTTCGGTGATGAGATTGACCGCATTTGTGAGATTGAGAGTTTGACAGGACGCAATCTCGGTGAAGTCGAGCACCTTGTTCTTTTCCCGGCGACTCACTTTATGACTAATGAAGAGCATATGGAAGAGGCCATAAAGAATATTATGGAAGAGATGGAAGCTCAGGTTAAGCAATTTGAAGCTGAGGGTAAGCTCATCGAGGCTCAACGTATCCGCCAAAGGACAGAATACGATGTTGAAATGCTTCGTGAGATGGGCTACACAAATGGTGTTGAAAACTACTCACGACACATGGATGGGCGAAAAGAGGGCGAGCCACCCTTCACCTTGCTTGATTTCTTCCCAGAAGATTTCCTCATCATGATTGATGAAAGTCACATGACAATGGGTCAGATTAAGGGAATGTATAACGGGGACCAAGCTCGTAAGAAGATGTTGGTTGATTACGGTTTCCGTTTGCCATCGGCGCTTGATAACCGTCCACTTCGACGTGAAGAATTCGAGAGTCATGTGCATCAGATTGTATATGTTTCTGCTACCCCAGGTGACTATGAGATAGAACAGACCGAGACTGTGGTTGAGCAAATCATTCGTCCGACAGGACTTCTTGATCCAGAAGTCGAAGTTCGTCCAACTATGGGTCAAATGGATGACCTCCTTGGTGAAATTAATGCCCGTACTGAAAAAGGCGAGCGTGTCTTTGTAACAACTTTGACTAAGAAGATGGCTGAAGACTTGACGGACTACCTCAAGGAAATGGGTGTCAAGGTCAAATACATGCATTCTGATATTAAGACCCTAGAGCGTACGGAGATTATTCGTGACTTGCGTTTGGGTGTCTTTGATGTTCTTATTGGGATTAACCTTCTCCGTGAGGGGATTGACGTTCCTGAGGTTAGTCTGGTTGCTATTTTGGATGCTGATAAGGAAGGTTTCCTTCGTAATGAACGTGGGCTTATCCAAACGATTGGACGTGCTGCCCGAAATAGTGAAGGGCACGTTATCATGTATGCGGATAAGATTACGGAGTCTATGCAGAAGGCCATGGATGAAACAGCTCGCCGTCGTGAAATCCAAATGGCTTATAATAAGGAACACGGTATCACTCCACAAACGATTAAGAAAGAAATTCGGGACCTTATTTCGATTACCAAGGTCAATGAAGCAGAAGTGGCAGAGGATGCTGTGGACTACAGTGCTATGAACAAGAAAGAACGCCAAGAAGCCATCAAGAAACTTCAAAAACAAATGCACGAAGCGGCAGAACTGCTTGACTTTGAATTGGCGGCTCAAATCCGTGATATGGTTCTTGAGCTGAAGAGTATGGATTAAGGCTAGTTACATCACTTAGGCAATATAAGTAAGAAAGGAAATATATGTCACGTTCACAAGCAACTATTTTGACCAATATGTGCCTCATCGAAGATGGCCGTGGAAATATCGTCATGCAAATCCGCGATCCCAAGCGTTATTACTGGTCGGGAGCAGCCCTGCCTGGTGGGCACATTGAAGCCCACGAAGGTCTGGTAGAATCAGTTATCCGTGAGGTTAAAGAAGAAACTGGCTTGACCATCAAAAATCCTAAATTAGTTGGTATGAAGCACTTTTACACGACAGATGATGAGCGTTATCTAGTATTCCTTTATAGAACTTCGGATTTTGAAGGGGATCTTCGTTCAACGGAAGAGGGAGAAGTCCGTTGGGTTGCTCGAGAGGAGGTAGCTAATATGGATTTAGCTTATGACATGCTCAATCTGCTACGTGTCTTTGAAGAAGACAATCTCTCAGAACTTTTCTATCGGGAGCGACTCGAAAATGACTTTATCCGAGAATTTTGGTAATAAAATGAACTATTTATTCAAGCGAATGAATAGTTTTTTATCATTTAAAAAAACACATAGAATGGCTTAAAATAAAGGAGATTCCGAGTGATTAACTAGCAAAAAATTAATAAAAATAAAAATTATAATCAATAAAAGTCTAGTTTTCCATTGACAAATGAATAATAATACATTATTATACTTACATAGTTAATAAATATAGAAAAGAGATTGATTATGAAACCATGGAAAAAACTTTTATTGGGACTTGCAGGTGTCTTTGTTTTGACAGCTTTGGCTGCTTGTTCGTCATCGACTAACACTTTAGATAAAGTTAAAGATAAGGGGACATTGACAGTTGCTCTTAATCCCCACTTTGCTCCTTTTGAATTTAAGACAATTCAAAATGGCAAGGATACGATTGTTGGGGCAGATGTCGAAATTGCTAAGGCAATTGCAGATGAGCTTGGCGTAAAAGTCAAATTCTCTGAAATGTCTTTTGATAATGTCTTAGCAAATGTTCAATCTGGTAAAGCAGACATCGCCATTTCCGGAATCTCTGCCACTAAGGAACGTCAGAAAATCTTTGATTTCTCAGATACCTACTATGAGTCTGAAACGGTTCTTGTTGTCAAAAAAGATGCGACAGAAACTTACAAAGAAACAGGTGATTTTGCTAAAAAATCTGTAGCTGTTCAAAAAGGTTCTATTCAAGAAAATATCGCCAAAGCCAACTTGTCAGATGCTAATGTGGTATCCTTGGCGCAACCTGGCGAAGCCATCAATGAATTGAAGTCTGGCCAAGTTGAAGGAGTAGTTCTTGAAAAGGCCATTGCAAAAGGTTATGTAGACCAAAACAGCGACCTAGCTGTGTCAGACATCACGCTCAAGTCTGATTCAAAAGATGCCTATGCTGTAGCGATGCCTAAAGGAAGCGATAAGCTAAAAGAAAAGGTTAATAAGGTTATCGCTAAACTCAAAAAAGAAGGTAAGATTGACAGCTATGTTCAAGATGCCTACACTCTTTCACTTAAGAGTTCTAGCAAATAAGGAGTTATTATATGAAAAAATTTTGGTTTATCCTTACAGCTCTAGTCGCTACCTGCTTTCTAGTTGCTTGTAGCGGAAGTCAGGGAGTAAATCCCAAAACGATTAAGGAAAAGAAGAAAATTGTCGTGGCAACAGAATCAGAATTTGCACCATTTGAGTTCAAATCATTGGTTAACGGCAAAGATACGCTAGTTGGAGCAGACATCGAGTTGGCCAAAGCTATCGGTGAAAAACTCGGCGTAAAGGTTGAATTTTCCGTGATGTCTTTTGATAATGTTCTTGCCAACGTGCAAAGTGGTAAAGCGGATATCGCCATTGCAGGGATTTCGGTGACAGATGAACGTAAGAAGGTTTATGATTTTTCAGACAGCTACTATACGTCAGAAAATGTAGTGATTGTCAAAAAAGACAAGGTAAATGACTATACAAGCACTGATAGTCTCGCAAAACAAACTGTCGGTACGCAAAAAGGGTCTGTTCAAGAAACCGTTGCTAAGAAACAAATTTCTAAGGCAAGTGTAGTATCACTGGCTTCAAATGGCGAAATGATTAATGAACTCAAGTCAGGACAGCTTCAAGCAGTTGTACTTGAGAAGGCCATTGCAGAAGGTTATATCGCTCAAAATGATGATTTAACCCTTGCCAACTTTAACCTCAAGTCAGACGGTTCAGATGCTTATGCAGTCGCAACACGTAAGGGGTCAGATGACTTGCTTAAAGAAATCAATGCCGTCATCAAAGAGACTAAAGACTCTGGAAAATTTGACCAATGGTTAAAAGAAGCATCAACCTACAAACAAAGTAAGTAAATTTAAAACTTCTGAGTACCCGAAATGAGTCAATTTCAGGTGCTTTCATCAACGGCGGAAAGTCTCGTTTGGTGTTGGCTTTGCTCACTCAAGGGGAGTCGCCAAAAATTCTTAAATCTAAATGGGGCAATACCCCATTTTTTATTGAATTCTCTGCTAAAAACAGTTATTATCAAAGTAGGTAAGTCTGCCAAAATAGACAAATGACATCGTATAGAGTGCTTAAGAAAAGCAAGGAGAAACTATGAAGCTACCACGTTTTGGTGTTGAAGAATGGCTGAATGTCCATGAAAAGTCTGCCATATATGATATCGCAGGAGTTTCAATTAAGGCCCTCACAATGGAAGAATTATTTGACTTATCAGGCCTTGATAAGGGAGCCTTTTTTGCTCAACTACTAAAGAAAAAGATGGATTACGGCTGGATTGAAGGGTCACCAGAGTTCAAAACTCAAGTGGCTAGCTTATACAAGGACATGCCGGTTGATAATATCCTCCAAACTAATGGGGCTACAGGAGCGACGATGCTAGCCCTTTACGCTCTTATTGAGCCTGAAGACCATGTCATCTCCATGTATCCAACTTATCAGCAGCTCTATGATATTCCTAAGTCACTAGGAGCAGATGTGGACCTCTGGGAGATTGGGGAGGACAATAACTGGTTGCCTGATTTGGACCAACTTCGCCGTCTGATTCGCCCAAATACCAAGATGATCTGCATTAACAATGCCAACAATCCTACTGGTGCCCTTATGAATACTGCTTACCTTGAGGAGCTTGTGACTATCGCTAAAGAAGTAGATGCATATATCTTCTCAGATGAGGTCTATCGTAGTTTTGACCAACCTGCACCTTCTATTGTGGATTTGTATGAAAAGGGCATTGCCGTCAACAGTCTTTCAAAGACCTATTCCATTCCTGGTATTCGTGTGGGTTGGGTAGCTTCTAACACTGAGGTGGCGGACATTCTACGTGACTACCGCGACTACACGATGATTTGTGCTGGAGTCTTTGATGATATGGTGGCTACCCTTGTCTTGGAAAATAAAGAGGCCATCTTGAAACGCAACCGTCAGATTGTAGAGGAAAATCTAGCCCTTATGGATGTCTGGATTGCTAAAGAACCTAAGGCGTCTTGGGTTAGGCCTGCTAGTGTTTCCACCTCTTTCGTCAAATTAGATGTGAATCGTCCTATCGAAGATTTTGCCTTGGAGCTTCTTCAGGACTATGGTGTTCTTGTGGTTCCGGGTAACCGTTTTGACAAGGAGTCCCATGTCCGCATCGGTTATTGTTGTGATAAGGAAGTCCTTCAAAAGGGCTTAGAAAAACTGTCGCAATTTCTTAATAAATGTTGACAATACCACTAATTTTAAGTAAAATAAACGAGCAAAAATTATATTTATACAGGAGTTTCTTATGAAAAAACTATTCCTTGGAGCCATGGCTCTCCTTGCTGCTGTTACTTTGGTGGCATGTGGGTCAAAAAAAGACGCTTACGAATCTATTAAAGAAAATAAAAAACTTGTCGTAGCTGTTAGCCCTGACTATGCACCATTTGAGTTCAAAACATTGGTAGACGGTAAAGACCAAGTTGTCGGGTCAGACATCAAGTTGGCACAAGCTATTGCTGATGAACTTGGAGTTAAACTCGAAGTGACAACTATGAGCTTTGACAATGTCCTTTCTAGCCTTCAAGCTGGTAAGGCTGATATTGCCATCTCTGGTATTTCAGTAACAGATGAACGTAAGAAAACCTTTGATTTCTCAGATCCTTACTACGAAACACAAAATGCTATCATCGTTCGTAAAGATCAAGAATCTACCTACTCAAGCCTTGATGCTTTTAAAGGTAAAAAAGTAGCTGTTCAAAAAGGTACTATCGAAGAAGGACTTACTAAGAAACAATTGAAGGATTCAACAGTTGTATCACTTACAGCAATGGGTGAAGCCATTAACGAGGTTAAATCTGGCCAAGTTGATGCTGTTGACCTTGAAAAACCAGTAGCAGAAGGTTACGTGGCACAAAATCCAGATTTGGCTTTGGCAAGTGTTGCCCTCAAAGTTGACGATGGTGATGCTAAAGCAGTTGCAATGGCTAAAGGCAATGACAAATTGAAAGAAGCAGTCAACAAAGTCATCAAGAAAATGAAAGCCAACGGTACTTACGACGAGTACATCAAGGATGCTTCTAAATACACAGCAGTTGAATAAATCAGTAGCTAGGGGAGATGCCTCCTCTAGTTTTTGTATAGGAAAAAACTTGGATAGTTTTAGTAGACTTAGAAGTCAACTGTAATAGCAAAAATTCCTAAACTTAAATATATTTCTTGACAGAAAAAGGCGAGTCTTGTATACTTGAATAGAACGTGTAAAATGTTACATTATCTTGAGGAGGTGAATTCAATGTCAAAAACAGTAGTACGTAAAAACGAATCACTTGACGACGCTCTTCGTCGTTTCAAACGTTCTGTGACTAAAGCTGGTACTCTTCAAGAGGCTCGTAAACGTGAACATTACGAAAAACCTTCTGTAAAACGTAAACGTAAATCAGAGGCAGCTCGCAAACGTAAAAAATTCTAATTAAGAATGAAATTAACAGAAAAAAGCTTGAGTCTTCTCAAGTTTTTTTCTTTTCATCGAATAAAGAAGTCGGTTAGTAGGTATGAGATACAAAAAATAAGACGTCTGAGATTTCAGACGTCTTAAGTTTCATATGTCTTTAGTTGAACAAATAAAGATTATTTGTTTGCAAGAAGGTCGCGGATTTCAGTAAGCAATTCTTCTTGTGATGGACCTGCTGCTTCAGCAGCATCTTCAGCTTCTTTTTTGCTAAGAGCAGTTGCTTTGCTAGCAGCTTTAACAACGAAGAAGAGAGTAGTACCAACGATGATGAAGTTGATAACTGCGCTCAAGAAGCTACCGTATGCGATACCGTTCCATGACAATTTAGAGAGGTTTTCAACGTTAGCGGCCTTAACAACTGGGTTAAGGATAAGTGGTGTGATGATATCACCAACAAGTGAAGTGATGATAGCGTTGAAAGCAGCCCCCATAACAACGGCTACAGCAAGATCAAGGACGTTACCCTTGAACAAAAAGTCTTTAAGTTCTTTAATCATTTTGACAATGAATCCTTTCTTTTATTTACTTTTAATATTTTATCTGATTTTGTAAATCTTGACAAGAGATTTGCTCATGTAAAATCAATTTTATTTTACTTTCATTTTTCATCGTGTTATAATTAGGGGTAATGCAATTATGGTAAGATAGGGGGCGATTAGATGGTGATTGATAAAGCTTTAATAGAAGATATTAAGAGCAGCACCAACATCGTCGACGTGATTGGTGAAGTTGTCAGTCTTAATCGCGCAGGTCGTAATTACCTTGGCTTATGCCCCTTCCATAAGGAAAAAACTCCCTCATTCAACGTTATTGAGGATAGGCAGTTTTACCATTGCTTTGGTTGTGGAAAGTCTGGAGATGTCTTTAAATTTTTAGAGGAATACCGTCAGATTTCTTTCCAAGAAAGTGTCAAGGTTCTGGCAGACCGCTTAGGTATTGCAGTTACGATAGACGCACCAAGACAGGCTCAGCAGCAGAATTCTCCTAATCAACCTTTCTATGATCTTCATGAGGATGCGCTTAAGTTTTATCACGCAGTCTTGATGACGACTAAGATAGGAGAAGCAGCGCGTGCCTACCTCTATGAACGTGGCATGACTGACGATTTACTTAAGACCTTCCAGATTGGTCTAGCCCCTGACGAACCAGATTATCTCTATCAGTCTGTATCAAAAAAATATGACGAAGAGGTGCTGACAGAATCAGGTCTTTTTAATCTTTCTGAAAGTAATCGTCTTTTCGATACTTTTAAAAATCGAATCATGTTTCCGCTTAAGAATGAGTTTGGAAAGACCATCGGTTTTTCAGGGCGTGTTTGGACTAAGGACGATATTGAAAAAGGACAAGCCAAGTACAAAAATACAAGGGCTACCCACATTTTCAATAAGTCTTATGAACTTTATCACCTCGATCAGGCTAAACCGGTGATTCAGAAGACTCATGAAGTCTATCTGATGGAGGGATTCATGGATGTCATTGCTGCCTATAGGGCTGGGCATGTTAATGCTGTGGCTTCTATGGGGACGGCGTTGACCCCTGAACATGTTAATCGTCTTCGTAAGTTAACCAAGAAAATTGTTCTGACCTATGATGGTGATAAGGCTGGGCAAAATGCGATCGCCAAGTCTCTTGAGCTTTTATCGGATTTTCAAGTCGATATTGTTAAAATTCCAGACAATATGGACCCTGATGAATATCTACAGAAAACATCCGAAGAGGCTTTGGGGAAACTCTTGGTCGAGTCCCGCATTTCAGATGTGGAATTTTGGATTGGACAGCTCAAGCCTGCTAATGTAGACAATCTTCAAGCAGAGATTGCCTATGTTGAGCAGATTGCTAAGATTATTGCCAAGTCACCTTCTGTGACGGCACAAAATTCCTACATTTCTAAGGTGGCTGACCTTTTGCCTGACTTTGATTTTTTCCAAGTCGAGCAAGCGGTCAATAACGAACGGTTGACCATGAGGAATAAGCAGACGGCTCAATTATCGGCTGCTAGTAATAGTGCTTATGAGTCTTCAGCATCAGGATTCAGAGGGACGGTCAAACTACCTTCTACACCTAAGATTACAGGTCTTCGTCGGGCGGAAAATCAACTCTTCCATCGTATACTTAATCATCCTATGATTTTGAATGACTATCGCATGAGAGAGGAGTTTTTCTTCCAAACACCTGAGTTAGAGGAACTTTATCATATTCTGAAACAAGATGGTCAGATTGATACCGTAGCTTTGTCTCTACTTTCTCAAGAGGTGCAAACAGCCTATTATCAGGTTTTAGAGGAGATTTTACCACCTGAAACCAGTCTTGAAGAAGTTCAGGCTATCGAAGAGCGTAGAAATCATTTTTTGAGGGAACAGGACTTTCGTAAGCAAAGTAAACAAATAAGAGAATCAAGTAACCACGGTGATGTGGATGCAGCGGTGGAAGCCCTGCAGATGCTCATCGCCCAAAAACGAGATATGGAGTAACACATGGCAAAGAAAAAACAAAATACAGCATTTAACGTTCAAGTCGCTGATTTCATTCGTAACCACAAAAAAGCTGGTACAGCAATTGATGATGAAGTCACAGAAAAACTAGTTATCCCATTTGTTCTTGATGCTGATGGGATTGATGACCTTTTGGAACGTTTGACAGACGGTGGTATCTCTATCACTGATAAGGACGGAAATCCTTCATCTAAATATGTTGTTGAAGCCCCAAAACCAGAAGAATTGACAGACGAGGAGCTTCTTGGTTCAAACTCAGCTAAGGTCAATGACCCTGTTCGTATGTACCTCAAAGAGATTGGGGTAGTCCCTCTCTTGAGTAACGAAGAGGAAAAAGAATTGGCTATTGCTGTTGAAAATGGTGACTTGGAAGCTAAACAACGTTTGGCAGAAGCCAACCTTCGTTTGGTAGTCTCAATCGCTAAACGTTATGTGGGACGTGGTATGCAGTTCTTGGACTTGATTCAAGAAGGTAACATGGGGCTTATGAAAGCCGTTGATAAATTTGACTACTCTAAAGGTTTCAAATTCTCAACTTATGCGACATGGTGGATCCGACAAGCAATCACTCGTGCCATCGCAGACCAAGCACGTACCATCCGTATCCCAGTTCACATGGTTGAAACTATTAATAAATTGGTGCGTGAGCAACGTAATCTCTTGCAAGAGTTGGGACAAGACCCAACACCTGAGCAAATCGCTGAACGTATGGATATGACTCCAGATAAGGTTCGTGAAATCCTTAAGATTGCTCAAGAGCCAGTTTCTCTTGAAACACCTATCGGTGAAGAAGATGATAGCCATTTGGGTGACTTTATCGAGGATGAAGTTATCGAAAATCCAGTAGATTACACAACTCGTGTGGTTCTTCGTGAACAATTGGATGAAGTGCTTGATACCCTTACAGACCGTGAAGAGAATGTTCTTCGTCTCCGTTTCGGTCTTGATGATGGCAAGATGCGTACTTTGGAAGATGTTGGTAAAGTCTTCAACGTCACTCGTGAACGTATTCGTCAGATTGAAGCTAAAGCCCTTCGTAAATTACGCCACCCAAGCCGTAGTAAACAACTTAAAGACTTTATTGAAGACTAAGATAGTAAATGGAAGGGGCCTGAATATTAGGCCCTGATTTTGGAGGAAAAGCTATGTCTGAAGTAAAATACACTGAAGCAGAAATTGAAAAAATCAAGGATCGTATCTTGGAAGCTTTAGAAATGGTTATTGACCCTGAGTTGGGGATTGATATTGTCAACCTTGGCCTTATTTACGATATCCGTTTCCAACAAGATGGCTATACTGAAATCGATATGACCTTGACGACTATGGGATGCCCACTGGCAGACCTTTTGACAGACCAAATTTATGACGCTATGAAAGAAGTGCCAGAAGTCACTAAGACAGAGGTTAAATTGGTCTGGACACCAGCATGGACTATCGAAAAGATGAGTCGTTATGCCCGTATCGCCCTAGGTATTCGTTAGGAGAAATCTTATGAAAACACTGGCTATCGTTGTTCCTTGTTATAACGAGGAAGAGACTATTCATCCTTTCTTAGAGGCTTGTCAGGCAGTTGAGCGACAAATGGCCAATCAGTTGGCTTTCAACTATTACTTTGTCAATGACGGTTCAAAAGATCGCACCTTAGAAGTTTTGAGACAGGTTTCAAAACAATTTGAGAATGTTCACTATCTCTCTTTCTCTCGTAATTTTGGGAAGGAAGCAGGCTTACTTGCAGGACTTGAAGCAGCCCAAGGTGACTACGTCACAGTTATGGATGCCGATCTTCAAGATCCACCTGAACTGCTCATCGAGATGTATGCCAAAATCCAAGAAGGTTACGACGTTGTCGGTACACGACGTGCAGACCGCAAGGGTGAGCCACCTATTCGTTCACTCTTTGCTAAGGCTTTCTATTGGTTGATTAATAAAGTTTCTGATACTGAAATGGTGGATGGGGCACGTGATTTCCGCTTGATGACTCGTCAAGTCGTTGATGCCATCCTTGAGCTCAAGGAAGTCAATCGCTTTTCAAAAGGCCTCTTTTCTTGGGTCGGCTTTGATGTGGCCTATGTCTCTTATGAAAATCGTGAACGTGTGGCAGGAGAGACTTCTTGGTCTTTCTGGAGCCTATTGAGTTACTCACTTGATGGCTTTATCAACTTCTCAGAAGTACCCTTGAAACTTGCCACATGGGCAGGAACCTTCTCATTCTTAATCTCCTTGGTTGGAATTCTCTTTGTCGTTATCCGAAAACTAACTATAGGTGGGAGTGTTGCAGGCTGGGCAAGCCTTGTCTCGATCATCCTCTTTATCGGAGGAATCCAACTCTTGGCCTTGGGAATCATCGGGAACTATATTTCAAAGATTTTCCTAGAAACCAAGAAACGACCAGTTTATATTGTTAAAGAAAAAGGGTGAAGATAACCAGCTATTTATACAAATAAATTTGTTGTATAGAATTATAAATGAAAGCAGATTTTTTCTGCTTTTTTTGATAAAATTAAAGTGCTATTAATGAAAATTACAAGGAGAAAAATATGATTCTAGTAACAGGTGCAAATGGCCAACTCGGAACCGAGCTTCGTCACCTTCTTGACGAGCGTAACGAAGAGTATGTAGCAGTAGATGTGGCAGAAATGGACATCACAGATGCTGAAAAAGTAGATGAAGTGTTTGCGGAAGTAAAACCAACCTTGGTCTATCACTGTGCTGCCTACACAGCTGTTGATGCTGCTGAAGATGAAGGTAAAGAGCTTGACTATGCTATCAACGTGACAGGTACTGAAAATGTCGCTAAGGCTGCCGAAAAACATGGTGCAACGCTTGTTTATATTTCAACGGACTACGTTTTTGATGGTGAAAAACCAGTAGGTCAAGAGTGGGAAGTTGATGACAAACCAGATCCACAGACAGAGTATGGTCGTACAAAACGTATGGGTGAAGAACTAGTCGAAAAACATGTGTCAAACTATTATATTATACGTACTGCTTGGGTATTCGGTAACTATGGTAAGAACTTTGTCTTCACTATGCAAAACCTTGCTAAGACCCACAAGACACTCACAGTTGTTAATGACCAACATGGTCGTCCAACTTGGACACGTACTTTGGCAGAATTTATGACTTATTTGGCTGAAAACCGTAAGGAATATGGTTACTATCACTTGTCAAATGATGCAGCAGAAGATACAACTTGGTATGACTTTGCGGTTGAAATCCTTAAAGATACTGATGTTGAAGTGAAGCCTGTTGATTCAAGCCAATTCCCAGCTAAAGCTAAACGTCCACTTAACTCAACAATGAGTTTGGCTAAGGCTAAGGCTACAGGATTTGTCATCCCAACATGGCAAGATGCTTTGAAAGAGTTTTATAAACAAGAAGTGAAATAAAAACACAGCAGTCCTTTGTGGCTGCTGTTCTGTTTGTATTAGGCAAAAGCCTTGTAAAATGGTATAATTGATTAGATTATAGACTTGTTAGAAAGGGGATTTATGCAACACGTATTCATCATCGGAAGTCGTGGACTTCCAGCAAAATACGGTGGTTTTGAGACATTTGTAGATCAATTAGTCTCCAACCAAGTTTCATCCCAAATTAAATACCATGTTGCCTGCCTTTCTGATAAACAGGCCTATGAGCATTTCGAATATAAAGGTGTAGATTGTTTCACGATTAAGGCCCCCCAATTAGGACCTGCTCGCGTTATTGCCTATGATATGATGGCTATTAATTACGCTTTGAAGATAATCCGTAAGGAAAATATAAAAGAACCAATTTTCTATGTTTTGGGAAATACTATAGGTGCCTTTGTGGCTCCCTTTGCTGGTAAGATTCATAGAATTGGTGGTAAATTCTACATTAATCCAGATGGTTTGGAGTGGAAGCGAGCTAAGTGGCCCAAGCCAGTACAAGCTTATCTAAAGTATTCTGAGAAAGTAATGACAAGACATGCTGACTTGGTTATCTCGGATAATCCAGGAATTGAAACTTATATTCAAGATGCCTATCCGTGGTCTAAGACAACTTATATTGCTTATGGAACAGATTTATCACCGACAACACTAACAAATCAGGATGCTAAAGTTAGAGATATTTACAAGACATGGAATACTTACGAGAAAAATTATTATTTGATTCTTGGACGTTTTGTTCCAGAAAATAATTATGAAACGGCTATTCGTGAGTTTATGAGTTCCTCAACAAAACGTGATTTAATTATTATTTGTAATTATGAGGGCAATGCTTATTTTGAGGAATTGCGTTCCAAAACACAGTTTGATACGGATCCACGTGTGAAGTTTGTTGGAACAGTTTATGATCAAGACCTATTAAAATATATTCGCAAAGAAGCTTTTGCCTATATTCATGGTCACGAAGTTGGAGGAACCAACCCTGGCTTACTGGAAGCTATGGCACAAACTGATTTGAATTTAGTATTAGGTGTCTCATTTAACCGGTCAGTAGCTCAAGATACAGCTCGTTATTGGGAAAAAGATGAAGGCAATCTGTCGCATTTGATTGATCAAGTAGATGACGTTTTAGATTACTCTGAACTAGGTAAGTTAGCTAAGGAGAACATGAAACAGAACTTTACTTGGAAAAAAATTGTAGGTAAGTACGAGGAGCTATTTTTATCATGAAAGTAAATATCTTACTGTCAACCTACAATGGTGAGCAGTATTTAGCGGAACAAGTTAAGAGTATCCAAGAGCAAACCTATCAGGAGTGGGAACTTCTCATACGTGACGATGGTTCATCTGATGGAACAGTCGAACTTATTAAACAACTGGCTACACGAGATTCACGTATTCACTTTATTAATGAGAATCATATCGAGAATGTTGGTGTGATTAAAAGTTTCCATGCCCTACTTAAGCATGAGGAGGCAGACCTTTACTGTTTCAGTGACCAGGATGATTTTTGGCTTCCTGAAAAAATCTCACTTCAAGTGGCAGAAGCCAAAAAGTATTCTCAGGATAAACCTCTACTCATTTATACTGATTTAAAGGTAGTGGATGAAAATCTATCTGTCCTTCATGATAGTATGATCCGTACTCAGTCTGACCATGCCAATATTGAGCTGATTCAAGAGTTGACTGAAAATACAGTTACTGGTGGCGTTGCTATGATTAACCATGCTTTAGCGGAACTATGGACTGGTGAGGAAAAGCATGATTTACTGATGCATGACTGGTATCTAGGTTTGCTAGCTTCTGCCTTTGGTAACTTAGTCTATATTGATGAGCCAACTGAGCTCTATCGTCAACATAGTAGTAATGTCCTTGGAGCTCGAACTTTGCGAAAGCGGATGAAAAATTGGGTTAGACCCCATATCCTTTTTGCCAAATATTGGAGTCTTATCAAAGCTAGCCAAGATCAAGCTAGAAATTTGCTGGAACTCCCGTTAAGTTCACAGAATAAGGAAATCATTGAAAACTTTGTAACAATTATGGATGCTCCATTTAGAGAACGTTTAGCACGTATTCGAAAATACGGTTATCGAAAAAATAGAGCATTTCACACAATTGTGTTTACGACATTGATTCTTACAAAGTTTGCATATAGAGGAGAGAAAGATGTTAGACTTTTTTAGTCAGAAAAATCGTATTTTGTTACGAGAAATGGTTAAAACCGATTTCAAATTGCGCTATCAAGGTAGTTTAATCGGTCATTTGTGGTCTATTTTGAAACCACTTATGCTCTTTACAATTATGTACCTGGTATTTGTTCGCTTCTTACGTTTTGATGATGGCACACCACATTACGCCATTGGCCTCTTAATCGGTATGGTTACATGGAGTTTCTTTTCAGAAGCGACGAGTATGGGGATGATGTCAATTGTATCAAGGGGTGACTTGTTACGAAAATTGAATTTTTCAAAAGAAATTATTGTTATTTCATCAGTTGTTGGAGCTTCAATTAACTATGTGATTAACCTCCTTGTTGTCTTTGTTTTTGCCTTGGTAAACGGTGTTAATTTTTCATTAGGCTGGTTGACAGTTATTCCATTGTTTGCTGAACTCTTCCTTTTCTCAGCCGGTATTGCCTTTGTCTTAGCAACGCTCTTTGTTAAGTACCGTGATATTGGTCCAATTTGGGAAGTAGTTATGCAAGCTGGTATGTATGCGACACCTATTATCTATTCGTTGACATTTATTTTGCAACGTGGACAAGTTAAGATTGCAAAACTGATGATGTTGAATCCTTTAGCACAAATTATTCAGGACTTGCGACACTTTATTGTCTTCTCAGGTAGCTTGCGTGGTTGGGATTTAATTGGTCATAAAGCTATTGCTATTATTCCGTATTTCCTACCACTTGTTATCTTTGCTATTGGTTACTACATTTTCCATAATCAAGCTAAAAAATTCGCGGAGATTCTCTAATGACAGAAAAGAAAATTGCAGTTAAAGTGGACCATGTAAGTAAGTTTTTCAAATTACCGGTTGAGTCTACTCAAAGTCTTAGAACTGCCTTAGTAAATAGATTTAAAGGAATCAAAGGCTATAAAGAACAACATGTTTTGAAGGATATTGACTTCGAAGTTGAGGAAGGTGATTTCTTCGGAATTGTGGGACGAAATGGTTCAGGAAAGTCGACATTATTGAAGATTATTTCTCAAATTTATGTTCCTGAACAAGGGACGGTTACAGTAAATGGTAAAATGGTTTCATTTATTGAACTTGGTGTCGGATTTAATCCTGAATTAACTGGACGTGAGAATGTTTATATGAACGGAGCAATGCTTGGCTTTACGACAGCAGAAGTGGACGCCATGTATGATGAGATTGTTGAGTTCGCAGAACTTGAAGATTTCATGAACCAAAAACTCAAGAACTACTCGTCTGGTATGCAGGTCCGTTTGGCTTTCTCTGTGGCTATCAAGGCACAGGGTGATGTTCTTATCCTTGACGAGGTTCTTGCAGTAGGTGATGAGGCTTTCCAACGTAAATGTAATGACTACTTTATGGAACGTAAGAAATCAGGGAAAACAACAATTCTTGTAACTCATGATATGGGGGCTGTTAAGAAGTACTGTAACAAGGCTATTTTAATTGAGGATGGATACATTAAAGCCAAAGGCGAGCCAAGAGACGTTGCCAATCAATATAGTTTTGACAATACAGAACAAGTAATCACTTCAGAACAATCAGGAATTGAAAGAAGTGGTTCGCTTGTGGAAAATCTGAAGCTATCACTGTTGTCTTCTAAGAGGGCTACACCAAATGAACCAATTTCATTTGATTTGACGTATACTTTGCTAGAAGATGTGCCTACTTATATTGCTATCTCATTTACAGATATTGATCGTAATATTTGGATTTACAATGATAATACGATGGACAACTTAACAAGTGGCAAGGGTGATGTTAAAGTAAACTACCAGTGCTCACTAGCAGGGTTAAACGATATTAAGTTAAAACTCGAAATTACTGTAAGGGATGCGAATAACCAAGTTCTAGCCTTTCTTCCGGCTGATGAGATTCCAGTTATTGTTCTTAATAGGGATGATATTGATGAAGATGACGAGTCAGCCAAAGATTCTGCAACTGGTATTATTCAAAGAAATGGGAAGTGGAGTTTTTCTTAAGAGAAAAAAGGGAAGTTTGAATGAAAGTATCGATTATTTGTACCAATTATAATAAGGGGGATTGGGTACGAGAGGCTATAGATAGCTTTCTCAATCAGAAAACAAATTTTGGTTTCGAGATTATTATCATTGATGATGCTTCGACAGATCATTCGTATGAGATTATTCAAGAATATCAAAATAAGTTTCCTGAAAAAGTTAGAACTTTTCGTAATGAAGTGAATCTTGGCATTACTAGAACTTGGAAAAAAGTTTGCCAAGAAGCTAAGGGTCAGTACATCGCGAGATGTGATAGTGATGATTTTTGGACGGACCCATTAAAACTTCAAAAGCAAGTTGATTTGCTAGATGCTTCAACAGATTCACTATGGTCAAATACCGAATTTGACATGGTAGACCTAGACGGAAATCTTATCCAAAAAGATGCTTTTGCTAATAAGGCACTCCCTTTAATTGATTCTTACGAAGAGATGCTTGTCATGAAAGGAATGACAATGGCTTCAACCTGGTTGGTTGATACCACTCTTATGCAAGATGTATCTGCTCAAATTAGCGATACAGCCGCAGACGATACATTTGAGTTGCAACTTGAATTATTCAAACGCACTAAAATTTCTTTTTTGAGTGATTCCACTACTGTATATCGTATGAATTTGGGATCTGATTCAAAACCTATGACATTGGAGACTGCTGAAAGGCGGTTCACAGGTATCTTAGATTCTCAAATTAAATATCTCAACAAATATCCAGATCAGGATATTCAAAGAATTTCACACTTAGCGCTTGTTAAGGATCGTGATTTGGATATCTTAGTTTTTAAAAAAGATCGTCAGATAGAAGACTTGAATTTGAAATTAAATCAAGTATCACAGATTTCTCATGACCAAAACGAGTATATTGAAGTTTTGAAAAAAGAGAAAGAAGAGTTACGTTCTAATTTGACTAGTGAGTTGAATCGTATACAAAGTCTATATGATGACTTACAAATCCAATATAACAGTGTTGTTACTTCGAGAAGATGGACAATACCAACTAAAATTATTAATTTCTTTAGGAGAAGTAAATGAAACGTCTATTGCTTTATGTTCATTTCAATAAATATGATCATATTAGTCGACATGTATTTTATCAACTTGAACATATGAGACCGTTGTTTGATAAATTGGTTTTTATTTCAAATAGTCGTCTTAGTGAAAGTGAAGTACAGAAACTTCGTGATAAATACTTGATTGATGATTTTATCCAACGTGAGAATAAAGGTTACGATTTTGCTGCTTGGCATGATGGTATGGAATTTGTTGGATTTGATAACTTGAAACAGTATGATTCTGTCACTGTTATGAATGATACCTGTTTTGGTCCTCTATGGGATATGGCACCAATCTATGATAAATATGAATCAAATTCAAATGTAGATTTTTGGGGTATGACTAATCATCAAGGAATCAAGGCTGGTGATATTTATATTCATGAACATTTGCAATCTTACTTTATTTCATTTAAAAAACGTTTAGTTGAATCTAGTGTTTTCCAAAAGTTCTGGAAATCAGTTGAGAGTTTCGATGATGTTCAAAAGGTAATCGATAATTATGAAACTCTTTATACCAAGAAGTTTATGGATGCTGGATTTAAGTATGAATCGATTCTTAATACGATTCCACTAAATGATCAGTTTTTCCATAGTAATTTTACAATTCATTATCCTCATGTTTTGCTTGATGCAGGGGTTCCGTTTATTAAGGTTAAGACATTTGATTTAACCCAGCATCTTGCTCCTTATTTGCTTAAGGAAATCGAGAATAGAACAGACTATCCGGTAGAATTCATTTTGTCTCACATGTCAGATATGAGTTTACCGACTCCACCCTACTTGCTTGACCGCAAGGTTATTAAGGAAAGCTCAAAGCCATATTCAGACAATAAAAAGATTGCTGTACATCTTCATACCTACTATGTTGACTTACTTGAAGACTTTTTAAAGCAATTTGAGAATTTTCACTTTACTTATGATCTCTTCCTAACAACGGATTCAGAAGAGAAGAAGGAAGAGATTCAGTCTATCCTTGATAAGAATGGAAAAGTAGCTCGAATCTTTATTACTGGGAATCGTGGACGTGATGTTATTCCAATGCTTAAATTGAAAGATGAACTTTCTGCTTATGATTATATTGGACATTTCCATACGAAAAAATCACCAGAATACCCTTATTGGGTTGGAGATTCATGGCGAAATGAACTTTTCTCAATGTTAATTCAACCTGCTGATAATATTATTGCAAATCTAGAACGTGATGATAGGTTAGGGCTTGTAATTGCTGATATTCCAACTTTCTTCCGTTATACTAAAATTGTGGATCCCTGGAATGAGAATCGTTTTGCCGAAGGAATGAATGATTTATGGGAGCGTATGAATCTTGGTCGAGAAATTGACTTTGATAAGATGAATACTTTTATCATGAGTTATGGAACATTTATTTGGTTCAAGTATGATGCTTTAAAACCATTGTTTGACCTTGACTTACAAGATGAAGAGATTCCAGCAGAACCAATTCCTCAACATACCATTTTGCATTCAATTGAACGTATTCTAGTTTACCTTGCTTGGGCAAGACGTTATGATTATGCCATTGCAAAAAACGATATCTATATTACGCCTTTTGTAGATAATGTTGTGTTAAATATCCGACCAGATACTTTACCAAATACCTATATTAATTTTGATAATATCGGTGGTATAAAAGGTGCTCTCAAATATATTATTGTAGGTCCAGGGACCGCTGTGAAGTACATTTTGAGAAGAATAAAGAGAAAATTTAAATCTAATAATATGAAGGAGAAATTATGACAGAAAAAATTGCGGTGCTTTTACCAGCTTACAATGAAGAAGTGACTATCCAAAAGGTTATTGCAGATTTTCAGAAGGTACTTCCAAATGCGGATATTTATGTTTATGATAATAACTCTAAAGATAAAACTAATGAATTAGCAAGAGAAGCAGGGGCGATTGTCCGTTTTGAACCTAGACAGGGTAAGGGAAATGTAGTTCGATCTATGTTCCGTGAAATTGATGCTGATTACTATATTATGGTTGATGCTGATGACACTTATCCCGCAGATGAGGTAGAAAAACTTTTAGAGCCGTTACGTTCAGGTATGGCTGATATGACCATTGGTGATAGATTATCAAATGGTACTTATGCTGAAGAAAATAAACGAGGTTTTCATGGTTTCGGTAATAATTTAGTCAGACTTCTAGTAAATAAATTATATAAGGGTAATTATCAAGATATTATGACTGGTTACCGGGGCTTTAATCGACTTTTTGTTAAGACCTTTCCAGTTCTTTCCCCTGGCTTTGAAATTGAGACAGAGCTTTCTATTCACTCATTAGATAAACGTTTTAAATTGGTCGAGGTTCCGATTACCTATCAAGATAGACCAGAAGGCAGTGAATCTAAGTTAAATACTTTCTCAGATGGTTTTAAAGTTCTTAAAATGATTTTTAACCTTTTTAAAGATTATAAACCTCTTTTGTTCTTTAGCTTAGTTAGTCTTGTATTATTTATTTTAGGTCTATGTGTAGGAATTCCTGTAGTAACTGAATTTGCTAAAACAGGATTAATTGCTAAGATGCCATCAGCAATTTTAGCAACGGGGTTGATGATTCTTGCCGCTTTATCTTTTATTGCAGGGTTTATTCTAGATACACTAGTAAGACAAAATAGAATGCAGTATGAGTTGAAAATCTACGACTTTTATAAGGATTGATAGAATCTATTATGGAAACGATAAAAGATAATTTTTTTAGTAGAAAAGGTTATAGTAATGTTTTACTCACGATCATTCTGATGGTTACTCTACTTACGGGATTAGTGTCTATTACTTTGAGGAGCCCTATGGTGGGATTAGATGAAATGGGGCATTACGCAAGGAGTATTGAACTTTCAAATGGTAATTTACTTAGTTTACAGGATGGGAATCCTGCACTTGCTGGAGGAAAAATTTCAAATACACAATATGAATTTATAGAAAAAGCTAAGCAAGTTCAATCGGGTAATTCTACTAAGTATAAAGCGACGGATAAAGATTGGTATCATAAATTTTCTTCAATTCCTTTTACTAATCAGAAAAGGTTTTATGTGAATACAAATACTGTTCCCTATACACCTTTTTCTTACTTACCATATGTTTTTACAGCTTATTTGTCGAAAATTATTGGAATAAAGCCTGTTACAGAATATTTGTTAATGAGACTTATTGGTTTCTTAACCTATTTTCTTTTGTTTATATTAGCTATCAAAATTACACCAGTTGGGAAGTTTACTTTAGCATTTATTTCTACTATTCCGACTGTAATAGTTAGTTGGACTAATATTTCTGCCGATGGTTATATGGTTGCAATCTCAGCTTTATTCTTTGCTGTAATATTGAGAGTGGTTTATTCCTTAAAGCAAGGAAAAAACATTACTTTAAATGATGTACTAGCTGTCTCGATTGTAACGATATTATTATCAATGGGAAAAATTCCAATATTCCTATATTTATTTTTGCTATTACCGCTTGCGTTCTTACTTAAAAAAAGATCAAATTTTGAACATAAGGCATACTTTTATTTATTGCTTCTTTTTGGTCTTAGTTTTTTGGTAACTATATGGTGGGTACTGATTGTTAAGAACATTAATACAGGTGCTTATTTTGGTAGAAATGTAGATACGTTCAAGCAGTTGAGTTTTATCTTATCAGATATTCCAAGTTTTTTAACCTTACTTGTTCGTACATTATTGGGCTATAATTTTTTTGTATATACTATTGGGTATACGAATGATTTAGCTGTACATGCAATTCCAAAGTTGTTTACCTACTTGAGTGCTACAGCACTGGTATTATCAGTATTTGCTAAATACAATAGTCAAAACTATCTGAAAGCACCAAGAAATATTTATTTTAAGTTGTTTGAGATTTCAAAATATTTAATTTCTTTTGCTTTTATTGTTTCGGTATTTATCATACTTTACTTACAGTTCTCAGAAATTGGTAGTCATACCATTGATGGAGTTCAAGAACGATATTTTATCCCAATTTACTTCATTTTATTAAGCATAATTCCTAAACGAAAAATATCATCTGGATTATACCTGACTATAATTTCGTTATTGGCAATTTTACCAGCGATTTCTTACTGGTTAATTCTTTTTAATCAACTCTAGAAATGGAAAATAATTTTATGAAAAAAGCTCGTAGTTTGGGGATATCTTTTATCAAGTGGCGTTACGTAATCGCTCTATTTGCTCTTATTTGTTCAGTAAGTCTGAATCTTAATGGTAGTTCAATTGCTAATTGGAATAACTTTGGTGTTAGAGAAACCGTGTCAGGTGTTCAGTCTGAAACAAAGACAGTTGACGATTATCAAGGCTTTCAAAAATTAAAGTTATGGGTTCCATCACTGTATCGTACGGATGATACTATCATAGGTAGTCCTAGACCAATCAGATCTGATGAATGGTTAGTCCAAACACCTTTTTACTTATCTCAGGTAAAAACAGGAAATCATTTTACAAATAAATCCTATCAAGTTACAGGTCAGAATATGATGCTTGCTTATAATGTTTCATCCTGGCATATTTCAACGATAGGGAAACCATTTAACTGGGGATTTCTTTTCTTAGGAGCCTCTAGAGGGTTATCTTGGTATTGGAGTTTTAAAATTATAGCAATGCTACTATTAGCTTATGAATTTGCTATGATTTTAACCTCTAGGCGTAAGCTATTATCAGCTGTATCAAGTTTTTGGATAACTTTCACACCAACAGTACAATGGTGGTTCATGCAACATCTTGGCGATGTGGTATTCTTTTCATTATTGATAATGGTGTCTATATATCATTATTTTAACTCTGAAAAGAAAGTGTTCAAAATATTAATGGCAATAAACTTGATAATTGCTCTTATTGGGTTCCCATTAATTATATATCCAGCATTCCAAGTCCCATTTGCTTATATTATTCTATTATTTACAGTAATACAGTTTTTCAAGGCATTAAGAAATAAAAAGGTTACACTATTTGATGTGATTGTGATTACATTAACTTTATTTGTTTCGCTTACGATAGATGCATTGACCATTTATCAGAGTTGGGATGCAATATCAGCAACTCTTCATACTGTATATCCGGGAAAAAGAATTTCTGTTGGTGGGGAATATACTTGGAAAAATTTAAGTGATTTCTTATTTAATATCGTTCTGCCATTTAAGGCTCCTCAAGTAAGTAACCAAGTTGAACTATCAAGTTCATTTAATTTCTTACTTTACATACTGATAATCTTGCCTTTTGTTATTAAAAGGAAAGATATCAATAAAAACATCTTTGGGATTGTCTTAGTAGTTTATTCACTAATGCTGATGCTTTATAGTATAGTTGGTATACCAACCGTACTATCTAAATTAACATTGTTTAGCTATGTACCATTTTCTAGGTCGTGGCAATCGATGTCAGTAATTGCAGTTTTTGCTTCGATATGGTTTATATCTTTTATCTGGGATAAATTAGAGAGAGTAAAGTTAACTAAAATTTTACCATCTTTATTCATTGTCACGATACTCTACTTATACAGAGGACTAACAGATGATATCTATAAGAATTATTTAGGAAGGTTTACATCCGTTATTTTAATTGTGATTATGTTAATTGCTTTTATTTGTATTCTTTATAGAAAAAAAGGTGTATTCTATCCTATTATGTTAGTCATTATAACTGTGAGTGGATTGACTGTTAATCCACTCACACATGGCATAGGTGCTATTGAAAATAAATTACTATCTCATGAAGTTGAAAGCATTGTAGGAAGAAATCCTAATGCGATTTGGATGTCTGATTCTACAAATCTCTATCACTTTGTTCAAATGTTTGGTGCTAAAAGTATAGATGGTGTTAGATTTTATCCCGATAGACAACTTATGTCTAAAATTGATAAGCAAAATCAATATGAAGATGTATGGAATAGATATGCACACTTAAAATATTCATTAACGAACGAGAACACATCTATGACTACACCAGTTCCCGATAATGTAAATATTAACTTAAATATAAATGAGTTAAAAGACTTAAATGTAAAATATATTTTGACAACTAGAGACTTAAATAAAGAATTTGGTTCGTCATTTACAGAGATTTATCAGGATAATGATAATAATAGAATCTTTGAATATTTGAATTAACTTCCCCCTCCCACTTACGAATAAGTAAGTAGGAGGTTTTTTTCTTATGTATAGTATTGTAGCTGAGGAGTCGGGGCTTTTGCCTCGTGAGCGTCTCTTGCAGAAAGGAGCAGAAGTGTTGTCTGACCAAGAGCTGTTGGCGATAGTGCTGCGGACGGGGACCAAGTCTGAGTCGGTCTTATCTATGGCTAATCGTATTTTGAAAGGGATGACGAGTTTGGCGGATTTGTCTCGTTTGTCCTTGAATGAGCTTCAGGAGATTCCTGGTATTGGACGTGTGAAGTCTATTGAGCTCAAGGCTATGGTGGAGTTGGCTAAGCGGATTGAGAAGGCTGAGTTGTCTCGTTCTGAGCAGATTATGTCCAGTCAGCAGGTGGCTCGTCGTATGATGTTGGATATTGGGGACAAGCCTCAGGAGCATCTGGTGGCTATCTATTTGGATACGCAGAACCGTATTATTCAGCAAAAGACGGTCTTTATTGGTGGGGTCCGTCGTTCGATTGCTGAGCCACGTGAGATTTTACATTATGCCTGTCATCTGATGGCAACGTCTTTGATTGTGGTTCACAATCATCCGTCAGGTGAGGCCTATCCAAGTCGAAATGATATCGATTTTACTCAAAAGATTAAGCGGGCCTGTGATGACTTAGGGATTTGTCTGCTTGATCATCTGATTGTTGGAAAATCAACCTATTATTCCTTTCGTGAGGAGAGGGAGGATTTTGATCTTTAGGTTGAACCTATGTGATAAAGACAAGAGAAAAGCAACTGAGTACAGTCTCAGTTGCTTTTAAAGTTCGTTAACGACGTATTCAAAGAGTTTGAGGTCTTCTTCGCGTTTGTCTAGGAGAAGCTCTGGGTGCCACTGTACACCAAGGAAACGAAGGTCTGGACTATTTGACTCAACGGCTTCGACGGTGTTGTCCTCAGGGTCACGCGCAATGACACGAAGGTCAGAGGCCAAGTGTTTGATACTTTGATGGTGGAAGGAGTTGATAGAGGTTTCACGTCCGTAGATTTCTGCCAACTTACTGTTCTCATCAACAATCATCTCATGGTAGAGGTAATCAGACGGCTTGTCCTGCCAGTGATGCTCAATATCTTGATGGAGGCTACCACCTAGTGCGACGTTCATGAGTTGGGTTCCACGACAGATTGAAAAGATGGGTTTCTTCTGCTTAGTGGCTTCCTCGATGAGTGCCATTTCAAAGATATCCCGTTCGAGGAAGAAGTCATCTTCACTGGCATGGTTCTCTTCGTTGTAGAATTTAGGGTCAACGTTTTGCCCACCGATCAGGATAAGCTTATCAATCATGGAGATGTAGTTCTTGGCTTCCGAAGGATCGGATACTGGTAGTAGGATTGCTAGGCCACCGGCTCTTTGAACTCCTTCTACAAAGCCAGATGGGGCATAGGACCAGTTGATGTCTTCATGGGCTGGATTAGGCCTTACATTGGCAGTGATTCCGATAATTGGTTTAGTCATTGTTTCTCCTTGATTTTTCTTCTTCTTTCATGAAATAGAGTAGGGTTTGTAGTTCGCTAGTCAAGTCTACGTATTGGACTACCACATGGCGTGGAAGATTGAGGTTGACCGGAGAGAAACAGAGAATGCCTTCAATTCCGGCATCAACCAAAAGATCAGCCACCTCCTGGGCCTTAACTGATGGCACTGTCAGGATGGCTGTTTTGATATCTTCTTGGGCAATCTTGTCCTTAATTTGGGAAATCCCATAGATAGGAATCTTGTCCTCGGTTTGAGTTCCAACCAATTCGTTATCGTCTGTATCAAAAGCCATGACCAGCTGCATGCGGTTACGCTCTTGAAAACGGTAGTGGAGGAGGGCACGCCCAACATTCCCAACACCTACGAGGAGTACCTTGGTAGTCGCATTGTCATTTAGGAGTTCAGCGAAAAATGTCATCAGCTTGTTTACGTCATAACCAAAACCACGGCGACCTAGCTCACCAAAATAGGAGAAGTCACGACGAACAGTAGCAGGGTCAATCCCAATCGCTTCAGCAATTTGTTTAGAGCTTGCTTTATCGATATTTTCACGATGGAATCGTTTGAAAATACGATAGTAGAGAGAGAGACGTTTGGCAGTGGCGTTTGGGATGTTTTTCTCAAATGTCATTGATCGCTTTCCTTTCTTTAATTAGTATGATTCTCCTATATTTTAAGAAAAGTTTGTGAAGATTGCAACAAAATAGTGTAGATGAGGCGATATAAAAAACCTATCACATGGATAGGCTATTTCTATGTAGTAAGAAAAAACTTAGACTTCTTCTTGCTCGAAAACGTTACGATCAACCAAACTCTGCATCAAGAAGTAGAATTTTTCTTGCAAGATGTGGTGATCTTCATTTTTAAAGATATTAACGTTACGAAGGCCAGATTTGTCTGTGATAGACAATTTGAAGCCGGTCAAGTCTTTGTTAATAGTGATTTTGAGTGGGAAACCTTCGCCTGAGTTAGGCACTTTTTCGAGAAGGCGGTGCAACTCGTAGTTTCCGATTTTATTTTGCACAAAAGTCGTATCACGTAGAGTGAATTTTTTGACATTAGGACTGATGGTGTAACGGTACTTACAGTCAGTCAAATGAATGCTTTTTTCAAATGCCATGTTAGTCTCCTATGATTTGATTAAGTTTTTCTGCTAGGGCCTGGAGTTCTTCAGCGGTATTTTCCTCTGATAAACTAATGCGAATGGCTGTTTTTAGCTTGTCAGAATCCTTGCCATAGAGGGCCTGGATGACATGGCTAGGGTCAACAGTTCCAGCAGTACAAGCAGAACCTGTTGAGACAGCAAAGCCTGCTAGGTCTAACAAGGTTAAGAGAGGCCCATTTTCCTTACCAGTAAAGCTAATATTGATAACGTGAGGTAGGCTAGATCCTCCGCCATTAATTTCATAAGGAATGGTAAGGGAATCTAGAAAGGACTGACGAATCGTTTCAACATGTTGGTAATTGTCTTGGTAGTGGTCACTAGCATGCTTGTAAGCAGCGGTCATACCTGCAATACCGACCAGATTTTCAGTGCTGGCACGGCGTTTTTCTTCTTGCTCACCACCGTGGAGTAGGTTGTCAAAATGCAAATCGTTATGATAGAGCAAGCCGACACCTTTAGGTCCGTGGAATTTATGGGCACTAATAGAGAGAAAATCGGCTCCAAGTTCCTCTGGGTGAATAGGAAGCTTTCCTGCTACCTGAACGGCATCGACGTGGAAGGCAGCTTGGTGATTGGCAAGCAAGTCACCAATTTCCTTAATAGGAAGTAATTGGCCAGTCTCATTATTGGCATACATAACAGAAACCAGAATGGTATCGTCACGTAAGGCATCAGCGATTTGTTGGGCAGTAATGACTTGATTTTCTGGTTGAATATAGGTTACTTCAAAACCAAAACGCTCTTCCAAGTAGGCCATAGTGTGAAGGACAGAGTGGTGTTCAATAGCAGTTGTAATCAGGTGCTTACCTTTAGATTGATTGGCTAGGGCGTAACCTTTGATAGCTGTATTGTTTCCTTCAGTCCCTCCAGAAGTGAAAATAAGCTTACGAGCAGGGACTTCAAAGTGTTTGGCCATTTCTTCACGGGCTTCACGAAGTTCCTTAGAAGCCTGTCGACCGTAAACATGGAGGCTGGATGGATTCCCAAAGGTTTCAGTCATGACATGTGTCATAGCTGAAATAGCAGCAGTATTTAAAGGAGTTGTTGCTGCATTGTCCAAATAAACCATAGCTTAGTCCTCGTTTGCAGTGTAAGCAAAGAGTGGGCTAAGTGGTTGACGTTCGAAAATACGAGTAGTAGCGTTAGCGATTAGCTTACTTGCTGAAATGTATTTAACGTTTGTAGGAACTTTTTCTTTAGTTGCAACTGAATCTGTCACCAAGATTTCTTTAATTGGGGCAGCGTTGAGGACTTCAGCAGCACCTCCTGCAAAGAGACCGTGACTAGCTACTGCATAGATGTCTTTAACGCCACCACGTTCAAGGATTTTAGCAGCTTCAGCAAACGTTTTACCAGTGTTAAGGATATCATCAACCAAGATTGCTGTTTTTCCTTCAACCTCACCGATGATGTAGCCTTCTTCACGTTCTGAATCATCTTGAGCGTAGTCAATGATAGCGATTGGTGCATCAAGGTAGTCCGCCAAGCTACGAGCACGTTTAACACCCGAGTTTTTAGGGCTAACAACGACAACATCACTTCCTGTGAATCCTTTTTTGTTGTAGTATTCAGCAAACAAAGGCATTGTGAAGAGGTTATCTACTGGGATATCGAAGAATCCTTGAACTTGGACAGCGTGAAGGTCAAGCGTCAAGAGACGATTGACACCAGCTTTAACTAGCATATTGGCAATCAATTTAGCAGTGATTGGTTCACGTGACGCAGCGATACGGTCTTGACGTGCATAACCAAAGTAAGGCATAACAACGTTGACAGAGTTAGCACTGGCACGTTTGCAGGCATCAATCATGATGAGCAATTCCCAAAGGTGGTCGTTAACAGGGTTGCTAGTAGATTGGATGATATAGATATCGTCCCCACGAACAGACTCTTCAATGTTGATCATGATTTCACCGTCAGAAAATTGACGTGAAGATACTTTACCAAGTGGCAATCCAGTAGCCTCAGCAATTTTTTCAGCAATTTCTGGGTTTGAGCTGAGCGAGAACAATTTCAATTGTGGGTTTGCTTTTTGATGTACCATGACGATGGTGACTCCTTTTAAAAAATAAGATGCTAAGCCTAGTTAGGGCTATTGTAATAAAACTACAGATAGTTCTATTTTAGCAAAAAGAAGCAGAAATTTCAGCCATCAAAGTATGATATTAGTGAAAAATACCGAACCTTTGTTAGATAAAACGCCTTTGTATGCGTTTTTAGAGAAATCTATTATCCTCTGAAGTTCTAAATACTTGTGGTATTTGAAGCTGCATGTGTTTAAAATAAAAAAACAAGGAGCCAACTCCTTGTCTAAATTTTAGTCTTTGTCTAAATTTTAGTCTTTGTCTCGTTTGAGGGTAGCTACAAAGCGTGCAACCTTACTCTTGGCATACTTAAAGTCAATGTTATTTTCTTTAAGAAAGGCATCAAAGTCGTCTTTACCTTTCTCAGCATCCGAAACTTCTAGTTCAAGCTCGTAGTCTTTCTTGTCAGCATAGACATTGACATCAAGAGCCATGAGGCCGATGTTGGTCTGGTACTCGCGACGAGTTGTGGTCAAATGTCCGAGGATGGTTAGGTCCTCTAGTTTAACCCCACGTTCTAAAAGAATGGATTTGATTTGACAATCAGGAAAGTCCAGCGACTTAGTCAAAGCCTTAGCATCCGCACAATCCATGGTAACGTTGTACTCCATGTTCCCGACTTTTTCAGGGATTTTCAAGGTCAGCTCACCATGACTGGGAAGTGTCCTAATACGCAAAGACAACTTTTTATTTCTCATGTCACTCTGAGGAGTGTCGATGTAGTAGTTTGTTTGCGTAACAGGTGTCACATGGGAGAAAAGCATCGCTAAACGATTGTACTCGTCTTTGGTGAGTAGAGTCTTGTACTCTATCTCTAAATGGTTCATGTGTGTCCTCCCTTGTGCTTTCAAATGTGGTATAATATAACAGATTGTATTTATTTTATAAAAAACTAAAGCTTTTGACAAGGAGGAGTCCTATCTTGACCATGGATTGGGAAGAATTTCTAGACCCCTATATTCAGGCCGTAGGTGAGCTCAAAATCAAGCTCCGAGGCATTCGTAAACAATTTCGTAAGCAAAATCGTCACTCGCCTATTGAATTTGTGACGGGACGTGTGAAGTCAGTGGCTTCCATTGAGGAGAAAATCGCCCTTCGTGGCCTTTCGATTGAAAATTTGGCTCAAGATATGCAGGATATCGCTGGTCTCCGAGTCATGGTCCAATTTGTCGATGATGTGGATGAGGTTTTGGCTTTGCTTCGTCATCGTAGTGATATGACTATTGTTTCAGAGCGAGACTATATCAGAAACCGTAAAAATTCGGGTTATCGCTCTTATCATGTTATCATCTCTTATCCCGTTGATACCATAGATGGTCGTAAGGAAATTCTTGCAGAGATTCAGATTAGGACTTTGGCCATGAACTTTTGGGCCACCATTGAACATTCCCTTAATTACAAGTATCAGGGGAATTTTCCTGAGGAGATTAAACTTCGTTTGGAAACTACGGCTCGTATGGCTTATGAGCTTGACGAAGAAATGCGGAAGATACGTGATGATATTAGAGAAGCCCAGTTGCTCTTTGATCCAATTAATAGAACTTTGAAGGATAGTGTAGGAAATAGTGATGACACAGATGAAGACCTCTTCGGATGAGATGAAGGTAGCTATTATTGCCAATGGCAAACCCCAAAGTAGGCGTGTTGCCTCGAAACTTTTTAATGCCTTTCGAGATGATCCTGATTTTTATTTGACCAAGAAAAATCCAGATGTGGTCATCTCAATTGGTGGTGATGGCATGTTGCTATCGGCCTTTCATATGTATGAAAAAGAGCTTGCGCGTGTGCGTTTTGTAGGGATTCACACGGGTCATTTAGGCTTTTATACGGATTATTTGGACAGTGAAGTGGATCAATTAATCGAGACGCTTCGAAAAGATAGTGGTGCAAAGATTTCTTACCCTCTTTTGAATGTCAAATTGACCCTGGCTGATGGTCGTTCTTTTACGTCGATTGCCCTCAATGAAGCAGCCATCAAGCGTAATGAGAAAACCATGGCAGCAGATGTTTGCCTTAATGATGTCTTGTTTGAGAGCTTCCGTGGAGATGGGTTGTCAGTGTCGACGCCTACAGGATCAACGGCCTACAATAAATCCTTGGGTGGTGCGGTCCTTCATCCCACTATTGAAGCCTTGCAACTGACAGAGATTGCCAGTCTTAATAATCGTGTGTACCGGACCTTAGGAAGTCCCCTTATTGTGCCCAAGCACGAGAAGATTACCGTTTATCCTACCCGAATGGGAAGCTACACTCTATCCGTTGATAATAAAACCTATACCAACCGTAATGTGAAAAAGGTAGAATTTTCGATTGACCAACGAAAGATTTCTTTTGTTGCTAGTGCTAGCCACACAAGTTTTTGGGAACGCGTACGTGATTCCTTTATTGGAGACATGGAAGAATGAGATATGAATTTACCGTAGGACGTTCCTGTCGAGTTAAGACCTTTTTGAAGGAGCATGATATTTCAAAAGGACTTCTAGCCAAGATTAAGTTTGAAGGTGGTCATATTTGGGTCAATGGCGAGGAGCAGTTTGCGACTTATCCTGTCCATGAAGGAGATGTGGTTGCCATTGAAATCCCTGACGAGGCACCGCATGAAACCTTGAAGCCAATTCCTTTTGACTTGGATATCGTCTATGAGGATGATAACTTCCTGGTGATTAATAAACCCTATGGCTATGCTAGTATTCCAAGTGTTAACCACGATAATACCATGGCTAATTTTGTCAAACATCATTTTGTTAGCAATAATTATCCCAACCAGCGTGTGCATATTGTGACACGTTTGGATAAGGACACCTCTGGTCTCATGCTGTTTGCTAAGCATGGTTACGCCCATGCTCGTATGGATAAACAGTTACAACAGAAGTCTATCAAAAAACATTACTATGCCTTGGTTGAAGGTGACACCAAACTTGAGAAGCAGGGAGAAATCATTGCCCCGATTGCGCGTGATGAGGATTCCATTATCACACGTCGAGTCCATAAGTCGGGGAAATATGCCCACACTAGTTATCGTTTGGTAGGTGATTATGGTAGGGTTAAACTGGTTGATATCAATTTGCATACTGGGCGTACGCACCAGATTCGCGTCCACTTTGCCCACTTAGGCCTTCCTCTTTTGGGAGATGATCTTTATGGTGGTTCTCTAGACTATGGTATTGAGCGCCAGGCCTTGCATTGTCACCGTCTTGCATTTGTTGATCCTTTTACCAAAAAAGAGATGGTCCATGCATCTTCCTTGACAGATGATTTTGAAACCGTTATCATGAACTTACAAACTAAAAAAGATTGATTGAGGAATTTTTTTATGCGTAGTCTATTTGGTGAACTTCGTGAACATATTTTAGGGAAAGGTGTTAAGATTGTTTTCCCTGAGGGTAACGACGACCGTGTGGTTCGTGCAGCAGCCCGTTTGAAATTTGAAGGATTGGTTGATCCTATTATTTTGGGAGACCCAGCAGAGGTTCACAAAATCTTGAACGATCTTGGTTTTGCAGACTTTAACTATACAATTATTAATCCTGAAACCTATGAAGATTTCGAGGAAATGAAGGAAAAATTTGTTGAAATCCGTAAAGGGAAAGCGACAATGGAAGATGCGGAAAAGTTGCTTCATGATGTCAACTATTTTGGTGTTATGCTAGTTAAACTTGGTCTTGCTGATGGGATGGTTTCAGGTGCTATTCACTCAACAGCGGATACGGTACGTCCGGCCCTTCAAATTATCAAAACAAAACCTGGTATTTCTCGTACATCAGGTGTCTTCCTTATGAACCGTGAAAATACCGATCATCGCTTGATGTTTGCTGACTGTGCCATCAACATTGAACCAAATGCTCAAGAATTGGCAGAAATTGCAATTAATACTGCTGAAACAGCTAAAGTTTTTGGTATTGATCCTAAAGTGGCCATGCTTAGCTTCTCAACAAAAGGTTCTGCTAAATCGCCAAAAGTTGACAGGGTTGTTCAAGCAACAAATATTGCTAAAGAAATGCGTCCTGACTTGGCTATTGATGGGGAGTTGCAGTTCGATGCAGCATTTGTTCCAGCAACAGCAGCTATTAAGGCTCCAGATAGTGACGTAGCAGGACATGCTAATGTCTTTGTCTTCCCTGGCTTGCAAGCAGGTAATATCGGCTATAAGATTGCCCAACGTTTGGGAATGTTCGAGGCTATTGGACCAATCTTACAAGGTCTTAATAAACCAGTAAACGATCTTTCTCGTGGTGCTAGTGCTGAAGATATTTACAATTTGGCGATTATCACAGCTGCTCAAGCTCTTAATGGCTAATTTTAACTTAGAAACAGAGGTTTAACCAAGGTGTTAGGCCTTTTTGTTTTATGCATGGCTAGTGATTAAAAATAAATCGATTAAAGTAGCTAGAAATCCAGGAAATACAATGGACTATTGAGCTTTGCCGTGTTTCATTATGTACTTTGCTTGTGCAAAATATTCTGAAAGTGACTGTTTTTCTTGATTATTTATGCTATAATAATAGAGTAAAATTTTATTTTTTGGAGAAATCTTATGAAAAAAAGCAAATGGTTAGCCCTCGCGGGTGTCGCCCTTCTAAGTGTTGGTGCCTTAGCGGCTTGTTCATCTAAGTCAAGCACTAGCGGAACTACTTATGGTTACATTTACAATTCGGACCCAGAAACCTTAGATTATATTACATCAAATACGGGACCTACAACAACTGCTGTGACTAATGGTGTAGATGGACTTATGGAAGCGGATAAATATGGTAATCTTGTCCCTTCAGTAGCTGAAGACTGGTCTGTGTCTCAAGATGGTCTTACTTATACCTATAAAATCCGTAAGGGAGTTAAATGGTATACTTCTGATGGTGAAGAGTATGCTGATGTGACTGCTAAGGACTTTGTGACTGGTCTTAAGCATGCGGCTGATGCCAAGGCTGGAGCTCTTTACTTGGTGCAAGATTCTATTGCTGGCTTGTCTGACTATCTCTCTGGTGCCAATAAGGATTTCTCAAATGTAGGTGTTAAAGCAATCGACGATCATACATTGCAATATACCCTTAAAAAACCAGAACCATACTGGAACTCTAAGACAACCTATGGTTTGCTCTATCCAGTAAATGAAGACTTCCTCAAGAGTAAAGGAAAAGATTTTGGTAAATCAACAGACCCAACCTCAATCCTCTATAATGGTCCTTTCCTTCTTAAATCTTTGACAGCTAAATCTTCAATTGAGTTGACTAAGAATGAAAATTATTGGGACAAGAAAAATGTACATTTTGATGCCATTAAATTGTCATATTATGACGGTTCGGATCAAGAGGCTCAAGAACGTGGTTTCACTGATGGTGCTTATAGTTTGGCTCGTGTCTTCCCAACGAGTTCAAACTATGCTTCTGTAGAGAAGAAATATAAAGACAATATTTATTACACAGCACCAGGTGCCTGGACATCAGCTATTGGTGTTAATATTGACCGCCAAAGCTATAAATTCTCAGCTAAGAAGACAGATGCTGAAAAGACATCAACTAAGAAGGCTCTTCTAAACAAAGACTTCCGTCAAGCAATTAACTTTGCTATTGACCGTACGGCTTATCAATCACAAGTTAATGGTAAAGATGGTGCAGCTCTCGCTCTTCGTAACCTCTTTGTACCTTATGATTTTGTCAGTGCAGGCGATAAGACCTTCGGAGATCTTGTTACAGAGAAAATGTCTTCATATGGGGAAGAATGGTCAGGTGTCAATTTTGCTGATGGCCAAGATGGTCTCTACAATGCTGAAAAAGCTAAGGCTGAGTTTTCCAAAGCCAAAGAGGCTCTTCAAGGAGAAGGTGTTCAATTCCCAGTTCACTTAGACCTTCCAGTTGACCAAACAGCAAAACTCAACGTCTCTAAAGCCCAGTCTTTGAAACAAACCATTGAAAAATCATTGGGTAGCGAAAATGTGGTAATTGATATTAACCAATTGTCATCTGATGATATGCAAAATGCAACCCTTAATGCGGCAAATGCAGCAGCAGAAGACTGGGATATTTCAAATGGTGTTATTTGGAGTCCAGACTATCAAGATCCATCAACTTATCTTGATATCTTCAAAACAACATCAAGTGAAAATACCAAGACTTTCATGGGTTATGATAATCCAAACAATGCGGCCGCAGCTCAAGTAGGTCTTAAAGACTATGATGCCTTACTTGATTCAGCAGCTTCAGAAACAACAGACCTCAATGCTCGTTACGACCGTTATGCTCAAGCCCAAGCTTGGTTGGAGGACAGCTCGCTTATCATTCCATTGACTGTTGGTAATGGTGCAGCTCCAGTTATCTCACGCTTGACGCCATTTACAGGTGCTTATACACAGGTGGGTGATAAAAACTCAGCAGACTACTTCAAATATGTGAAACCACAAGAAAAAGTAGTTACTAAGAAAGAATATGAACAAAGTCGTGAAAAATGGCTTAAAGAAAAGAAAGCATCTAACGAAAAAGCTCAAAAAGATCTTGAGAAACACGTTAAATAATAATCTTGAGGAAAAGGCAGTTTGCCTTTTTCTTTTGTCAAAAAAGGGGCTAATTCCTAGTGTTCATAAGGGGTATAATTGTGAGAAAGCCAGCATAAGACAAAATATTCTGAAAATTGTACTCATCTTATTTTTTATGGTATAATGTTGGTACATAAAAAAAGATTTTTTGGAGAATGCTTATGAAAAAAAGTAAATGGTTGGCCCTTGCGGGTGTTTCCCTCCTAAGTGTTGGGGTTTTAGTGGCTTGTTCGTCAAAATCAAACACTTCAAGCAATACTTATAACTATGTTTATACTGCCGATCCTGAAACATTGGACTACCTTATTTCCAATAAAGGTTCAACGACTGATGCTGTGACAAATGGTGTCGATGGACTTTTGGAAAACGATAAATATGGTAACTTGGTACCTTCTATTGCCAAGGACTGGACTGTTTCAGCTGATGGTTTGACTTATACTTACAAACTTCGTAAGGGAGTTAAATGGTATACTTCAGAGGGTGAAGAGTATGCAGAAGTAACAGCTAAAGACTTCGTAACAGGTCTTAAGCATGCTGCTGATAAAAAGACAGAGTCAATTTACTTGGCAAAAGATTCTGTAGTAGGTCTTGCTGATTATTTCAATGGTACTGATAAAGACTTCTCTAAAGTTGGCGTTAAAGCTCTTGATGATTACACTCTTCAGTACACACTTAAACAACCAGAACCTTACTGGAATTCTAAGATGACTTATTCTCTCTTCTGGCCTGTTAATGAAGAGTTCCTTAAGTCAAAAGGGGATAGCTTTGGTAAATCAACAGATCCATCATCTATCCTTTATAATGGTCCATACATCCTTAAGTCATTGACAGCTAAATCATCTATTGAGTTGGCTAAAAATGAAAACTACTGGGATAAGAAAAATGTTCACTTTGACGGCGTTAAACTATCTTTCTACGACGCTTCTGACCAAGAATCGCTTGTCCGTAATTTCACTGACGGAGCTTATAGTCAAGCACGTCTATATCCAACAAGCTCAAACTTTGATTCAGTAGAAAAACAATATAAAGATAATATCTTCTATACACAACCTTCTGCAGATGTTCTTGGTGCTGGTGTTAACATTGACCGTCAGTCTTACAACCATACATCTAAGAAGACAGATGCTGAGAAGGACTCAACTAAGAAGGCTCTTCTTAACAAGGACTTCCGTCAATCAGTTAACTTCGCTATTGACCGTACAGCTTATTCAGCACAACTTAATGGTAAGAAGGGTGCGGCCCTTGCGATTCGTAACCTACTCGTAAAACCTGACTTCGTTTATGCTGGTGACAAGTCATTTGGCGATTTGGTAACTGAAAAGATGGCTTCATATGGTGACGAGTGGTCAGGTGTTAACTTTAAAGACAGTCAAGACGGTATCTTCAATGCTGATAAAGCGAAGGCTGAATTTAACAAAGCTAAGGAAGCTCTTCAAGGAGAAGGTGTTCAATTCCCAATTCACTTGGACCTTCCTGTTGACCAAGCAGCTAAACCAACGGTTGCACGTGCACAATCTTTGAAACAATCTGTTGAAAAGACACTTGGCAAAGAAAATGTCGTGGTAGATATTCATCAAATGTCTCAAGATGATCTTCTAAATAGCACATTGTATGCAGCTAACGCAGCAGCAGAAGACTGGGATATCAATATTTCAGTTGCTTGGGCGCCTGACTACGAAGACCCATCAACATTCCTTGATATCTTCAAGACAACAGCTAGTGAGAACACAAAAACTTACATGGGATTTGACGATCCTAATAATGCAGCAGCAGCTCAAGTAGGTCTTAAAGACTTTGATGCTTTGGTTGATAATGCAGCTAAAGAAACAAGCGACCTCAACGTACGATATGAACGTTATGCAGAGGCACAAGCTTGGTTGGAAGATAGCTCACTCTTCATGCCACTTATGGTTAACAAGGGGGCTGCGCCAATGGTAGCTCGTTTGACACCATTCTCAGGTGCTTACTCTCAAGTAGGACCTAAGGGTTCTGACAGATACTTCAAGTACCTTGAACCTCAAAAAGATGTTGTCACTAAGAAAAACTATGATAAAGCTCGCGAAAGCTGGCTTAAAGAAAAGTCTAAGTCCAACGAAAAAGCTCAAAAAGACCTTGAGAAACACGTTAAATAAAAGGACGATGGAACTTTCTCATTAGATTGGGAAAGTTCTTTTGGAATTAAAGGAAGAGACATAAAAAAATATATTTTATTGAGAACCCTCCGTTCTCTATTGTCAATATTTGTCGTGACGGCCTTGACCTACACGATTATCTATACCATGGTGCCGAGGCGTCTGATTTTCAGACAGGACCCTAACTACAACAAGATTGCTAAGACAGCTGATTCTAAGGCTAACTATGAAAATACAATCTATGAACGTATGGGTTACATTGATTACTATGACACCAAGGAGTTGCAGGAGAAAGCTAGCTCCCTTGATAAGTCAGTAACCACTAAGCCAACAAAAGAAAATAAGGCTATCTACCAAAAATATGTGGATAGTTTGGGACATGGCTGGCGTTTACATCAGTTCAAGCAAAGTAAACAATTCTATGCGACACGTGATGTGCCAGTACTTGAACGTGTGTTTGGCTTCTACACGCACCTCTTTGAATTTGACAATACTGGATGGGTTAAAGATAAAACAAATCCAAACTTGAAGCGTTATATCCGTATTGAAAATGACCCAGCTATCGGTTGGTCAGTTGTTGGTTCAGGGACTAAGCATAAATACTTGCTTTACTTTAACGGTCAGTTCCCATTTGTTCACCAAAACTTTGTTAAGATGAACCTTGGTACATCTTACCCAACTTATGCTGAGCAAGGTGTTCTTGATGTTATTACACAAGGTCAAGGACAAACACAAAGTTCTGAGGTCAACTTCCCTACTGGTAAGAAGGTATCTTCAGTAGATATCTACTCTCGTACTTATAAATCACCAAGTCAGGCTGATGCTAGAGATCGTTCTTACTATGGAAATGACCCATACACAGCTACCAAGAGTCGCTACCAATACCCATCAATGGTGACAAGTTCTGCCATTGCAGGTTTGATTGGTTTGGTCTTGTCCTATGCTTTGGCAATTCCATTGGGATCATACATGGCACGCTTTAAAAATACCCTCTTTGATAGTGTATCAACAGGTGTCTTGACTTTCTTGCTTTCACTACCAACCATCGCCTTGGTTTATATCATTCGTTTGATTGGTTCTGAGATTGGTCTTCCAGATTCCTTCCCTATCTTGGGTGCGGGTGACTGGCGTTCATACGTCTTGCCATCTGTTATTCTCGGTCTCTTGTCAACACCAGGTCTTGCGATTTGGATTCGTCGTTACATGATTGACTTGCAATCACAAGACTTCGTTCGTTTTGCACGTGCCAAAGGGTTGTCAGAACAAGAAATTTCGAATAAACACATTTTCAAAAACGCTATGGTTTCCTTGGTTTCAGGAATCCCAGCATCTATCGTTAGTGTTATCACAGGGGCAACCTTGACAGAAACAATCTTCGCCTTCCCTGGTATGGGTAAAATGTTGATTGACTCTGTCCGTGCTTCAAATAACGCTATGGTTGTGGGTCTTGTATTTATTTTCACAGCCCTCACCATCTTCTCATTGCTTGTGGGTGATATCCTTATGACTATGATTGACCCACGTATCAAATTGACATCTAAAGGAGGTAAATAATGGCTTCAATTGATAAAAGTAAGTTCCAATTTGTAAAGCGCGATGATTTTGCCTCTGAAACAATTGATGCGCCGGCCTATTCATACTGGAAATCAGTGATGCGTCAGTTCTTCAAGAAGAAGTCAACAACTGTCATGTTGGGAATCTTGATTGCTATCATTTTGATGAGTTTTATCTACCCGATGTTTTCAAAATTTGACTTTAATGATGTGTCTAAGGTTAATGACTTTAGTGTACGTTATGTGCATCCAAACGCTCAATACTGGTTCGGTACGGACAGTAATGGTAAGTCCCTCTTCGATAGTGTTTGGTTTGGAGCTCGTAATTCTATCCTTATTGCTGTTATCGCTACCTTCCTTAACGTTGTTATTGGTGTGCTTGTAGGTGCTGTTTGGGGGATTTCTAAGACCTTCGATATGATTATGATGGAAATCTACAACATCATCTCAAATATTCCTGCCCTCCTTGTAGTTATCGTCTTGACTTACTCATTGGGTGCTGGTTTCTGGAATATGATCTTTGCCATGACTGTTACAGGGTGGATTGGTATTGCCTATACTATCCGTATTCAAATCATGCGTTACCGTGATTTGGAGTATAACTTGGCTTCTCGTACACTGGGAACACCAACTCCTAAGATTGTGGTTAAAAACATCATGCCACAACTAGTGTCAGTTATCGTAACTATGGCTAGTCAGCTCTTGCCAGGATTTATCTCTTACGAAGCCTTCCTTTCATACTTTGGTTTAGGGCTTCCTGTTACGACGCCTAGTCTTGGTCGTTTGATTTCAGACTATGCACAGAACGTTACAGTCAATGCTTATCTCTTCTGGATTCCATTGACTACCTTGATCCTCGTTTCCCTTGCTCTCTTTATTGTCGGTCAAAACTTGGCGGATGCCAGCGACCCACGTACGCATAGATAGGAGTCCAATATGACAGAAAATAAAAATGTAATATTATCGGCTCGCGATATCGTCGTGGAATTTGACGTTCGTGACCGTGTTTTGACAGCCATTAGAGGAGTTTCCCTTGATTTGGTTGAAGGTGAAGTTTTAGCCTTGGTTGGTGAGTCTGGTTCAGGTAAATCAGTTTTGACTAAGACTTTCACAGGGATGCTTGAAGAAAATGGTCGTGTCGCTAGTGGTTCGATTGATTATCGCGGTCAAGATTTGACTAAGCTTAAGAGTCACCAAGATTGGGCATCTATTCGTGGGGCTAAGATTGCGACTATCTTCCAAGATCCTATGACCAGTCTTGACCCAATTAAGACTATCGGTAGCCAAATTGTTGAAGTCATTGTCAAACACCAAGGAAAATCAGCCAAGGAAGCTAAAAAAATGGCCATTGATTACATGGACAAGGTTGGTATTCCTGATGCTGAAAAACGTTTCAATGAGTATCCTTTCCAATACTCTGGTGGGATGCGTCAACGTATCGTTATTGCCATTGCCTTGGCTTGTCATCCGGATGTCCTTATCTGTGACGAACCAACAACTGCCCTCGATGTGACCATTCAAGCTCAAATCATCGACCTCTTGAAATCACTCAAAGAGGAGTACGGTTTCTCAGTGATTTTCATTACCCATGACCTTGGTGTGGTAGCAAGTATCGCTGATAAGGTTGCTGTTATGTATGCTGGTGAAATCATTGAATACGCAACTGTTGAGGAGATTTTCTATGAACCTTGTCATCCATACACGTGGAGCTTGCTTTCAAGCTTGCCACAGTTGGCCGATGATAAGGGTGAGCTTTTCTCAATTCCAGGGACACCACCATCACTTTATACACCGGTTGTTGGGGATGCCTTTGCCTTGCGTTCAGACTATGCTATGCAGATTGACTTCGAGGAAAAAGCACCACAATTCCAAGTTTCAGATACTCACTGGGCTAAGACCTGGCTCTTACATGAGGATGCACCAAAAGTTGAAAAACCTGCGGTTATCCAAAATCTACATGAAAAAATCCGTGCTAATATGGGATTTGCACATTTAGGAGATGAGGAGGAAGGCAATGCCTGAGAAGTTAGTTGAAGTAAAAGATGTGGAGATTTCCTTCGGTGAAGGAAGCAAGAAATTCGTTGCTGTCCACAATGCTAATTTTTTCATCAACAAGGGTGAAACCTTTTCCCTCGTTGGTGAGTCTGGTAGTGGTAAAACCACTATTGGGCGTGCCATTATTGGTCTAAATGATACAAGTAATGGTGAGATTATTTTTGACGGTAAGAAAATCAATGGACACTTGTCTCACTCTGAGAAAAACGACCTTATCCGTCGTATCCAGATGATTTTCCAAGACCCTGCGGCTAGTTTGAATGAACGTGCAACAGTCGATTATATCTTGTCTGAGGGCTTGCATAACTTCCATCTCTATAAGGATGAGGAAGATCGTAAAGCTAAAATCAAGAAAATCATCAAAGAAGTGGGACTTCTTGAGGAGCACTTGACACGTTACCCTCACGAATTTTCTGGGGGACAACGTCAACGTATTGGGATTGCACGTTCCTTGGTCATACAACCGGACTTGGTCATCGCTGACGAACCCATCTCAGCCCTTGACGTGTCAGTCCGTGCCCAAGTTTTGAACTTGCTTAAGAAATTCCAAAAAGAGTTGGGATTGACTTACCTCTTTATCGCTCACGACTTGTCAGTGGTCCGTTTCATTTCTGACCGTATCGCTGTTATCTACAAGGGCACAATCGTGGAAGTTGCTGAGACAGAAGAACTCTACAACAATCCTATCCACCCTTACACCAAGTCACTCTTGTCTGCTGTTCCTATTCCAGACCCAATCTTGGAACGTAAGAAAGTCTTGAAGGTTTATGATCCAAACCAACACGACTATTCTGTCGATAAACCAGAAATGGTTGAAGTACGTCCAGGACACTTCGTTTGGGGTAACAAAGCCGAAATTGAGACTTATCGTAAAGAACAAAGTAAATAAGTCTTTTCAATGCAAAAAAAATCGTGTTCCAAAAGGAACACGGTTTTTCTTTAGTTTAAATTTAAGCGTTTGGTCATGATGTAGTAGGTACCAAAGTAACTTGCCGCGATGAGAATGAGAGACTGAACTAGACTAAATATATATGACGAGTTATTAATTGCAGTATTTGTTGCATCTCCGGTCAAGGCTGCACCGAGTCCAAAGAAGAAACCAATAAAGAATAGGATAGCCTGAATGGCGAAATAGGCGACAAATCCCATAAGAACTTTGTTAGTATTGAAGAGGTTTCCGATACTAATACAGAGGTAATAGAAAAGGATACCGCTAATTGTTCCTAAAATTGTAGAAGGGATGAAGAGGTAGAAAGCGCCTATTTCTTTTAGGATCTGGCCAAAGTAGCTGGTAGCTAGGAGGATATCTTTCATATCAAGGCAGAAAGCAGCTATAATTCCAATCGAAAGGAGTATAACGAGTGATGAAATGATATCTAAAATAAAGGCTACCAAGAGTTTAGACAAGATTAATTGGTGAGCAGAAACTGGGAGCGTATTGGTTAGATAACCTTCTCTCCCAAAGACAGTCTTTGCAAAGCGTCTGACAATGAGAACTATTGTTGCTATATAAATGGCTCCCCATACAATAATGGTAGCAAAAACCATCAATGTGAAGAAAGCAAAAAAGAGTAGACTAGGTTCTTGGTGGCTCTGTTCAGTTACAAAAATAAATTTTTGAAGCATTAAGCCCAAGGGGATAGAGAGTAGGATGGCAATACCATAGATGCCAAGGTACCACTTACGGACCGATTGTAATTCATATTTAACTAATTAATTTCCAAAACATGCTCATACCTCCTAGTTGTGGAACATCTCTCTAAAGAGTTTGTCGATAGATTTGCCATGGGCTTGACGGATATTATCAGCATCCCCTTGAAGTTCAATCTGACCGTATTTTAAGAAGACAACTTCATCTAGGACGGATTCAATATCTGCAATCAAATGGGTTGAAATGATAACAGAAGCATCTTCAGAGTATTGGTTGATGATGGTTTTAAGAATGTAGTCACGTGACGCGGGATCGACTCCACCGATAGGTTCATCGAGGAGATAGAGTTTAGCTTCACGACTCATAACCAAAATCAACTGAACTTTTTCTTTGTTACCTTTTGAGAGGTCTTTAAGGCGCAAATCAGGCTGGAGCTTTAAATCCTGCAAGAGTTGCAAGGCAAGAGGATAGCGGAAGTCAGCGTAAAAATCTTGGAAGAAGTCCAAGTAGTACTGTATTGTCTTACTTTCATCTAAATAGGTTGTGTCAGGCAAATAAGCCACTTGCGCCTTAGTGATAGGTGACGGCTGAAATCCATTAATGGTCACTAAACCTGAAGTCGGTTGAAGGAGACCGTTCAAAATTTTGATTAGGGTTGTTTTACCACTACCGTTTGGTCCTAAGAGACCAATGATTTTACCAGAAGGGATGGACATGGTCACATCTCTAAGGGCTGGAATACCATTATAGGTCTTGGTGAGATTTGTTAGAGTTACAATATCAGTCATCGGTCTACAAGTCCTTTCCTGTTTGTTCGATGTAGTCAGTGATGATAGATTTGATTTCAGGTGAGCTAAAACCAATGGCTGTCATCTCAGTGACAAAGTTTTTCATGAGACTTTGGGCAATCTCGTGTCGTTTTTGATCAATTAGTTTTTCATCTTCGGTAACAAAGCGACCAGAGGTACGGGCAGAGTAGACCAACCCCTCTTTTTCAAGTTCTTGGAAGGCTCTTTGTACAGTGTTAGGATTGACCCCAGCTTCCTGAGCAAATTCTCTAACGGGTAGGAGTTGTTGTCCCATACTCAATTCCTTGGAAGCTATCTTCAGTTTGACGCGATAGGCGATTTGGAGATAAATTGGCGATTTTTCATCAAATGTCCAAGCCATAAGAGACTCCTTTCTAAAAGTATAATAGTATTATTTTTCTACTACCATAATGATACAACTAAAATGCTGGATTTGCAAGTAAAATGCCATATTTTCTCTAATTTCTTTGGCTTTTCCCAAACTTATATTCCTATTTTTGGTACAATAGGGGCAAGTATATTCGACCTGAAGGGAGATTATTTTGAAAATTTTAGCAACAGATATGGATGGTACCTTTCTAGACCATCTTGGTGCCTATGATAAGGCACGTTTGGAAAACCTTTTGGATGCGTGTGAAGCTGAAGATTACGTTTTTACAGTAGCTTCTGGTCGAGCTCTCTTGGCCTTGGAGGAGCTTTTTGATGGTTTTGTGGACCGCATTGCTATTATTGCGGAGAATGGGGCCTTAGTTCAGTACAAGGGTGAAGTCCTATTTGAGTCCAAGCTAGAACCTAAAGATTATTTAGAAATTGCAGACACGACTTTAGCCTTGCCAACTTGCGAGGGAATTCTCTTGTCGGGACGTCGTGGTGCCTATGCTCCAAACGATGCAGAACCAGCCTATCTTAAGGCCATGGAACGTTACTATGAAAATGTTATGACAACGGACCTTGAAGCGGTTACAGATGACATTTTCAAGGTAACTGCTAAGTTCCAAGGGGATACCATTATGGAACGTGGTGACTACCTCAACACGATTTTTGAGGATATGACAGCTGTGACAACTGGCTTTGATTCTATGGATATTATCCTTAAAGGTGTGGACAAGGGCTTTGGTCTTTACCATCTTTGTCAAGAGTTGGGGCGTCAAGCTTCAGATGTTGTAGCCTTTGGTGATAATCTCAATGATATGGAGATGTTGACCTTTGCTGGGCATGCGGTTGCTACGGAAAATGCCCGCGATGAGATTAAGGCAGTAGCTGACGAAGTGATTGGTCACCATAAAGACGGTGCAGTCTTTGACTACATGGAAGGATTGGTGGACTCAGATGTCTGAGATTAAATTATTGGCCTTGGACCTAGATGGGACACTCTTCACTAAGGATAAGCAAGTAACAGCTGAAAATAGAGCTGCTCTGAAAGCGGCAGAAGCTAAGGGGGTTCATGTGGTCATTACGACTGGTCGCCCTCTGCCAGCTATTACTCATATCTTGGAAGATTTGGGCTTGTTGGATGATAAGCACTATAGTGTGACTTTCAATGGTGGCTTGGTTCAGCGTAATAATGGGGATATCCTCATAAAGAAAGAGATGAGTCTAGAAGATTTAAAGCAGATTTATGCTGTCTTCGAACCTCTAGGGCTTCCTATGGATGTTATCAGTGATGGCATTGTCTATGGTGTGCCAAGTAAAGGCAATCATTCTCTCTATCGTCAGGCTAATCCTACCCTGACCTTCGTTGATGTGGAGAGTATTGATGACATTCCTGAAAATATCGTCTATAATAAGGTAGTTACGGTCTGTGAGGAAGCGTTTTTGGATGCTCAAATTCAAAAAATACCTGACCATTTATACCAAGCGTTTGAGGTCTTTAAGTCTCGTGAAATTATCCTAGAGGTCATGCCTAAAGGTGTTCATAAGGCTGTAGGTTTGAGACTCTTGACTGATTACCTTGCTCTGGATAAAGGTCAGGTCATGGCTATGGGAGACGAGGAAAATGACTTGACAATGCTGGAGTGGGCTGGTCTTGGTGTGGCTATGGCGAATGCTGTTCCCAAGGTCAAGGCTGTTGCCAAGGCAGTAACGACAAAAACTAATGAGGAATCTGGAGTGGCTGAGGCCATCCACAAATATATTCTAGAGAAATAAGGAGAACCAAATGGGTCTATTTGATCGATTATTTGGACAAGAGGAAAACCAGTCACAGGAAACTGTGGCAAATCAGGAAATTTCAGAAACTGAGGCTCTTGATAATCAAGACTTGTCAACAAGTGAAGGGATAAGCGAGAGTCAAACAGAACAGCTCAGTGAGTCAGAGACTCAAGTAGAAGAGATTTCATCCACAGAATCTGTTGAATCAAGTGATTCTACAGTGACAGAAGAAAGTGAAGCAGTGTCTGACGGAGACCTTTCTGTTGATAATCAGGCTTCAAGCGAAGCAGAAGGTGTTTCAGAGTCAGAAGAAAGTCAAGTTGCTGTGGATAACCACTTTGCGGATGTCATGGCTGATTACTATGCTAAGAAGGCTCAAGTAGCTGCTGCTGCAGAAAAAGGTGAAACTGTCACTTTTGAAGCCATTCAAACCCGTAAAGTTGAGGAAAAACCTGAAGAAGTTCAGGCTTCAAAAACTGAAACAGAACAAGAGAAATATAACCGTACCCTCAAGAAGACGCGTACTGGTTTTGCTGCTCGCTTGAATGAATTCTTTGCGAATTTCCGTCGTGTTGATGAGGAGTTCTTCGAAGAATTGGAAGAAATGCTGATTCTTTCCGATGTTGGGGTTAATGTTGCAACGCAATTAACGGAAGATTTGCGCTATGAAGCCCGCCTTGAAAATGTCAAAAAGACTGAGGATTTGCAACGCTTGATTATTGAAAAACTTGTGGATATCTACGAGAAGGATGATGTCTACAAGGAGCAGATTAATTTCCAAGATGGTTTGACAGTCATGCTTTTTGTTGGTGTCAACGGTGTTGGTAAGACAACGTCTATCGGTAAGTTGGCGCATAAATACAAAGAAGAAGGCAAAAAAGTTATGTTGGTAGCTGCCGATACCTTCCGTGCGGGAGCTGTCGCTCAGTTGGTTGAGTGGGGGCGTCGTGTTGATGTGCCAGTAGTGACTGGTGCTGAGAAGGCTGACCCAGCTTCAGTGGTCTTTGACGGTATGGAAAAGGCCCTTGCTGAGGGAGTCGACGTCCTTATGATTGATACTGCGGGACGTTTGCAAAATAAAGACAATCTTATGGCAGAGCTTGAAAAGATTGGGCGTATTATCAAGCGTGTGGTTCCAGAAGCACCTCATGAAACCCTCTTGGCCTTGGATGCCTCAACAGGTCAAAATGCGCTTAGTCAGGCTAAGGAATTCTCAAAAATTACACCTCTTACAGGTCTTGTCTTGACTAAGTTGGACGGTAGTGCCAAGGGTGGTGTGGTTCTAGCCATTCGCCAAGAGTTGGATATTCCAGTTAAGTTAATTGGTTTTGGTGAGAAAATTGATGATATTGGTGAGTTCCATTCAGAAGAATTCATGCAAGGTCTCTTGACTGGTTTGGTTTAAAAGAGTGTTTAAAAAAGAGTGAGTACTGAGAAAAGGAATTCACTCTTTTTAATGGTGTCCTCACCTTGAAAAAAGTCGCTTTTATTGGTAAAATAGTAAGGAAAAACGCATGCTCTGAAAAGTGAGCTGTAACTTAATCACTGAACAACCCCTAAGCCAAAAAAAGAGATGATTGTTTTCTCTTTTTTAAGGTGAGTCATAAGAAGATTTTTAATCTTAGTTTAAGGAGAAGACATGTCTGAACGTGGACTTTTGATTGTTTTTTCAGGGCCTTCTGGTGTCGGAAAAGGAACTGTTCGTCAGGAGATTTTTTCAACACCTGACCACAAATTTGAATACTCAGTATCAATGACCACACGTGCTCAACGTCCTGGTGAAGTTGATGGAAAGGATTATTTTTTCCGTTCGCGTGAGGAGTTTGAAGAGCTTATTCGTAAGGGTCAAATGTTGGAATATGCTGAGTATGTGGGTAACTACTACGGAACACCTTTGACTTATGTTAATGAAACCTTGGATAAAGGTGTTGATGTTTTCCTTGAAATCGAGGTTCAAGGGGCCCTTCAGGTTAAGAAAAAGGTCCCAGATGCTGTCTTCATCTTTTTGACACCACCGGATTTGAACGAGCTTCAAGAACGTTTGGTTGGTCGTGGAACAGACTCTGAGGAAGTTATTGCTCAACGTATCGAGCGTGCGCGTGAAGAAATTGCTCTCATGAGCGAATACGATTATGCCATTGTTAATGACGAAGTGCCTTTGGCTGCTGAGCGTGTCAAACGTGTTATTGAAGCAGAACACTTCCGAGTTGACCGTGTGATTGGTCGCTATCGTAATATGATTTCAAAAAAGAAATTATCAGATAAATAAATTAGAAATAGGTATAAAATTATGATGTTGAAACCCTCTATTGACAAACTTTTGGATAAAGTGCCTTCAAAATATTCATTGGTTATTTTGCAAGCCAAACGTGCCCATGAATTAGCCGCTGGTGCTGAACCAACTCAAGAGTTTACGTCAGTAAAACCAACCCTTCAAGCCCTTGAAGAAATTGAATCTGGTAATGTGACTATCCACCCAGATCCAGAATCTAAACGTGAATTGGCACGTTTGAAAGTGATTCAAGCACGTCTTGCTGCTGAGGAAGAAGAACGTAAAATCAAAGAACAAATCGCTAAAGAAAAAGAAGAAGGCGATAAGATCTAAAATCAAAGTCTTGCTTTGGTTTATGAGGAGAGGGGAGCTGAGGCATAGTGTCTCAGCTTCCTTCTTTATGACGAAAATAGGCAGCTCACATTTTCTTGAGCTTGGAAGATACTGGTCTTAAGGAAGTGACAGGAGGAAATTTATGGTTTTAGTAGCACATATTATTGTCGACGTTCCTCTGATGCAGACGGACAGACCTTATAGTTACCTGGTACCGGAAGCCATGCAAGAACAAATCGCCATCGGTATGCGGGTTCATGTGCCTTTTGGTAAAGGAAATCGTTTACTCCAAGGTTTTATTATTGGCTTGGAAGAGCAGGAAAATTTAAGAGATTTTCCTGAACTAAAACCCATCGCTGAGCTTTTAGATTATGAGCCAGTGCTTAATCAGGAACAGCTGGATTTGGCTAATCAGATGCGACATACGGTCTTTTCTTATAAGATTTCCATCTTGAAGTCAATGCTACCCGGTCTCCTTAATTCGCAGTACGATAAGGTTATCATGGCAACTGATAAACTGGGTGAAGAGGAAAAAGCGACTCTCCTTCAAGGGCAGAATCATATTCTTTTCTCGCAGTTGTCAGAGGTACAACGTCAAGCCATTCCTCGTCTGGTCCAGTCTGGGCGTGTAACGGTTGATTACCTTGCTAAAGATAAGCAGAATATCAAGACTGAGAAGCACTATAGTGTTCAAAAGGGTATTCTCGAGACTTTGGCTATTTCGCAAAGGGCTAAGAAACGATTGGAGTTGCGAGACTTCTTGCTAGAAAAGAGTGAGTCTGGCAAGTTGACGGACCTCCACAAGCTTTTTTCACGAGATGTGGTTAAGTTTTTCATTGAAGCTGGTGCCTTGGTCATCACCGAAGTTGAGGTCAATCGTGCCGATAGCTACTTTGAAAAGGTAGAGAAGACGGAGTTTCTAGAGCTCAATGCCCAACAGGCGCATGCGGTTGAAGAAATGACGCGTCAGATTGGACAAGGTGGCAAACCTTTCTTATTGGAAGGGGTAACGGGATCAGGTAAGACAGAGGTTTACCTGCATCTTATCGAGAGGACCTTGGCAATGGGTAAAACTGCTATTGTCTTGGTGCCAGAAATTTCCTTGACACCCCAAATGACCAATCGTTTCATTTCACGTTTTGGGGACTTGGTGGCGATTATGCATTCAGGCTTGTCAGACGGTGAGAAATTTGATGAGTGGCGTAAGGTTAAATCTGGTCAGGCCAGGGTTGTGGTAGGAGCGCGTTCGGCTATCTTTGCTCCTTTGGACAATATCGGAGCTATCATTATCGATGAGGAACATGAGGCTACTTATAAACAAGAGTCCAATCCTCGCTATCATGCAAGAGATGTTGCCTTGCTTAGGGCTAAGAGTCATAGAGCTGTGCTTGTCCTTGGGTCGGCAACACCCTCTATTGAGACACGGGCGAGAGCTCAGAAAGGGGTTTACCATTTTCTTGAGTTGACACAAAGGGCTAATCCTAATGCTAAAATTCCGCAGGTGGAAGTGGTGGACTTCAAGGATTTTGTGGGCCGTCAAGAGGCGAGTGATTTTACGCCACCTCTTTTGGAAAAAATCAGGGAACGTTTGGCACGTAAGGAACAAGTCGTATTGATGTTGAACCGTCGTGGGTATTCCTCTTTTGTCATGTGTCGTGACTGTGGCTATGTGGATGATTGTCCGAATTGTGATATTTCACTGACCTTGCACATGGATACCAAGACCATGAATTGCCACTATTGTGATTTTCAAAAAGCAATACCACATGTCTGCCCTAACTGTCAGAGTCGTCAGATTCGTTATTATGGTACTGGGACACAAAAGGCCTATGATCAATTGACGGAACTCTTGCCAGAAGCCAGAGTGATTCGTATGGATGTTGATACGACACGTAAGAAAGGTGCTCACGAGAAACTCTTGGAGGCTTTTGGAAGTGGCAAGGCTGACATTTTGCTTGGGACTCAGATGATTGCCAAGGGCTTGGATTTTCCCAATGTCACCTTGGTAGGGGTCTTGAATGCAGATACATCGCTTAATTTACCAGATTTTCGTTCGGCTGAGCGTACCTTCCAGCTTTTGACTCAGGTAGCTGGTCGTGCTGGTCGTGCTGACAAGGAAGGGGAAGTTATTATTCAAACCTATAATCCTAGTCATTATGCCATTCGGTTTGCGCAACAACAGGATTATGAAGCTTTCTATGCTTATGAGATGGGGATTCGACGTCAGTTGGCCTATCCGCCATATTTTTATACGGTAGGAATCACGCTTTCTCACAAGGATGAAGAGTTTGTCGTCCGCAAGAGCTATGAGGTTATGGCTTATTTAAGAGAGCACTTGTCAGACAAGGTGACCTTCCTAGGGCCAACGCCTAAGCCTATTGCTCGAACACATAACCTTTATCATTATCAGATTATTATCAAATACCGTTTTGAGGATAACTTGGAAGAAACGCTTAATAGGGTCCTTGACATGACTCAGGAACCTGAAAACAAGGACCTGCGTTTGATTATCGATCACGAACCTCAGAATTTTACCTAATCTAGAAAAGGAAGAATATGACAAAATTAGTATTTATGGGAACGCCTGCCTTTTCAGCGACAGTGCTGGAAGGACTTTTGACAGATGAGCGTTACGATATTGTTGCTGTGGTGACGCAACCAGACCGTGCTGTCGGCCGTAAAAAAGAAATTCGCATGACACCGGTCAAGGAAGTAGCCTTGGCGCATGACTTGCCAATTTATCAACCGGAAAAATTGTCAGGGTCAGAAGAAATGGCGCAATTGATGGCACTTGGTGCTGATGGGATTGTTACTGCAGCTTATGGACAATTTTTACCAAGCAAGTTGCTTAATAGCATGGATTTTGCGGTGAATGTCCACGCTTCTCTCTTGCCAAAATACCGTGGTGGGGCACCTATTCATTATGCCATTATCAATGGGGATGCAGAAGCAGGTGTGACAATTATGGAAATGGTCAAGGAGATGGACGCTGGTGACATGGTTAGCCAAAAGGCCTTGCCAATTCTTGACGAGGATAATGTTGGTACCATGTTTGAAAAATTGGCCGTCTTGGGTCGTGACCTTTTGCTTGAGACCTTGCCTGCCTATATTGCTGGCGAAATCAAACCTGTTCCTCAAGATGCCAGTCAGGTAACGTTTTCGCCAAATATTAGTCCAGAAGAGGAGCGTCTTGATTGGAATAAATCGTCTCGTGACATCTTCAATCAAATCCGTGGTATGTACCCATGGCCTGTGGCACATACCTTGTTTGACAGCAAACGTTTCAAAATTTATGAAGCGGACTTGGTAGAAGGTCAAGGACAGGCTGGTCATATCATTGAAAAGACCAAGAAGAGTTTGGTAGTTGCGACTGGTCAAGGAGCCATTTCACTTAAGACAGTTCAGCCTGCAGGAAAACCCCGTATGGCTATTGCTGATTTCCTTAATGGGGTCGGACGCAATCTTGAAGTAGGTGATGCATTTGGCCAATGATTGGAAAAAAACATCCCGTGGACAGGCACTTGAAGTCTTAGAAGAAGTCTTCCAGGAAGGAGCTTACTCAAATATTGCTCTCAATGCCCATCTGAGCAAGTCGCATCTGACAGATAAGGACAAGGCCTTGGTGACGGAAATTGTCTATGGGACCGTAGCTCGTAAGATTACGTTGGAGTGGGTCCTAGCCCATGTCATCGAGGACCGTGACAAGCTTGAACCTTGGGTCTATGACTTATTGCTTTTGAGCCTCTATCAGTTGGCCTATTTAGATAAGATTCCAGCCCATGCGGTGGTTAATGATGCCGTTTCTATTGCTAAAAATCGTGGCAATAAAAAGGGGGCTGAGAAGCTGGTCAATGCGGTTCTTCGTAAACTATCTAGCCAGCCTTTGCCAGATCCAAGCACAATCAAACGTGTCAATAAACGCTATTCTGTTCAGTATTCTCTACCTGTATGGTTGGTTAAAAAACTTATCGACCAGTATGGAGAGGATCGTGCCCTTGCTATTTTCCAAAGCCTTTTTGTGAGAAACAAGGCTAGTGTGCGTGTAACGGATGCGTCACTTTTGGAAGAGATTGCGGAGGCCACTGGGGCTGAGTGTTCAGTATTATCCCCAGTCGGGCTTGTTAAGTCTTCAGGTTACTTTGCTGGGACAGATTATTTTAAAGAGGGCTTGTTGACCATTCAGGATGAGACCAGTCAACTGGTTGCGCCAACTTTAGAGATTCAAGGTGAGGAAGAAATTCTGGATGCCTGTGCGGCACCTGGAGGTAAGACGGTACATATGGCCTCATATTTGACGAGTGGACATGTGACGGCGCTTGACCTCTATGATCATAAGCTTGCTCTTATCGAAGAAAATGCACAACGTCTTGGTTTAGCTGATAAGGTTAAGACTCAGAAACTGGATGCTAGTCAGGTACATCAAGTCTTTCCAGCTGATAGTTTTGACAAGATTTTAGTGGATGCACCTTGTTCAGGAATTGGGCTCATTCGTCGGAAACCTGACATCAAATATAACAAGGATCTCCAAGACTTTGAGTCCCTCAAGGCTGTGCAGTTGGATATCCTATCCAGCGTTTGTCAAACCCTACGAAAAGGTGGTATAATAACATATAGTACTTGCACCATCATAGCAGAAGAAAATCAAGAGGTGATTCAAGCCTTTCTTGAGAGCCATCCTGATTTTGAGCAAGTTGCCTTAGACCATCCATGTAAAGACATCGTGGTCAATGGCTGTTTGGCAATTACCCCCGAACAGTATCTAACTGATGGTTTTTTCATCGCACAGTTGCGTAAAAAAGCTTAGGGTTACAGAGGAGGAAATGCTGACGCAAGTCAGAAAGAAAACTATGGAAATATCATTATTAACGGACATTGGCCAAAAACGGTCAAATAACCAAGATTTTGTTAATAAATTTGTCAACCAAGCTGGTGTTACCCTTGTCGTTGTTGCAGACGGGATGGGCGGACACCGTGCTGGAAATATTGCCAGTGAGATGTCAGTGACTGATCTTGGTCGTGACTGGATTAACACTGATTTTCGTGAGTTGAGTCAGATTCGTGATTGGATGATTGCTGCCATTGATGCAGAAAATCGTAAAATTTATGAACTTGGCCAAAACGAAGAATATAAGGGAATGGGAACAACTATCGAGGTTCTTGCCTTTGTTGATAATGCTGTGATTTTTGCCCATGTTGGGGATTCACGTATTGCCCTTATCCGTAATGGTGAGTATAAGCAATTGACGAATGACCATTCTTTGGTCAATGCTCTTATCAAGGCTGGTCAGTTGACCGAAGAAGAAGCAGCAGTTCACCCACAACGTAATATCATTACGCAATCTATTGGGCAAGCTGCTCCGATTGAGGCTGACCTTGGTGTTCAACAATTGGAACCAGGGGACTATATATTGGCCAATTCAGATGGTTTGACCAACATGATTTCAGTCGAACAGATTGTTCATATTGTCAACAGCCCTGGTTTCGTCGAAGAAAAAACGAGTCGTTTGGTAGCTGCAGCCAATGAGGCAGGTGGTCTTGATAATATTACCGTTGCTCTCATTAAGGTAGAAAGTGAGGAAGGATAATGATCCAAGTTGGCAAATTGTTTGCTGGACGTTATCGAATCCTTAAATCTATCGGACGTGGTGGTATGGCGGATGTTTATCTGGCTAATGACCTGATTTTGGATAATGAAAAAGTGGCTATTAAGGTACTTCGTACCAATTACCAAACTGATCAGGTGGCTGTGGCCCGTTTCCAACGTGAAGCGCGTGCCATGGCAGAACTCAGTCATCCTAATATCGTTGCTATCCGAGATATTGGCGAAGAAGACGGCCAGCAGTTCTTGGTGATGGAGTATGTGGACGGTTCGGACTTGAAGAAATACATTCAAGACCATGCGCCACTTTCTAACCAAGATGTTGTGCGTATCATGGGGGAGGTCCTTTCCGCCATGACTCTTGCCCATCAAAAGGGCATTATCCACCGTGACCTTAAGCCACAAAACGTTCTTTTAACTAAGGACGGTACAGCCAAGGTCACAGACTTCGGAATTGCGGTTGCCTTTGCAGAGACTAGTCTAACTCAAACGAACTCTATGTTGGGTTCTGTCCACTACCTCTCACCAGAGCAGGCTCGTGGATCTAAAGCGACTATCCAAAGTGACATCTATGCTATGGGTATTATGCTTTTTGAAATGTTGACAGGTCATATTCCTTATGATGGCGATAGTGCAGTAACCATTGCACTCCAACATTTCCAAAAACCACTACCATCGATTTTGGCAGAGAACCGTAACGTTCCCCAAGCTTTGGAAAATGTGGTTATTCGAGCAACAGCCAAAAAACTAGAAAATCGTTACAATAGTACTTTGGAAATGAGCCGTGACTTGGTAACGAGTTTGCATCCTAGTCATCGACGTGATGCCAAGGTAGTCTTTGATGATATGACGGATACCAAGACCTTGCCGAAGGTTGATCCAGTTCCATCAGCAAGTCTTGAGAAAAAAGCCGTTGCTGCTGAACCATCAGAGCCTACACCTGCTCCAAGTAAACAACCAAGGAAAAAAACGACACCAGCTAAGAAGAAAAAGAAGAAGAACTTCTTCTCAACCTTACTCAAGGTTTTCCTAGGACTTGTCTTTATTGGTATTATCATCTTTGCTTATTTAGTCTTTACCAATCCTGATAATGTCCAAGTACCTAATGTGGTCGGTCAGGAGTTGTCCACAGCTCAGACTAAAATTGAGGGTGCTGGATTTAAGGTAGGAGAAGTCAAAGAAGTGGAAGATGACTCTGTCGATACGGGTAAGGTCATCAAGACAGATCCTACAGCTGGAACCACACGAAAAGAAGGATCAAGCATTGATGTCTATGTTTCTTCTGGTAGTAAAGGTTTCGCTTTGAAAGACTACAAGGGTAAAAACTATAAGGATGCCATTGAGGACTTAACTTCGAATTATGGTGTTTCTGAGGACCAAATTGATATTCAGCATGTCGAAGACGACAGTGCTGAAGAGGGAGAAATCCTATCTCAAAGTCCAGGGAAAAACAAGTCTTTCAATCCTAAGGATAGTAAGGCTAAGATTAAGTTCCGTGTGGCAACTCCTAAGATAGTTACCATGCCTGATGTGACTGGTTTGACGGTTTCAACAGCAGTTCAAACCTTGAATCGTAAGAATATCTCAAGTAGTAGCATCGAGTACCACGACTATAATACTGGTGCTAAGTTAGATAAGGATAAGATTCCTAGCAGTACGGAGGTCCTTTATCAAGATCCACAAGCTGGTACAAGTGTTGATGGTACAGTGATTCTCTATGTTTCGGTTGCAACAGCAAGTTCAAACCTTCAGTCAAGCTCAAGTAGTACGACACATTCGTCATCAACGAGCTCAAGTACTGACAGTACAACTTCAAGCACTGAAACCTCGACAGAGGCTACTCACACAGAACTACAGTAGATTAAAAAACTTAGACATAATGAAGAGAGGTTATTTAAGCTCTCTTTTTTGCTACCTAGAGATCTTGTCGATAGCCTAAAAAACCTGCTTGCCAGAGGTCAGAGATTCTTTTATAATGAAGACATTACATATAGGAGAGATGCTATGAGAAACCGTAGAAAACTGAGAAGGTATATCATTACCTACGATATTGTCATAACGGTCCTGGCCCTGATTTCCATTGGGTTGGTTATCTTTGATTTAGTTGGCTTAATTTCAATTGGAAGGCGACCTTTTAGAGTGATAGATCAGTCTATAACGCTCATATTTGCCATTGATTATGCGATTCGTTTCTCCTTAGCACCTCGTAAGCGAGTCTTTGTTAAAACACATGTGTTGGACTTGTTGGCTATTATTCCCTATAATGAAGTCTTTACCTTCCTCCGTTTTTCAAGAGTGGGACGCTTTGCCAGGTTGGCCAAACTCTCACGTTTAATTGGTTTGAGTGGCAAGCTCAAGCATATTTCCAATCGTATCAATCGCAGAAATGGCTTTTATTTTCTACTTTCGGTTAATAGTATTATCATTCTTATCAGTAGTGCTGTTATTGCCCGAGTAGAACACCATAATTTTATAGATGCTATTTGGTGGTCTGTAGCAACGGTGACTACGGTTGGTTATGGAGATATCGTCCCTAAAACGCTTGTAGGTAAAGCGGTCGCTGTTATTCTCATGTTTAGTGGGATTGCCACTCTAGGGTTGTTAACTAGCTCTCTTAATAATATTTTTGTGCGGTCAGGTCGTCAGACTGAACGAAAATTAGCCGAGCTTAAGAAAGAATTAGCAGAGCAGCGTGTCATACTGGAGGAAATCAGAAGTACAGTGCTAATGATAAGAAGCAAAATGGACGATACTGACGATTAAGATTTTTGAATGAAAGACTGTGTTTCCTGTAATGGAGGCACTTTTTTGCTTTCTTCTGCCCCTTTTCTATCTTGGTTAGTCAGTGCTCAAACTGGGTCTTTTTGTCAATTGCCTTAAAATTTGATAGAATGAAGCCTGTATACTTTTATTTGAGAGGTCCTTATGACCAAATTTAATTTTTTCTTAGTGGTGGAAGCCCTGCTTTTGACCCTGGGCCTGATTACCATTTTTAATAATGATATTACCAGTTTTATTTTCATTCTGGTTTTAACCTTGTTGGCAGTTCGCTTTTTTAATAAGGAATCCAAAAGTGATTTTGTCTTGACCATCTGTTTGATCTCACTTTTTCTGGTTTCCATGTGGAATATCTATGTGGTGCTTGCGATTTTAGTGGGTGTGGCCTATGTTATGATTAACCATTTTTCACAGGTCAAGAAAAAGAATCGCTACGCTCTCATTCAATTCAAGGAAGACGACTTGGATCCTCAGGCTGTGCGAAATCAGTGGATTGGAACTCGGATGGAACCTGTCAGTGATCGTTATGACTTTGATGATATCAATATCATCCGTTTCTTTGGGACAGATGTGATTGATTTGACCCAGGTTATCGTCTCGGGGCGAGATAATGTTGTGATTTTGCAGAAACTTTATGGTCCGACGACTATCTTGGTACCAATTGATGTTTCCGTCAAGCTCAATATATCAGCGATTTATAGCTCTGTCACCTTCTTCAATGAAGATGAGTACGACCTCCGTTACGAAAGATTGACCTTGCAGGGGGCGGAGTATGAACATGCTCATCGAACAGTGAAATTGATTCTCAATGTGGGAGCTGGACCAGTGGAGGTACGTCGCAAATGAAGAAACAGTACCTATTTTTGATTCTGATTTATTCAGTTGTCGTTCTGGTTGGCGTTACCCTAGTGGTTATGGATAGCTTTAACCTTAACTTTTCATTGGTTTTTGGTAATCTGTCTCAGGTCTTCCATTTCCTTTTTAACATGTTTTTTGTGGTTCTGAGTTTGCTCATTTTGCTTTATATTCTTTGGGCCATTGCCAATGATAACAGTATGCGATCAGTCAATCAGGATTTGCGCCGCATTATCAATAATCAACCAGTCAAACGTCAGGGAGATATTGAGTTAGACAAGAATATGATGCGTTTATCTCATAAGATGCGTAAATTGACTAAGGACTTGCAGAAAACTGAGAATGCCCAAGCTCTTCAAAGCCGTGATATTATTAAGAAGGAGCGAGGACGTATTGCTCGTGACCTTCACGATACCGTTAGTCAGGAGCTTTTTGCGGCTAGTATGATCCTATCTGGTGTTTCTCAGATGGCGGACCAGCTAAGTAAAGAAGATTTGCATAATCAAATTCAGGCGGTTGAGGCCATGCTGACGGATGCTCAAAACGATATGCGTGTCTTGCTTTTGCATCTTCGTCCGACAGAGCTTGAGAACAAGACCTTGCAAGAAGGCTTGCAGATGATTCTTAAGGAATTAACCGATAAATCCAATATCCATGTCGTCTACAAGGATATGGTTAAGAAAGTGCCTAAGCGTATTGAAAATAATCTCTTTAGGATTGCCCAAGAGTTTATCTCTAATACTCTTAAACACGCCAAGGCTAGCCAGATAGAGGTTTATCTCTATCAAAATAGTCAGGAAATTCAATTGAAAATGTTGGATAATGGTGTTGGTTATGATTTAAATGCGTCGACTGACGAGATGAGTTATGGACTGAAAAATATCCAGGAGCGTGTCGATGAAATGGCGGGAACTGTGCAGTTCCTATCTGCTACAGGTAAAGGAACATCTATTGATGTTCGTGTGCCGATATTAAGAGGAGAAGACAATGTCGAATAAGATAAATGTGATTTTGGTCGATGACCATGAGATGGTCCGTTTAGGCCTTAAGAGTTTCCTGAATCTCCAAGGAGATGTCGAAGTGGTTGGAGAAGCGAGCAATGGCCGAGAAGGTGTTGACCTTGCCCTGGAACTTCGTCCAGATGTCGTCGTAATGGACCTTGTCATGCCTGAATTAGATGGTGTTCAAGCGACTTTGGAATTGCTCAAAGAATGGCCAGAGGCCAAGATCTTGGTTTTGACTAGCTATTTGGACAATGAAAAAATTTATCCAGTCATTGAAGCTGGTGCTAAAGGTTATATGCTTAAAACTAGCAGTGCGGCAGAAATTCTCAATAGTATCCGTAAGGTTTACCGTGGTGAAGAAGCTATCGAAACAGAGGTGGACAATAAGATTAAATACCACGATAGCCACCCGGACCTACACGACGACTTGACGGCACGTGAACGTGATATCCTGGCACTTTTGGCTAAGGGGTATGACAATCAGACCATTGCTAACGAGCTATTCATTTCATTGAAAACCGTTAAAACTCACGTGTCTAATATCCTAGGAAAACTTAATGTTGATGACCGTACTCAGGCTGTCGTTTATGCCTTTAGACATCATTTGGTTTCACAGGATGATGAATAAAGTTATCAACTAACCTTGTTATTTAGAGGCTAGGGAGAGTTATCATAATTCTTACCCCTTACTCGGATTTTGCAAGTCAAATCTTTTGACTTTATTTCTAGTAAAACATATAATGAAGTCATCCTAAAACTTTTCTTTTTTCATATGAGGTTGAAGCGACCTCATATCATCTATCTAAGTTCGCTTAGATGATGAAATCTCCTAACTCCTAGCAATCGGTATTTCCGGTTGCTTTTTTTGAAAAAAGTTAAAAAAAGTGTTGACAGCCAACTAGTTTTTCTGTAGAATAATAAGAGTCTTTTGGGGTATAGCCAAGCGGTAAGGCAAGGGACTTTGACTCCCTCATGCGTTGGTTCGAATCCAGCTACCCCAGTTCTACCTGAGGGTAGAGACACAGATTATGGTCCGTTGGTCAAGGGGTTAAGACACCGCCTTTTCACGGCGGTAACACGGGTTCGAATCCCGTACGGACTATAAGTGCCAGCTAGAGAAAGCTGGTTTTTTTGTGTCCTTTTTGATAAAATAGAGGGGTTGACTGGCCTAAGCCAGACATTTTATACCACTTTAAAATCATAAACGACAAGACCTCGACCCGAAGAAATAACTTTGTTTTGTGATGGCTGTCAGATGATAACAAATAATTCGTCGAGTCGTGGTTTCATTTGAATAAGAAAACATATAATAAGGAAATTCAATGACATACTATAACGTTGGAAAGATTGTGAATACACAGGGCTTGCAGGGGGAACTTCGTGTTTTGTCTGTAACAGATTTTGCGGATGAGCGTTTTAAGAAGAAGAGTGTCCTAGCCCTTTTTGATGACAAAGACAATTACATCATGGATGTTGAGATTGCGAGTCACCGTAAACATAAAAACTTTGATATCGTTAAGTTTAAGGGGCTTTACCATATCAATGATGTGGAGAAGTATAAGGGATGTAGCCTCAAGATTGCTGAGGAAAACCTAACAGACCTTGATGATGGGGAATTTTACTACCATGAAATCATTGGCCTTGATGTTTACGAAGGTGATACTTTGATTGGTCAGGTCAAAGAGATTCTCCAACCGGGCGCTAATGATGTTTGGGTAGTAAAACGTAAAGGCAAAAAAGATTTGCTCTTGCCATACATCCCGCCTGTAGTTCTCGATGTTGATGTTGCAGCTGGACGTGTTGATGTTGAGCTCATGGAAGGATTAGACGATGAAGATTGATATCTTGACCCTATTTCCAGATATGTTTGCTCCCTTAGAGCATTCCATTGTTGGTAAGGCAAAGGATAAGGGCCTTCTAGAAATCAACTATCACAATTTTCGTGAAAATGCGGAGAAGGCTCGTCACGTAGATGATGAACCTTACGGTGGCGGTCAAGGTATGTTGCTACGTGCCCAGCCAATTTTTGATACCTTTGACAAGTTAGATGTCACAAAACCTCGCGTTATTCTCTTAGATCCTGCGGGTCGTACCTTTGATCAGGCCTATGCAGAAGAATTGGCGCAAGAAGAGGAATTGGTCTTTATCTGTGGTCACTATGAGGGCTATGATGAGCGCATCAAAACCTTAGTGACAGATGAGATTTCCTTGGGAGATTTTGTCTTAACTGGGGGAGAGTTGGCTGCAATGACTATTGTAGATGCGACTGTCCGCTTGATTCCTGAAGTTTTAGGTAAGGAAGCTAGTCATAAGGATGATAGTTTCTCATCAGGGCTTTTGGAATTTCCACAGTACACGCGCCCAGCTGAGTTTCGTGGCATGAAGGTGCCAGATGTTCTCTTGTCAGGGCACCACGTCAATATTCGACGTTGGCGTATGGAACAGAGTTTGCGTAAGACCTGGGAGCGTCGACCAGACCTCTTGGAAAACTATGACTTTACGGATGAAGAACGTCAGATTTTAGAAGAGATAAAAGCAGAAGGGAAATAAAATGTCAGAAGAAAAGATTTACGATATTACCATTATCGGTGGTGGGCCAGTAGGACTTTGGGCTGCCTTTTACGCCGGTCTACGTGGTATGGCTGTTAATATTATTGAGAGTCTGTCAGAGCTTGGTGGACAACCTGCTGTTCTCTATCCAGAGAAGAAGATCTACGATATTCCAGCCTTTCCGCAAACGACAGGTGCGGAATTGACAGAAAATCTCTTGACTCAACTTAAGCGTTTTGAAGATCGTGTCAGCATTCATTTGAAAGAAGAAGTGCAAACCTTTGAAAAGGCCGATGGCATTTTCAAAATTACTACTAGCAAGGGCCAACACTTATCTAAGGCTATCGTCATTGCTTGTGGAAATGGTGCCTTCGCTCCACGTCCTTTAGGTGTGGACAATGAAGAAGATTATGCGGATAATAACTTGTTCTATAATGTGCATAGTCTTGACCAATTTGCTGGCAAGAAGGTTGTGATTGCTGGTGGTGGCGATTCAGCTGTTGACTGGGCCAATCACTTAGATGGGATTGCTGAGAGCGTGACTTTGATTCACCGTCGTGATGCCTTTCGTGCCCATGAGCATAGTGTAGAGCTTCTTCATCAATCGTCAGTTAATGTGATGACGCCTTATGTGCCACTTGAAATTAAGGGTGAAAATGGTCTTGCCCAAAGTTTGACCGTTCAAAAAGTGAAGTCAGACGAGGTTGTGGAATTGCCACTTGATGCCCTTATTGTTAGCTTTGGCTTCTCAACCAACAATAAAAACCTTCGTAACTGGAATGTTGATTACAAACGCTCTAGCGTTACTGTTAATGCGCAGTTTGAAACCTCACAAGAAGGTGTTTATGCTATCGGTGATGCGGCAGAATATGAGGGTAAGATTGATTTGATTGCTGTGGGGATGGGTGAAGCTCCTATCGCTATCAACCAAGCTATCCAATATATTGATCCAGACGGTAAGAATCGTCCGGTTCACTCAACATCATTAATTGAAGAATAATGTCAAAAGAAGGAAAGTCTCAAAAGAAGACTTTGTCTTCAATCTAAGGAGAGACTTGTCTCTCTTTTTTCATGTCTAAAAACGTGGTATAATACACCTATGGCTACAACGAAAAAAACGAAAAAAGGGTCGACTTCTAAGAACAGTAAGAAGCGGCTTACAAAAGCAGAATTAGACAGACAGAAGGCGATTAAGCGAATGCTATGGACCTTCTTTTTTGCCTTTGTTTTAATTTTCCCAGTCTTTCGATTGGGTTTCTTTGGGGTTACCCTCTATAATCTCTTTCGAGTATTTGTGGGGAGTATGGCTTATCCTTTAATTTTTGCTATCTATGTTTATCTCTTTGGCTTTAAATGGTTACGTAAACATAGTAACTACGTAACAGGATTTTGGATGATCTTCGCGGGTCTCTTGTTGGAGTTTCACGCCTATCTCTTTAGTCTAGAACGCATGAGTGGTCTGGATATTTTCCCTGGTACCAAGGACTTGCTTTTTGGGGAACTGGTCAGTGTGCAAGTAGCTCGTTTTGCGGGTGGTGGTATGTTGGGGGCTCTCCTATACCAACCGATTTCTTTCCTCTTTTCAAATATCGGTAGCTTCATGATTGGGGTATTGATCATTCTCTTGGGTGCCTTCATTCTTAGCCCTTGGGATGTCTTGGATATCATGGAGTATGCTAAGGAAGCTTGGCAGAAAGGGGCTGAGAAGCGTTTGGAACGGACGGCACAACGTCAGGAAAAAAAGGCAGAACGTCAGGCTCAGAAAGAACGTGAGGCGAAAGAACGTGCCGAAGCCGAGCGTCTGGCTGATTTAACTGTTGACGAGGAGACGGGAGAAATCTTAGATGATGCCGCAGAGGAGTTACCACAAGAAACTGAGATTTTTGCACCTGAACCTGAAATCAGTGATTATGCCTCTGAGGACTACTATGATAATCTCCCTCCAGAGGATTATGAGGATTTCCAAGAAGATTATGCACCTTATCCAGAGGATGTGCTAAGCGAGGAGTTTCCGCCATCTATGGTTGTTGAGGGAGATGATGCACCTGTCGAGGTTGATTTCACACCGAAGGAGCTCTTACAGTATAAATTACCTCAGATAGATCTCTTTGCACCTGATAAGCCTAAGAGTCAATCTAAAGAGAAGAACATCGTTCGTAAGAATATACGTATCCTTGAAGATACCTTTAAGAGTTTCAATATTGACGTCAAGGTTGAGCGAGCCGAAATTGGACCATCAGTGACTAAGTACGAGGTCAAGCCTGCTGTTGGGGTTCGTGTTAACCGCATTTCAAATCTAGCTGATGACTTGGCTCTGGCTTTAGCTGCGAAAGATGTCCGTATTGAGGCCCCTATTCCTGGAAAATCTTTGGTTGGTATCGAAGTGCCTAACTCTGAGATTGCGACGGTTTCTTTCCGTGAACTTTGGGAACAGTCCAAGACGGATCCTAATAAACTCTTGGAAGTTCCTCTTGGTAAGGCGGTTGATGGTTCGGCTCGTAGCTTTGACCTGGGACGGATGCCTCACTTGCTAGTGGCTGGATCAACAGGTTCTGGTAAATCGGTTGCGGTTAACGGAATTATCTCTAGTATTCTTATGAAGGCTCGTCCCGACCAGGTGAAGTTCCTCATGGTCGATCCAAAGATGGTTGAACTTTCGGTTTACAATGATATTCCTCATCTTCTTATCCCTGTAGTGACCAACCCACGTAAGGCCGCCAAGGCTCTCCAAAAAGTGGTAGATGAGATGGAAAATCGTTACGAACTCTTTAGTAAGTTTGGTGTGCGTAACATTGCTGGCTACAATGCCAAGGTGGAAGACTGGAATTCCCAGTCGCAAGAAAAACAGATTCCCCTGCCTTTAATTGTGGTTATCGTTGATGAGTTGGCTGACTTGATGATGGTAGCCAGTAAGGAAGTGGAAGATGCCATCATTCGTCTAGGACAAAAAGCGCGTGCTGCGGGAATTCACATGATTCTCGCCACTCAACGTCCGTCGGTTGATGTTATCTCTGGTTTGATTAAGGCCAATGTGCCATCTCGTGTGGCCTTTGCGGTGTCTTCGGGAACAGATAGTCGTACCATTTTAGATGAAAATGGGGCAGAAAAGCTACTCGGACGTGGGGATATGCTTTTCAAACCGATTGATGAGAACCACCCTGTTCGTCTACAAGGTTCCTTCATCTCTGATGATGACGTGGAACGTATTGTGACCTTTATCAAGGATCAGGCTTCAGCTGACTATGATGAGAGCTTTGATCCTGGTGAAGTTTCTGAAAATGATTTTGGTGGAGGTTCCTCTGCCAATGGTGGTAGCTCAGAAGGTGACCCACTCTTTGAAGAGGCCAAGGCTTTGGTCCTTGAAACACAAAAAGCCAGTGCTTCCATGATTCAACGTCGTCTGTCAGTTGGTTTCAACCGTGCCACTCGTTTGATGGAAGAGTTGGAAGAAGCAGGCGTTATCGGACCAGCTGAAGGTACCAAACCACGTAAGGTTTTGATGACTCAAGAATAATGAACTGGAAAGAGTCTCAAGCCTGGTTTTTAAAAGAATTAAAATAGACAAAAGAAATGAGAAAAATGAGTGTTTTGCCATTTATTTTCTCATTCTTTTTTTATGTTCAAAATAGACCAAAAAATTGCAAAATATTCCATAAGAACGCTTACAAAACGAACTTTTTTTGCTATAATAGGAGAAAAAGTGAGTAATAAAAACTAAGGAGTAAAAAATGGACAATTTATTAACCGTTCATTTTCATAGTATGCATGGCGACTATTCCCGATATAGTATGTGGAAGTGGCTAGATGGTTATTGGGGCGAAGAGGCCCATTTTTCACGTGAGGATGATTTTGGCCTTGTTGGTCAGGTTACTTCTCCCTCCAATCGTTTTATTGATTCTGTCAATCTTTTGGTCAAAACGGAAGACTGGTCGAGGCAAACACATGATTATCGTGTCCGACGCTTCCTAGGGGATGCTCCCAATGCTATTTGGATAGTTGAAGGTGATCCAACGGTTTATTATTCTAAACAGGCTGCCTTGACTAGCCATAGTTTTGAAGGTCGCGACCAGCATGCCTTTGATATGGCTCTTCGTAGACAGGAATTTGATCAAAAGTGGGGTTTTCAAGGCTGGTTAGGGCATGAGTATGAAAAAGGGGCTACAGAGTTTCGCCTTTGGTCACCACTAGCTCGTCGTGTGCAGCTCTTACTTTTTAAAAAGGGCAGTAAAAATCCTAAGGTCATTAAGATGAGTCGAGGAGCTAGCGTCAATAAGGACCGTCATGAGATGAATACTCACGGTGTTTGGAGTGCCACTGTCAAAAAGGATTTGGATGGGGTAGCCTACCAGTTTCGTGTTTATCATGAGGAAAGCTTCTATCAGGATACGAGAGACCCTTATAGCATCGCCCTTAGCTTAGATAATAAAAAAAGTTTAGTGGTCAATCCTAAGCGACTTGTACCAAGAGGGTATGAAAAGGTAACGAAGCAAAAAGCGAGCTGGCGTAATGCAAATGCTTGCTCATCCGTTATCTGTGAAATGCACCTCCGTGATTTCTCAATCTCAGAGACGTCTGGTGTTAAGAAGTCCTATAGAGGGACATACCTAGGTGCCTGTCAGAAAGGGACTAGAAATGCCCTAGGAGATGTGACTGGTTTTGATTACCTCAAACGCATGGGTTACAATTATGTCCAGTTGCAACCGGTCTTTGATCACCATAAAACCTACGATAAAGATGGGAAGCTTCTCTACAACTGGGGGTATGATCCTGAGAATTATAATGTCCCAGATCGTCAATTTGCTGCTGATCAAAAGAATCCCGTGGCACCAATTTTAGAGCTTAAGAAAATGATTCAGGCCTACCATGAGGCAGGCATTGGGGTCATCATGGATGTGGTTTATAACCATACTTACTCTTCTTACAGCTCTCCCTTCCAACTGTCTGTACCGGCCTATTACTACCGTATGCATGACAATGGGTCTTTTCAAGACGGGTCAGGATGTGGAAATGAAACAGCCAGTGAAAAGGAAATGTACCGTAAGTATATGATTGATTCTTTGACCTATTGGGCAGAAGAATTTGGAGTGGATGGTTTCCGTTTTGACCTTATGGGCTTGCATGATGTTGCTACTATGAATGCCATTCGTTCGGCCATGGATGATATTGATTCTAGGATTCTTCTATATGGTGAAGGATGGGATATGGGAATTGGTCTTCCTGTGGATCAAAAGGGCAAGAAGGATAATGCAGCCTTGATGCCTAGAATCGGATTTTTCAATGACAATGCGCGTGACGCCGTTAAAGGGGCAGAAGTCTATGGACACATCAGTAACGGTTATGTGTCTGGAGCCCCATTGGAAGACCAGATTGCCAAGAGTCTGCTTGGTAGCCGTGGTTTTGTAAACTACCTCATGCCAGGTCAGGTCCTCAACTATATCGAGGCGCACGACAACTATAATTTGAATGACCTTATGCATCATTTGCATCCACATGATTCGCCAGAAGATATTGAAAAACGTATCTACTTGGCAAATGCTCTTAATCTAAGTATGCAAGGGATGTGTTTCATGCAGTTGGGACAAGAATTCCAGCGTAGTAAGATGGTTGCAACAGGTGAAGATGGAAATTACACGGAAGCGGATGTTAAGCGTGCCATGAATAGCTACAATGCTCCTGATGCTGTTAATCAGGTGGATTGGAATCAAGTGACTCTTAAGAAAGACTTGGTTGCTAAAGTTGCCAAATTAATTGAGCGTAAGCAAACCGTACAAGAATTTTCATATCGTTCATATGCAGATATTTACGATAATCTCTATGTCGCAAAAGCTGAGTACGATTCAGGTATTGTTGAATTACATATTTCTGGAAAATTACGTAAGACTTTTGTGTTCGATAATATGAAAAAAGATTTGGAGATTTACTGACAAGAATGTCAAAAAATGTTATAATACAGTAAACGCTTACATAAGTGGTTTTGTTTACTTGTAAGCCCTATCGGTCTGAAGGGTTTTCTAGTGTATTTACATATATTTCAATGTTTTAATTTCTTGATAGTTAGAACTATCAAGGCTAGTTTAAGAAAGGAGTGATGGTATGAATCTCGATGAAGCCATGTACACATTTGGAACAGGTGAGAACTTCCACCTTCAGAATTATTTGGGTGTGCATGAATTAGAGGGAGAAGAAGGTTTTATCTTCCGTGTGTGGGCCCCTCATGCTGAGCAGATTCAGGTAATTGGAGATTTCACAGGTTGGTTTGATGAACCTCTGGATATGACCAAAAACCATATCGGTGTTTGGGAGGCGACTTCAGCTCTCCCAGAGGAAGGACAACTCTATAAGTTCTTGGTGAAACGTAAGGGAGGTCAAGTCGTCGAAAAGATGGATCCTTTTGCGACTTACTTAGAGCCTCGTCCTGGAACAGGAGCTGTGATTCGTAAGAAGAAAACTAAGAAGTGGAAGGATGGCCTTTGGATGGGTCGTCGTAAACGCTTTGGTTTCCAAAAACGTCCGGTTAATATCTATGAAGCTCATGCATCATCTTGGAAACTAAAAGAGGATGGTCAACCTTATACTTTCAAAGAATTGAAAGAAGAGTTGATTCCATATTTGGTTGAGATGAACTATACTCACGTGGAATTCATGCCACTCATGGCTCATCCTCTTGGGATGAGTTGGGGTTACCAGCTTATGGGTTACTTTGCTTTTGAGCATACCTATGGCACACCAGAAGAATTTCAAGATTTCGTAGAAGCATGTCACCAGAATAATATCGGTGTCTTGGTAGACTGGGTCCCAGGTCACTATACACAGAATGACGATGCTTTGGCCTACTTCGATGGTACACCAACTTTCGAATATCAGGATCATGATCGAGCTCATAACTATCGTTGGGGCGCACTTAACTTTGACTTAGGAAAAAATCAAGTTCAGTCTTTCCTTATTTCAAGTGCTCTTTACTGGATTGAAAATTATCATATCGATGGTATCCGAGTGGATGCAGTATCTAACATGCTCTATTTGGACTATGATGAAGGTCCATGGATGCCTAACAAGGACGGTGGAAATCGTAACTTGGAAGGCTACGGCTTCCTTCAAAAACTCAATCGTGAAATTAAAAAACGCTATCCAGATGTTATGATGGTTGCGGAAGAATCAACTGCAGCAACGCCAATCACCCAACCGATTGAAGAAGGTGGTCTAGGTTTCGACTTCAAATGGAATATGGGTTGGATGAACGATATCCTCAAATTCTACGCAGAAGATCCAGTTTACCGTCAGTATGACTTCAATCTGATGACCTTCAGTTTCATGTATTGCTTCAATGAAAACTATGTTCTACCTTTCTCACATGATGAAGTGGTTCATGGTAAGAAGAGCATGATGCATAAGATGTGGGGTGACCGCTATAATCAATTTGCTGGTCTTCGTAACCTCTATGCTTACCAACTCTGTCACCCAGGTAAGAAATTGCTCTTTATGGGTTCTGAGTTTGGTCAATTCTTGGAGTGGAAGTTTGATTATCAACTCGAATGGGGTAATCTTGAAGATGAGATGAACCAGAAGATGCAGGCCTTTACTAGCCATATGAATGCTTTCTACAAGGACCATAAATCTCTCTGGCAGATTGATGATTCTTACGATGGTATTGAAATCATTGACGCGGATAACCGTGCTGAAAGTGTGCTTTCCTTCATTCGTAAGGATGACAAAGGCGATAAGGGTGACTTCCTTGTCTGTGTCTTCAACCTAGCTCCAGTGGAACGTCAAGACTTCACTATTGGATTGCCAGTCGCTGGTATTTATCAAGAAGTACTTAACACTGAGATGGAAGAATTCGGTGGTGTCTGGAAAGAAGGAAATCCTGAAACTCGTACCCAAAAGGCGAAGTGGAAGGATTATGAAAATACCCTTAGCTTCACATTGCCAGCTCTTGGAGCAAGTATCTGGCGTGTTAAACGTCGCTTGAAATAAAGGGTAGAATTAAACGTGTACACGATTTGTTTTTCAGGGATGATAGCAAGAAAGTCACGGTTGAAAGAAGCTTTCTGACGCCCAAACTATTGCCACACTGAGAAACTTACTTTAATTGTCATAATCAGTTTCGGCTGATTGTCTAACATCCTTTTGAGGATGAAACTAAAAATCATGAGGGGGACTATTCATGAAAAATGAAATGTTGGCTTTGATCCTTGCTGGTGGGCAAGGAACTCGTCTTGGAAAATTGACCCAAAGTATTGCCAAACCAGCTGTTCAGTTTGGTGGACGCTACCGTATCATTGACTTTGGTTTGTCAAACTGTGCCAATTCAGGAATTAACAATGTAGGTGTCATTACACAGTATCAACCACTTGCTTTGAACAATCATATCGGTAATGGTTCAAGTTGGGGATTGGATGGTGTTAACTCTGGTGTATCAATTCTTCAACCTTACTCAGCTAGCGAAGGTAATCGTTGGTTTGAAGGTACCAGCCACGCTATTTATCAAAACATTGAGTATATCGATAGCATCAATCCTGAATATGTTTTGATTTTGTCTGGTGACCATATTTACAAGATGGACTATGATGATATGCTCCAATCTCACAAAGATAACAACGCAAGTCTTACTGTCGCCGTTCTTGATGTGCCACTTAAAGAAGCTAGCCGTTTCGGTATCATGAACACTGATGCTAATAACCGTATTGTTGAGTTCGAAGAAAAACCTGAAAACCCTAAATCTACGAAAGCATCAATGGGTATTTACATCTTTGATTGGAAACGTCTTCGCAATATGTTAGTATCAGCTGAAAAGAGTTCAGTTGATATGTCAGACTTTGGTAAGAACGTTATCCCAGCTTATCTTGAAACAGGTGAAAGCGTCTTTGCTTATGAATTTGAAGGCTATTGGAAAGACGTAGGTACTATCGAATCCCTTTGGGAAGCAAATATGGAGTACATTTCTCCTGAAAATGCCTTGGATAGTCGTAACCGTCAATGGAAAATTTACTCACGTAACGTGATTGCTCCACCAAACTTCTTTGGTGAGAATGCTCATGTTGAAGATTCACTCGTTGTTGATGGATGTTTGGTTGATGGAACTGTTAAACATTCTGTGCTTTCAACAAGTGCACAAATTCGTGAAGGGGCAGTCGTTGAAGATTCAGTGATTATGAGTGGTGCAATTATTGGTAAAGGTGCAAAAATTAAACGAGCTATTATCGGTGAAGGTGCACACATTTCCGATGGTGTGGAAATTGACGGTACAGAAGAAGTGCAAGTCGTAGGATACAATGAAGTAGTGGGGGTACCAAAAGATGAAGATTGATAAATATTCTGCAATTCTAGGAAATACCGTAGGATTCCATGACATGGGTGGTTTGACTGAGCACCGTCCTATTGCCAGCCTACCATTTGGCGGAAAATATCGCCTCATCGACTTCCCGTTGTCTAACTTGGCTAATGCTGGTATCCGTAGCGTCTTCGGAATCTTCCAAAACGAAAACATCAGTTCTGTCTTCGACCATATTCGTTCAGGTCGTGAGTGGGGCTTGTCTACTCTTCTCAGTCACTACTACCTTGGTATTTACAATACTCCTGTTGAAAGCTCAACTGTTGATGAGGAATACTATCGTCAAATTTTGACTTACCTTAAACGTTCAGGCTCAGATCAGACTGTAGCTCTTAACAGTGATGTTTTGGTCAACATTGATCTTAACCAAGTTTTCCACCTTCACAGTACAACAAAACCAAAAGTTACTGTGGTCTACAAAAAACTTCCTAAAGAACTCATTTCAGATGTAAACAGCGTTTTAGAAATTGATGACTCTGACAAAGTGCTTGGCCATGAGCTCTTCCAGGGTGGCGATAAAGAAGTTTACAATATGTCTACAGACATCTTTGTTGTGGATACACCATTCTTGATTGAAAAATTGGAAGAAGAAGCAGCTAAAGAAGAACCTCGTAAGCTTCGTTATGTACTTCGTGATTTGGCAGTTGCTGAAAATGCTTTTGCTTACGAGTACACTGGTTACCTTTCAAATATCCACTCAGTAAAAGCGTACTTTGATGCTAACTTGGATATGCTGGAATCACAAAAATTCTATAAACTTTTTGCACCAAACCAAAAAGTTTATACAAAAGTTAAAAATGAAGAGCCAACATACTATGCAGACTCTTCTGAAGTTAAGCTTTCACAATTTGCATCTGGTTCGATTGTTCGAGGTAAAGTTGAGAACTCAATGATTTCACGTAATGTTGACTTTTCTGAAGGTTCTAGTGTTAGCCATTCAATTATCTTCCCACGTGTTAAAGTTGCTAAAGGCGCAACAGTTGAATATGCTATTGTGGATAAAGGTGTTGAAATCGCTGAAGGTGTTACGGTTCGCGGTACAGAAAACAACCCAGTTATCATCAAAAAAGGTAGCGTTGTAACAGAGGATATTGTACGATGAAAATTTTATTTGTAGCAGCAGAGGGTGCACCTTTCGCTAAAACTGGTGGTTTGGGTGACGTTATCGGTGCTCTTCCTAAATCTCTAGTCAAAAATGGTCACGAGGTTGCCGTAATTCTCCCATATTATGATGTGGTTTCGGCTAAATTTGGCGATCAGGTTGAAGACCTTGGCTTCTTCTATACAAATGTTGGTTGGCGTCGTCAATATGTCGGCATCAAGAAAATTGTCCGTGATGGTGTGACCTTCTTCTTGATTGATAATGAACAGTATTTCAACCGTGGTACGGTATACGGTGAGTGGGATGATGGTGAGCGTTTTGGCTTCTTCCAAATGGCTGCCCTTGAGTTGATGGAAAAAGTGGACTTTATTCCAGATATTCTCCATGTTCATGACTACCACACAGCCATGATTCCATTCCTTCTTAAGGAAAAATACCATTGGATTCAAGCTTACCAAGGTATTAAGACAGTCTTCACTATCCATAATATTGAGTTCCAAGGTCAATTTGACAGTGGTATGCTTTGGGAAATCTTTGGTGTTGGTTACGAGCGTTATGCTGATGGTACTCTCCGTTGGAATGACTGCCTCAACTGGATGAAAGCAGCTGTTCTTTACGCAGACCGTGTAACAACAGTTTCTCCATCATACGCTGGTGAAATTCAAACACCTGAATTTGGTAAAGGTCTTGATCAAATCATGCGCATGGAATCTGGTAAGTTGTCTGGTATTGTTAATGGTATCGATACGGACCTCCTTGATCCAGAAACAGATGCTCACATTCCTTATCACTTCTCAGTGGATGATTTGTCAGGTAAAGCCAAAGACAAGGCAGCTCTTCAAGAACGTGTTGGTCTCCCAGTTCGTGAAGACGTTCCATTGATTGGTATTGTGTCACGTTTGACTGACCAAAATAGAAATTTAGTTTCTTAGCATCGTTAGGATCCTTAGCAAAGACGCCTTTAGCTTGTATGCCATTTTCTTTATCGAAATAGACTTGAATCTCATCAATTGTTTGTGGTCCAGTCAGGTCATTACCATTGGCATCTCTGTAATGCCATTTACCGTTTTGGTCACTGTAATATTGACCACCTGTAACGTTTACGTCCTCATTGATAACAGGAGTTGCCGTAGCTGTTTCACTAGCAGCACTGTCTCTTGTTGAAACGGCGTGTGCTTCAACGATGGCTGTTTCAGTAGGAGCTTGACTCTCATTAGTGGTTGCAGAGGCCGGTTCTCTAGTGTTTTCCGAACTTACTAACTCTGGAGCATCTGTTGAACTTTCAGTAGAAGATGTTGCTTCAGTACTCTTTGTTTCAACTAAGTCTGCTGTTGTTTCCACATTGGCAGTAATACTTGCTGTCGTGTCAATCTTGTGTACTTCACCAGTAGTTACTTCATCCGCAAAAGCAACTCCTGCAATAAGCGCAAAACTTGCAAGAGCTGATGCACATGAAAATGCAATAAGATACTTTTTAGATGTTTGATGTTTGACCTTATTATTTGTTTCCATAACAAATACCTCCCCTTTTTAATTTATATTATAATGCAATAAGAAAGCCTTTTCAATATTAAAAATAAAAAGGCTTTCTTTTAATGTGAAGAGATTGATAAAAGAGAATAACATCTATTTTTCTGGCTATTAGGTGAGATTTTTCCAGTTCTTAGTAATTCAAACAATTATCAAAAAACAAAAAAATCCAGGACCTGCGCCCTGGATTTAGGAGATTATGAAAAAGAAAAGTTTTAGGATGTTTATAGTATATAAAGCAAAGCCTAAAGTTTTCTTAAAGCAGACAAAAATTATTTTCGTGGATTTTAAAAAGGAAGTTAAAATTAATCAACTTCCTCTAGTATAGATATCTGCGAGAAAAACTTAGTCTATTTTACTAAAATCCTTATAATTGCTTCGCACGCCCAATTTCATCAAAGTGATAAGTCACACCATTGATGGTACGTGTTTGGTTGGTGACGAGCTCACCAGAGTTTTCGTCATAATAACGAGTTCCCTTGTAGTCTGTAACGAAATCGCCCTTAACTTGTTTACCTTCATAATCAAAGTAGAGGTGTTGACCATTGATGACTTGATCAAATAGAAGAGCCTTTCCATCGTTACCGAAGTAGTACCAGTGTCCATCTGCATAGACGAATTGGTTGGTTACAGCAGCTCCAGTCTCAGCATCGAAGTAGTAAGTTGGGTTGTCTTCTGCTCTATTTGGGAAGGAAATATAAAAGTAAGGTCTAGCTAATTGTCCACGAACTTGTTCGTTTGTTTCGTATTTGTTCATTGGATTGTTAGAGAAGAAATAAAGCTTACCATCAATTTCTTTAAAGCCCTTTGCTTTTTTTCCGTCTTCCTCTATATAGTACCAACGACCATAAGATTTAACAAAACCAGTTTTTTTCACAGCTTCGCCAGTTTCGTCATCATAGTAAGGTGGCTCTTGGTATACGTTAAAGGAACCACGAAGAACTCTACCATATCGACCAACATAGTAATCCTTACCATCAATAGTTATATTCCCAGTTCGTCCATTACTGCTAATGTAGTATAAATCGTCACCAATCTTAATAAACTGATCACGAGGGAGTTCTTTTCGTGCTCCACTATCTTTATCGTAGTAGTAACCATCTAGAACAGTATCTTTAGCTTGTACACCATTATAGTCAAAGTAAACGTGTACCCCATCGATGGTTTGTGAGCCTTTAAGGATATTACCTTCTGCATCTGCATAGTACCATTTACCATCATGGCTAAAGTATTGACCTTTTACAAGAGCTCCAGAATTTTTATCATAGTACTTAACTGGGCTAGTATAGGAGTTTGCTTTAACCGCATGCCCATTACTATCGGTAAATTCTCCTTTAATTTGATTACCATAATATGGATCAAAGTGAACCTGTACCCCGTCGATGGTTTGATCGCCTTTAAGGATTTTTCCTTCTCCATTAAGATAGTACCAGTTATCGTTGATGTAAACGTAGCGATTGGTACCAAGGTCTATTTTAGCACCAGAATCTTTGTCGTAGAAGTAGCCATCATTACCAAAGACACCTTTGGCTTGTTTACCATCATAAGGGTCAAAGTATACAGGAACATTGTTAATGGTTTGAGAACCTTTAAGCCGTTTACCGTCATTGCCTACGTAGTACCAGTCTTTGTCGACTTGGACATAACTATTGATTACGAGAGCACCAGTAGTACTGTTATAATATTTTTTGTTACTTGCGAAATTTCCCTTAACCTGAGCGCCAGTTTTTTCGTCAAAGAAGTATTCAATGTTGTCGATGACGGTCGCTCCTTTAATAGCCTTACTATCTGCTCCAATGAAGTAGGTCTTGTCATTAACGGTAACGAAACGATTAGTAACTAAAGTTCCAGAGTCTTTATCGTGAAATTGATTTTTATAGTCAAAATCTCCTTTAACTTGTTTACCTCCATATTCAAAATAAACGTGAGCTCCATCAATAATGTGTTCACCGGTTAAAATTTTTCCATCGTTACCGACATAGTACCAATTGTCTCTGATTTGAACATAACGATTGGCACCAAGATCAACACGATTTCCGTCCTGATCGTAAAAGTAACCATCGTCAGCAAAATTGTCGAAAACCTGGCTTCCCTCGTAGGTATCGAAGTAGACTTGTTTACCGTCAATTGTTTGAGGACCAGTTAACCGAATTCCTTGGTCGTTAACATAATAACGTTCATTTCGATGTTTGTAAGGATTATAAGCGATAACATATTGATTGGTGGCAAGAGCACCAGTATCCTTATCGTAGTATCGAGATTTATTATCCCCCTCATCTTTGACAAAATATCCTTTGACTTGAGCTCCGTATTGTCGGAAGTAAACCTTAACACCATCGATGGTTTGTGGTCCCTTTAAAATAGCACCATCATTTCCAGCATAGTACCATTCCCCGTTTAATTCGAAATAGCGGTTTGTTCCGAAATCCACTTGTTTACCATATTTGTCATAATAACGGCCATCAGGAGCAAAATTGTTTTTAATTAGTTCACCATACTGCTCAAAATAATACCACGCTCCATTAACTTCTTTAGAACCAATTGCCTTATTACCATTTTCATCAACGTAATAGGTTCTACCATATTCTTCAACAAATTTATTAGTAACAAGAGCACCAGAGTCTTTGTCATAATAGTGACCGTCCCAGCCAAATCCCCCTTTAACCTGAACACCGCCTGGATTGAAGTAGACCTTAACGCCATCAATAGTTTGTGGTCCAGTCAGGTCTTTACCGCTAGCATCTTTGTAATGCCAGTAGCCTTGGTCGTCGCTATAGTATTGACCACCAGTGACGTTTGTTTCATTAGGTACTGAAGCTGTCTCGCTGGCAGCTCGGTCTGTAGTTACGGCTTCACGTGTTTGGCCTGCAACTGATTCTGTAGGAGTTTGGCTTTCGTTTGCAGTTGTTGAGGCAGTTTCACTGACAACTTCAGAGCTTGCAGCAGAAGTTGTGGCTTGTTCTGAGACATTTGTAGTGCTTTGAGTGGTGCCTAAATTTTCAGTAGTAGCAGGAGCTTCGACAACCTTAGTTTCTACGAGGTCTGCGGTAGTTTCCACATTTGCAGTGGTAGTAGCGTTCACATCAAGGTTTGATGAGTTATCAGCTTTAGCTTCCTCAGCGAAGGCAGGCTTTGCGATGAGGGCAAAACCTGCAAGAGCAGTTGCACATGAGAATGCAATCAGACGTTTTTTGGACTTAGGTCCAGTAAAATTAGAATGTACTTTCATACTTTTTCCTCCATTTCCTAAGTCCTATTATAGCGCTATTTTAGAGACTTTCAAGAAAATATAAGAAATTTAGACAAAAATAAGAAAACGATTACATAGGAAAGCGAGTAAATGGCAAATGTCACAATTTTTGCAATCATAGGAACTTAAAAAATAAAAAAATCCAGGACCTGTGCCCTGGATAAGGAGATTATGAAAAAGAAAAGTTTTAGGATGATTATAGTATATAGAGCAGAGCCTAAAGTTTTCTTAAAGTAAGGAATAGCTTAAACTTTAGTCGCGTTACCATTTTCATCAAAATGATAAGTTACACCTTTGATAGTACGTGTTTGGTTAGTGACGAGTTCACCAGAGTTTTCATCGTAGTAGTGACCATCTGGTGCAAAAGCGCCTTTAACTTGTCTACCATGATTTTTATCGAAGTAAAGTTGTTGTCCATTAATCTGAACGGCACCAGTAGCTGCTGAACCATCCGCATAGAAGTAGTACCAGTAATTACCCCATTGATAGAAACGATTTTTAATTGCTCTACCGTCATGACCGAAGTAGTAGATTTTACCATCGATGTAATTAATACTGTCTTGCCACATGTCACCCAGTTGGGTGTACTTATAGGCACCTCCTCGACGGAAGTAATATAAATCACCATTGATTTCATGAAGTCCAAGGACTTTGTTACCTTTCTCGTCAAGATAGTAAGTTAAGCCTCTGTTATCTTTAACAAACCCAGCTTTGGTTACTTTGCGACCATTATCTTTATCGTAATAGTACTCAGGCATATAGACGCCATCTTGACCAAATCCTCCTTTAGCTTGTACCCCTCGATAGTTGAAGAAGACATCTTGTCCATCGATATTTCGAGCTCCCTTGACTGGCTTACCGTCTTTACCTACATAGAACCAATTACCCATGTATTCAACATAACGATTGGTTACAAGATTTCCAGAATTAATATCGTAGAATGCGTATAAATCACCGTAGGAATCACCATAAGCACCTTTAACCTGTTGACCATTGTCGCGGAAAAATAACTTTTGACCGTTAATGATTTGAGCACCAGTGAGGTTGTCTCCATTTACGTTCTTATAATACCAGTTTCCATTATCGTTGCTATAATAACCATTTGGGTTAGGAGCATCCATACCTACGCCGTTTTCATCAAATCGATAGGTCATACCATTAATTGTTAGAGTGGTGTTAGAGACGCGTGCTCCAGAATTAGGATCATAGTAGCGAAGAACACCATTGTCGAGAACAAGCTCTCCCTTAGCTTGACGACCATTAGCATATAGGTAAACGATTTGACCGTCTATATTGACTTCACCATCTTGAGGACGAATAGCATTTCCATCTGCACCATAATAGTACCAGCCATCATTTTCTTGGACATAGCGATTTTTAACGGCTTGACCAGTAACTGAGTCAAAATAGTAGCGACGGGTAATATTAGTAGGGGTACCAAAACCATAAGTACGTGGTGAATTTTGCCCTTCTTCTAGTAAAATGCTGATTCCTTTTTGTAGGACGCCGGTATCAACAGGAGAGGCAGCTTCACGTGCTTTGAAATAGTAGATATTACCATCAATTTCACGTATTCCTGTAAATTTAGAACCATCGTTCTTGATGTAAAAGGTTTGGCCTTTTTTATTCTGAACTAGACCTTCTTTTCGGACCCTTGCACCAGAGTTAGAGTCGTAATAGAAAGTTTGATCTGGATAGCTATAGTCCTCTCCGCTAAAGTCACCTTTGATTTGAACACCTTTATAATCGAAGTAGACTTCTTGACCATTGATAGTTTGTTCTCCAGTGAGTGGATAGCCATCTTTACCTAAATAGTACCAATTACCTTGGGATTCAAGGTATCGATTCGTCCATAGTTGCCCAGTATCAACATCGTAGTAACGAAATAGATTATTATTCCTATCGAGTAAAGGCCCCTTAACTTGTTGCCCATTACTGCGGAAATAAACATTTTGGCCATCGATAGTCTGTTCGCCTACGAGGTTTTTACCACTGGAATCTTTATAATACCAGTTGCCTTGGTCATCACTATAGTATTGACCACCAGTGACGTTTGTTTCATTAGGTACTGAAGCTGTCTCATTGGCAGCTCGGTCTGTAGTTACAGCATCACGTGTTTGGCCTGTGGCTGATTCCGCAGGTGCTTGACTTTCGCTTGCAGTTGTTGAAGCTGTTTCACTGGCAGTTTCAGAACTTGCTGTAGAAGTTGAGGCTTGTTCTGAGACATTTGTGGTGTTTTCTGTGCTAGCCACATTTTCAGTAGTAGCAGGAGCTTCGACAACCTTTGTTTCTACGAGGTCTGCTGTGGTTTCCACATTGGCAGTGGTAGCAGCAGTCACATCAAGGTTTGATGAGTTATCAGCTTTAGCTTCCTCAGCGAAGGCAGGTCTTGCGATAAAGGCAAAACTTGCAAGAGCAGTTGCACATGAGAATGCAATCAGACGTTTTTTGGACTTAGGTCCAGTAAAATTAGAATGTACTTTCATACTTTTTCCTCCATTTCCTAAGTCCTATTATAGCGCTATTTTAGAGACTTTCAAGAAAAAATAAGAAATTTAGACAAAAATAAGAAAACGATTACATTGTGATGCGAGTGAGAGAGGGGATGATTTTAGTTGCTACAGACTTTTCTAAAAACAAAAAAATCCAGGACCTATGCCCTGGATTTAGGAGATTATGAAAAAGAAAAGTTTTAGGATGGTTATAGTATATAAAGCAAAGCCTAAAGTTTTCTTAAAGTGGAAGATGGAATTACTTTTTCATAATGCTTACTGCTCACTTACACTAATTGAGGAGTTTTCCATTTCCCTCAGCATCAAAATGGTAGGTCTTACCTTCGATAGTGAGGGTAGTGTTCTCAGTACGTGCACCACTGTTAGGATCATAATAATGAAGTTTATCATTTACAGTGACTAGTTCCCCTTTAGCTTGTTTGCCATCTCTATGGAAATAGACATGAGCCCCATCAATAGTTTGTTCACCGGTTAGTGCATACCAATTAGGTCCAAAGTAATACCAGTTACCATTAACCTCTTTATATTGATTTTTTATAGCAGTAGCTGTTTCCTTATCAAAGTAATAGATATGGCTACCATTAGGAATAAGTGATGGGAAATAGTCTTTAGTCAAGCCATTCGCACTAACCCTACCATCAGCATATTTATTTGTCGGAGCATCAAACATATAAAGTTCTCCGTTGATAATGTGAAGCCCTAATGGGACGTGACCAGAAGCGGTAATGTAATATCTATTACCGTTTTTGGCCTTAACGAATTGAGGCCCTTTGACTTCTTTGTTATTCAAATCGTAGAATGAAGAGTAGCCGTAAGGATATAGAAATTCTTCTCTAGCAAGGTGGGGATCTGCACCGCCCGTAAAGGTATACTCTTTACCATTGATAGTTCGAACTCCCCCTTCTCTAAGTCTTTTGCCTTTAGCATCAACATAATAAGTCTTTCCATTCAAATCGACAAATTGTTCCTTAAGGCGGGCACCACTATCTTTATCGTAAAATGAATCGTTTTCAGCAAAGTTTCCTTTAACCTGCTTACCAGTACTATCGAAGTAGACCTCGACACCATCAATAACTTGTTCACCAGTAAGGCGTTTGCCGTCATTACCAATATAATACCAATTATTGTTTATGTTTTGATAATGATTTTGTCCTAAGTCTACTCGGTCTCCTGAATTTTTACTGTAATAGTAGCCATCCGAAGCGAAGTCGCCCTTAATCTGTTTACCGTCTTGGTCAAAGAAAACATTATGACCATCAACGACATGGGCACCTTTAAGAGGAGTACCTTTAGCACCGATTCTATACCAATTGTTATTGAAGTTAACATAACGATTGGTTACTTGTACTCCTGAATTTTCATCATAGTACGCTCCATTTTCAGCAAAGTTCCCTTTAACTTGCTTGCCATCTTTATCAAAGTAAAAATTGTTGCCATTAATGACTTGTTCACCTTTTACAATTTTACCTTCGTTATTAAGATAGTACCAGTTACCGTTCACTTGAACAAACTGATTGTTGCCAAGATTAACGCGTGCTCCAGAATCTTTATCATAATAGAAACCGTCATCTGCGAAAATCCCTTTAGCTTGAACCCCATCTTTGTCAAAGAATACGGTTACGCCATTAATGACTTGCTCTCCTTTAAGAGCTTTAGAGTCTGAACCGATATAGAACCATTTATCTTTATTTTCAAGGGTATTATATGAGTTACTCTGGTCATTGATTTGAACATAACGATTAGTAACAGGTTCCCCTGTAATTGCATCATAAAAAAGTCCATTAGGTGCGAAATTTCCCTTAACTTGGATACCGTATTCACCGAAGTTGAGATGCTTACCATTAATAATTTGTTCTCCCTTAATTGTATTGCCTTCGTTATCGAGGTAATAAATAAGGGTTCCTGATGGTTGCTCTAAGGAGACAAAGCTATTTTTGACGAGTGCTCCAGTGTCTTTATCATAATAATAACCATCGTAGCCAAAGTCTCCTTTTGCTTGGTGTCCTCTATAGTTAAAGTAGACACGAACGCCGTCAATAACTTGTGGACCTGTTACCACTTTTCCGTCTGCCCCAAGATAATACCAATGGGTCTCTAGAGTTGGAGCCATAGAGCCGTTCGATTCGTAGCGTGTTAATTGAATATAACGGTTTGTCACGAGCTCGCCAGTATCCTTGTCATAGAATTGGCCGTCAGAATTAAAATCCCCTTTAATTTGATATCCGTAATAAGGGGTAAAGTAAACTTTCACACCATCAATGACTTGTTCACCTTTAAGTATCTTTCCATCTTCATCAACATAGAACCAATGGTTATCGATGAACACGTAGTGTTTTTTCCCTAGATCAACTAAATTACCATCTTGATCATAGAAACGCCCATTGTCAGCAACGCTATTACGCACCTGTGCTCCATCATACTTATCGAAATAGACAGATTTTCCATTGATGATTTGTTCACCTTTTAATTTGTCGCCATTTTTATCAACATAGAAAGGATAGATAGTGTTGTTATAGTTGTATTTAGTGCTAAAAACATAGCTATCTGTTACAAGGTTACCATCTTTATCGTAGAAGTGTTCATTGCTAGCAAATCCGTCTCGAACTTGAAGGCCGTTGTAATCATTGAAATAAACTTGTTTTCCTTGAATGGTTTGTGCGCCTTTTAATGGTTCACCATTTTTATCGACATAGTAAACACCACCAAGATGATTAATATAACAATCCGTTACAAGAGCACCAGAATCTGCATCATAGTATTGTTTATTTTTTGAAAAGTTTCCCTTGACTTGTATGCCATTTTCATCGAAATAAACGTTGATCCCATCGATTTTTTGTGCACCAGTTAGGTTCTTACCACTAGCATCCTTATAATACCAGTTACCAAGGCTATCACTATAATATTGACCACCGGTAACATTGGTTTCACTATTGGTATCTGCGGTTGGTGTTGCAGCCTCACTGGCAGCCCGGTCTGTAGTTACAGCTTCGCGTGTTTGGCCTGAGACCGATTCTGCAGGTGCTTGACTTTCGCTTGTAGTTGTTGAAGCTGTTTCACTGGCAGTTTCAGAACTTGCTGTAGAAGTTGAGGCTTGTTCTGAGACATTTGTGGTGTTTTCTGTGCTAGCCACATTTTCAGTAGTAACAGGTGCTTCGACAACCTTTGTTTCGACGAGGTCTGCGGTAGTTTCTACATTGGCAGTGGTAGCAGCAGTCGTATCAAGGTTAGATGCATTGTCAGCCTTAGCTTCCTCAGCGAAGGCAGGTTTTGCGATAAAGGCAAAACTTGCAAGAGCAGTTGCACATGAGAATGCAATCAGACGTTTTTTGGACTTAGGTCCAGTAAAATTAGAATGTACTTTCATACTTTTTCCTCCATTTCCTAAGTCCTATTATAGCGCTATTTTAGAGACTTTCAAGAAAAAATAAGAAATTTAGACAAAAATAAGAAAACGATTACATTGTGATGCGAGTGAGAGAGGGAATGATTTTAGTTGCTACAGACTTTTCTAAAAACAAAAAAATCCAGGACCTATGCCCTGGATTTAGGAGATTATGAAAAAGAAAAGTTTTAGGATGGTTTTAGTATATAAAGCAAAGCCTAAAGTTTTCTTAAAGTGGTAGAAATATTATGTCTTTCCTTTTTAATTCACTTTCTCAGTAGCCACACCGTTTTCATCGATGATATAAGTTTTGCCGTCTTTTTCGAGAGTGGTATTCGTCCACATAGCCCCACTGTCTTTGTCAAAGTAGTAAGTTTTACCATCAATGTCTACTAGGCTACCTTTGACTTGCTTATCATTTTTATCAAAGTAGAGTTGAACACCATCAATGGTTTGACGGCCTGTTAGGAGTTTGCCCTCTTTGTCGTAGTAGTACCAGTTCCAGAAATCATCGCGAACAAATTGGTTTTTAGCCGTAAATTCAGTCACTACTCCCTCATTATCAATTGTGTAGGTCTTATCATCGACTTTCAAAGTGTCGTTAGTAAGGATAATAGTGGTGTACATACCAGCATATCTTTCTGTTCGATATGATTTTGTTAGACGATAGCGCTTGCCATCGATTTCTTTCCATGTAGGCTTATCAACACTTTTTACCTCAGGTTGGAAGTAGTGAAGGTGACCATCAGAGCCTCGTTGGATGCCCTCGAGGAGGACACCGTTTTTATCAGTTCCATAGATTCCAGAGAAACTAGGCCCGCCCCAAAATGTTTTTTTTGAAAAAAGGGCTCCAAAATAGTTTTTTTCTATTTTACTATCTGTGACTAGATAAAGTTTGCTGTCATAACCTATGATACCATCAAGAACTTGACCCTTTAAAGCAAAGATATATTCTTTTCCATCGATAATTTGTTTACCAGTTAAGACTTCGCCGTTAGCATTGGTACGGTAGGTAGAAGTGTTTGCATGGAACATTGAAGGAGTTTCAACAATGCCATATTTGTTCTTGACCAATTGTCCTTGGTAATCAAAAAGATAAATCTTCCCATCAATTGTGACAGTATCATTTTTAGCCAAAAGTCCGTCAGGTTTGAAATAATAACGTTTACTGTCAATGGTATGCCATCCAATAAATGCAGCACCATCTTCGCCTAAGTAATTAGTATAAGTTGTATATTGAGGTTCTGTCCTATAGCCATTGAAAATTGAAGTGTGATGCCACTGATTCGTTAATAGAGAACCATCATTCTCATCGAATCGATAGTATTTTCCACCAATCTCTCGTTCTTGTCCTTTGACTTGTTTGCCATCTTTATCAAAATAAAGGATGACACCATCAACATTTTGCCAACCCGTCAATTTTTCACCATTGGCAGTGTAGTAATACCAGTCTTGTTGGTTATCAGATTGGAAATGACCACCAGTTACAACCTGGGTTGGTAGTTGCGTTTTTTCGGTAAGGATGCCATCAGCATCTGCTAAATAGGTTTTACCGTCTACTTCAATGCTTGTATCAGTTACTTTACGCCCATTATCTTTATCGTAGTAGTAATCCTTGCCATCAATGGTAATCTTTTCACCCTTTGCTTGGATTCCATTGTCATGGAAGTAGAGGTTAAAGTTATCGATGGTTTGTGGACCAGTCAGTTTGTGGCCGTCACTGTCTAGATAATACCAGTTGCCTTGATCATCAGAAGTGAACTTGCCACCTTGGGAAGGTGTTTCCTGTGAAGTAGTTGCGTTGTCGCTTGTCCCAGATGAGATTTCAACGCTCCTATCAGCAGTAGTTGTTTCATTAACTGGAGCTGCCCCACCCTTTTTATCGGCCTCGTTACTAGGCTGTGTAGCAGTTGTTTCTGCAGGCTGACTAGTCGCATTAGTAGGTGTAGTGTCAGTAGATACTGCTGCACTAGAAGTATTCTCGACAACTGTACTCGTTGGAGCTACTTCGGTTCTTGTAATGAGGCTAGCACTTGTCTCAAGATTGCTGTCAGAGACGACATTTTCAGGACTGTTAACAGCAGTCGTTTCTGGTTTGACTTCATCAGCCCCGACTTGTCCTAGTCCAATTAGTGAAGCCCCGATTGCCAAACTTGAGGCAGCGATTGTGATCCAATGTTTCTTAACTTTATGAAGTTTGAAACGAACTTTGTTTGCCATAATTTTCCCCCTTATATGGTGACTTGGTAAATTCATGCTGTGACATATAAAACAAGATGAATACCAAAAATTAATTTACGATTATATTTTAATCTTATTTTCTAATAACTTCAATAGAAAACGGATACAAAAACGCCATGATTTTATAAAAAGATTCTTATATTTGTGATAGTTATAGCCTATAAAAGAGTTTTCCTAATTTATTTATTTTTTCGTCTATAGATATCATTGAAAGGGTAATTGTCCCCATACAGTTTGAGAAATAGAGTCTTTTTTTCAAAAATTATCCTGTGTAAAATAAAGGGCATAAAAACATGAGAGGTGATTGCAATGACAAATCGTTACGACTTAAATAAAAATTTGGCACAGATGCTTAAGGGGGGCGTCATCATGGACGTTCAAAATCCTGAGCAGGCACGTATTGCTGAAGCGGCGGGAGCAGCTGCGGTCATGGCCTTGGAACGCATTCCGGCCGATATCCGTGCAGTGGGTGGTGTGTCACGTATGAGTGATCCTAAGATGATTAAGGAAATTCAGGACGCCGTTAGTATTCCAGTTATGGCTAAGGTGCGTATTGGTCATTTCGTGGAAGCACAGATTTTGCAGGCGATTGAGATTGATTATATCGACGAGAGTGAGGTTTTGACACCGGCTGATGATCTTATTCATGTGGACAAAACCAAATTTGATGTGCCTTTCGTCTGTGGGGCCAAGGACCTTGGTGAGGCGCTCCGCCGTATCTCTGAAGGGGCCTCAATGATTCGTACTAAGGGCGAACCTGGGACTGGTGATATTGTGCAAGCAGTTCACCACTTACGACTCATGAATCAAGAGATTCGTCGCATCCAAAATCTTAGAGACGATGAGCTTTATATTACTGCTAAAGACTTGCAGGTTCCAATTGATTTGGTCCGTTATGTCCACGAACATGGCAAGTTGCCTGTTGTCAATTTTGCGGCAGGTGGTGTAGCGACGCCAGCGGATGCTGCCCTTATGATGCAGTTGGGGGCTGAAGGTGTCTTTGTTGGTTCAGGGATTTTCAAATCAGGAGATCCGAAAAAACGTGCGGAAGCTATCGTCAAGGCAGTGACTAACTATAATCATCCAGATATTTTGGCGCAAGTGTCAGAAGATTTGGGTGAAGCCATGGTTGGTATCAACAAGGATGAAATTGACATCTTAATGGCAGAGCGAGGAAAATAGATGACAAAAATTGGAATACTGGCTTTGCAAGGTGCTTTTGCAGAACATGAGCAGGTCTTGAAAGCACTTGGGGTTGAAACGGTTCAAATCAGAAATCGACAAGATTGGGAAGCCCACGCTAATTTAGACGGGCTCATTCTACCAGGGGGAGAGTCGACAGTCATGGGAAAACTTTTGCATGATTTAGACTTGTTTGAGCCGATAAAGGAGAAAATTGATGCTGGACTACCTGTATTTGGAACCTGTGCAGGTCTGATTTTGTTGGCCAAAACCATAGTGGGGGACCAAACAAAACATTTGGCAAGTATGGACATCAATGTAGCCAGAAATGCCTATGGACGCCAATTGGGCAGTTTTGTCACAGATGCTGAATTAAAAGGAATAGGCGAGATTCCAATGGTCTTTATTCGTGGGCCAATTATTGAAGCTGTTGGACCAGAAGTGGAGATTCTAGCACAAGTCAATGGGGCTATCGTGGCAGCTAGAGAAAAGCAGATGATAGTGACATCTTTTCATCCAGAATTAACGGGTGACGAAAGGGTACATGCTTATTTCCTAGATATGATTAATCAGGCAAAAGAAGAAAAGCTTTGATTCAAATTTCATAAATTCATTTACTTCTCGTTCACGCAAAAAAATCCAGGACCCGAGCCCTGGATTTAGGAGATTATGAAAAAGAAAAGTTTTAGGATGGTTATAGTATATAAAGCAAAGCCTAAAGTTTTCTTAAAACGGATTATAATTATCTGTGATATGAAAAAGGAAGTTGACAGTTGGTCGACTTCCTTTTTAGCGATTCCTAAATCAGAGTAATTAAGCGATATCAATAGTTGTTATTTGAATACTATTCTTATACTTCATCAGGTCCAATCAAATGTCCATTACCGTCAGCATCAAATTTGAAAGCCCCAGTGTTTGTTCTAACAATGGTATTTTCAGCGCGTGCACCATTCTTAGCATCGTAATAGTGAACAGTGCCGTCATCATCAAATTTGAATTCACCTCTAAGTTGTCTACCGTTTTGGTCGAAGTAAACATGGATGCCATTTAAGGTTTGAGGTCCTGTCAGTTTATCCCCTTTAGCATCAACATAGTAGTAGAAATCTTCACGATCTAAATCTTTACTTTCTCTTGGATACTGTCCATCCTGACCTACGATATCATTTCCGGGAATGGTGATCGTAAAGTGGAAGATGCGGTCACCATCGAGATTTCGGTAATTCCAATTGTAGACGTGAACAAAGCTATTAGTGACAAGAGCACCAGAGTCTTTATCATAATAGTGTCCATCCGGGGCGAAGCGTCCCTTGACTTGTGCTCCGTTAGGAAGGAAGTAAAAGTGACTATTTCCAAAGGTTTGAGGTCCTGTTAATGGCTTACCATCAGCATCGAGATAGTACCAAGCAGTAGTATAGACATTTTGATTGTTGATGTCATCACGACCAATATAAGTTAAGATTTCTTTAAAAGCATTGGTTACGAGAGCACCAGAATCTTTATCATAGTATTTACCATTTGGTGCAAAATGTCCCTTGACTTGTGTACCAGTGAAATCATCAAAGTAGACTTTAACACCATCGATAGTTTGTTCTCCCTTGAGTTTATCACCTTTATCATTGACGTAAACCCAGTCACCATCTTGGGTTTCAAGATAGCGTTTGGTTACAAGAGCACCAGAGTCTTTATCGAAATAGCGACCATCCTCTGCAAAACGTCCTTTGACTTGTTTGCCATCCTTGTCGAAGTATACTGGAATGTTGTCGACGAAGTTGAGACCGATGAGGTTTTTACCGTTTGCATCCTTGTAGTACCAGTTGCCCTCGTTATCACTATAATAGTGACCACCAAAAACTCGTGGTGCTTTGTCTAGGGTGACTGTAGGAGTGACGGGAGTATCTATTTCTTCACCAGGCCCCATCAAACGTCCATTACCATTTGCATCGAATTTGAAGGCACCAGTGTTGGTTCTGACAATGGTATTTTCAGCGCGTGCACCGTTTTTAGCATCGTAATAATGAACGGTACCATCTTCGTCAAATTCAAACTCACCTCTAAGTTGTCTACCATTTTGGTCGAAATAGACATGAATGCCGTTTAGGGTTTGAGGTCCTGTCAGTTTGTCCCCCTTATCATCTACGTAATAGTAGAAATCTTCGCGATTTAAATCATTGCTAGAAAGTGGGTAATGACTCATATCTAAAAATTGGTTTTCACCGTTAGGTCCAACGACTGAATTATTAGGAATAGTGATGACAAAGTGATTCACATGATTTCCGTCTTGATTTTGATAATTCCAGTTGTAGACATGGACAAAGCTATTAGTTACGAGTGCACCAGAGTCCTTATCATAGTAGTGTCCGTCAGGTGCGAAACGTCCCTTAACTTGTGCTCCGTTAGGGAAGAAGTACATGTTTGTACCACCAAGATTTTGAGGACCTTTAAGTGGCCGTCCGTCGGCATCAAGGTAGTACCAATCAGTAGTATAAATGTTTTGACCGTTGATATCATCACGACCAATATAAGTTAAGAGTTCTTTAAAGGCCTTGGTTACGAGAGCACCAGAATCTTTGTCATAGTATCTGCCATCCTCTGCAAAGCCACCTTTGATTTGAATACCGTCTTGACTAAAATAAACAGGAACATTATCTACATAGTTCAGCCCGACAAGATTTTTGCCATTTGCATCCTTGTAATACCAGTTACCATTATCATCACTATAATAATGTCCACCAGAAATATGAGGTGCATTTTCAAGTGTTACGGAAGGTGTGACTAGCTTTTCATTTTCATCGATTGGGGCAGGTTGTTCACTGTTTTTTGTAGGTGTTTTTGTTTCTTCGACAGGAATAGGTTCATTGACTTTTTCTACCGAAGTTTTTGTAGTAGAGGCTTCTGAAGTTGCCGTTTTGATAGGTATAGTTTTATTTGCCTGATTATCTTGATTGCTATTTCCTTGTTCAGAAGTGATTTCTACAGGTGATTCGCTTGCTAATTCAGATGATGCGACTTCACTGCTAAGAGCTTCACTAAAAACCGTACTTGTACTAGTAGGTAGCTCAGCATTAGTTGAGATAGGATTTGTAGTAGGTGCTTTGACCTCTACATTAGTTACTACGGTCTCTTGTGCAGGTGCAAGAATCTCAGTTGGTTGACCTGTAGCTTCGGGTATTTTTACTTCATCCGCAAATGTAGGGCGTGCGACTAAAGTAAAAGTAGCTAGAGCGGTTGCGCAGGAAAGTGCTACGACGTGTTTCTTTGACATTTGCCAATGATAATTCATTTCAGTATTCATAATAGACTCCCTTCAAAAATGAACACCGATGTTTAGGTGTGTAACATAAAGGAGCTAGGCCGTCAGAAGAATGTTAAAAGTGAGAAAATCTGTTAAAACGACTGAGCCCCATATCTAAATCTCTCAGGGCATGGCCATAAGAAGATTTTATAGGCGAGCACGTCAAATGTGTGGCAAGGAGAATATGCTTATGCTGTGTAGTTTATATCTAGAAACAAGTGATTTTACTTATTTATCCTAATACTTTTATTTCTCTCCTTTCGTTTTATTTTTGAATCCAGCCTATGGCATCTGTCTTCAAATACAAAAAACTAGAGCTTTTAGTTTGAAGCATTCTCTCTAAAGCTCTAGTTTTATATTATAGACAGATGTGTGTATGAAAAGAGCCTTAGATTCTCATGCCAAAGTGCCTAAGGACCAGTTTTCATGCATAAAAAATTATTTTGACGTTAGAAGTCTAAAGCCAAGTTCCTAATCCTAATCCCCTGTAGTACACTTTCAACGTTTTAGTAGAACGCTTACATGCTCACCTATCTTTATTATAATACTTTTTTTATGACAAACAAGTTTTTTTACAAGATAATCGTAATTGTTTAAGAATAGTTCATATTTGAATTCTATTTGTAAGTCAGTTATTGATGATATGGAAAAGGAAGTTGACAGTTGGTCGACTTCCTTTTGTGTGAAGTAATTGAAATCCATAGTCACTTGTAAATGACTATCGAAGAATATGTCCAACCCCGTCATTATCGAAGTAATAAGTAACGTGATTGATTGTCAACGTCACATTTTCAGCACGATTACCAGAGCCAGGAAGGTAGTAGTATGTTTTACCATTTAAAATGATGAGTTTATCTTTAGCTTGTATGCCCTTATATTGTCCGTATTTATAATCCTCATCGTAGAAGTAGACATGTTTGCCATCTATGACTTGTTTTCCAGTCAGAATATTTCCCTTACTATTTGCATAATACCAGTTATTTTTGTATTCGAAGTATTTTCCGGTTACAAGTGCACCAGTTTCTTTGTCATAGTAGTGTCTATTGTAGTTTGAATAGCCGAAGTCACCTTTCACTTTCTCACCGTAATTAAAGTAGTACTGAATTCCGTCCAAATACTTAGCACCGTCAAACTTATTTCCTTCTTTATCAACATAAAACTCTTTGCCACCATCCTCAACCAATCTATCTGTTACTAAAGCACCGTTATCTTTATCGTAATAGTGATTATCAGGAGCAAAATGGCCTTTATATTGAACACCATTGGTGCCGAAATAAACGTTGACGTTATCAATGGTATGAGCACCAAGGAGGAGGTCACCCTTGTCATTTACATAGTACCAGTTACCTTCGGAATCACTGATATAGCGGTTTCGTTCAGTTGATTGACTTTTAATGCTGAGGACACCAGATTGGTCTGCCACATAGGTCTTACCATCGAAATCAAAAGTTGTATCTTTGACTTTTCGACCGTTATCTTTATCAAAGTAGTAAACCTTGCCCTCGATATCAACGAACTCTCCCTTAGCTTGGCGATGAGTTCCTAAATGGAAATACATCTCATAGCTATCAATAGTTACGGCACCAATAGCAGGAAGTCCATACTCATCGTAGTAGTACCAGTAGCCCTCTTTATCTTGAGAAAAATGAGCGCTCTTAGGTCGAAGGTCCTTAAAATCACTAGAAATGAATTTACCAACCCCATCATTATCAAATTCATAGATATTTGGAAATTCTCTCAGAATATAGTGAGTCGGAATATTCAATCGTATATTTCTAGCGATGGTACCATCACTGTAGAAGTAATAGTTGTTGAAAAATCTGTGTACGACCATATTTCCATCATCTTGGAAATAGTACTTATTACCATTGATGGTTTGCCATCCTTTGACTGGTAGGCCATCGGCACCAAAATAATACCGTTCGAGTTCAGGATGTTCATTATTGAAAAAATTTGAATATACAGCTTCGTCAAATCTTACTTCTTTAGCATAGTTTTCCTCAGGAATAAATCGTCCAGCTTTGAAGGTGACGAGGCGGTTCGTCACAAGGGCGCCGTTATCTGGGTCGTAAAAATAGGATTTACCATTGACCTTACGGCGTTCCCCCTTGACCTGTTTACCATCTGAGTCAAAGTAATAGGTTAAGCCGTCAATAGTTTGTGGTCCAGTAACTAGCTTTCCATCTGTATTCATATAATACCAATGCCCAGCATTATCTTGTAGAAAAGCTGGATGGTTATTAGCTAATGTTACGACGCCACTAGCATCAATATTTAGTTGGAAGTCACCATTCTTGAGATGTGTGTCTTTAACTAATTGCCCCGGATTTTCTTTGCCAGCATCTCCAAAAAGATAGAGTTTGTCACCAACCACGTTCAATCCGTAGCTAAGTTGGTCGTTTCTATCAGGATTAAAGTAATAGGTTTGTCCTTTGATATCTTGTAAGCCAGAAACTCGCACACCATCGCTACCTAGATAGTAAGTTTGACCATTTTCTTCAACAAATTCATCATGGAGCATACGTGCACTATCTGTAAAGTAATAGAGTTTTCCATCAATGGTTTCGAAACCAGGATGTTCTCGCTCTTTTTTGAAATAATAGCGTTCTCCATTAATATCTTGCCATCCCATAAGCTTATTACCGTTATTATCGTAGTAATAAGTAACGTAATAAGGATGTCTTAAGGTAATAAGACTACCTACATAGTTAACTGTTTCGATGCGTTCTTCTTGTTCGGTGACAAATCCATTTCTTTTTTCAGTAAAGGCAGAACGGTCAATTCCTCTCGTGGTATTTTCGTTTGGGATATCACCAACAGATGACACATTCTCAGCTGTAACACTCTCACTAGTCGTTGTACTTACCTCGGAATGTGCAGTTTCAGAACTAGCTCCTTCCGAACTAGCTGTGCTTGTGACTTCAGAGCTTGGTTTTTCAGAAACGTTTTCTGTTGAAGCTACTTCAGAGCTAGCTACTGGTTTTTCTGTAGGTTTAGCTGTGGTTTCACTAGTTGCTGGAGCCTCGACGTCAATAGCACCTTCTTTGATGATAGCTTCAACAGTTGCTTCATTAACAGGGGTAGGCTGTTCTTCAGCTGAAGCATAGCTGAGTCCTGCAAAACACAATCCCAAAGCAAGTCCTGTCACTGCAATAGTTACCCAGTGTTTTTTAACTTTGTGAAGTTTAAAATGTACTTTCTTTTCCATGATAATTCTCCTTTCATTGAAAGACAAATTGGAATCATATGTGTGAAATAAATATTATTCGTAAATATATTTAATAACCCTTCCATCACCGTTTTCATCGAAATGAACAACCTCAGCTTTCACCTTGTAACGAATTGAGTGGTTAAAAGTAATGTCAACATTTTTAGCACGTTTTCCAGTTTTTGGGTAATAATAATGGTAGTAGTAGTCATTTCCCGCCCAAATTGTTCGCAATTCGTCGTAGCCTAGTCTACCATCATCGTGAAAATAGTAGTAATCATCTCCAATCTTTTGTTCACCCTTATAACATTTACCATCACTACCAACATAGTAACGATAACCGTCAACGTCAACGAATTTGTCACGTCCTAAGTCAACAAGTTCACCAGTATTCTTGTCATAGTAATAACCATCATCAGCAACAATACCTTTAGCTTGTTTACCATCTTTATCAAAGTAAACCTTAACATTATCGATAGTTTTATGTCCAGTAACCTTTTGGCTATTTTCATCGACGTAGTACCAACTATCAGAATATTTTTTACCAAAATATCTTGTAATTGCACCAGTTGAGGTGTCTGCTAGACTAGGGTATCTATCGAATTGAAATACTTGAACATAATTATGGTCGATAGGGTCATTACCTAGGTCAGTAATAAAATGCCATGGTTTTATTTGAACATAACGTTTTGTGACTAAGGCTCCGGTGTCTTTATCGTGATATCTACCATCTGGAGCGAAATCCCCTTTTAACTGTGGTCCATCAGGGTAGAAGTAGTAGTCCTCACCGTTAATAATCTGATAACCTGACACCTTGTAGCCACTATTATCTAGGTAGTATCGGAATGTAGTTGAGATACCATTAGCACGCCATTCACGAGCGATTCTTACAGTACGTTCTCTGAAAGTATTTCTTGCTAAGTTACCTGTATGTTTATCGTAATATTTACCGTTTTTTGCGAAACCTCCTTTTACTTGCTCTCCATTTTCATCGAAGAATACAGTTTCACCATTAATAGTATGTTCCCCTTTTAATGCGATTCCTTCGGAACCAAAATAGTAAAATGGTTTCGTATCATCGCTAAATCCATTGTGGTTAGAAGGGACGTATAAGTTCCTAGCTAGATGACCATTATCATTCATATAATGGATATTGTGGTAGTCATCATAAAACAGTCCATTTTTTTTGATATCATCTTTCTTTTCAGTAATGATACCTTCTTGATCTGAAATATAAAGTTTATCGTTCACTTCAAAAAGTGTTCCAATGACACGCTCACCATTAATTTTATCGTAATAGTATTTGTTTCCTCCTTGTTTAATAAACTCGCCTTTAGATTGCTTTCCATTATGGTCAACATAATACCATTTACCATTTATCATAGCTGATTGGTTGACTCCTAAATTAACACGAGCACCGGTATCTTTATCATAATAGTAGCCATCGTCTGCAAACTGGTCTTTGATTTGTTCACCATAGGCATTGAAATAAGTAGCAACACCATTTATTGTTTGGGGACCGTGAAGGAATTTTCCGTCATATCCTGCATAATAGGTGACTTTTTTAATTTTTGGGTTAAGATAGTCATTTTCTAGGTGATAGATAGTAACGTATTGATTTTTGACCATCGTTCCTTGGTAGTCATAATAATAGCTGTTTTCAAATTCGTCGGTAACAATTTGGTTGCGATAGTTTAAAGCATATGGTATTTCAGAGAGTTTACCTTCATTATCAGATTTATAGGTCTTACCATCGATTTGAATAAGTGAGTTGATAACCATTTGTCCATTATGCAAATCATAGTAATGTTTTGGTAGACCTGAATTTGAGTAGCTAGCTTCACCTTTTAGTTGACGACCATTACCGTCAAAACAAACATGATAACTATCAACAATTTGGTTTCCAATGAGTTTTTGACCATTTTCGTCGACATAATACCAGTTTCCATTGTCTTCTACATAAGCATTGGTAACAAGTTCACCACTATCCTTGTCATAGAAGTGTCCATTTGGAGCGAAGTGTCCTTTAACTTGGACTCCACTATCCTTAAAGTAAACTTTGACATTATCAATGGTTTGTTCGCCAATGAGTTTATTGCCATCGGAGTTGTAGTAATACCAGTTGCCTTTATCATCGCTGACATATTGGTTATGGAATCTAGAATCACCTTGGATAGTGATGTTCCCTTCTTTATCTGCGATATAATGGATACCGTTTAACTCAAAAGATGTGTCCTTGACTTTACGACCATTGTCTCTGTCGAAGTAGTAGATTTTATTATCAATATTAATGAATTCGCCTTTAGCTTGATGTCCTTCTGGACGAGATGATTCATGGAAGTAGAGTTCAAAGCCATCAATAGTTTTAGGTCCAGTGATAGGAAATCCGTCTTTGTTGAAGTAATACCAACGACCTTCGTAGTCCATCATAAATTGATTTTTTGGATATTCTCTATTATTTTCTGAAGGAAGAGTATAGTAAATTGGGAACGGATAAGTTACAATGTTTAGTTTTTTATTGAGATAATCTGCCACCCCATCGTGGTCTGAATAAAATACATATGGCATAGACTTCCATAGACCCTTTTCGATGATAGGAAATTGTTTGTTTTTGGCTAAGGTCCCTTTGTCGTCAAAGTAGTAGCGTTTGTGGTCTAATTCCATTAGTCTATGAACAGCAACTTGGCCATTGTCATAGATGTAATAGTCATCACCTAAAATCGTCTGACGACCTTTCTTAAGTGTATTACCATTTTTATCGAAATAGTAACGTTCTAGTCCAGGCATTACATAATAGTTTGGTTCGATATAAGCAGGTTCATTGAAGTAAACAACTTTACTATAGTTTTCTTCTGGAATATAGTGGTTGTCTTTGAATGTAATAAAACGATCTGTTACTAGCTTGCCATCGTTTCCATCGTAAAAGTGTAGTTTGTCGTCAACTTTTCTAAGCTGCCCTTTTACCATAGTGCCATCATCGTTAAAGTAATATTGGAAACCGTTGATGTCTTTTGGTCCGGTAACCAGTTGCCCTTTTGCATCTACATAATAGGTAACACCATTTGCATCTGAAACGAAACTCTCTCTTTTATCTGTCTTTTTTGTGATACCTTCCGCTTCAACAGTGATGGTGAAATCGCCATCTTTTTGTGAGGTATCTAAAGTTGTTTTATCAGGAGTAGTACTTATGATGAGGTTTTCGTTGTTTGTAGGTGTATTTGTTGTACATACCTCAGAATGTGCAGTTTCAGAACTAGCTCCTTCCGAACTAGCTGTGCTTGTCACTTCAGAGCTTGGTTTTTCAGAGACTGTTTCTGTTGAAGCCACTTCAGAGTTAGCTGATAGTGCTTCTGATACTGTGGCAGCCTCGCTTGAAGCGGTAGCAGGTGTGTTTTCTGCAGGTTTAGCTGTGGTTTCATTAGTCGATGGAGCCTCGACGTCAATGGCACCTTCTTTGATGATGGCTTCAACAGTCGCTTCATTAACAGGGGTAGGTTGTTCTTCAGCTGAAGCGTAGCTGAGTCCTGCAAAACACAATCCCAAAGTGAGTCCTGTCACTGCAATAGTTACCCAATGTTTTTTAACTTTGTGAAGTTTAAAATGTACTTTCTTTTCCATGGTAATTCTCCTTTCATTTTAAACTTTTTACATATCAAAAAATAAGGGCTGTCATAAGAGTTTATGAAAAGTGAGCATTGGGTAGAGTCCCTAACGATGTGGGGCAATTTTCTTAATGACAATCCTTATTTCTCCAAGTCTCCTCAATTTCGGTATTGTGAGGCTGTTCAAGGCAAACATGAGTTATAGATAAATAATTCTTTGTAACACGAGAATGGTTTGGTATATGTTCTCCTTTCTATGCTTAGAATATCTCGTTTTTTTTTAATCTATGTGACACAAAAAACTAGAGCTTCCTAGTATGAGGTGTCTCCTCTAGAGCTCTAGTTTGAAATGATGCTGTATTTTTAGAAATGAGCCCTAGTTTGATGGTTCAAAGTGACTCAGGAATGGTCATCCTACTATGATTCTTATTTAGGTATTAGTCAACTAATGCTAATCTTTTAGATAATCCCCAAGTGTCCTTTGAAGCAAAATTAAAACGCTTACACGTCCACCTAGTTTCATTATAATCCTTTTTTAAGAATAAACAATAGAAACTAATAGAATTATCAAAAATGTTAAAGAAGTGACATAAAAGATTCTATATTTAGTTTCGTTAGTCAAATAAGAATTCACCTGTGTAAATCATTTATATTTTTAATTTTTGCTATTCATAGACAGACTATGGTCTTAGTCAGATGAAAAAAAGTAGTCTTTCTATCTAAAAATTTCTTTTCAGAATTATCTTTTTAAGGGTTACTTCTCTCATAGTTTTGCTATCTCTTAAGGTTAATTGAAGCTTACTTTAATGTTCAAAAGCCTTTAAGGATAAGCATTTGAAGGTGTTTGAAAATCGAAAACTTTCTATTTAGGACCTTACATGCGGTGTAAGGTCTCATTTTCAGTGATCAAAGTTAATAAAACTGAGCGCGTGGCAGAGATTTATGAAGAAAAGATGATTTTTTCCTATTTGTAATTTGTCTGAATATATCATATAGTAGAGACAACAACAGAAAAAGGATAATTGATATAGATGGAAAATAAGGTACGTTTTAAACTACACAAGGTTAAGAAAAACTGGGTAACTATCGGGGTGACAACGCTCTCAATGGTTGCCTTGGCAGGTGGAAGTCTCCTAGCTCAAGGAAAAGTAGAGGCCGATGAGACAAGCACGCCAAATGGAGATGGCTTACAGCAACTGAGTGAGGATGGCACTGCCAGTCTAGTGATGACCACAACTGTTGCTGAGCAAGCGAGTGCTCAAGCAAGTGTGTCAGCAGTAGCAACAGCCAGCGTAAGTCACGAAACAAACTCTCAGGTGGTGACAAGTGCGGTTAGCCAAGAAACAACTGCTCAAGCACAAACTAGTCAAGTTGCCAGTCAGGGAGTGGCAGTTTCTTCACAAACTCAAGCTAATGCCCAAGAAACACAGACCGCTGAACAGGTCTCACAAGGTCAGGCAACAACACAGGCAACTGTTCAAGAAAGAACTCAGTCAGAAACGCCGAGCAATCAGGTAGGACAATCGGAATCTTCAGTTACTCCTAGCCACAAAGCCACTCGCAGTGGTGGGCGTCGTGTAGCAACATTGCATGCAACAGCTAAAGCAAACAGTCAAAATCAGAAAAAGACTGAGGTTCAAACCAGCCAAAGAATTGAGACTGAAAGTGTGCAAACAAGTGCTCAGTCCACTCCTAGAGTATTGACCAATGCAACGCCATCAATCGCCACACGCGCTGCTGATAGCACTATTCGTATCAATGCCAACCGCAATACGAACATCACAATTACGGCCAGCGGTACGATACCAAATGTAACCATTATCACAGGGCCAAACACTCCTAAACCAAACGTGACGGTGACAAGTCCAAATGGCACAAAACCCAATGTGACCATTGTAACGCAGCCAAATCAACCCAACAAACCTGTTCAACCAAGTCAACCGTCTCAACCTAACAAGCCGGTCCAACCAAATCAGCCAAGTCTTGACTATAAACCAGTAGCTTCGAATTTGAAGATTATTGATGGCAAGCAGTACTATGTTGAAAATGGCGTTGTGAAAAAGAACGCAGCCATTGAACTTGATGGGCGTCTTTATTATTTCGATGAGACTGGAGCTATGGTGGATCAAAGTAAACCTTTGTATCGTGCCGATGCCATTCCGAATAACTCTATCAATGCGGTTTACAACCAAGCCTACGACACATCAAGCAAGAGTTTCGAACACTTGGACAATTTCTTGACAGCTGATAGTTGGTATCGTCCAAAACAGATCTTGAAGGATGGAAAAAATTGGACAGCTTCATCTGAGAAAGATTATCGTCCACTTTTGATGACTTGGTGGCCAGACAAGGTGACACAGGTCAACTACCTCAACTATATGAGTCAACAAGGCTTTAGTGATAAGACCTATACGACAGATATGATGAGTTACGACTTAGCATCTGCTGCTGACTTGATTCAAGTTAAAATCGAGGAACGTATCGGTCGTGAGGGCAATACCACTTGGCTTCGTCAGTTGATGTCAGACTTCATTAAAACACAGCCTGGCTGGAACTTTGAGAGTGAGGACAATCTTTTAGTTGGTAAGGACCACTTGCAAGGAGGCGCTCTGACCTTCCTCAATAATAGTACGACAAGTCATGCCAATTCAGATTTCCGTCTCATGAACCGCACACCGACTAACCAAACAGGGACACGCAAATACCATATCGACCGTTCAAATGGTGGTTATGAATTGCTCTTGGCTAACGATATCGACAACTCTAACCCAGCTGTTCAGGCTGAGCAACTAAACTGGCTCCACTACATCATGAACATTGGTTCTATCCTTGGCAATGATCCAAGCGCCAACTTTGACGGTGTTCGTATCGATGCGGTGGACAATGTGGATGCGGACCTCTTGCAGATTGCTTCTGATTACTTCAAGGAAAAATACCGTGTGGCTGATAATGAAGCCAACGCTATTGCCCACTTGTCAATCCTTGAAGCCTGGTCTTACAACGACCATCAATACAACAAGGATACCAAGGGTGCTCAGTTGTCCATTGACAATCCGCTACGTGAAACGCTTTTGACGACTTTCTTGCGTAAGAGCAATTACCGTGGTAGCTTGGAACGTGTCATTACTAACTCTCTTAACAACCGTTCAAGTGAGCAGAAACACACGCCTCGTGATGCCAACTACATTTTCGTGCGTGCTCATGATAGTGAAGTGCAAGCTGTTTTGGCTAATATCATCAGTAAGCAGATTAATCCAAAAACAGATGGTTTCACCTTCACCATGGACGAGCTCAAACAGGCCTTCGAAATCTACAATGCGGACATGCGCAAGGCTGATAAACAGTACACTCAGTACAATATCCCAGCTGCCTATGCCACAATGTTGACCAATAAAGACAGTATCACTCGTGTTTACTACGGTGATCTCTTTACCGACGATGGCCAATACATGGCTCAAAAATCACCATACTATAATGTCATCGATGCCCTGCTCCGTGCTCGTATTAAATATGTAGCAGGTGGTCAAGACATGAAGGTTACTAAGCTCAATGGCTATGAAATCATGTCATCTGTACGTTATGGTAAGGGTGCAGAAGAAGCTAATCAACTTGGTACTGCTGAAACACGTAACCAAGGAATGCTAGTCCTCACAGCCAACCGTCCAGATATGAAGTTGGGAGCCAATGACCGTCTGGTGGTTAATATGGGAGCTGCCCACAAAAATCAAGCCTATCGTCCATTGCTCCTCAGCAAATCTACGGGCCTTGCGACCTACCTTAAGGATGCTGATGTGCCAGCTGGATTGGTTCGCTATACGGACAATCAAGGGAACTTGACCTTCACGGCAGACGATATTACTGGTCATTCAACCGTTGAAGTTTCAGGCTATTTAGCGGTTTGGGTGCCAGTAGGTGCTTCAGAAAACCAAGATGCCCGCACCAAGGCTTCGACGACTAAGAAGGGTGAGCAGGTCTTTGAATCCTCAGCAGCTCTCGACTCACAGGTTATCTATGAAGGCTTCTCAAACTTCCAAGACTTCGTTAAGACACCAAGTCAATACACCAACCATGTTATTGCACAAAACGCCAAACTCTTCAAAGAGTGGGGAATTACTTCCTTTGAATTTGCGCCACAATACGTGTCTAGCCAAGACGGCACTTTCTTGGATTCTATCATTGAAAATGGCTATGCCTTCGAAGACCGTTACGATATTGCCATGAGTAAGAACAACAAATACGGTTCGCTCAAAGACCTCATGGATGCCCTTCGTGCCCTTCACGCAGAAGGTATCTCAGCCATTGCTGACTGGGTTCCAGACCAAATTTACAATCTTCCTGGAAAAGAAGTGGTAACAGCTTCTCGTACCAATAGCTACGGAACGCCACGTCCAAATGCTGAAATCTACAATAGCCTCTACGCAGCTAAAACACGTACCTTTGGAAATGACTTCCAAGGCAAGTACGGTGGTGCCTTCCTTGATGAATTGAAGGCAAAATACCCAGCAATCTTTGAGCGCGTGCAGATTTCAAACGGCCGTAAATTGACTACCAATGAGAAAATCACGCAATGGTCAGCCAAGTATTTCAATGGAAGCAATATCCAAGGTACTGGAGCTCGCTATGTCCTACAAGATAACGCTACCAACCAATACTTCAGCGTCAAAGCAGGTCAAACCTTCCTTCCTAAACAAATGACTGAAATTACTGGAAGTGGTTTCCGTAGGGTTGGAGATGATGTCCAATACCTCTCAATTGGTGGCTACCTTGCTAAGAATACCTTTATTCAAGTCGGTGCCAACCAGTGGTATTACTTTGATAAGAACGGCAACATGGTCAAAGGTGATCAGGTCATTGATGGTAAGAAATATTTCTTCCTAGACAATGGTCTCCAGCTACGTCATGTCCTTCGCCAAGGCAGTGATGGCCACGTCTATTACTACGATCCTAAAGGGGTTCAAGCCTTTAATGGATTCTATGACTTTGCGGGTCCTCGCCAAGACGTTCGCTATTTCGATGGCAACGGTCAAATGTATCGTGGCCTCCACGACATGTATGGCACAACCTTCTATTTTGATGAAAAGACTGGTATTCAAGCCAAAGACAAGTTCATCCGCTTTGCAGACGGCCGCACGCGTTACTTCATCCCAGATACAGGAAATCTCGCAGTCAACCGATTTGCGCAAAATCCTGAGAACAAGGCTTGGTATTACCTCGATAGCAACGGTTATGCCGTGACAGGACTACAAACTATTAACGGTAAGCAGTATTACTTTGACAATGAAGGCCGTCAGGTTAAAGGACACTTTGTCACAATCAATAACCAACGTTACTTCCTTGATGGTGATAGCGGTGAAATTGCTCGCTCACGCTTTGTGACGGAAAACAACAAGTGGTACTATGTCGATGGCTATGGTAAACTGGTTAAAGGTGCTCAAGTCATCAATGGTAATCACTACTATTTCAACAATGATTATAGCCAAGTCAAGGGTGCCTGGGCCAACGGCCGTTACTATGATGGTGACTCAGGTCAGGCCGTAACCAACCGCTTTGTCCAAGTTGGTGCCAACAAATGGGCTTATCTCAACCAAAATGGTCAAAAGGTAATTGGTCTCCAACATATCAATGGTAAACTTTACTACTTTGAAGGCAACGGTGTCCAAGCTAAAGGGAAACTTCTGACATACAGAGGCAAGAAATACTACTTTGATGCCAATAGTGGTGAAGCCGTAACCAATCGCTTTATCCAAGTTTCTCGTGGTGTTTGGTATTACTTTAACGCCTCAGGTCAAGCCGTAACGGGTGAGCAAGTCATCAATGGTCAACACCTCTACTTTGACGCTTCAGGCCGTCAGGTCAAAGGCCGTTACGTTTGGGTTAAAGGCCAACGCCGTTACTATGACGCCAATACTGGAGCTTGGGTCAGAAATCGATAAGGGGCAGAAGAAAATGTGATTTTGGGACTATCCTAGATGCTTTTAGATTAAAATTCAGTAGGTACCTTCCCAGTCTCACCGCTTTTAAGCACTTGAAACATTTTGTTTCAAGTGCTTTTCTTTTATTACTATCTCTTGATATGACAAGCAGATTGTAAGCAAAAAATGAGTTTGATTAAGAGAATCGTCAATAGACTGCTTACTTTAGCTTTAAATTATGCTCAGTCATTCTAATGAAGAAGGTGGTGAAAGTGCTAAAAGTCGGAATTTCTGTGTACTTTTTAAAAAAACTAAACGTTTTTTGGAAACGATTTCTAACATATAAAAGGCTTAACCATGTATCTTAGACTTGTTTTTTGAAATCTATTATGGGCATAAGGTTAGTCTTATGAGACTAGAGTTATGCATCTGTAATTGTATTCGCTCCCAAAATCCCTTAACATAGAATAGAGAAATAAAGTTATATTGAAAGGTGTATGTTATGGAAAAGAAAGTTGGATTTAAGTTACACAAGGTCAAGAAAAATTGGGTAACCATTGGAGTTAGTACGCTGTCTATGGTTGCACTTGCGGGTGGAGCCTTTTTGTCAGACCAATCTGCACAAGCAGATGAAGTGTCACTACCTAATGGTGATGGTTTTGAACAAACGGATGCTGGGATTGAATCAAGTGCATCATTGATTAATGAAAGCTATTCACCAACCTTAACAGAAGGTGCTACTTATGTGTCAGCAGTGCCATCTAACTATGGAAGTCAAACAAGCTCAGGCTACGAGTCTTCATCATCTGCCTCAACAGGAGGCTCGTCACAGACTGTAGTTGGTGGTGGATCTGGTCAAGTCAGTTCATCACAAACTTCACAAGTAGTAGGAACACAAAGCTCTAATTCATCACAAACGGGTTCTGCTTACCAATCAAGTAGCAGCTCAGCATCAGTAAGTGCTAGTGCGTCAAGTTCGTCAAGCTCATCAAGTTCAGCTTGGTATTCTTACTCATCTTCATCATCATGGTCTTCATCATCGTCAGCTAGCGGTTTTGCGACAATTACAACGAGTTCGTCTGACTCAAACGGCATTCATTGGAATGGTGGTCGAAACACGACTATCACCATCACGGCCTCAGGAACTACGCCGAATGTTACTATCATTTCGAATTCTAATAAACTGTTTCCAAACATATCAGTAGGGCATTCGAATGGTTCAAATGCTAATGTCACTATCATTTCACAAGGTAACCAGCAAAATAACTCAGGTTACCAAATCATCACAGGTGAGACTAAACCAAGTGTTGATTCGAACAATGCCAAGTCTTCATTTGTCCGTGTAGGCGAAAATCAATGGTATTATTACGATCAATATGGTCAAAAGGTCAAAGGCGAAAAGGTTATCGATGGTAAGGCTTATTACTTCCTTGAAAATGGACTTCAAGCTCGTGACTCACTTGTTAAAGGTAGCGATGGTTACACCTATTACTATGATAAAAATGGTGTGAAAGCTATCAACGGCTTCTATGATTTTGCAGGTTATCGTAAGGATGTACGCTATTTCGATTGTTATGGTCACATGGCTACTGGTCTCCTTGAAATGGGTAGCACAACCTTCTACTTTGATACACAAACAGGTATCCAAGCTAAAGACAAATTTATTCGCTTCTCAGATGGCCGTATCCGTTACTTCATCCCTGATACTGGTAATATGGCTGTAAATACCTTTGTTCAAAATAAAGAAAACCAAGCTTGGTACTACCTAGATGAATATGGTTACGCTGTGACAGGAAAACGTATCATCAATGGTAAAGAATACTGCTTTGACTCAGAAGGCCGTCAAATCAAAGGTCAGATGATGCAACAAGGCAACAAGCAATACTACATTTCTGCCCAAACAGGTGAAATGGCTGTGTCACGCTTTATCTTTGAAAACAACAACTGGTATTATGCGGATGCTTTTGGTTGTCTCGTTCAAGGTGCAAAAGTGATTGATGGTAAACTCTATTACTTCAACAAAGACCACAGCCAATTAAAAGGTGGCTGGGCTGAAGGCCGTTACTATGATGCCGTCACTGGTCAAGCAGTCATCAACCAATTCATTCAAATTGCGGCTAACCAATGGGCGTACCTAAACCAAGATGGTCACAAAGTTACAGGTCTTCAAAATATTAACAATAAAGTTTACTACTTTGGTAGCAATGGTGCTCAAGTCAAAGGTAAATTGCTCACTGTCCAAGGTAAGAAATGTTACTTTGATGCCCACACTGGTGAGCAAGTGGTAAACCGCTTTGTCGAAGCTGGACGTGGTTGCTGGTATTACTTTAACTCAGCTGGCCAAGCAGTGACTGGAAAACATGTCATCAATGGCAAACAGCTTTACTTTGACGGTTCAGGTCGTCAAGTTAAAGGACGTTATGTTTATGTTGGTGGTAAACGCCTCTTCTGCGATGCCAAAACTGGTGAATTGAGACAGCGTCGTTAATTACTATGTACTTTAAAATCTAGAGCGAATTTTTCCTTTTCCTATCTAAATTATTATTATTTTCCTATCATAACTCTAGATGAATAAATAGACGAAAAAGCCAGCATTAGCTGGTTTTTGAGTTTTTTTAGAGAAACTGTCAGTGTACACCCAGATGCTTTTTCATGCTTAAATCCTAATAATTTTGTCCCTCTCATATTCGCAAGGAGGAGCTATAGCCGTGTTATAATGGGTATTATATTTGCATGTAGGAAAAGAGAGTTAGAGGTAGTTATGGGGAACCATCTTCGTTAAGCTCGAGGTGTAACTGACTTCTTAAAGGAGAAAAATCATGGTTATCTTGGCTTGGAGTATCATTGTCATATTATTTATCTTCATTTCGAATTATTACTTTTATAAAACAGACTTCAGACCACGAAAATCCCCATTACTCTATGCCATTATTGAAACCATAGGTGCCTTTTTCACTAGGTGGTAGTACATGGAAAATGAGTAAAAAATAGCAATCAAGCGTTTTGTGGACTACTAAATATGGAAAGCATCGCGACCTCCTAACCCATAAACCACGCATACTTTAGCAGGATTTTGCTAGTCCCCGTAACCAAGCCTTTATTTCATCTTAGAAATGAAGGTTTTTTTATTTAAAAATAAATTAATATTGTTGGATGATTCTATCGTCTAAAAAAGTCTTAGTCCTAACGATTTTAGCTGGTTTTATGTTATCCTTAGTGCATTTGTTCACAAGGTGTATTTATTAGGCAGATTATTAAAGGACGTTTTCTGAGAAAACGAAGGTAGATACATTAAACTGATATTACAGTTGTGTAATTGTATTCCCTTGTCAAATAGCTTATGATAGAAGTAATATAAGGGAAAAAGGTAAATATTATGGAACAAAAAGTACGCTTTAAAATGCATAAAGTGAAGAAGAATTGGGTGACTATTGGGGTGACAGCACTCTCAATGGTTACTGTTGCTGGTGGCACTTTGTTGGCGGACCAACAGGTTCAGGCCGATGAGCAAAATGCTGCCAATCAGTCGGGTGATAGCAGTCAAGATTTGCTTCGAGAAGCGCCTGCCACAACTAATGATGCAGCAACTACAGTAGCACCAACTATTTCAGCAGATGCTAATACTGCGAGCGTGGCTATTCCTGTCGCAGATGCGACTAGCACGACAACCGATGTTACAGATAGGGCAGCGGCACCTACTACAACTGCAGCGACAGTTGATACTAACTCAGGTCAAGCTGCACCAAGTACAAATGTGCAAGCAGCTGCAGCTGATACGAGTGCTACAACGACAGATACAAATAATGCGACTGCAACAGCTACTACAGACCGTGCAGCAACAACTGAGACGGCAAATACAGAAGCTCGTACACGTAGTCGTCGTGCCTTGGCAGAAACTCGTGAAGCCAATACCAATACAGCGACTGGTATCCAATGGATTAACGGCAAACAATACTATGTCAATAGTGACGGTAGTGTGCGTAAGAACTTCGTCTTTGAGCAAGATGGGAAGTCATATTACTTTGATGCTGAAACAGGGGCTCTTGCGACCAAGTCACAGGATGAATTTTCAACAGAACCTATCAAGGCAACTGTGGATTTTTCATCTGGAAATCAGCTCTACAAAAACGATAACAAATCTTTGGACCAACTCGACACCTTCATCACAGCAGATGCTTGGTACCGTCCAAAGAGTATTCTCAAGGATGGTAAGACTTGGACAGCTTCAACTGAAGCGGACAAACGTCCACTCTTGATGGTTTGGTGGCCTGACAAATCAACTCAGGTTAACTACCTAAACTACATGCAAAATCAAGGTCTTGGTGCGGGATCATTTTCAACCAACTCTAGCCAGGAAAGTCTAAATCTAGCTGCTAAAGCTGTTCAGACTAAGATTGAAGAACGTATTGCGCGTGAAGGCAATACAAACTGGTTGCGTACAAGTATCGACCAGTTCATCAAGACTCAGCCAGGTTGGAATAGTAGCACTGAAAATAGTTCCTACGACCACTTGCAAGGTGGACAGTTGCTCTTTAACAACAGTAAGGGTGATACTGGTAACCGTACTAGCTACGCCAACTCTGACTATCGTTTGCTTAACCGCACACCGACTAATCAGACGGGTACACGTAAGTACTTCAAGGACAATTCTATCGGTGGTCTTGAGTTCTTGCTTGCCAACGATATTGATAACTCAAACCCAGCTGTTCAGGCGGAACAACTTAACTGGCTCCACTTTATGATGAATATCGGAAGTATCATGGCCAACGATCCAACAGCCAACTTTGACGGTTTGCGTGTCGATGCCTTGGACAATGTGGATGCCGACCTTCTCCAAATCGCTTCAGATTACTTCAAAGCAGCCTATGGTGTTGACAAGTCTGAAGCCAATGCGATCAAACACTTGTCATACTTGGAAGCGTGGTCTGCCAACGACCCATATTACAACAAGGACACTAAGGGGGCACAACTGCCGATTGATAATGCCCTTCGTAATGCTCTTACCAACCTTTTGATGCGTGATAAAAATACACGTATGCAGCTTGGGGACATGACTGCTTTTATGAATAGTAGTTTGAATCCACGAGGTGCTAACGATAAGAACGGTGAACGTATGGCCAACTATATTTTCACCCGTGCCCACGATACTGAAGCGCAAACCATTATCCAACGTATCATCCGTGATCGTATCAACCCAAGTCTGTTTGGTTACAATTTCACCCGTGATGAAATCAAGAAGGCCTTCGAGATTTACAATGCGGATATTGATAAGGCTCATAAAACTTATGCGTCTTACAACTTGCCATCTGTCTATGCCCTCATGTTGACCAACAAGGACTCTGTAACACGTGTTTATTACGGTGACCTCTACCGTGAGGATGGTCACTACATGGCGAAAAAGACGCCTTACTTTGATGCTATCGACACCCTCTTGCGTGCCCGTATCAAGTATGTAGCTGGTGGTCAAGACATGGAAGTGAAGAAAGTCGGAAATGACGGCCTCTTGACATCAGTTCGTTATGGTAAAGGTGCCAATAACAGAACTGATTGGGGAACTGCTGAAACCCGTACGCAAGGGATGGGTGTCATCATGACCAACAACTATGATTTCCGATTGGGTAGCAATGAAACTGTAACGATGAATATGGGTAGAGCCCACCGTAATCAGCTTTACCGTCCATTGCTTTTGACGACTAAGGATGGTCTAGCAACCTACCTCAACGATTCTGATGTACCTTCAAACCTTCTTAAACGTACCGACTGGAATGGGAACTTGACCTTCAATGCCAACGATGTTTTTGGTGTTGAAAATGTCCAAGTCTCAGGTTATCTCGGTGTCTGGGTACCAGTCGGAGCTAAGGCTAACCAAGACGCACGTACACAGCCAAGTAACCGTGCCAATAGCGATGGTCAAGTTTACAAGTCTTCAGCAGCCCTTGATTCGCAAGTCATGTATGAAGCCTTCTCAAACTTCCAAGCTTTTGCGGACGATCAGCCAGAACTCTACATGAATCGTGTCTTGGCTAAGCACACTGACTTGCTCAAAGCTTGGGGTGTTACGTCTGTTGGACTTCCACCACAGTACGTTTCAAGTAAGGATGGTACCTTCCTTGATTCAACAATTGACAATGGTTATGCCTTTGATGACCGTTATGACATGGCCTTGAGTCAAAATAACAAGTATGGCTCACTTGAGGACCTCCTTAATGTCCTTCGTGCCCTCCACAAAGATGGTATTCAAGCCATTGCTGACTGGGTGCCAGACCAAATTTATAACCTTCCAGGAAAAGAAGTAGTTAATGCCACACGTGTTAACGGCTACGGTTATCACCAACAAGGTTATCAAATTGTGGACCAAGCCTATGTGGCAAATACCCGTACAGATGGTACAGACTATCAAGGTAAATATGGTGGTGCCTTCCTTGATGAGCTTAAAGCTAAGTACCCATCTATTTTCAACCGTGTGCAAATCTCAAATGGTAAGCAATTGCCTACGAATGAAAAGATTACAAAATGGTCTGCTAAGTACTTCAACGGAACCAACATCCTTGGACGAGGTATCAATTATGTCCTTCGTGATGACAAGACCAACCAGTACTTTAATACTTCAGCCAACGGCCAACTCTTGCCAACACCACTTCGTGACACAGGTGCCATCACAAGCACTCAAGTCTTCCAACGTCGTGGACAAGATGTTTACTTCCTTCGTGATAACCAAGTCATCAAGAATGAATTTGTTCAAGACGGTAACGGTAACTGGTATTACTTCGGTGCTGACGGTAAGATGACCAAGGGTGCCCAAAACATCAATAACAAGGATTACTATTTCTTTGATAATGGTGTTCAATTGCGTAATGCCCTGCGTCGTGCTAACAACGGCTATACTTACTATTACGGTCTAGACGGTGCCATGGTTAAGAATGCCTTCGTTGATTTTGATGATAAACGTAAGCAAGTCCGTGCCTTTACAACACAAGGAACCATGGTAGTGGGTAACCTTCATTGGAGTGGTCACCATTTCTACTTTGACCGTGAAACTGGTCTTCAGGCTAAGGATCGCATTGTCCGTACCGATGATGGCAAATTGCATTACTATGCTGCCCAAACAGGTGACATGGGACGTAACGTCTTTGCGACTGATAGCAGCACAGGTAAACGTTATTACTTCGATGCTGATGGTAACACTGTGACTGGTTCACGTGTCATTGACGGTAAGACTTATTACTTTAACCAAGATGGTAGTGTCGGTACGGCCTACAGCAATCGTGCAGATTCTATTATCTTTGAAAATGGTAAGGCGCGCTACATCACACCAGCAGGCGAAATCGGACGTAGCATCTTTGTCTACAACCCAGCAACTAAGGCTTGGAACTACTTTGATAAAGAAGGTAACCGTGTCACTGGACGTCAATACATTGATGGTCACCTCTATTACTTCAAGGAAGATGGTAGCCAAGCCAAGGGTGAAATTATCGAGGAAAACGGTATTAAGTATTACTATGAGCCAGAATCAGGTATTCTTGCTAGCGGACGCTACCTCCAAGTTGGTGATGACCAGTGGATGTACTTCAAACAAGACGGTTCACTGGCTATCGGCCAAGTTCGTGCTGATCATGGATACCTTAAGTACTTTGATAAAAATGGTATCCAAGTCAAGGGTAAAACCATTGTTGAAGATGGTAAGACTTATTACTATGATGCCCACAGTGGAGCTCTTGTCACAAGCAGCTTTGCCGAGATTGCACCAAACCAATGGTCTTACTTCAATACTGATGGCCAAGCCCTTAAAGGCAAGTGGACTATCAATGGCAAGGAATACTACTTTGACCAAAATGGTATCCAATACAAGGGCAAAGCCGTTAAGGTCGGTAGTCGTTACAAGTACTATGACGAAAACGATGGCCAACCTGTAACCAACCGCTTCGCTCAAATCGAGCCTAACGTCTGGGCTTATTTCGGAGCTGATGGCTATGCCGTAACAGGCGAACAAGTCATCAATGGCCAACACCTTTACTTTGACCAATCAGGTCGCCAAGTTAAAGGCGCCTACGTCACAGTCAACGGCCAACGCCGTTACTACGATGCTAACACTGGCGAATATGTCCCAGGAAGATAAGCAGTAGTAGCCCATGTGACTGACTAGAGAACACACAGCCGAGAATGAGGGAAAATTCTCAAGAAGAAAGATCGTGAAAACGGTCTTTTTTTGTCTCACGAAAACCACTAGCTGTGCTAGTGGTTCCGAAAAGCTTTTAGCGATGTATCAAAAAAGTCCCCCTAAAGTGTTATATTAGATAAGGTTTCCCGACCGCTAACTAATATACAAAAGGAGGACCCCTGATGAGACAGGATAATAATAGTTTAGCACATACTACATGGAATTGTAAGTATCATATTGTGTTCGCACCCAAATATCGACGTCAGATAATTTATGGGAAATACAAAGCAAGTATTGGTCAAATCTTACGATTATTATGCGAAAGAAAAGGTGTTGAAATTCATGAAGCAGAAGCTTGCCCAGACCATATTCACATGTTGGTGAGTATACCACCGAAACTAAGTATTTCCTCATTTATGGGATATTTAAAGGGCAAAAGTAGCTTAATGATATTTGATCGACACGCTAATTTAAAGTATAAATATGGGAATCGCAAATTTTGGTGTCGAGGGTTTTATGTTGATACGGTTGGACGAAATCAGAAGCGAATTGAAGAATATATTCGTAATCAATTACAAGAAGACGTGATAGCAGATCAGCTAAGTCTATTTGAGGAGTATGATCCGTTTACAGGTGAGAAGAATAAAAGAAAGTAATCTTAAAGAGACCCGCTAGACGGGTCAGCTAGCAAAGGTGGTGCTGAAGGGAAACCATTCGGTAGGCCTTTAGGCCTCGGCCGGTAGCAGAGGCTTTCAGCCGAAGAGCAAGCCACCCGTTCTCACGGGTGGTTTTGACTGTACTCCTATTTCGATTTTCTTCGAAATACTATTGACAGTGCTTTCAGAAAAGCGTAGAATCTATTTCGAAAAGTATAGAAATAGGTATTATGACTTAAGTCGTACTGATGCTCCGTATCAAGGAAAGGATAAATCAAATGGAAACATTCCTTTTTATGACAATTCTTGCCATGTTAGTTATCGCCATCATAAGTTTTATCGTTCTGAAGAAAAAATGGCAATTTTCAATCAAGCTCTTTTTAGTAGGTCTGATTGGTTTTGCCTTACCTGTCATGATGATTGAAGGACCTATCAATGCTGTGGCTGTTTCTGGTCTTGCTCACTCTTCTAAATGGTTGACCATTATTTATGGAGGACTTATGGCTGGCCTTGTCGAAGAAACAACACGCTATGTGGTGTTTAAGGTCCTTGCTAAGAAAAGAAGGTTGATGACATCTGATATTGTTGCCTACGGTTTTGGACATGGACTTAGTGAATTTATTTTGCTTGGAGTGATGGGGTTATTCACTTACATCATTGCTTTACAGGCCATTCATTCAGGTCAGACCAGTCAATTGCCACCACTTCTTGTGAGTCAGGTCAACCAACTAACAGGCTTTGCTGTGGTTATGTCTCTTTTTGAAAGACTAGTTGCCTTGATGTTACAAGTCTTGCTTACAGCTTGGGATTTTCTGGCAGTCACTAAGCATAAGCTTTCATTCTATTTCTGGGCGATTATACTCCATGCTGCCACTGATTTTTTGGCAGGTGCTTATCAACAAGGGATAGTCAGAAATATCTTATTAATCGAAGTCATGTTAGCTATTTATGTGCTAGGTGTCGGACTTGTGACACGCCAAATTTGGAAAAAGGAGGAAACTCATGGGCTTATCTGAAACCTTAAAAGCCATCTCTGCCCCTGTGAGGAGAGAAATTTTAGACTATCTAAAGTCTGGGCCCAAGTCTGCAGGTGAAATCAGCCAGCAGTTTGACTTGGCTCCCGCAACAGTTTCTCATCATTTGTCTACCTTGAGAAAAGCAGGACTTATTGAAGAAGAAAAGCAGAAGAATTTTATTTACTATAGTTTGAACTTAACCGTTTTTGAAGAAATTTTAACGTGGATTCAGTCACTTGGAGGAAAAGAAGATGAAAAATAATATGCAAAGAGTCATTGGCAATCTAGTAATACTCACACCGGTTATAGTCGGACTAGTCTTTTACAATCAACTCCCAAATCAGGTGGCTATCCATTTTAATGTGGAAGAACAAGCCAATGGTTTTATGGATCGTAATCTAGCAATAGTTGTCCTTCCTTTTATTGCTCTTGTCATTTATAATCTCTTATTTTCATTCTTTAAACAAATAACCATTCCATTCTTAAAAGAGTTTATGTTATGGCTTATCCCAATTTTTTCTGTCGTCATCCAAGGTCTCATATTGACTTTTGCCATGGGCGGACATGTCCAAGTTCGATTGACTGTCATTTGGTTAGTGGCACTCATTTTTCTAGTAATCGGAAATTATCTTCCTAAAAGTATTGGTCTAGCTACTAAAAATCACAGTGAGAGCAGTAACTCAGTAGCGAGAAAGTTAGGTTACCTAATGGTTGCAATGAGTCTTGCCTTGTTAATCAGCCTATGCTTTAACCCCTATACTACAATTATTATTTTAGGTGTTTTTGTAGTTCTAATCTTGAGTGTCTTGTTACCCAATTTTCGCAGTTTAAGAAAGTAATCGTCTGATTACTTTTTTTGTCCGTCTGTGTCATAGATTGGACCATTTATGGCAGAAGGATATTTTTGTTCTTGAATTTGATATGCTAGATGTGTATAATGATGTCACAGCGAACTATTAAAAGAGGTCGTTGCTCATGACAACACAAACAATTAACCAATTTAATTCACTTGCTCGACCTAATCTTGCTACAGGTTATAGGAGGTAATCTAGATGACAAAAAGCAATAACACGCAAATTACGGATATCTTAAACAATATCTATAATCTGATTGTAAATCCAGAAACAACTGAAAATGAGAGAGAATTGCTCGTAACGTTTAAAAATGAAATAGAAGTTGGAAAGAAGGATAATGATGAACTTCTTGCAGAATTATGCAGAGCTATTCAAGTTCTAGCAGTTAGCAATCTTTCTAAAGGCAAATCACTGAGTTCTGGAGTGAGTGACTTGAGTAAGACTCTTACAGAATTCCAAGAAAAATCAGAGCGTAACATTAATCTAGCAATAGGATTAACATCACTCGGCAGTTTGTCTTTTAAATGATTTATCTGCTTGTGATGATTAGTAAAATGACCAAAAAGATCAACTGAATTCAACCTGCTAAGTTGGATTTAGTTGATCTTTTATTGTGCTTATCTTAAGTGTCATAATACCCAATTTTCGCTATTTAAGAAAATAAAGAGAAGTAATCGTTTGATTACTTCTTTTTGTCTCCCAAAAACATCTTGCTAAAATCAGTGTTCTAATGATATAATACAAGTGTATTAATCTAATTTTCTAAGGAGTATTTATGAAAAATCGTAAGAAAATTATTCTTGGTTCCATAACGGGAGCTTTGGCCTTGGCTCTTGCTGGAGGCGGTTTTTGGGCCTATAAAACCTTTGTCCCACAAGAGACACCGATTGACAAGAATGCTACTGTAGCCTCAAATTTTTACCAAGCTGTTAACAAGGACTGGCTCCTAAAAACCAAAATTCCTGTTGATTCTCCAAGCATTGATAGTTTTTATACATTAGATGAAGATGTCAAAGGGAAGCTAAAGAAGGATATCAAAAATTTAGGGGAAGGAAAGGAATCTTCAGACATTACGGGGATGTCTGAGTTTATCACTTTCTACAAGGCTGCTAGTGATTACAAGCAGCGTGAGAAAGATGGACTAGAACCTCTCAAACCTTATCTAAAAGAAATTGAGGATATCAAGGATCTAAATGATTTGGCCAATAAATCTGCTAGCTTAACTGATAAAGGGATTCCTATTCCATTTGGTTATGACGTAGGAACTAACGCAGAGAATACCAGCCAGAAACAAATCCAATTGACCCCTCCAAGCATCTTATTGCCAGATGTGTCTATTTATAAAGATGAGTCGAGCAAGAAACAATATTTGACTCCAATCGAGACAGCCACGCAAAAAGCTTTGGAAATGCTTGGATATAGTGAAAAAAATAGTAAACGCATTGTCAAAGAAGCACTGGAGTTCGACGAAATCATTGCTAGGTACAGTCTCAGTAACGAAGAGATGTCTGAGAGTAAGAATTTGGTTCATCCTAAAACGGCAGAAGAGATTAATGCCTACTCTGGTTCCTTCAAATTATATGATGTCATCAAAGGCATTATGGGACGTGATTTAGAAACCATCAATGTCCCTAATACCAAGTATTTTGAGAATTATAGTAAGGTCGTTAATCAGGACAATTTTTCTAAAATAAAATCATGGATGTTGGTGCAAGAAGCTATGGCAGCGTCAAATTCTCTAACAGAAGATTACCGCTTAAATTTTCAATCGATTAGTATGGCTATTATGGGCACACAGAAGCCAATTTCTAAGGAAGATACGGTTTACGAGATGAGTGTCAATCTGTTTAGCGATGTCATGAGTGTCTATTATGGACGTAAATACTTTGGTGAGGAAGCCAAGACTGATGTGACAGGCATGATTGATAAAATCAAAAATGTCTATCGTGGCCGTCTCCAACAGAATGATTGGTTGACGGAAGAAACACGTAACAAGGCCATCGAAAAGTTGGATAAAATGAAGGTTTTTGTAGGTTATCAGGAAGATGTGGATCCTGGAACCAAAGAATTACATCTTGACCCTAACAAGTCCTTCTTTGAGTTGTCAGAAGACATTGCCCAGTTCGGAAAACGTTATACCATTGACCATTTTGATGAGCCTATTGATAAGAATAAATGGTCTGGTTCTGCTTTTGATATCAATGCCTATTACAACCCAGAAAGCAATAGCATCAACTTCCCAGCTGGCATTTTGCAAGCTCCATTTTATGACAAGAACCAAAGTACTGAAAAGAACTATGGTGGTATCGGTGTCGTGATTGGACATGAAATTACCCATGCCTTTGACTCCAATGGTGCCGACTATGATGAGAACGGCGACATGCATAACTGGTGGACAAAAGCAGATAGTAAAGCTTTCGACAAGAGGATCAAAGCCTTTGAAGACCAGTGGAATGGTTTGGAAATTTACGGGACTAAGGTAAATGGAAAACTCACAGTCACTGAGAATGTCGCAGATGCTGGCGGTCTTTCATCCACACTCCAAGTGCTCAAAACAGATATGACAAAACCTAACCTCAAGGATTACTTTGAGAACTACGCAAATATTTGGAAACAAAAGGCTAGCCTACAGTACAATAAATATACCATGGTACAAGACGTCCACGCACCAAATGAGTTACGTGTTAACCAACAACTTAAAAACCTTCCTGAGTTTTATGAGGCCTACCCTCAAATCAAAGAAGGGGATGCTATGTACTTAGCACCAAGTAAACGCATTAGTTTGTGGTAAAAAGTCTTGCTATTTTGGAAATCAAGAAGAAGAGAATTTGAAATGGAAACATTCCAGATTCTCTTTTTATGTTGTCGCTTTGGGGAATCATTTTCTAGTGTTATAATGTTGCTATTAAGGAAAGGATTCAAGAATGAAGCATAAAAGGAATCTGATAGAAGATAATAAAAGAGGTGAGAATCAAAGCTTTCTCTACTTCCTACACGAGGAGAAAAAATTTGACGTAAAGGCACTTGATGATTTGTGTCACTACATCATAGAACTGGATACAATCAGCCTAGAGCAGTTGAGAGATATTCATTATATTGAAAATCAAATACTACGCCATCTCGTGTATCATTTTGATGATAATGATTTAAGTAAAATCTCAAATCTCCCTTTTGAGTACTGGGAGCATATAGAGCCCTTTGAACGTTTGGTGGCATGTTTGTATGAGGGTGATGGTGAGGAAGAATAGTTAATCTTATACTAGTTTCAACTTTGTAGACCATCAGTAAAGGAGTATAGATGAAACATCGTATTGCAATTTTGTCAGATATTCATGGGAATACAACAGCTCTTGAAGCAGTTATTAAGGATGCACAAGAGTTGGGTGCAACAGAATATTGGTTAATGGGGGATATTATATTACCTGGACCAGGAAGAAATGAACTCTTTGAGCTTCTGTCTTCTATCCCGATAACAGCTACCGTTCGAGGAAATTGGGATGATTGTGTTTTGGAGGCTTTAGATGGGGAATATGGTCTGGAGAATCCACAAGAAGTTCAGCTCTTGCGACTTACCCAGTACTTGATGGAAGAATTGGATACTGAATATGTTGATTGGATACGTTCTCTGCCTCTGGTTTTGAAGAAGGAAATCAATGGGATTCGTTTTTCTTTGACGCATCACTTACCGGAGAAGAACTACGGAGGTGAGTTACGTCCAGCTAATGATACCAGTCATTTTGATCAGTTATTAGATGATCAAACAGATATGGCGATTTACGGTCATGTGCATAAGCAATTGCTTCGTTATGGTAGTAAGGGGCAACAGATTCTTAATCCTGGTACGATTGGGATGCCCTATTTTGATTGGTCACCCCTGCAAAATCATAGGGCTCAGTATGCCATAATCGATGTCGAAGAAGATGGTGTTACTAATCTCCAATTTCGAAAGATTGCCTATGCTTATGAAGCAGAGTTGCAGTTAGCCAAAGACAAACAGTTGCCTTATATCGAGCTTTATCAAGAATTACGAAGAAATGACAATTATCCAGGCCATAATAAAAACTTGCTCGAGCGTTTAAATCAACAGTATGGCTATGCTAAAGATGTCAAGAAATATTTTGACTTGAAGTAGATTGATGATAGAGATTTTGCCGGTAGCCTTACTAGGTTTTAGACAAAAAGAAAACACCAGAAAAAATGATTTCTGGTGTTTTTGAATACATTTTGGCAAAAATGAGGTATTTTTAAATGCTTACAGTTGTTAGTTTGATATTAATCCTTTTTCTCTGTAGCTACGCCATTTTCGTCAATAATATAGGTTTTTCCATCTTTTTCAAGCGTAGTGTTAGTGGTAATTGGAGAACCTTTTGAGTATGGACTAACTGATATCGGCATTTCAAAATGATAAAGTTTACCATCAAACTCTGCCCATTCGCCACTAAAAGGAGTAGTCATATAAATTTCAGGGTTGAAATAATAAAGCCTATTATCTTCTAACCGAATGACACCTGTTTTTACAACTCCATTTTCATCAGAGATACAGAAACCATTCCAAGAGGTCGAGGTGTCTGTAGCTGTATTCCTTAGAAGTCGTCCTTTAGGGCCCAAAAGATAGGTCTTTTCATTGATAGTTTTTAGATATGTTCGGTCTTCAGCTCCCCATGGTGGGCTAATATAGTAGGTTTCATTATTGTGATTAACCCACCCGAACTGTAGATGACCGTCCTTATCAGCATAATAGTATTTGTAGTTGCCGTCAATATCATTAGCAAGCATACTACCGTCTTTTTTGAAGAAATAATCGAAACCACCTATCTTGTATGTATCATTTCGAACTTGGTAGCCATCTTCTTTAAAATAAACACGTTTACCGTCAATAGTTGCCCAACCAAATATCTGGCTTCCATCCTCGCCAAAATAAGTATATTTTTTAGAAAAGTAATCGCCTGTTTCATGGAATTTATTTACGAACATAGCACCAGTATCGTTATCGAAGAAATAGTACTTTCCATCAAGCAGAAGTCGTTTTCCTTTGGCTTGTTTTCCAGTTGGATCAAAGTAGTATTTTTGATGATTAATAATTTGAAGTCCAGTGGCTAACTGTCCATTTTCTTTAATATAAGCCCAATCACCATCTTTATCTTGAATAAATTGTCCAGGTTTGTTCATCGTTACATAACCATTTTGGTCAATGACATAACGAATACCATTAAGTTCAAGTGTTCGGTTAGTCCACATAGCTCCGCTGTCTCTATCGAAATAATGTGTTTGACCGTCAATTTCGACAAGTCGTCCCTTAGCTTGTTTGCCCTCTTTATCAAAGTATAGAGTGACATTATCTATTGAATGGAGTCCGGTGACAGCTTTTCCCTCGTTATCAAAGTAGTACCAATTCCATGCATCATCGTGTTCGAAACGATTTGTTAGTTTAGTTTCGGTCGCTACTCCTTTATCATCAATGAGGTAGGCTTTTTTATTGTAAACTAAGGTCTTGGAAACTGTAAGAGGGGAAGTTTCGGAAAGCGAACTTGTTCTATTGAAAGCATAGAATTTATTGTCACTTTGAATTACAGTTTCTTCAATCTTGGTTAAATCTGTGTTTTCTGGAAGTAGATGTCCGATGTAAAAATCATTGTTTTCATCAAGATAGTATAGATTACCAAAATCATCATCAATAATACGTTTAATCTTATCGGTCTTTGTTCGTACTCCGTGGTTAATAATGTCTACTTCTTCTCTGACGGTATAGGTTCGGCTTCTTCCAGATTTGTAAGTTCTGTTTATGCTAGGTTCTAAGTGGTATAGCTTACCATCAATCGTTTTCCATGTAGGTGTTGTAACTGTAACCATTTGGGGGATATATCTTTCATGGTAAATATCTCCTTTATTTTCAAAATAATAGAGTTTACCATTATTTGCAGTGCTAACACCAGTAAGTACCCTCCCATCCTTATCTGTACCTACGATGCCATGGTAGTAAGTATAATCATCCATATACTGACGTACGAGTAAAGGTCCGAGATAGTTTTTCAGAAGTTTACCTTCAAAATAATAATAATCCTTGCCACCTTTTGTGACAATAGCAGTGACTGCTGAACCAGAATTTGAAAAATAGTAGTCATCACCATTAATATGATGTTCTCCGGTTAGTACTTGACCAAATTTATTGGAGCGATAACTAGTATTTAAAGTTCCAGCAAAGACACGTAATGACTGAATATAAAAGGCATCTTTTACCAATTTTCCATGATTATCAAAGAGGTAGTCTTGTCCTTTGAAGGTAGTAAGAGCATTTTCAACTCGACCAGTATGATCAAAATAATAAAGTTGATCGCCAACTCGATGCCATCCATAGTAACGTCGACCATCAGAACCATAATAGATGTTATACGTTTTTGCAAATGGTTCCCATCTTCTGATTTCAATAGACCAAGTATGCCAATAGTTGGTTTTTACAGCACCTGAATAGTGACTAAAATAGTAATGGAAGCCGTCTATGATTCTTTCGCCATCTTTCGCTTGACGACCTTCTTCATCAAAGTAAAGAGTTACTCCATCTACATTTTGCCATCCTCTTAGTTTCTCTCCTGTTGCGGTGTAATAATACCAGTTCCCTGAGGAATCCTCTTGGAAATGGCCACCAGAAACAAGTGGAAGTTGTGGAAGTTTCTGCTCAGTTTCAATCAAAAGTCCATTAGCTTCTGCGTGGTAAGTTTTTCCATTAATAGTGATGTCGGTATTTATAACCTTATGACCACTATCCTTATCAAAGTAATAGGGTTCGATACCTATTGTAACGATTTCACCCTTGGCCTGAACACCGTCTGGGTAGAAATACATGTCGAAGCCATCTATAGTCTGTTCGCCTGTTAGAAGTTTCCCTTCTTTATCACTATAGTACCAGTTGCCGTCGTCATCCGACCAAAAACGGTCACGAACCAATTGGCCAGTATCTTTTTGAAAATAATAGGAATTTCCATCTAGGATGACAAAGGCATCTTTAGCTTGAACACCATTAGGGTAAAAGTAGAGTGGAATATTGTCAATAACTTGGCTACCAGTAAGTGCTTTCCCATCGTGGCCTAAATAGTACCAATTTCCATTCTTATCAGATGCAAAAGCATTACGGGTAAGTCGTCCACTATCTTTCTCAAAGTGATATGTTGCTCCATTAACATGACGGGTGTCTCCTTTGACTTGCTTACCATCGGCATCGAAGTAGACATTCACATTATCAATATTTTGCATACCAGTAAGTGCTTTCCCATCCTTAATATAGTACCAGTTGCCCTGATCATCGCTAGTGTAATGACCGCCGGATATTACGGGACTTTCTTCTACTTCATGGGCCGTATTTGTTTCAGAATGTGATGTTTCAGAGCTTACGACTTCACTGCTAGTAACAGTAGAGACTTCCGAACGAAGAGCTTGTTGAGAGTTAATTTCAGAAGTACTTGTTTCTGGAACAGTTGCTTCAGTGGTACTTAGGTCAGATTCAGTAGAAGTAGTTTCAGTGATGTTTTCTCTTGTATTGGGGGCGTCGAAAGATTTGTTTTCTTCTGGTTTAGTAATAACTTCATTAGTTGACGAGCTTACGACATCAATTGCGTTTTCTTGGATGCTGTTTTCAACAGTTGGTTCTGAGGTGGGGTGAGTCTGTTCAGCTGCGGACACATAGCCCAAGCTTGCAAAACTAAGTCCTAGAGCTAGACCAGTTACTGCAATGGTTACCCATTGCTTTTTTACTTTGTGAAGTTTAAAGTATACTTTCTTTTCCATGATAATGCTCCTTTCATTAAACTGAACAATGTTAGCAAGGATATGGTTAACTCATGAGTAAAATTAAGTTAGTATTATAGTTCTATTGCTTACATATCAAGTTTATCATCACATTTTAATAAAATCAAAGAATTGTGTAAGCGTTTTTATTTTTTGTATAAACTCTTTCCAACTCTACTCTAAACAAAACTGATAGTATATGAATGATAAACTTTCATTAAAGAGAGTTAATGATGTATTTGCTTTAAGTTAGCAGCGGATAGATCCTTGAGTAGGGTATTTTTGATATTCATAATATGCTATTCACTGATTTTAGAACGCCACCAAAAAAGCCACTGGCATATAAAACCAATGGCTTTTAACAATCTATTTCTTCTTCCCTAGTACAAAATAGCGGCTAGGGATTTGTTGTGTCAAACTGACGGCGATGGCGATGGTAAAGGAGGCCAGGAAACAAGCTCGTAGGAAGCTGAGGCCGAGGTCTGCATTTCCAATCAAGAGAAAGTAGACAGCACGGTAGAAGCTCATCCCTGGGATGAGTGGGAACATACTTGAGGCTAGGAAGACTGTAGCTGGACATCTACGGTAGTGGGCCAAAAAGCGTGAGGTGATAGTGACTAATAGGGCAGGGAAGAGGATGGCGAGGACCTCGTGATGGGTATTATTCCAAATCAAGAGGTAGAGGAGCCATGAGCCCGCTCCTAGGGTTCCGAGGTCTAAGAAGTATTTCTTAGGCACTCGATAAAGCACGGAGAAGGCTGCTGTCCCTAGTCCTGCCATGAAGGTCTGAATCAAGACCCCCAGCCATGAGGTTGACGGTGTTGAGAACATGCCTGATAACTGTTCCGCAAAGGGGAGGATGGAAATCATGGCAAGAACACCGACAGAGATAGATAGACAAGTGGAGACCCCTGACAACATCAGGGCCAGACCGCTATAGTAGTTGTTCTGGGTGAATTCTCGAATGGCATTTACAAAGTAGGCCCCAGGAATCAAAATCATCAAGGTGCCCAGAATAATCACGCTACGATGTTGCCCGATACCCAAATAATAGAGAATGTTAGCTGATAAAGCGGCAATGGCACTAGAAAGGATAATCTGCAAGAAACTGGTATGAATAAAACGGGAAAAGAGTTGCATGCCAATCCCTACAAAAACTCCCGATATAGCCGCAGCAGTTCCATCAATCCAGCTACTTCCAAGGGCTAGCGAGAAGCTCCCTGCACCAATGACACAGGCTATAATATCCTCTAAAGGACGATAGAAAGTCTTCTGCTCAATGGTTTTCAGCTTTTGGAAAATGCTAGAAACAGGCTGATTTGGCTGTTCTGCCAGTTCACGAGACAGGCGGTTTACTTCCTCTAGTTTACCTAGATGGATAGACGGGACTGAGGTAGCTAGGACACGAGACTCTTTAAGACCTGAGCGGTTGAGTCCAGAAATCATGACTCCCCGATTGACCACGTAAGTGGAGAAGTCTCTGATACCAAGAGACTTGGCCATATGCCCCATGGTGTCTTCGATACGGTAAATCTCGGCACCGCTCTCCATAAGGACACGGCCTGCCTGAAGGACGGCATCCATTTCATTTTTGGTTTCTATTTCTGTCTCTCTTGGAAAATCGATGGTCATTTGAACCTCCTTATCGCTTAATTCGTCATTCCATTATAAGGCTTGAATGGTGGTTTTTCAATAGTTTTGACGACTAAAATGCGTCTTTTTATGAGATTTTTCTTCTACTTAATGATAGGGGGCAGGAAAATGGAGGGCCTGCCTTTTGCCTTGCTATTGGTAGAGGCAAATGCTACAATTAAATCATAAAATGTATGCGTTTACATACTTTTACGCTACCTTTCTCACAAAGCCTTGCAGTCCTTTATTTATAGGGGTCTAAGCAATTAAAGAAGGGAACAAATGTAAGTGCAAATAGATGATACCTTTGAAAAGGAGACAATTCCATGAAAAAAATTATCAATAAACCTGAAAATGTTGTGACAGAGATGCTAGATGGTTTGGCTTATGTTCACAGTGATTTGGTGCATCGTGTTGACGGCTTTGACATCATTGTAAGAAATGAGCAGGCTGCTGGTCAAGTTGGTCTCATTTCTGGTGGCGGAAGTGGTCATGAGCCAGCTCACGCTGGTTTTGTAGGTGATGGTATGCTTTCAGCAGCCATCGCAGGTGCAGTATTTACGTCACCAACGCCTGATCAAATTTTGGAAGCCATCAAGGAAACGGACCAAGGGGCTGGTGTCTTCATGGTTGTTAAAAATTATTCTGGGGACATCATGAATTTTGAGATGGCTCAAGAATTGGCTGAGATGGAAGGTATTGAGGTTGCCAGTGTCGTTGTGGACGACGATATTGCTGTGGAAAATAGCCTCTATACTCAAGGTCGTCGTGGGGTTGCAGGTACCATTTTCGTGCATAAGATCCTAGGTCATGCGGCTCGCGAAGGTAAGTCTCTGGCTGAAATCAAAGACTTGGCTGACAAGATTGTTCCTAATATCCACACCATTGGTTTGGCCCTTAGTGGTGCGACAGTTCCTGAGGTTGGTAAACCTGGTTTTGTCCTAGCAGAGGATGAAATAGAGTACGGTATTGGTATCCATGGTGAACCAGGCTATCGCAAGGAGTCTATGCAACCTTCTCGACAGTTAGCTGAAGAATTGACAGGGAAGCTCCTTGAAGCCTTTGAGGCTAAGTCAGGTGAACGCTATGCCCTTCTCATCAATGGTATGGGTGCGACACCACTCATGGAGCAGTATGTCTTTGCTAATGATGTAGCAAGCATTCTTGGAGATGCCGGACTAGATGTGGCATATAAAAAGTTAGGTAATTACATGACATCTATTGATATGGCAGGCCTCTCATTGACTCTGATGAAGATTGAAGATGAGGCTTGGCTTGAGGCTTTGGAGAGTCCAGTTAAGACTATTGCTTGGTAGTCTGACGTGAGAACTAGAAATTAGGTATATTATGGATAAAACAGTTGCAGTAAAATGGATGCAAGACTTTGACCAAAAAGTTGAAGCAGAAAAAGACCACTTGTCTGAATTAGACGGTCCTATTGGAGATGGTGATCATGGTACTAACTTGGCGCGTGGTATGGCGGCAGCCATTGAGGCTATTAAGAGCACGGAACCACAAAGTGCAGCAGAAGTGTTTAAGGCAGTCTCAATGGCCTTGATAAGCAAGGTTGGTGGTGCCTCAGGTCCGCTCTATGGGTCTGCCTTTATGGGCATGATGAAGGCTGAACAAGCTGGACAGGATTTGGCAGGAGTGCTTGAGGCAGGTCTCGAGATGATTAAAAAACGTGGTCATGCACAAGCTGGTGAAAAGACCATGGTGGATGTTTGGCATCCGGTTGTTGAAGCTGTCAAACAAGGTCAACTAACCAACGACCTTATTGACCGAGCTGTTCTTTCAACCAAGGAAGTTGCGGCTACCAAGGGACGCGCCTCTTATGTAGGAGAGCGTTCTATAGGTCACATTGACCCAGGCTCGTATTCGTCTGGCTTACTCTTCAAAGCCTTACTAGAAGCGGAGGAATAGGACATGCCAGAACTTGGAATTGTGATTGTATCCCACTCTGCTGATATCGCTAAAGGTTTGGTGAGTCTGATTCGTGAAGTTGCACCAGATATTCCTTTAACGGCCACAGGCGGTCTTGAAGATGGTGGACTGGGATCTAGTTTTGACCATGTTCAAGTAGCAGTGGATAGTCAACCTGCTAAACGTCTCTTGGCTTTTTATGATCTGGGCAGTGCTCGCATGAATTTGGAGATGGTTGAAGAATTTTCAGACAAGGAAATCCTTATTCAGCAGGTACCTCTCATTGAGGGGGCCTATGCGGCATCAGCCTTGCTTCAGGCAGGAGCGAGTGAAGTTGAAATCTTATCACAGATAAATGAATTAACCATTCAAAAATAGAATAAAGGAAAACTATGACAAATCAAATTAAGTATAAATGGGCTAGTCTTGGTACGGGTGTTATTGCCAATGAATTAGCGCAAGCCCTTGCAGCACTTGGCGGTAAACTCTATTCCGTTGCTAATCGCACCTATGATAAGGGTGTTGCCTTCGCTGAAAAATACGGCATTGAAAAGGTTTATAAAGAGATTGATGAAGTGTTTAAAGATCCTGAAGTGGATATTATCTACATTTCAACGCCTCACAATACGCATATCAATTTTCTTCGCAAGGCACTCGCAGCAGGTAAACACGTCCTCTGTGAAAAATCTATCACCTTAAATAGTGAGGAATTGGCAGAAGCTATCCAGCTCGCCGAAGAAAATCATGTCAAACTGGCAGAAGCCATGACCATTTTCCATATGCCTATCTATCGAAAACTATCTGAAATCGTGGAAAGTGGTAAGCTAGGGCCTCTCAAGGTCATCCAGATGAACTTCGGTTCTTATAAAGAATATGACATGACCAACCGCTTTTTCAATCGTAATCTGGCTGGTGGTGCTCTACTTGATATCGGAGTATATGCCCTATCCTTTGTGCGTTGGTTTATGACCTCACAACCGACAGAGATGGTTTCACAGGTCAAATTAGCTCCGACTGGCGTTGATGAGCAAGCGGGCATTCTTCTTACCAATGCAGAAGGGGAGATGGCGACGGTAACGCTAAGTCTTCATGCTAAACAACCTAAACGTGGCACCATTGCGTATGACAAGGGCTATATCGAACTTTACGAGTACCCACGTGGGCAAAAGGCAGTCATCACCTATACAGAAGATGGCTCACAAGAAGTCATCGAGGCCGGAGAAACCGCCAAAGCCCTCCAGTATGAGGTCCTAGACATGGAAGCAGCTGTTGCAGGCGAGGATGATCATACCTACCTCAATTACAGCCGAGATGTCATGGAGCTCATGACTCAACTCCGCAAAGATTGGGGCTTGGTCTACCCAGAAGAAGAGTAGCGATTAGATGATAAACAAGACCAGTATAATGTACTGACTACAAAAGATAGACAGTCTCTTAAAAGGATTTAGCCCTGCATAAGATAGGAATAGGTCCATTTAACCGATTCTATATAAATACATTTATGTCAAAGGAGAAAGACATGAGAAATTTTGCAAGTCCGTCACGTTACATTCAAGGTGAAAATGCCTTATTTGAAAATGCAAAAGCCATTTCAGAATTGGGAACTCATCCTGTTTTACTATGTGACTCAATAGTTTATGATATTGTAGGTAAACGTTTCGAAGAATACCTTGTTCAAAATGGACTCACAGTTGTACCAGTCTTCTTTAATGGAGAAGCATCGGATAATGAAATTAATCGTGTGGTCAGCCTAGCCAAAGAAGAAGACTGTGATTTAGTTATTGGACTCGGTGGTGGTAAGACTATCGATAGTGCTAAAGCTATTGCAGACCTTCTACAATCGTCAGTTGTTATTGCCCCAACTATCGCATCTACAGATGCTCCAGTTTCAGCTTTGTCTGTTATCTATACTGACGAGGGTGCCTTTGAGCGCTATATCTTCTATTCTAAGAACCCAGAGTTGGTTTTGGTGGATAGTAAAGTGATCTCTCAAGCACCAAAACGTTTGTTAGCATCTGGTATTGCAGATGGCTTAGCAACTTGGGTAGAAGCTCGAGCAGTTATGCAAGCCAACGGAAAAACTATGCTAGGTAAACACCAAACTCTAGCAGGGGTTGCCATTGCTGAACGCTGTGAAGAGATTCTTTTTGCAGATGGTCTACAAGCCATGGCCGCTTGTGAAGCTAAAGTGGTAACGCCTGCCCTGGAAAATATTATTGAAGCTAATACCCTTCTTAGTGGTATTGGATTTGAAAGTGGTGGTTTGGCTGCTGCTCATGCCATCCATAATGGTTTCACAGCTCTCACTGGCGATATTCACCATTTGACTCATGGTGAAAAAGTAGCCTACGGAACTCTTGTGCAATTGTTCTTAGAAAATCGTCCAAAAGAAGTTTTGGATAAATACATTCGCTTCTATCAACAAATTGGCATGCCAACTACTCTTAAAGAAATGCATCTTGAAAATGCAAGCTATGAAGATCTTCTCAAGGTTGGTCAACAAGCGACTATTGAAGGAGAAACTATCCATCAAATGCCATTTGAAGTGAAAGCTTCTGATATTGCGCAAGCCATCGTTGCTGTAGATGCTTATGTTCATGGATTAGCCTAAGTAAATTTGGTCTTTTGTAGGGAAAGTGCCACCATTCCCGTATAGGAATATTATCCCCCTCAGGCACTTATCCCAACAGGATAGACAAATTGTTATAGGAAAGGGTTCAGTTCTGTATTAGATAGGACTGAGCCCTTTTTACTATTTAAAAACCAATATTTCCAAAGTCCCTCAAAGCGGTTTAAGAACTTTTGAAAACATAAAACATTTTCAAGAAATCTTGATTTAACAGTCATTTCCCTTGTGTAAGCGTTTCAAAAGGTGTATACTATAAATGAAAAGATAGGAAAAGGAGATGACTAGTGGCTAGTATTACAATAGAAGCGAGCAAGGTAGCTAGAAAGAGTCCTATTCGCGTAGACAGTAGTCTTGTGGGGACAGTTTCTGGAGTGGAAGACGTGAGCGTTTCCCTACCATCGTCAAAAGCTCGTTTGAGTGTCGGAAAATTGGGTTACAAGTCTAACACTATTACGGTGGAGGATGGGCAAATTGTCCGTGTTACTAGCAATTATCTAAATCGCTTTATAGCGATAGCGCCATTGTTACTTTATCTTGTTGGAGGTCGTTATCTCCCACTTGTTGCTGTCCTATCTACTATAATTTTGCTTTTTAGCTTACCTTTTCTCAAGTTAGAAATCGTAGGCTGATTAGAATCGGGAGTGGCTTAGCCCTCTGTTTGATACCTTTAACTCACTTTTTCATAATAATGCTAGGCCACTCCCTTTTCATTGGGAACGGGTCGAGACGAAAGAGTGGGTTATCAAAAAGGGAACTCGATAGAGCTTCCCTTTTTTCTTTCTCCAGCTAAAGTGATTTCGAAAAGACCCCAGTTGGTAAAACTGAGGTCTTTCTTGTTTTAAATCATGAATTACTTACGGTACAATTTGTCGTATTGATAGTAAGGATCGAAGGTCACATTGATACCGAGCTTACGAAGAACATTTTTGTCTTCATCGGTAAGAATGATTGTTGAGTGAGCTTCAGAACCTTTGAGGTTACCAAGTTCCTTCATGGCATGCGCCGCATCCGCATTGTTGGCAGCAGTAATGGCCAAGGCGATAAGGATTTCGTTGGAGTGGAGACGAGGATTACGGCTACCCAGATGGTTAATTTTCAGACCTTGGATAGGTTTAACCACTTCAGGCTCGATAAGTTTAGTATCCTTATCAATACCTGCAGAAGTCTTGATAGCATTAATCAAAGCAGCTGCAGTTGGACCAAAGAGTTCTGAATTCTTACCAGTTACGATTTGACCATTTGGCAATTCGAGGGCAAGAGCAGAACCACCTGTTTCTTCAGCCTTAGCGCGTGCTGCAACAACCACTTGGCGATCTTCAGGAGTAATACCAAGATCATTCATGAGCAACTCAATCTTCTTGACAGCAGTCTCAGGAACACGTTCATTTTTAAAATCAAGAACGGTTTGATAGTAGCGACGGATGATCTCTTGTTTGGAAGCTTCTTTGGCTGCCTCATCATCCGTAATGGCAAAACCAACCATGTTAACACCCATATCTGTAGGTGAAGCGTAAGGTGACTCACCAAGGATGCGTTCAAGCATACGTTTGAGGACTGGGAAAATCTCGATGTCACGGTTGTAGTTTACCGTAGTTTTGCCATAAGTTTCCAAGTGGAATGGGTCAATCATATTGACATCATCAAGGTCGGCAGTGGCAGCTTCATAGGCCAAGTTGACTGGGTGATGAAGTGGCAAATTCCAAACTGGGAAGGTTTCAAATTTTGCATAACCTGATTTGATGCCATTGATTTGGTCGTGGTACATGTTAGACATACATGTCGCTAATTTACCAGAACCAGGACCAGGAGCAGTAACGACGATAAGGTTACGGCTAGTCTTGATATAGTCATTTTTTCCCATACCTTCAGGAGAAATGATATGGTTCATATCCGTCGGATAGCCCTTGATTGGGTAGTGGATGTAGGATGTGATGCCATTTTTTTCCAATTGGTTACGGAAAGCATCGGCTGCAGGTTGACCTGAATACTGCGTAATAACAACAGAACCCACATAGATATTGAGCTCGTTGAATTTATCAATCAGACGAAGGACCTCTTGGTCGTAAGAAATGCCAAGGTCACCACGAGCCTTAGAGTGCTCGATATTGCTGGCATTGATGGCAATGACCACTTCAACCTGATCTTTGAGCTCTTGAAGGAGCTTGATTTTATTGTCAGGCTCATAACCAGGAAGGACACGAGCAGCGTGGAAATCCTCCAACATTTTACCACCAAACTCCAAGTAGAGTTTCCCGTCAAACTGGTTAATACGCTCCAAAATATGGTCGCGTTGCAGATTCAAATACTGTTCAGAACTAAAAGCTTGTTTCTTCATAAATAAAAATACCTCTGAGGAAAATTATATCAAATGCCTGAGGTAAATGCTATTAGCGAAAGTCGATTTGTTGGAGAAAAAGAGTTTAAAGTCAATCATGATTAGAATATTTAATTTCATAAAGGTTTCACATTTGTCGTCTATAATTAGAATAAGAAATTAAAGCATCCTCACTTATCTTTGGTATAGCTGAGGGCTAATGTCTTAAATGGAGGTGGAAGATGGTTCTCTTACAACAGGCAACTGCTTATATTTTTCGCAAAAAAACTCGGAATTTTATCCTTTTTCTCATTTTATTTTTGATATTATCTTGCTTGTATTTTTGTTTCTCTCTCATGCAAGTTGGTGGAGGAATGAAAGCACAAATCAGGAAGTCAAGTGGGGCAAGTTTTGCTCTGGTAAGTAAAGAAAGAGGCAGTGCATTTTCCTGGAAAGAGGGGGAAAAGATTAGTCATCTATCTGATGTGATGACAACGATACCTGAATATATAAGCCCAGTACGACTAATCGATAAGAAGGTCGTTACAGGAAAACAAACGGTGAAACGTGATGACCTTGATAATGAGGCTAATCAAGCCTTGGGAGCCACTTTCACTAAGGGAACGGGGCAAAGTGTTGATTTTAGGAGTGGTGCTTTTCAACTCCTTAAGGGAAAGCACTTATCTGCTAAAGGTCAAATTATGATTCATGAATCGCTTGCTAGAAAAAATAAGCTAAGCGTCGGAGACAAGCTGACCTTGTCTAATTTTCAGGGGACTGAAAATAGAGCTAAGAAAATGAGCTTTGATATCGTTGGTATTTTTTCTGGCAAGAAGGAGGAGACATTTACTGGAATGTCCTCAGATTTAAGTGAAAACCAAGTCTTCCTCTATTATGAGGACTCTAGTCAGCTGCTTAATTTGACTGATAAGTTAGTGACAAAATTATCCTTTGGTATTAAGAATCCAGATAGAATCGACCAAGTCATTAAACAAGTGGAACAATTAGATATCGATTGGTATCGTCTACGTTTGGACGAGGACCGAAAGGCTTTTGACTCCTTGAAGGAATCGTCTCAAGCACTACAAGAAATAGTCAGAACGATGATGATTAGTTTAATTGTTACAGGAGCAGGTATCCTCTCGTTTTTAATGGCACTATGGACGCGTGAGAGAAATCATGAGATAGGTATTCTTTTAGCAATTGGGAAGAGCAAGGGACGCATTTTTGCTCAATTTCTTATGGAGATATTGTTGGTGTCCCTTATGTCTTTGCTACCAGCCCTTGCTATTGGACGACTACTAAGTCGACTGTTTTTGCAAGAATTTATAGGACAGCAAGGACAGCAGCAGGTTCTTCAGTTATTAGATCAAATTCCTCAGGGACTACCTTTAGGGCTATCTTATCTATGTCTTCTAGTCTTGGTAATATTATCGCTCGGTGTGACAACAGGTCTCATTTGGCGCAAAACTCCAAAAGAAATCTTATCTAATATGAGTTAAGGAGAAAGGAACATTATGTTAGAACTCAAAGATGTTACGTATAGTTATCAAAATAAAAGTGAAGCTATCTTCTCTAAGGTGAATTATCGTTTCGAGAAAGGTAAATTTTATAGTATTATTGGGCAATCTGGAGCGGGAAAAACGACCTTACTTTCCCTTTTGGCAGGTCTTGATTATCCCAAGAAGGGGCAGATCTTGTTTAACGGAGAAAATATTAAGAAAAAAAGCTCTAGTTATCATCGTAGACACCATGTTGCGCTTGTTTTTCAAAATTACAATCTCATTGATTATCTTACACCTTTAGAAAATGTACGACTTGTTAATAAAAATGCTGATAAGAAGATACTTTCTGAATTGGGATTAGATGAAAAACAAATTAATCGAAATGTCCTGCAACTTTCAGGTGGGCAACAACAACGCGTAGCTATTGCACGGGCTTTGGTTTCAGAGGCTCCGATTATCTTAGCAGATGAACCGACAGGAAATCTAGACGACGAAACTGCCAAGGATATTATTGCTATCCTTAAAAGAATGGCCTTAGATCGCCAAAAATGTGTTATAGTTGTCACGCACAGTAAGGAAGTTGCTCAGGCATCTGATGTGGTTTTAGAGTTGAATAAGAAACAACTCATAGAAAAGAAAAAATAAAGAAAGGGCTCTTATGTTTCGAAACGCTTTTGCATATATTACACGAAAATGGTCAGAGTCACTATTACTGTTAACTATTATTCTTTTGATGAGTACTCTTAGTTTGTTAGGACTTGCTATGCGAAGTGCAACCCAAGAAGCTGCATCCAAGAGTCTAGGGGCAATTACCAATAGTTTTTCAATGCAGATTAATCGTAACACGAATCCTGGAACTCCTCGAGGGGCTGGAAATCTTAAGGGAGAAGATATTAAAAAGATTAGTGAGACTAAAGGAATTGTTTCGACTATTAAACGGATAAATGGTATTGCTGATTTACTAGATTATGAGATTATTGAAACAGAGCAAACGCTACAAAATCAATCGCCAGAACGTGCTAAAAATTTTAAGTCTACCTTGATGTTGACAGGAGTCAATGACTCATCAAAAGAAGATAAATTTGTTTCAGGTGCTTATAAACTAGTTGAAGGAGAACATCTAACCGATAAGGACCATAATCAAATCTTGATGCACGAAGGTTTAGCTAAAAAGAATGGTCTTAATGTAGGAGATAAAGTAAAGCTTAAATCTAATCTCTATGATGCTGATAACGAAAAAAGGGCTGATGAAACAGTAGAAGTGACTATCAAAGGTTTATTTTCTGGTCAAAATCAAGCTGCCGTTACCTATGCTCAGGAGTTGTATGAAAACACCCTCATCACTGATCTAGACACAGCTGCAAAACTCTATGGTAATACCGTAGAAACTGCCACTTATGAGGATGCCACTTTCTTTGCTAAAGGTGATCAAAATATTGATTCCTTGATAGCAAAGATTCAAAAATTGGACATTAACTGGACCCTCTACGATCTTGTTAAGAGTTCATCAAACTACCCTGCTTTACAGGAATCTATTCTTGGGATGTATCGTGTGGCAAATCGTATGTTTATTGGAAGTCTCATTTTTACAAGTTTATTGCTAACCCTTCTGTTGATTTTATGGTTAAATGCTCGTCGTAGAGAAGTTGGTATCTTTTTGGCCTTGGGACTTAAAAAGACACAGGTTGCGGGTCAATTTTTAATGGAATTACTGATGATTGCCTTACCAGCCTTTCTTTTATCATATGGTTTAGCGAGTTTCTTTGCCGAAAAAGTTGGTAAAACAGTCCTTTCCAATGTTACGGAAGGTATCAATAAGCAAATGACAAAAGAATCTCTAGCTGCAAATCTCGGTGGAGGGGCTGAGGCAGAGAGCTTCAGTAAGACTCTGACTCAGATTCATATGACAGTCCAACCTAAGCAACTTTTGGTAGTCATTCTAGTCGGTGGCTTTATCTTAAGCTTGGTATCCTTAATTTCTTCTCGCTGGCTTCTTCACAAGAAACCCAAAGACCTCTTAGTTGATGTTGAATGATAAGTTTGCTGCACCTATAAAAAACGGTATAATGAAAGAAAGCGACTATATATAGATAAAAAGGAAAGTGTATGAAGATACTAATCGTAGAAGATGAAGTCCTGATTCGCGAAGGGATGAGTGACTATCTCATGGAATGTGGCTATGAGGTCTTTGAAGCAGGCGATGGGCAGGAGGCCTTGGACCTCTTTCACAGAGAAGCGCCGGATCTGGTCTTGCTGGATATCCAGCTCCCTATTCTCAATGGCTTAGAAGTCCTTAAGACCATCCGGAAGACCAGCTCAGTCCCTGTCCTCATGCTGACGGCCTTCCATGACGAGGACTATAAGTTGACAGCCTTTGGGGAGTTGGCAGATGGCTACCTGGAAAAACCCTTCTCCTTGTCCCTCTTGAAGGTCCGTATCGAAGCTATTTTTAAAAAGCTCCAGCCTTCCCGGGTCTTCACCTATGGAGAGGCACGGGTGGATTTTGAGAGTTATACCGCCAGCCTAGCTGGGCAAGCTATTTCCATGAACGCTAAGGAGTTGGAAATCTTGGAATACTTGCTCCAGCATGAGGGCAAGGCCCGGACCCGCTCTCAGATCCTCGATGCCGTCTGGAAGGAGACAGAGGAGATTCCTTTTGACCGGGTGATCGATGTCTATATCAAGGAACTACGAAAAAAACTGGAGCTGGACTGTATCGTTACGGTACGCAATGTAGGTTACAAATTGGAGAGACCATGACCAAACGGAGTATCTTTGCAAAAATCTTTCTGATCACCTTTGCCCTTTTTAGTAGCTTAGTCATCCTTCTACATGCTTCGGTTTACTTTATTTTTCCATCGTCCTATATCGAGTCCCAGCGCCAGACGATTTTGAAGAAATCGCAAGCCCTGGCTAAGAGTTTCCAGGGTCAGGAAGAAGGGACCATTGAGTCGGTCATCGACCTTTATTCCAAGACCAATGATATCAAGGTCTCGATTAAGGGCAAGGAAAAACAAAATGCCCTAGAGGTCAAGGATGACCTGCTCGTGAACCCTGACAGCCAGAATAATTCCCTGGTGATTGAAGAGCGAAAGATTCAGACCAAGGAAGGGAAAGACTTAACCTTGCAATTCTTAGCGACCGTCGATTCGCAAAAGGAAGCGCGGGACATCAGTCTAGGCTTTCTTCCCTATAGTCTCCTTGCTTCCTTTGTTCTGTCGCTAATTGCCTCCTATCTCTATGCCCGCATGATTTCTGCTCCGATCCTTGAGATCAAGCAGATGACCAAGCGGATGAAACGGCTGGATCGAACAGCCAGTCTTCCTATTCACTCGCAGGATGAGATTGGTGTCCTTAAGCAACAGATCAACGACCTCTATCATCATCTCCTAGAGGTGATTGACAATCTAGAACAGCAGAAACAGGAAAATCTGAAGTTGGAGCAGATGAAGGTGGAATTCCTACGAGGGGCCTCGCATGAGCTCAAGACACCTCTGGCCAGCTTGAAGATTATCCTAGAAAATATGCGAGATAAAATTGGTCGCTACAAGGATCGGGACCGCTATCTGTCTGTCTCCCTCGATATCGTCGATGAGATGAACCAGATTGTCCTAGAGATCCTGTCTTTATCTTCTGTTCAAGAATTAGGTGGTGATAAGGAGTGGATTCAGTTAGATGATGTGGTAAATCGGATACTCACTCAAAATCAAGTGTTGGTTGAGAATCGCTCCCTATCAATTGACAATTATCTTCCGGCAACTAGTATTTTCATGAATTTACCTATTTTGAAATTGGTTCTCTCAAATATCATCAGTAATGCAGTCAAGCATTCTGATAAGGGTGGAGTGATTCGAATAGGTTTAGAAAATGAAGGAACTGATTTTGTCATTGAAAATACGAGTGTATCTAAAGAAAATATTTCAACTAAAGCTCAGTCTAAGAAAGAAGGAGGATTAGGCCTTTTTGTGGTCAAATACCTTTTAGAGCATGAGGAACTTAGCTATAGATTTGAAGAAAGTTCTACGGGGAGGCGCTTTGTTATGGTCTTGCCCAAAAAGTAAAAAGCGATGGTTAAGCTATTAACCATCGTTTTTTTTGTATTGTTAAAATAAGCAAAGGCTAACCTTACATTTCAACTCTATTATTTTTCAATATTACCAAAAGTTTAAGGAGTCTGGAGTATAGGTCATTGAAATGTTTTAAACAGCAAAAGAAAACGCTTGCATAACTTCTAGAAAAACGTAAAATAGAACTATCAGACTCACGATAATAATAACTACGAGGAGTAGAATCATGCAAAAATACTGGTGGCACAAGGCTACGATTTATCAAATTTACCCCAAGTCATTCATGGATTCCAACGGTGATGGCATCGGTGACCTCAAGGGGATTACAAGTAAGTTAGACTATCTTCAAAAGCTAGGGATTACAGCCCTTTGGCTCTCGCCTGTTTATGATAGCCCGATGGACGACAATGGTTATGATATTGCTAACTATGAGGCTATTGCGGATATTTTTGGGGATATGAATGACATGGATGAACTTTTGGCGGAGGCCAAGAAGCGTGATATCCGAATTATCATGGATCTGGTGGTGAACCATACGTCTGATGAGCATGCTTGGTTTATTGAAGCGCGTGAAAATCCAGAAAGTCCTGAACGTGATTTCTACATCTGGCGTAATGAGCCAAATGAGTTAACCTCAATCTTCAGTGGGTCAGCTTGGGAATATGATGAACCTTCAGGCCAATACTACCTTCATATCTTTAGTAAGAGACAGCCAGATCTAAATTGGGAAAATCCACAGCTCCGTCAGAAAATTTATGACATGATGGACTTCTGGATTGACAAGGGAATTGGTGGTTTCCGTATGGATGCGATTGACATCATCGGTAAGATTCCAGATCAAGAGATTGTCAATAATGGTCCAAAGCTCCACAACTACCTCAAGGAAATGCATCAAGCAAGCCTGACTGATCCTAATTTCTTAACGGTTGGTGAGACTTGGGGAGCGACACCTGAGATTGCCAAACAATACTCGAATCCTGACAATAAAGAGCTTTCCATGGTCTTCCAGTTTGAACATATTAGCCTTCAACATAAACCTGACGCCTCGCAATGGGAGTACGCAGAGGAACTTGATGTGCCAGCTCTCAAAGCGATTTTCAACAAATGGCAGACTGAGTTGGAATTGGGACAGGGCTGGAACTCACTTTTCTGGAACAACCACGACTTACCTCGTGTTCTCTCAATGTGGGGAGATACTGGTGCCTATCGTGAGAAGTCAGCCAAGGCCTTGGCTATTCTCCTACATCTTATGCGTGGGACACCTTACATTTATCAGGGCGAAGAAATCGGCATGACCAATTATCCTTTTCAAACGCTAGATCAGGTTAATGATATTGCATCGCTTAACAATGCCAAAGAAGCCCTTGAAAAAGGGACACCACTGGAAGTGATTATGGACCAGATTCGCCATGTGGGACGTGATAATGCCCGAACACCAATGCAGTGGGATGGATCTAAAAATGCAGGTTTTAGTTCAGCAGATAAAACATGGCTAGCTGTTAACCCTAACTATAAAGATATCAATGTTACTTCAGCCCTAGCTAATCCAGATTCGATTTTTTATACTTATCAGAAACTGGTTGAGCTTCGCAAAACACAGGATTGGTTGATTGATGCTGACTTTGAACTCTTGGAAACTGCCGATAAGGTCTTTGCCTATATCCGTAAGACTCAGGATAGCAGCTATCTAATTGCAGTTAATCTATCAGACAAAGAACAAGACTTTGATTATGATTTTGAAGTCGCAGAAGTCGCCATCGCAAATACCGAACTGAAACCAATCGCTGACCAAGGCAAACTCCAAGCCTGGGATGCCCTTTGTGTGAAGGTGAAATAGAAAGAATAAAATGCAGTTATCACGATGAAGTGGTAACTGCATTTTTCTATATTTGAAAGGTCTATTTGTATTTAATTTTATGCCAGAATAGTGTTTTTTAGGAGAATAGGCCTTTTTTGTAATTTTAAATCCTATCAAATCTAGATACTTACTTCCCTAACCTTTTTGAAGGTGGAATCCACATTCTGCCCCCCTACCCTTCTTCAGGGGACCGTGGTTTCGCACCATTAACCTATTTTGAAATCGATCCTCAGTTTGGTGACTGGGAGGATGTGAGAAATCTAGCAGAGGATTACGATATTCTTCTTGATATTATGGTTAACCACATTTCTCAAAAATCTCCATATTTCCAAGATTTCTTGAAGAATGGCCGTGATTCACAATATGCTGATTATTTCTTGACGCTTGAAAAAATCTGGGAAGATGGTGTGCCAGTTCAATCTGATATCGATCAAATGTTCTTGCGTCGCAAAGTACCGTATTCAGAGTTCATTATTGAAAAAACTGGTGAAGTAGAAAAAGTTTGGACAACTTTTGGTAAAACAACCCCATCTGAACAAATTGACTTGGATGTACACTCAGAGCAAGTAAAACAACTGTTTGTCGATATTTTCAAACATTTCCATGACAATGGCGTTAAGATTATTCGACTAGATGCTGTCGGCTATGTTTTGAAAAAACTTGGAACATCATGTTTCTTTGTAGAGCCTGATATCTATGATTTCCTTGACTGGATTCTTGGTGTGGCGAAATCTTACGATATTGCTCTCTTGCCAGAGGTGCACGCCCATTATTCTATTCAATACAAATTGGCAGAGCATGGTTGCTGGATTTATGACTTTATCTTGCCGTACCGTATTTTTGAGGCTCTTAGTAATGAAGAATCTAAGTTCCTTGTTGATTATCTCCAAACACGTCCACATGGTCAATTTACGATGCTTGATTGCCATGATGGCCTTCCGGTTAAACCAGACTTAGATGGACTTATCGATAGTAAAGAGGCCCGTAAGTTGGTTGACTTGGCATTGGATCGTGGTGCTAACCTCAGTCTTATCGTATCGGATGAGCATAAGGATGAAGATGGCTTTGATGTCCATCAAATTCGCTCAACGATTTATTCTCTCTTTGATGAAGATGATGATACTTATCTCGCTGCACGAGCTCTACAAGTCTTCACACCAGGTATTCCACAAATTTACTACGTTGGTTTACTTGCAGGTAAGAACGATATTGAAGCAGTCGAAGCACGAGGTGATGGTCGTGAAATCAACCGTCATAATTTTGATGAAAAAGAAATCGCGGCAGCGGCAGAAACTGAAGTGGTTAAACGTTTAGTTAACCTTATCCGCTTCCGAAATCAACACCCAGCCTTCGAAGGTGATTTCACTGCTCAAGCTCCAAGTCCGACCGAATTGGTCCTCTCTTGGGAAAATGGTGCTGAACGTGCAAGTTTAACCATTGATTTGAAAGCTAAAACTGGACGTGTGGCTTACACGGAAGATGGTCAGGAAAAAGTCTTCACAATTTAATTATGTTATCCTTGTTATCGATGATTGATAACAGATATATGAAAGTTCTCCCCTATCTCCAGGAGAACTTTTTCAAAATAAAAAACGAAAACGCTTGCACAAATAGATAAGAAGCGTAAAATATAACTAGTAATGAAAAATGCTTACCTTAACTCAAGAAAGTTAATCTGGCTAGTAAGCAGTCAAAACAACTAAAGAATGATTTTCAAAAGGGAGACAAATATGCAAAAACATTGGTGGCATAAAGCTACGATTTATCAAATTTACCCCAAGTCGTTCATGGATTCCAACGGTGATGGAATCGGTGACCTCAAGGGGATTACAAGTAAACTAGATTATCTTCAAAAACTCGGAATTACAGCTCTTTGGCTTTCTCCTGTTTATGATAGCCCAATGGACGACAATGGTTATGATATTGCTAACTATGAGGCTATTGCGGATATTTTTGGGGATATGAGTGACATGGATGAGCTTTTGGCGGAAGCCAAGAAGCGTGATATTCAAATTGTTATGGACTTGGTGGTTAACCATACGTCTGATGAGCATGCATGGTTCATCGAAGCGCGTGACAATCCAGAAAGTCCTGAACGTGATTTCTACATCTGGCGAGACGAACCTAATGAGTTAGTATCTGTCTTTAGTGGATCTGCTTGGGAATATGATGAGACCTCAGGTCAATATTATCTGCATTTCTTTAGTAAGAAACAGCCAGACCTCAATTGGGAAAATCCACAGTTGCGCCAGAAAGTTTATGACATGATGAATTTCTGGATTGATAAGGGAATCGGTGGTTTTCGCATGGATGTGATTGATATGATTGGTAAGATCCCAGATCAACTGATTGATACAAACGGTCCAAAACTTCACGATTACATCAAGGAGATGAACCAGGCAAGCTTTGGAAAGCACGACCTTCTAACCGTTGGTGAAACCTGGGGAGCAACACCTGAAATTGCTAAACAGTATTCAAACCCAGATAATCAAGAACTTTCCATGGTTTTCCAGTTTGAACATATTGGACTTCAGCATAAGCCAGATAGTCCTAAATGGGAGTATGAGAAGGAGTTGGATGTTTCAGCACTTAAGACTATTTTTAATAAATGGCAAACCGAGTTAGAGTTGGGACAAGGGTGGAACTCACTTTTTTGGAATAATCATGATCTGCCTCGTATTCTCTCAATGTGGGGAGATACTGGAGTCTATCGTGAGAAGTCAGCCAAGGCCTTGGCTATCCTCCTTCATCTGATGAGAGGAACACCTTACATTTATCAAGGTGAAGAAATCGGCATGACCAATTATACTTTTAGAACTTTGGAAGAATTGAATGACATTGAATCTCTCAACTATGCCAAAGAAGCTCTCGAAAAAGGGGCATCGATAGAAGTTATCATGGACCAAATCCGTCAGGTGGGTCGTGACAATGCTCGAACACCAATGCAATGGGATACGTCTAAAAATGCTGGATTTAGCATATCGGATAAGACTTGGTTACCTGTTAATCCAAACTATAAGGACATAAATGTTGAATCAGCCCTTGCCAATCCAGAATCAATTTTCTATACATATCAGAAGCTCGTAGAGCTTCGTAAGACTCAAGATTGGTTGGTAGATGCTGACTTTGAACTCTTGGAGACAACTGACAAAGTGTTTGCTTATATTCGGAAAACCAAAGATAGCAGTTATCTGGTTGTAGTCAACCTATCAGACCAAGAACAAGACTTCTGTTATGATTTCGAAGGAGCAGAAGTTGTCATTGCAAATACCGAATTAGAGCCAATTACAGACCAAGGCAAACTCCAAGCCTGGGATGCTATTTGTGTGAAGATGAAATAAAAAGAAAAGTGGTTGCCAACTAACTGTTGGCGACCACCTTTTGTCTATTAAATGATTGTTATTTCGTACTTTCTCTCAGAGTCAGTTTAGTGCCCAACATAGTAAGTGTCGGGATTTCTCTTGGAGCCAAGACTTGTTTATTGAGGACATCCATGGCAGTTCGTCCCATTTCTTCGGTATAAACAGTAATACTAGAAAGTGGCGGATAAACTTGTTTGGCTAGACTGGTGTCATTAAAGGAGATAATCTGGATATCTTCTGGGACATTAATGCCATTTTCCTGAAGGGCTCTAAGAGCACCGATAGCCAGACTATCACTAGCTGCAAAGTAGGCATCTGGTAGGGGTGTACCACTTGCTATTTTAGAGGCTAAAAGGTCATAGCCAGATCGAACTGTAAAATTACCTGAAAGAATCAAAAGAGGGTCATAGATGCTCTTTTCAATACAGTAGTTACGATAAGAACGTAAACGAGGCTCCGGAACGATTTCAGTTGAATCCGTTGTTTTTTCTTGCCCTGTTAAAAGACCGATGCTCTTACACCCTTGCTCAGTGAGATAACTTAGTGCCGTTTGAACAGCATTTTCAAAGTCAGTTGTCACACAAGGATGTCCCTGAAGTAGGGTATCACTATCTACAAAGACCAGTGATTTACCCAATGATTCCAATTCAGTAATCTGTTCACGACTAAACTTTCCGATACAAAGTATACCTATGACTTCTTCAGCGAGACTAAAAGGAATGTCATTGAAATAACGAAGCATCTCGTAGTCTAGCTCATGGGCTCTTGTTTCAATTCCAAGCCGAATGTTGTAGTAGTAGAGATCGTCTAACTCATCTTCCTCACTTACCCATTGGATAATTGCCACTTGATGTTTTTCTTTTTTCAAGTTTCCGATTTTCTGATGTTTGGTATATCCGATTTCATCTGCCGCAGTTAAAATACGGTGCCTGGTTTCTTCAGTAACGGAGAGGTTTTCATCTTGGTTGAGAACACGTGAAACAGTTGCGATTGATACATCAGCCAATTTTGCGATATCTTTTAATGTAGCCATATTGTTCTCCTTTCATCCAAAGTATATCATAAATTCTAAAATTTTACCTATTTTTTACTAAAAAAAACAGTAAAAATATTGATTTTCCTTGTGAAAGGGGTTACACTGTTAGTGTAAAAAAGAATAAGCGAGGTACATCCTATGAAGACATCACAGTTAAGAGAAAAGTTTAAAGAAGTTTTTGGTGTAGAAGCAGAACATACTTTCTTTTCTCCAGGTCGTATTAATTTGATTGGTGAACACACTGACTACAACGGTGGACATGTGTTCCCAGCAGCTATTACCTTAGGTACTTACGGAGCGGCCCGTAAACGTGATGACAAAGTTTTGCGTTTCTTCTCAGGTAACTTTGAGGATAAAGGCATCATCGAAGTACCACTTGAAAATCTTCGTTTTGAAAAAGAACACAACTGGACAAACTATCCAAAAGGTGTTCTTCATTTCTTGCAAGAGGCTGGTCATACGATTGATTCAGGTATGGATATTTACATCTATGGTAACATTCCAAATGGATCAGGCTTGTCATCATCATCATCTTTGGAATTGTTGATTGGTGTTATTGCTGAAAAACTTTATGACCTTAAATTGGAACGCCTTGACTTGGTTAAAATCGGTAAGCAAACTGAAAATGACTTTATCGGCGTTAACTCTGGTATCATGGACCAATTCGCTATTGGTATGGGAGCTGATCAACGTGCGATTTACTTGGATACAAATACTTTAGAGTATGACTTGGTACCACTTGACCTTAAAGACAATGTTGTTGTTATCATGAACACTAACAAACGTCGTGAATTGGCTGATTCTAAATACAATGAACGTCGTGCTGAATGTGAAACAGCAGTATCTGAACTCCAAGAAAAACTTGATATCCAAACACTTGGTGAATTGGACCTCTGGACATTTGATGCATACAGCTACTTGATTAAAGATGAAAATCGTATCAAACGTGCACGCCATGCAGTTCTTGAAAATCAACGTACACTTCAAGCCCGTAAAGCTCTTGAATCAGGGGATTTGGAAGGCTTTGGACGCCTTATGAATGCTTCTCACGTGTCATTGGAACATGATTACGAAGTGACAGGTCTTGAACTTGATACTTTGGCACACACCGCATGGGAACAAGAAGGTGTTCTTGGAGCTCGTATGACAGGAGCGGGATTTGGTGGATGTGCCATCGCACTTGTAAACAAAGATAAAGTTGAAGATTTCAAAAAAGCAGTTGGTCAACGTTATGAAGAAGTCGTTGGTTATGCACCAAGCTTCTATATTGCTGAAGTAGCTGGCGGTTCACGAGTACTTGATTAATGAGAAAGAAGTAGAGATTATGGCTGAAAATTTAGTAAACACTTTTGTAACTCTGGTTATTGAAAATAGTGATTATGAGGAATTGGACCGTATCTATTTGACAAACAAAGTTTTTGCTTTGGTTGGAGAAGGAGTTGCTGATGTTGAAACTGAAAGCTCTGAATTGATTGACCTTAAAGACCAGTTGCTTCAAGCAGGTGTTAAAGCTGGTTCTGTAGGTGAACTTAATGAAGAACAAGATATCATCGGTGCTCAACTCATGGACTTGATTACACCAAGCCCTAGTGCTGTCAATCGTAACTTCTGGGATACCTATAAATCAAACCCAGAGCAAGCAATTGCTGACTTTTATGCACAAAGTAAACGAAATGATTATGTAAAAGTTAAAGCTATTGCACAAAACATTGCTTATAAAGCACCTACTAAATACGGTGACTTGGAAATTACGATTAACCTTTCAAAACCTGAAAAAGATCCAAAAGCCATCGCTGCAGCTAAAAATGCGGTAGCTTCTGATTATCCAAAATGCCAACTTTGTATGGAAAATGAAGGTTATCTAGGTCGCATCAATCACCCAGCACGTAGTAATCACCGTGTTATTCGTTTCCAAATGGAAGGAAATGACTGGGGCTTCCAATATTCACCATATGCTTACTTTAATGAACATTCTATCTTCTTTTATGGTAAGCACGAACCAATGCACATCAGTCCATTGACGTTTGGTCGTCTCCTATCAATTGTTGAAGCATTTCCTGGTTACTTCGCAGGTTCAAATGCCGATCTTCCAATTGTAGGTGGTTCAATTCTTACACACGAACACTATCAAGGTGGTCGCCACACTTTCCCAATGGAAGTAGCAGGCATTAAAGAAAAAGTTAGCTTTGATGGATACTCTGATGTTGAGACTGGTATCGTTAATTGGCCTATGTCTGTTCTTCGTCTTAGAAGTGAAGACAAGGAAAGACTTATTGCTCTTGCAACCAAAATTTTAAATTGTTGGCGTGGTTATTCAGACGAAAAAGCTGGTGTCTTGGCTGAGTCTGATGGACAACCTCACCACACCATTACCCCAATTGCTCGTAGAAAAGACGGTAAATTTGAATTAGATTTGGTTCTTCGTGACAATCAAACTTCTGAAGAACATCCAGACGGTATCTACCACCCACATAAAGATGTTCAACATATTAAAAAAGAAAACATTGGTTTGATTGAAGTTATGGGATTGGCCATTCTTCCTCCTCGTTTGAAAACAGAACTTAAAGATGTTGAAGATTATCTATTAGGTCAAGGTAACCAAGTTGCTCCAATGCACCAAGAATGGGCGGATAAACTTAAGGCTGAAAATCCAAATGTGACAGCTGATGATGCGAAGAAAGTTGTTCGCCAATCAGTTGCTGATATTTTCGCTCGTGTGTTGGAAGATGCTGGTGTTTATAAGACTAATAGTGAAGGCTTAGATCAGTTTAAAGCATTTGTAGATTTTGTAAATTTAGCTGATTAATTGTTTTTTCTGAAGAAAGGAGATAAGAAATGGCAATTTTAGTATTAGGTGGAGCTGGTTATATCGGTTCTCACATGGTTGATCGCTTAGTTGAAAAAGGTCAAGAAAAAGTAGTAGTAGTAGATAGTTTGGTAACCGGTCACCGTGCTGCCGTACATCCAGATGCTATTTTCTACCAAGGCGATCTCTCTGATCAAGATTTTATGAGAAAGGTCTTCAAAGAAAATCCTGATGTTGATGCCGTTATTCACTTTGCGGCCTATTCATTGGTTGGTGAATCAATGGAAAAACCACTCAAATATTTTGATAACAATACAGCTGGAATGGTTAAATTGCTTGAAGTTATGAACGAATGCGGTGTTAAATACATTGTCTTCTCATCAACAGCAGCAACTTACGGTATCCCAGAAGAAATTCCAATTCTTGAAACAACACCACAAAATCCTATCAACCCATATGGTGAAAGTAAGTTGATGATGGAAACTATCATGAAGTGGTCTGATAAAGCTTATGGTATTAAATATGTGCCACTTCGTTACTTCAACGTTGCTGGTGCAAAACCTGATGGATCTATCGGTGAAGACCATGGTCCAGAAACTCACCTTCTCCCAATTATCCTTCAAGTAGCTCAAGGTGTTCGTGAAAAAATCATGATTTTTGGTGATGACTACAACACTCCTGATGGTACAAATGTTCGTGACTATGTTCACCCATTTGACTTGGCTGATGCTCACCTCCTTGCTGTTGAATATCTTCGTAAAGGTAATGAATCTACAGCCTTTAACTTAGGTTCATCAACGGGATTCTCAAACCTTCAAATTCTTGAAGCCGCTCGTAAGGTAACTGGTAAAGAAATCCCAGCTGAGAAAGCTGATCGTCGTCCTGGTGATCCTGATACATTGATTGCTTCATCTGAAAAAGCACGTACAGTTCTTGGATGGAAACCACAATTTGATAACATCGAAAAAATCATCGCAAGTGCTTGGGCATGGCATTCTAGCCATCCAAAAGGGTACGATGATCGAGGATAATAAAAAAAGGGTCAAAGAGTATATATAATTATTGTACTCTTTGTTTTTTGAGGAAATAGTATGAAAATAAACTGCGAAATTATTGGAAAAGTTGATTCAGGCGATGTCAGTAAAATTTCAATGGAAAATAATAATGGTGTTGTCATTTCCACACTCACAACAGGTGCTACACTTCAGGAGTTTTTGGTTCCAACAGAAACTGGTGCTCTTAAAAATATAGTACTTGGTTTCAGTGCTTACGAGGATTACTATAAGAATAATTTATGTGCCTGCCAGTCTATTGGTAGGGTTGCTGGAAGAATTGGGAAAGCTTCGTATACTCATAATATGGTTCTTTATAGCCTTCCTAAGAATGAGGGAGAAAACTGTTTACATGGCGGTCCAAAAGGAATGCAGGTTCAAAATTGGAACTATGTCACAAACCTGAATGATGAATATGTTGAGACAAAATTTATTAGAAGACTTTATTCAAGTGTAGATGGCTTTCCTGGTGATGTTACAGTCTCTATTAGTTATAGACTTAACAATAATAACCGCTTAACAATACTCTTTGAAGCCTTCGATGTTACAGAGTCAACAGTCTTTAATCCGACAAACCATGTTTACTTTAATCTTAGCGACAAACAGGATTTATCAAGTCATGAGTTACAAATCTATTCAGACTATCGTTTAGAGTTGGATTCTGAGTTAATTCCAACAGGACAAAAAATTAATGTAGATGGAACGAATTATGATTTCAGAAAGACAACTGACTTGCTACCTCGAATTGAAGCAAATAATGGTTTTGATGATGCCTTTGTAGTTGGAGGGGAAACTTGTGATCATGTGAAAGAAGTAGCTATTTTGCATGACAAAGAAAGCGGAGATGGTATTGAAATCTTCTCTAACAGAAATGGTTTAGTTATTTATACTATGGATATTATAGAGGATAATATTTACTTTGCGAGAGATCGAGGAACAATTGCAAAAGGACGAGAAGCTATAGCTATGGAAGCTCAAACACTCCCAGATGCCGTTAATCATACATATTTTGGAGATATCATTTTGGAGGAGGGTCATAGTGTAAGCTATGAAATCGGTTTCCAATATTTTAATTCATCAAAATAATCATGTTTTAGTAAAAGTTTAGTAAAAAATAACTAAAACTATTGACGGTTTAAACTAATACTTATATAATGTAAGCGTATTCAAAAAACAACTAACAGGAGGTTTTCGTAATGGGAAAATCTAAAGGTCAAATGAAGTCTCGTCTATCCTATTCAGCTGGTGCTTTTGGTAACGACGTCTTCTATGCAACGTTGTCAACATACTTTATCATGTTTGTGACAACTCACTTGTTTAACACAGGTGATCCAAAGCAAAATAGTCACTACGTACTATTAATTACTAACATTATCGCTATTTTGCGTATCTTGGAAGTATTTATCGATCCATTGATCGGTAACATGATTGATAACACTCATACTAAGTATGGTAAATTCAAACCATGGGTAGTTGGTGGTGGTATCATCAGTTCTATCGCCTTGTTGCTTCTCTTCACCGATTTAGGTGGTTTGAATAAAACAAATCCTTTCTTGTACCTTGTACTTTTCGGAATTATCTACCTTGTAATGGATGTCTTCTACTCAATTAAAGATATCGGTTTCTGGTCAATGATTCCTGCCTTGTCTCTTGACAGTCATGAACGTGAAAAAATGGCAACTTTTGCCCGTATTGGTTCTACGATTGGTGCCAATATTGTAGGTGTTGCCATCATGCCAATCGTTTTGTTCTTCTCTATGACGAACAGTAGTGGCTCTGGAGATAAATCTGGATGGTTCTGGTTTGCATTTATCGTTGCTCTCATTGGTGTGATTACATCAATTGCTGTTGGTATTGGTACACGTGAAGTTGAGTCAAAACTTCGTGATAACAAAGAAAAAACTAGCCTTAAACAAGTCTTTAAAGTTCTTGGTAAAAACGACCAATTGATGTGGTTGTCTCTCGGATATTGGTTCTATGGTCTTGGTATTAATACACTTAATGCTCTTCAACTTTTTTACTTCACATTTATCCTTGGTGATCCAGGGAAATACTCAATCCTTTACGGATTGAATACAGTTGTTGGTTTGGTTTCAGTTTCACTCTTCCCTAGCCTAGCTGGTAAATTCAACCGTAAACGTTTGTTCTATGGATGTATTGCAGTAATGCTCGGTGGTATCGGAATCTTTAGTATTGCAGGAACATCACTTCCAATGATCTTGACTGCTGCTGAACTCTTCTTTATTCCACAACCTCTTGTGTTCCTTGTTATCCTCATGATTATCTCTGACTCAGTAGAATATGGTCAATGGAAATTGGGACACCGTGATGAATCACTTACTTTGTCAGTTCGTCCACTTGTTGATAAACTTGGTGGTGCGATGTCAAACTGGCTTGTTTCTACAATTGCCGTAGCTGCTGGTATGACAACAGGTGCCTCAGCATCAACAATTACAACACATCAACAGTCTATCTTTAAGCTTAGCATGTTTGGTTTCCCAGCAGCAGCAATGCTTATCGGAGCCTTCATTATTGCTCGTAAAATCACTTTGACTGAAGCACGTCACGCTGAAATTGTTGAAGAATTGGAACATCGCTTTAGCGTAGCAACTTCTGAAAATGAAGTTAAAGCTAACGTCGTATCTCTTGTAAACCCTACAACTGGCCATTTGGTTGACCTCTCAAGTGTTAATGATGAACACTTTGCTTCAGGTAGCATGGGTAAAGGTTTCGCCATTAAACCTACTGATGGAGCTGTCTTTGCACCAATTAGTGGTACCATTCGTCAAGTTCTTCCTACTCGCCATGCAGTTGGTATTGAAAGTGAAGATGGTGTCATTGTTCTTATCCACGTTGGTATCGGAACAGTTAAACTTAAAGGTGAAGGATTCATTAGTTACGTAGAACAAGGTGATCGTGTTGAAGTTGGACAAAAACTTCTTGAGTTCTGGTCACCAATTATTGAGAAAAACGGTCTTGATGACACAGTACTTGTCACTGTAACCAATTCAGAAAAATTCAGTGCTTTCCATCTTGAACAAGAAGTTGGAGAAAAGGTAGAAGCTTTGTCTGAAGTTATTACCTTCAAAAAAGGAGAATAATCTATGAACACGACTGAAAAAATTCAAACTTACTTAAACGATCCAAAGATTGTTAGCGTTAATACTGTTGACGCTCACTCAGATCATAAGTATTTTGAATCTCTTGCAGAATTTTCTGAAGGGGAGATGAAGTTAAGACAATCTCTTAATGGAAAATGGAAAATTCACTATGCTCAGAATACAAATCAAGTTTTAAAAGACTTTTATAAAACAGAATTTGATGAAACTGATTTGAATTTCATCAATGTACCAGGTCATTTGGAACTTCAAGGTTTTGGTTCTCCACAATATGTGAATACCCAATATCCTTGGGATGGTAAAGAATTCCTTCGTCCACCTCAAGTTCCTCAAGAATCAAATGCTGTTGCATCATACGTTAAACATTTTACCTTGAATGATGCTTTAAAAGATAAAAAAGTATTTATCTCATTCCAAGGGGTTGCCACTTCCATCTTTGTATGGGTCAATGGTAACTTCGTAGGATACAGTGAAGATTCATTTACACCTAGTGAATTTGAAATCAGTGATTACCTTGTTGAAGGTGATAACAAGTTGGCGGTAGCTGTTTATCGTTACTCTACAGCAAGCTGGTTGGAAGACCAAGACTTCTGGAGACTTTACGGTATTTTCAGAGATGTTTACTTGTACGCTATTCCAAAAGTTCACGTTCAAGATCTCTTTGTTAAGGGAGATTATGATTACCAAACAAAAGCAGGTCAATTGGATATTGATTTGAAGACTGTTGGTGATTACGAAGATAAGAAAATTAAATATGTTCTTTCAGATTATGAAGGCATCGTTACAGAAGGTGATGCATCTGTTAATGCTGACGGTGAACTATCTGTAAGTCTTGAAGATTTGCAAATCAAACCTTGGAGTGCTGAAAGTCCTAAACTTTACAATTTGACCCTTCATGTTTTGGATGATGGCCAAGTTGTTGAAGTCGTTCCAGTTAAGGTTGGATTTAGACACTTTGAAATTAAAGATAAACTCATGCTTTTGAATGGTAAGAGAATTGTCTTTAAAGGGGTTAACAGACACGAATTTAACGCTAGAACAGGACGTTGTATCACTGAAGAAGATATGCTTTGGGATATCAAAGTGATGAAACAACATAACATCAATGCTGTTCGTACTTCTCACTATCCGAACCAAACACGTTGGTATGAATTGTGTGATGAATATGGACTTTATGTTATCGATGAAGCCAACCTTGAAACACACGGTACATGGCAAAAACTTGGTCTAAGCGAACCTTCATGGAATATCCCAGCTAGTGAACCAGAATGGTTGCCTGCTTGTTTGGATCGTGCCAATAACATGTTCCAACGTGATAAGAACCATGCTAGTGTTATCATTTGGTCTTGTGGTAATGAATCATATGCTGGTAAAGATATTGCTGACATGGCTGATTACTTCCGTAGTGTTGACAATACTCGTCCAGTTCACTATGAAGGTGTTACATGGTGTCGTGAATTTGATTACATTACAGACATCGAAAGTCGTATGTATGCGAAACCAGCTGATATTGAAGAATACCTCACTAACAATCCTCAAAAACCTTATATTTCATGTGAATACATGCACACAATGGGTAACTCTGGTGGTGGATTGAAACTCTACACTGATTTAGAGAAATATCCAGAATACCAAGGTGGATTTATTTGGGACTTCATTGACCAAGCTATTTACAAACCACTTCCAAATGGTAGCGAATTCCTATCATATGGTGGTGACTGGCATGATAGACCTTCTGACTACGAATTTTGTGGAAATGGTATTGTCTTCGCAGATCGTACCCTAACTCCAAAACTTCAAACAGTTAAACATCTTTACTCTAATATTAAGATTGCTGTTGATGAAAAATCAGTAACTATCAAGAATGATAATGTCTTTGAAGATCTTTCTGCTTATACTTTCCTAGCTAGAGTTTACGAAGATGGTAGAAAAGTTAGCGAAAGTGAATATCACTTTGATGTTAAACCAGGTGAAGAAGCAACATTCCCAGTAGAATTCGCTGTTGGATCTTCAAATGCTGAACGAATTTATGAAGTTGCTTGTGTTCAGAATGAAGCAACTGAATGGGCTCCAAAAGGACATGAAATTGTTCGTGGTCAATATGTTGCTGAAAAGATTAGCACTGAAACACCAGTTAAGGCTCCTTTGAATGTTGTTGAAGGCGACTTCAACATCGGAATCCACGGACAAAACTTCTCTATCTTGCTTTCACGTGCACAAAATACGCTAGTATCTGCTAAGTATAACGGTGTTGAATTCATTGAGAAAGGTCCTAAACTTAACTTTACTCGTGCTTACACTGACAACGATCGTGGTGCTGGATATCCATTCGAAATGGCAGGCTGGAAAGTTGCTGGAAACTATAGTAAGGTTACAGATACTCAAATTCAAATTGAAGATGACTCTGTTAAAGTGACTTATGTTCATGAATTGCCTGGCTTTTCTGATGTCGAAGTTAAGGTAACTTATCAAGTTGATTACAAGGGTCGAATCTTTGTTACTGCAAACTATGATGGTAAAGCAGGTTTGCCAAACTTCCCTGAATTTGGTCTAGAATTTGCTATCGGTTCACAATTTACAAACCTAAGCTATTATGGATACGGTGCAGAAGAAAGCTACCTTGATAAACTTCCTGGTGCCTATCTTGGTCGATATGAAACATCTGTTGAAAAGACATTTGCTCCATATCTAATGCCACAAGAATCTGGTAATCACTATGGTACTCGTGAATTTACAGTATCTGATGATAACCATAATGGTCTTAAATTCACCGCACTTAATAAGGCATTCGAATTCAGTGCTTTGCGTAACAGTACTGAACAAATTGAAAATGCTCGTCATCAATATGAATTGCAACAATCTGATGCTACATGGATTAAAGTTCTTGCTGCTCAAATGGGTGTCGGTGGTGACGACTCATGGGGTGCTCCAGTTCATGACGAATTCTTGGTTAGCTCAGCAGATAGCTATCAATTGAGCTTCGTGATTGAACCACTCAACTAAAGTATTATTGGACTTTGCCTCCAACGATATATTTGATAAAGGAAACTCGAAAGGGTTTCCTTTTGTCATGGTTTGAAGTAAGAAAAAAGGAAACAGATCTCTGTTTCCTTTTAAAATATAACTCAGTTTTCAATTCCCTTAAAAATAGGAGTGGTCAAGTAAAATTATGAAAAAGTGAGTTAAAGTTATTGATATAGAAAAGGGACTAAACCACTCCCGAGACGTTAATGATTTTTTGTAGCTTTAAATGAAACTTGAAGATTATGCCTTGACGTTAATCATCCAATGGCACTCTATCTAATATAAGTATACAACTTTGAGTTTAGATGTCCCAAAATAAGACTCTATGGATTCTTATCTGTATTGTGATTGGCGACTATTCTTGTCAATAAAAATTTAGGAGGTTGTTGATTTCACTGAGACTATAGTAATGTTCTATGAAAACGTGTACAATAGCAATTAGAGAATAAAACATAGATTGGAGTAGATTGATGACACCATCTTTTGAAGACTTCACAGAAAAAGCAGAAGCATTCTTAGAAGAACATATTACAGAGTATCTCAGTGTGGACATGGCTCTTGAAGATTTTGCAAGACAATACAACCAAGGGCTTTTTGATGAGATTACTTCCCCTGATTCAAAGCAGGAGAGAGCCTGGAAACTTATTGAAGAGGCTTATCATTATTATGAGGACGATCCTTCAAGAAGTCAGGAATTTTTGACAGAGGCTTTAAAACTAGATCCTGAAAATCTTGATGCTAAACAAATGCTCTTAACTTTTCAAAGTCCACTTGAACATCTAAAAGGCTTAATTGCTTTAGAAAAAGAGCAAAGGTCCAAGTGGGAGCAAGGTCCAAAAATGGGCTGGGCTAATCTTGACGAGCGTCCTTATTTGTCTTTGAAGTATAATCTTGCTAAATTTTATTTAAGCAACAGTATGAAGCGGTTTGCTATTAAGGAATTTGAAGAGATTCTAGAGATAGATGTTCAAGATCACATGGGAGTCTGTTACGAATTGATGGCTACCTATTGCAATCTGGAGGACTATGATAAGGCTAAAAACTTTTTCGAATGTGAGCAAATGGAATATCACGAAGAAGATTTGATGATAGTACCAATGATGACGGTCTCTCTAATGACGGGACATATTGAGGATGCGGATTTCTATTTTGATCTTCTCTATGCAAAAAATCCAGAGTTCGAAAATTATTTAAAAATGATTGAACAAGGTGATGAAGAGCGTCTAGTTGCCGAAACGCTTAAAGTCAACCCTGTCTTATTTGAAGCCAATAGTATGCAAAGTCTTTTGATGGTTTTTAATCAAGTCGTTGATCTGTCCCAGTCAGAATATTATTTTACTTGGTTAATCGAAAAATATCGTGCAAAACGTCCACAAAGACATGTTGCGAAAAAGAAAAATCCAGGATTGCACAAACTAATTAGAGAATTGGAAAAAAGTATAGAACCAAGCAAAGCCCTCCAAGGACTTTCAATAAGTGTGGAGCGTATACTTCGTCAACATAGCTTAATAGAATTTAAAGATTTTAAAAAGAAAACGGAAGAGGAAGTAGCAGCGATTAGAGGAGTTGGAAAGGTGAGCATGGAAATCCTTAAAGAAAATGGTGTTGTCTTTAAAAAGAAGCGGAAAAAGAAGTAAGGAACTATTTATCAAACAAGTCATAGCAAATCTTTGCAATTTTATCTTATATCCTTTAAGATAATTCTGTTACAACTTGAAAAGGAGAACAGGATGGAAACATATACACTTTCAAATGGCGTTACGATTCCTAAAATTGGTTTTGGGACTTGGCAGATTCCGGAAGGGGAAGAAGCTTATAACAGCGTTAGTTTCGCACTTAAGGCGGGTTACACACATATTGATACGGCGCAAATCTACGGTAACGAGGTTTCTGTAGGTAAGGCGATTGTAGATAGTGATGTGGCGCGTGAGGATATTTTCCTAACGACTAAACTCTGGAATGACAAGCACGATTACGATTTGGCTAAGGCCTCTATCGACGAGTCTCTTGAAAGACTAGGTGTGGATTATTTGGATCTTTTGCTCATCCACTGGCCTAATCCAAAGGCTCTTCGAGAGAATGATGCTTGGAAGGTTGGCAATGCAGGTGCTTGGAAGGCAATGGAAGAAGCCTACAAAGATGGTAAGGTGCGTGCTATCGGTGTGTCTAACTTTATGCAGCATCACCTTGATGCTCTCCTTGAAACGGCTGAAATTGTGCCACATGTCAATCAAATTCTTTTGGCTCCAGGTTGTGCCCAAGAAGATTTGGTTGCCTATTGCCAAGAGCGTGATATTCTTCTTGAAGCCTATAGCCCACTAGGTACTGGTAGCATTTTTGGAAATGAAGACGTAGAAGCAGTGGCTGAACGTAACGGAAAATCTGTTGCTCAAGTTGCCTTACGTTGGAGCCTTCAAAAAGGTTTCTTGCCACTACCTAAGTCAGTGACAGCAAAAAATATCGAAGCCAACTTGGATATCTTTGACTTTGATTTGTCAGAGGAAGATATGGCAGTATTGGATAAGATTCAAGGCATTAAAACTCAGGATGATCCTGATTCAGTTAACTTTTAATAGGACTGCAAGCAACTCGTAAGGGTTGCTTTTTCTATTGTTTTACGAATAAAAGTATGAACCTATTATCAAAATTGACAAAAAGGAGGAGTGGTAATACAATGGTGTTACAAAAGAGAACGAGGTTAAGGATATGACAACAATTACATTGAAGGTTTCAGAAGCAGATAAGAAGTTCATGCAGGCCATTGCGAAATTTGAAGGGGTATCCTTGTCAGAATTAATTCGTACCAAAACTTTAGAAGCCATTGAGGATGAATATGACGCTAGAGTAGCCGATTTGGCTTTGGTAGAATATGAAGACTATCTTGAAAATGGTGGGGAGGTGCTAAATTGGGATGACCTATAAGATAGTACCCACCCCTATATTTGCCAAAAATTTAAAAAAGTTGGATCCTTTCGTCAGAAAACAAATTAAGGCTTATCTCAATCGTGTCACAGATAATCCAAGAGCCAAGGGTAAGGCCTTGGTTGCCAATCGCACTGGACAATGGCGCTATCGTATTGGTGCCTATCGTGTTATTGTCAATATTCAGGACAATGAACTAATCATACTTGCCCTCGAAGTCGGTCATAGACGTGATATCTATTAGTATCAAGACTTATAATATCCCAGATTCCGTTAATTTTTAATAGGATAGAAGCAACTCGTGAGGGTTGCTTTTTTCTACTGTGTGTGCCCGAATTTGCTATAATAAGGCTATCATATCAATTACTATTAGAAGGGAAGTTATGCTATGGAATCGCGGAACCTTCTTCCTCAAAATACGCGTCTGATGGCTAATTTGTTGAGTTTCTCGGGAGGGGCTTTGGATGTCTTTTGTCATATGTACTATCATAGTTTGGTTGCTACACAGACTGGGAATATCCTTCTCTTGGTCGCTGACTGGCGAAACAGTAGTATGTACTATAACTTGTTGCGTTGCTTTTCAATCTTATTCTTTTCTTTAGGCTTTCTTTTTGGTATGTGGTTTAAAGACCAGCGTAAGAATGCCTATTGGCGAGTTTATGGTCTTCTTCCACTTTGTGTGATGACAGCTATCCTGCCTTTTCTACCTTCAAATGCCTTGATTGAGCTCCCGATTATCGCTTTTTCTGCAGGTATCATGATGAAGACTTTTACTGGCAGTCAGATTGAGAATCATCCCTTCGTGATATTTATGACCTCAGGAAATTATCGAAGGATGTTAACGGCCCTCTATTATGCCATTCAGGGAAGTGGTGATCAGAGAGAATATCGTCGTCAGGCTGTCAATTATAGCTTTATCGTAGGGAGCTTTGTCGTTGGCGCTATCGTCTCAGCCGTTCTGATGCATTTTGTACACCTTAAGTCAATCTGGGTAATCACACTCAGTCTTATTATCATCATGGTTTACTATTCATCTGAAGTGAAACGGCTAGGGCTCAAGGAAACTAATCTTTAGTCGTCTGTAGCAAATATTTTTGATAACAATTGTCTTATGTTATAATTTTGATTATATTATTTTCATTTAATCAAAAAAAGGAGACATAAGATGCCTGTAGTATGCAATGATTTTTCAGATATCGTTTATAATCGTCGTTCCATTCGTAACTTTGATCCATCTGTTAAGATTCCGCGAGAAGAACTGTTGGAAATCCTAGATAAGACTGTTACAGCACCATCATCAGTCAACATGCAACCTTGGCGTTTTGTTGTTGTTGAGAGCGAAGAGGGCAAGGAAAAATTGACACCTTTCGTCAGCTACAATGTTGTGCAAAATGAAACATCATCAGCCATGGTCCTTATTTTTGCCGATTTGAAGAGCCAAGAAAGAGCTGAAGATATCTACGGTAAGGCTGTTGCTCAAGGAAAAATGCCTGAAGAAGTCAAAGAAAAACAACTGTCAAGCATTGTACCAATGTATGAAAATGCTCCTCGAGAAATGATGAATGAAATTGTCCACATTGATGCTAGCCTTGCTGCTATGCAGTTGATGTTGGTCGCTCGTTCTTATGGTTACGATACTAATGCCATTGGTGGCTATAAAAAAGAAGGTCTCGCCAAAGCCTTTGGACTTGATGAAGACCGTCATGTACCAGTTTTGCTCATTGCTCTTGGGAAAGCCAATGAAGAAGGCTTTGAGTCTGTTCGTTTGGACGCCTCTGATGTGGCAACTTTTGCTTAATAAATAATCGACCATAGGTCTCGGAAGTGGAGACTTATGGTTTTTGTTTTGTCTTTTTTGATTTAATTAATAGTGATTCACCTTGTTATTAAATGAGCTTTTTGTTAAGATGAAAGAAAAAGTGAGCGTATACAATTGGTAGCACCGTTGGAGGATTATGACATGGCACGTATTTTACAGATTGAGGACAATGAGGATATCCAGAATATTCTTTTTAACTTGTTTTCTGAAGAACATGATATTATCCAAGCCTACTCTGGGACCGAAGGAGAGCTTTTGTTTCAAAGTCAAGAGATTGATTTGGTTCTCCTAGATATCATGTTACCAGGTAAGGGTGGCGAAGAGGTGCTTAAGTTTATCAGGCAAAGAAGCGCGGTACCTGTCATTATGTTGACAGCCTTGGGTGATAAGCACTTGATTAGTCAGTACTTACTTGATGGTGCAAATGATTATATTGTGAAGCCTTTTGATCTTGAAGAAGTTTATGCGCGTGTCTCCGTTCAACTACGTGAACACAATCATCCGAGTAGTACGACCGATAACATTTATCAAGTCAAAAATATCACGATAAATCCAGACAGTTTTGAAGTCTCTTGCCAGGGAAAAGTCATTCGTTTGGGTAAGAAAGAGTTTCAAATCTTCCACACACTCCTAGAAAATCCAAAGAAAATTTTTACTAAAGAGGACCTTTACGAGACGGTTTGGGGAGCTCCCTATCTATCAGGTGATAATACATTGAATGCACAGTTGAGTAATTTACGAAAGAAACTAGCCCAAGTGGATGGGAGTACGGAGTATATCGAAACGATTTGGGGCTTAGGTGTGCGACTTAAAGGAGACGACTGATGGAAGGTCTACTCATTCTATTAACATTACTCCTTTTGGGAGTGACTACCTATCTCGCCCGTTACTATTTGGCTATAAAATCTCTCTCAAAGCAGATTGAAGAAAAGCTAGTTGAAGAAAGCCATAGAAGGATTACTCTGAAAAATCAGCCAAAATCTTTAGTTACCCTAACGAATCAGGTTGAGTCTCTCTTTAACCAAGTTGAAAAGACTAATCTTGTCGCTCTTCAAGAAAAGAAAACCATGGACATGGCTATCAGTAACATTGCCCATGATATCCGAACGCCACTGACAGTAGCCAGCGGCTATGCTCAGCAAAGTCTTCGCAGTAGTAGTGAAGATGACATGGCTATGGAGAAGATTTCTAAAAATCTACTGACTGTTTCAAAGCGTTTGGAAGCCTTGTTGGAATATCGACGATTAACAGAGGGTGCCATCCAACCACAATTTCAAGATCTGGACTTTTCTCAACTTGTAGTTAAGTCTATCTTGCCTTACTATGACATGTTTCAGGAGACAGGGATTGTACTAGATATTCAAGTAGACCCTGAAATCCAATGTGAAATGGACCCTGATATTTTTGACCGCCTATTTCAGAATATTATCAGTAACGTTCTAAAACATGGTAAGACTCAAGCTCGACTGACACTAGAGAAAGTGGAAGATGGCATTTATTTGTCAGTTAGTAATATGGTACAACAGCCGATACAGCATCTGGACCAACTAACGACCCGCTTTTATTCTGAAAACTTGTCAGACACCGAAGATTCCTCTGGACTAGGACTTTATATCACCGAACACTTAGTTCAAGTCTTAGAGGGTGAGTTGCATCTGGCCTATGAGAATGAATGGTTTTATTTAACTGTGAGATTATAATAACTAAAATTAGAAGTAGTTATATCTAAACAAAATCACCAAGTGGTTTTACAATTCCTTCAAATTGTCATGTGACTTTTAATTGAGTTAGTTTTCGCTATCATAATCAAAATAAACTTAATATTCATTATTCATAACTAATATGTGTATTCAACAAATATCTATTTTCCGAACAGATGCAGAGCTCCCTATCTTAATAGAAAATGTTATCGCATGGATCGTATGATATAATTTAATCTGTAAAAGTATTAATTTTTATAAAAGATATTTTGGGGGACAAACTAATGACTGATAAAGAAAAATCAATTTATCGTGATATTATACATTTACTAACTGACAATACAACCGTTCACGAAAATTTAGAACAATGTCTTGAATCTCCAAAGGGTTATCTTATTTCTAACTTTGACCGTTTTGATGAGCGTGGTATAGATGAAGATGATAACGAACACGATATCGTTTGGATTGCTATTGTGGATGAACTATTAGAGACTGGAAAGGTTGTTGAGTTAGACTGTAGAGTCGAACTGGAGGATTTTCTATATGCCTTTCAACCTTTAGTTGATGCAGCAGGTCTGGAACTCTCAGATGAATGGTTTGATGAGGATGAAATTGTTCCTCAATGGTGCAATATCCTAGATAAAAAATGGTTATCTGAGGATGCCTATGTTGCAGGAATAGACATTGATAGCGACAGTTATGTCATTTTTCCTAGCCAAAGAGAGACTTTAAAGAAATTGGTATTGCTCGGAAAACAACTCAACCACAGATTTGATTTAGCAAAAAATCTTTGATTCTATTTGCAATCAGTGATAGAATGAAGATGTTGAGAGGATATCGTAGGACGACTGGTAACAGAGCGTTCAAAGGTACCAGTTTCTGGTACGGGTGCGGTGCTACCTTCAGCTTCGGACTGTAAAGAACCCTTACTGACATTGGTCCTCTTTTTTAGTTGTCGTCAACTTTTGTTGGTGACTTTTTTATATTTTAAACTTTGCAAGCAATTATAAATGTAAATCAACTCTCGTAAATAAAATAGATATCTTCAAAGTAAATAAACATTTCTACATCAAAAATATGATTTGTATTGCTCCTTCGAAGCGAAACGGATTTGAAGTCACATAAGAAAAATAACATCGCTTTCGCACGATGTTATTTTTGTTTTCACAAATCTTGTTTTTCAAAGGTAATTAAGCCCAAAGCTGTGAATGCTAAGATAAATCCTACTGCCACGATCGCAGTATTTTGAATGATAGTTTTATCTGCGGTCAGGGCGTAATTAAAGTTGAGTGACAAGTATTTCAAAATTTCTACTTTAGGGAAGATTGCTGCTGGTACGGTTAAAGCTACCAAACCAAGGGTGTAAGTCACAAAGGTTGTCACGATGGAATGTGTGAGGTAGAGGGCAACAGTTGTCAGACTTACCCAAGCCAAATTACACAAGAATTGGAGAAGGAAGGTCAAGGCAAAGTTTCTAACAAAGTGGTCAGGTACAGTTCCAAGACCATGGCAAAGTGTACCAAGGACGAAGGCAAGACCGTAAGACAAGAGGAGTTGTCCTAAAGTAATCGCTACAATGACTGTTGCCTTGGCAAAGAAGAATCCGCTCCGTGAAATACCAGAGGTGAGATTATTCTTATATAGCTTTTGCGCTAGGTCAACGCCCAATATAATAGAGACTACAATCAAAGTGAAGAGGACTGTCATAGAGATACTACTAGAATAATTAATCAGTGATCCGACACCAGTCCATGAAGAGGCGCTTCGAACGGCTTGTTTTGCCCCAGTTTCTACGCCTACATGCCCTGTACCTCCCAATAGGACACCAGAAATAATGTTTAGGGCTAGGATAATTTCAGAAATCCAAAATCCTTTAGATCGGAAGAGTCGATAGAAATCGGCGTGAATAGTGTGTAACATGGCTCTACCTCCTTTCTGAATCAACCAGTTGTGTGAAGTAGTTTTCTAAGTCTTGGCGTTTGTAGTAAATTTCATCAATATCGACTTCCTGTTTAACCAGCTCTTTGACAATTGCTTTAATCACATGGGATTTATCGAAAATATGAATTTCATTGTCGCTGTTAACAACTTTGAAGTGTTGATGGAGTTGGTCTTGGAGAATGCGACTAGCCAGGGCTAATTGATTTGTCTTAAGAACGATATAGTCTTCGCTGAGATGTTCGAATTCGTCCTTAGTGATTTCACGGATGATGTGACCGTGATCAATAATGCCAAAGCGGGTTGAAACTTGATAGAGTTCAGACAAGATATGGCTAGAGATGAGAACTGTCATACCTTGCTCTTCGCTCAATTTTTTAATCATTTGGCGGAATTCTTTGATAGCAACTGGGTCGAGACCATTAATCGGTTCATCTAAAATAAGTAGGTCTGGTTTTGCAATCAGTGCAATAGCGATACCTAGACGTTGCTTCATACCCAGTGAGAAACTCCGAAATTTTTTCTTGCCAGTGTGTCCAAGTCCAACTGTATCAAGGATTTCATCAATGACCTTGTCAGGATTTGGAACGTGATGAATCTTGCAGTAGTAACGTAGGTTTTGACGTGCATTGAGATGATTCAGGGCAACTGGTGTTTCAATCACAGAACCAACACGTTTCAGTGCGTGAGTCCACTCTGATTTGGAGGTAGAGTGGAAGAGGGAAACACTGCCTTGGCTAGGGCGGATGAGTTTAGTGATGACTTTAATCAGTGTTGTCTTCCCTGCCCCGTTTCTTCCGATAAGGCCATAGACCTCACCCTTTTCTAAGGTCAGGTTTACATTGTCGAGTGCTAGGTGTTGGCCGTAACGTTTAGTCAGATGTCTGACCTCAAGTACCTTTTTCATGATAAGCCTCCTTTTGCTTATTTGATACCGCTTTCTTTTCATCTTTATTGTAGTATAAAGTCATTAAATAAACATCAAGAAATTCTCAAATATTTCTTAAATTTTTCAAGAAATCATGAAAATGGTGGTGACTAAATTCTGATAGTGTGTGCTTTAACTCACGATTAAGGTAAGGCCTCTCTCTTTGTGTTATAATGAAGAAAAATGTTGAATGTAAAGTTTATTTTGCCTTTTACTAGGAGTCTTTTATGACAAACTATTTGGTCCAGAGGTTTCTCTGGTTTCGTGAGCGAGGCTTCGTCCAAATTACGCAGAAAACCTTGGTTTCGCTCTTTCCCTTTTTCCTATTTTCAGGAATTATTCGGGTGATTTCGCTATCTGTCTTTTCGGAGCTTGGTTATATTAACCAATTGTTTTCAGTTTCTGACTGGTTACCGGCCTTTAAGATAACTGGGCAGGTGCTCATTAATCTTTCCAACTTTCTTGGTGGCTTAGCCGGGCCCTTATCAACCTACTTTGCAGGAAAATACACAGCTGGTCACTATGGTAGAAGTACTGGTACAGCTGGTGTGACATCCCTTTTGGTTAGCTTAATTATAGGATCGCAGGAGTTGTTGCTGTCACCGCTAAACGATGGTGTTTTGACTCGTATCAATTTACCGGCTTCAATCAACATTATGTTGGCTATCTTTGTGGGCTATCTGGTTGGCCAGATTTTTCGCTTTTCAAGAGCTAGTGATGATCAGATTGTGGACAAGGACTATATTTATCAACCAAAGACCGTCCGTCCCATTTTTTTGTCACTCATTTTAGCTATTGGACTTAACATTCTCTTTGTGATTGGAGAGCAAGATAATGTTTTTCTGACGATTAGGCAGGTTACCTCTACCTTTACTGTAACTGATAATCACCTGTTCTCAACCTTTATGATGGGACTTTTGAACACTTTTTCTGCTTGGATTGGAAATAGTCAGGCTTTTGCCCTAAATTCAATTGCCGAGGATAGTTTTGCCTTGGAAAATTTGACCTATGCTGTTTCCCATCATACGACGACTGGGCTTCCCCACCTTTACACACTAACAAATCTTTATCATAGTTATGGCTTGGTTGCTGGCATTGGCTCAGGGCTAGCCCTCTTGGTGGCTCTGCTTTTAGCATCAACCAGTTATAAGGATAAGAAGGTGAGTCTTCTAAGTGTCTTTCCTAGTCTCTTTAACAATGGGGCTCCATTTATGGTGGGGATACCAGTCTTGCTTAATTTAGTTTATCTGTTTCCTTTCCTATTGGCACCTATAATCAATATGGGTATTGCTGCGGTGGCCTTGGCTATTCATCTTATGCCAGCTGCGGTTTATCCAGTTCCAGATGGTACACCAAGTCTTCTTTTCGCCTTTATCGGAACTGGGGGTAGTTTACGAGCTCTTGCTGTAAGTCTGCTCTGTTTTGCAGTCGACATTGTTATCTTTATTCCATTTGTGCGTCTGTCTAATAAAGTCCAACACGGTCTAAAAGAGGAAGGAGAGAGCATTGAAACTAAATAAAAAAACTAAGTTGGTCTTTATCCTTGTTGCTTTCTTTCTCATTGGGCTAGCCGTCCCATCCTATAGTTGGACTAGGAAAAATGTCAAGGAAATAGAGACTTTCTATAATTCAAAATTGTCTCCCATTATCATGATTCCAGGGAGCTCCGCTACAGAAAATAGATTCGACGGCCTAGTACGTAAACTCAATCAAGACCGTCGTGGTGTCAAGCATAGCCTTCTCAAAGTCAAGGTCTGGAACAATGGACGGATTACCTTTGAGGGTAAAATCAAGGATAAGGATAATGAGCCAGTCATTGTTATTGGATTTGAGAATAACAAAGATGGCTATAACAATATCAAGAAACAAACCAAGATGATAAATCAGGCATTTGAAGCCTTGCAGAATAAATACAATTTCAATAATTTTAAAGGGTTGGGGCATTCAAATGGTGGCTTGATTTATACGGCTTTTATTGAAAATTATCTTAGCAACTACGATGTCAAGATAAATTCTTTGATGACTATCGGAACACCCTATAATTTCACTGAAACCAATATTAAAAATAAATCGGTCATGCTAGCAGACTTTATAGCTGCTAAGGAGAATATTCCGACTACCCTACATGTCTATTCGGTAGCGGGAACCATCACCTATGATTCGGACGAGCTGGTTCCAGATGGTAGCGTGTCCGCTGGGAAGTATATCTATCAGAATCAGGCAAAAAGTTATACTGAAATCACTGTTACAGGTGAAGATGCCCAACACTCGGATTTACCAACCAATGATGAAGTAGTGGAACTAATCAAACAACATATCGAAGGACAAGGTGTTCGTAAGAAGCAAAAGACCAATCTAGAACCTCAATAGGCTAGAATACTATGTATTATTAGTCTAGTTAGTTATTATCAAATACAAAAGAATAGAGTCTACGATGGCTCTATTTTTTTAGTGTAAGACTAACTCTTTAAGTTGTTGTAACTCCTTGTTTTACAACGTTGGTTTTGTTATAATTGATTGAAAAGAAAAAGATGAATGAGAGGTTCTGATATGCAAATTCCAAGTCGCTTTACCATTGCCGTTCATATTTTGACTCTTATAGCACAAAATAAGGGAAATGAAACTAAGTTAACCAGTGACTTTATGGCTGATAGTGTGGGAGTTAACCCTGTTATTATCCGCAAAACCTTGTCGCAACTAAAGAAAGCAGACTTAATTTCAGTTCAAAGGGGAACAGGTGGAGCTAGCTTGCTCAAGGACCCAGAAGAAATCAACCTTCTTCAGGTTTATCGTGCTGTGGATAGCATCGGCCCAAGTGGTCAACTCTTTAGTTTCCATGACAATCCTAACCCAGCCTGTCCAGTAGGACGAAATATTCATGGAATCTTGGACCAAAGCCTAGAAGACGTTCAAATGGCGATGGAAAAAGAGCTTGAAAAGAAAACACTGGCTGGTATTTTAAAAGATGCCAAGGTAAACTGGAAAGAAGTGGGTGATTGATTGTTTAGTCAGTAAACGCTAGGAAATCGAAAGCTATTCGGTTTCTTTTTTATTTGCAGGTTGTAATAATTGACGTGACAATAGAAAAAATTATAATGTAATTCATATAATTACAACAAAGGAGAAAAACATATGACATACGACTACAATAGTAAGATTTACCTCGCGGAGACGGTACTCAATGTGAAGGACTTGGTACGCCAGACAGCCTTTTATACACAGGTTATAGGACTTGAAATCCTCTCCCAAACGGAAAAAGAGGTTATCTTGGGAGCTGGAAACAAGCCCTTGGTCCACTTGATTCAAACCAATCGAAAGGAAGTGGTCAAGTCCAGTTACGGTCTTTACCATATGGCGATTTTGTTACCTTCTCGCGAGGATTTGGCAGATGTTTTCAAACATATCGCCGAGCTGGACTATCCTTTTGTCGGTGCAGCTGACCACGGTTATAGTGAAGCCCTTTATTTGGAAGACCTTGAAGGCAATGGTATTGAGCTCTATAGAGACAAGCCTGTTGCTGAATGGGATATTCGTGAGGATGGTCGCATCGTTGGTGTAACAGAAGAACTATCAGCTCAAGAAATTTACGAGATGGGACGCAAGGTTGAGCCTTTTGTGATAGCTAAGGCTACTCGCATGGGGCATATTCATTTATCGGTCAAAGATAGTCAGCTAGCAACGGCTTTCTATCAGGATGTTTTGGAGCTGGCAGATAAGTATACCATTCCAAGTGCTAGTTGGATTGCTTCAGGTGATTACCATCACCACTTGGCTGTCAATGAATGGGGTGGCAAAAACTTAGCCAAACGTGAAAAAGGGATGATTGGTCTTGCCTACTACGTCCTTGAAGTAGAAGACAAAGAAGATTTGATTACCATAGCTGAACGTGCTAAGAATCGTGGAGCAGAGGTCAAATGGTTATCTTCTAATGCGTTAATCTTCGAGGATAATGATGGTATTTTGACACGGGTAAGAAGAAAATATTAATAATTAGTGATTTTTGAGTCGTAACTATTGACATTACATTTGAAAGGTCTATAATGGTTTTTGTAATCAAAGTTATTACAAATAAACTTAACAATTTTAACAATTAACATTCATCACAAAGAAAGAGGGAATAACTATGACCTACTTTACAGACTTACAAACAAAACGCCGTTCTATCTACGCATTAGGAAAAGACCTTGAGCTCTCTAACCAAGAATTGATTGAGACCATTCAAGGGGCTGTTCTTAACACACCGACAGCCTTCAACTCACAAACATCACGTGTGGTAATCTTGCTAGATGAAGAATCAGATGCTTTCTGGAATGAAATCGCTTATTCAGAGCTTGAAAAAGTAACGCCAGCAGAAGCCTTTGAGGCAACAAAAGAACGTTTGGCAGGTTTTGGCCAAGCTAAGGGAACAATCCTCTTCTATGAAGATCAAGATGTAGTGAAAGGCCTTCAAGAGCAATTCCCACTTTACGCTGAAAACTTCCCAATTTGGTCAGAGCAGGGTCATGGAATCGCCCTTTATGCGACGTGGTTGGCTTTAGCTGAGAAGAATATCGGCATGAACGTACAACACTACAACCCACTTGTTGATGCTCAATTGGCTGAAAAATACGACATTCCAGCTAACTGGAAACTCCGTGCTCAAGCGCCATTTGGTCAAATCGTTGCACCAGCAGGAGATAAAGACATCCAAACAGAAGGTCGTTTCAAAGTTTTTGGCGACAAATAATCACTTTAATTTAGTCAGTCAGCTTGGCAGTAGGCTACATACTGACTGAACAAAATCATAATGATAAGACAAAAAAATAGCAGGGTTGAGAAATCTTGTTATTTTTTTATCTTAAAAATAGTAATACCCAAGGAAAGTTATAGCTTGAATTTTAAAACTTCCCTTAGGTGATAGCAAATGTCAGCGGCCTTCTAAGAAGTTCTATGAGTAAAGTTTGAATCCTCGATTTTAAATTTTTAGGCTCGGGCTAAGACAATTTTCCCAATTTCCGAGTATCTGAAACTATTTGGTTTCGGGCGCTTGCGTAACGGCATCTTGCATATCAATTTTTCCAAGTCATTTTTTTGAAGGAGAAGTGCTATAAGATGTTAGAAAAGTTGTGTTATTTATATCATATTTCCAATGATTTTGACAATATTCTTTTTATTTTTGACAAAGATACTTGTCAAAAATAAAAAGAAGCGTTACAATAGTTTTAGACGAAAGAAGGAGAGGTATTCTTATGGGAGCCATATGGATTCTTTTTATCCCTTTTATAGTTATATTTTATGCAAGCTCAGAAAAGAAGATAAAAGGATTGAACAGACGTATCAGACGATTAGAAAAACAAGTGAAAGGAAATAAAGAAATGTCTAGACTTTTAGAAGAATTGAAAGGCCAAACGGCCACTGTTACAGTAGATGGTGTTGGATTTGAGTATGAAATTATAGATATCGATGAAGATTGGGTCAAACTGACTCGTGTGAATCATAAACAACAGAGGGAAACCAAATTAGTCCGCATCGAAGATATTCAAGGTATTCAACTATAAGGGGGCGAAAGCCATGATTTTAAAAAATCGACTGAAAGAGCTGAGGGCGCGTGATGGGCTCAACCAATCCGAGCTAGCTAAGCTAGCAGGGGTTTCGCGCCAGTCCATCAGTCTCTTGGAGCGAGGGGAATATACCCCTTCTGTAATTATTGCCATCACCATCGCCCAGGTTTTTAAAGAGCCTGTGGAAAATGTTTTTAGTCTTGTAGAGGAAGAGGAATGATTATGAAAAAGCAACAACAAGAACGATCTCCACGTTACCGTTTTTGGAGAAATGTAGGGATCATTACAGTTTCTGGTTTGATCGGAGGAGTCATCGGAGTTTTGACAGGCATGTTTGGATCGAAAACAAGTATTGAATTGCAAAATCTTTTTGATAAAGAGGACTTGTATGTAGGGAGTTTCATTCTTTTTCTAATCATTTTTGCGATTGTATTGTCCTTACTTTTGATGTCACGAAAATCTTATTACAAGATGAGTGAAACAGAAGATGGGAAGGCTTATAGATTTGAAAGTCAGATGAAAAAATGTTACGACTTGGCTACGATTTTCAAAGGGATTCTGCTGATACCTTATATGTTTGTGATTATCTTTTATACTCAACAGTACTCTCTTGATGATAAGATGACAGGAACGTATATGCATATCTTTGGAAGTTACACTATGTTTTATATTTTTGTTAGCCTATTTGCTATGTTTGTTGTGGCTGACCAACTCTATCGTAAGACTTTTAAATTGATTTATGGTATGGAAATCCCTCGCAATGCCAATGCCAAGGAAGTGCGGGAATTTATGATGAGTAGGATGGATGAAGCTGAAAAACAGATTGGCTACGAGGAAAATTTCGAAGTGGTGGTTAAGTTAAGCAATTATATCTTGCCGAGCCTTCTCATTGCTCTCTTAATCATTGGAATTGCCTTCCAGACGGATATCCTCTTGGCTTTGTTGGTCGTATCCATTCTCTATATTTATATCCTTATTTCACAATACAAGATTACCAAACGTTATTATAAAGAGTAAAGGAGTCATTCATGTTAGAAATTAGAAATTTAGAAAAAAGTTTTGGGAATAAGCAGGTCCTCTTTGGAGTGGATTTGACAGCTCAACAAGGGCATATCCTTGGTTTGGTTGGGAAAAATGGGGCTGGGAAAACCACCATTTTCCACAGCATCCTGCGTTTTTTGGACTACAGCGGTGAGATCCGCCTAGATGGCAAAGCGATTACGCAAGAAACTTACAAAGAAATTGGCTATTTGCCGGAAGAGCGTAGTCTCATGCCAAAACTCACGATTTTTGAGCAGGTCCGCTATTTGGCTGCCTTAAAAGGAATGAGCACTGCCGAGGTCAAGGAAAAATTACCGACCTGGATGGGAAAACTCCAAGTAAAAGGAAAATTGACTGATAAAATCAAGAGCCTCTCAAAAGGGAACCAACAGAAGGTTCAACTGATCATCACCTTGATCCATGAGCCTAAATTGATCATTTTAGATGAACCCTTTAGTGGCTTGGATCCGGTCAACACAGAAGTGCTCAAGCAGGTCATCTTTGAAGAAAAAGAGCGTGGGGCCACCATTATCTTTTCTGACCACGTCATGACCAACGTCGAAGAGTTGTGTGATGATATCCTAATGATCCGTGATGGTTCGGTTGTCCTTTCAGGGCCTGTCCAAGAGGTCCGGAATAGCTATGGCAAGACTCGCCTCTTTGTCTCTAACGACTTTAGCAAAGAAGAGCTAGAAGCTCTGCCACACGTGACCAAGGTCAGCATGACCAAGCAAGGAACTTGGAAGTTGATCTTGGATGACGCGTCAGCGGGTCCAGAATTATTTGACCGCTTGACCAAGGGCCACTACCTAGCGACCTTTGACCACCAAGCCCCAACTATTGATGAGATCTTTAAACTTGAATCAGGAGTAGAAGTATGAAACAGATGTTTGTCGTAATGAAAGAAACCTATATCAGACAAGTGAAATCATGGAGTTTTCTCTTCATGGTCTTGGGCCCTTTCATCTTTTTAGGGTTGGGCGTTGGAATCGGTTATCTAACGGATTCTTCTACAGATGCGAAGAATCAGGTGGCCTTGGTGACCGAAGTGCCAGCTGTCAAAGAAAGCCTCAAAGGAACCGATGGCTTGACCTTAGACTACAAAGATGAAGGTGCAGCTAAAAAAGCCATCAAGGATGAAAAAGCCGCTGCTTACCTAACGGTCGATGAAAAAGATGGCCAGCTAGAAGCCACTTATGTGGGCGACCAAGCCATGAAAACAGAATTGAAAACCCTTGTCGCCGCAAAATTAAGCCAAGTTCAACAAGGGATTAATCTAGCGCGTGCCAATCTAAGTAAAGAGCAAGTCACAGCCTTGTCTCAACAGGTCTCTCTCAAAGAAAAAATTGATGAGAAAAAAGAAGGCTTAAAAATGGTGCAGACCATGGTTGCAGGTGGTCTAGGAATGTTGCTTTATATGATTTTGATCTTCTACTCTAGTATCACAGCCCAAGAAGTGGCCAGTGAAAAGGGAACCAAGATCATGGAAGTGGTCTTCTCTAGTATCAAGGCAACCGACTATTTCTTCGCACGCATGCTCGGACTCTTCGGAGTGATCTTTACTCATATTTTTGTCTATGTGATTGGTTTAGTAGCTGTTTGGATCTTTAGAGAAGATATCCCTGTTGTCAAGGATTTTCTCGCTCCAAACTCTCCAATTACCCAGCACCTAGCAGAGTCAATCTCCCTCAATACGGTCTTCTTCATTATCCTTGGGATCTTTATGTATGTGGTGCTCTCTGCCTTCTTAGGCTCCACAGTTGCACGACCTGAAGATTCAGGGAAAGCGATTTCTCCACTAATGATGTTAGTTATCTTTAGCTTCCTTGGGGTAACCACCTTGGGAAGTGCCGGTGATGTCTTCTTATTGAAGATCGGTTCGTACATTCCTTTCTTCTCAACCTTCTTCATGCCTTTCCGTACCATCAATGGTTATGCGACTAGTCTTGAATCTTGGGTTTCCTTAGGAATTGCGGTGCTCTTTACCATCGTGGGAACAGTTCTCACCGCTCGAATCTACGCGAGCTTAATCCTCCAGACCGATGACCTCGGACCATTGAAGACTATCAAACGTGCTCTCAGCTATCGCTAATCAAACAACCTCTCAGTTACAGCTGAGGGGCTTTTATTTCTCAATTGATTTTTGAAACCCTTTTCACTACAATAGAGATACAGAAAAGGAGGCAGAGATGAAGTATATTGATTTTGCTGAAAATGAGCGTTTATCAACCATTGTCCTTGGGATGATGCGGATCAGTCAGATGAGTGAAGATGAGGTGGAGGCATTGGTGGAGGCAGCCTTGTCGATTGGCATTAACACCTTTGATCTGGCAGATATCTATGGCGATGGCCAGTGTGAGGTCTTGCTGGGGAGGGTTCTCAAGCGCCGTCCGGATCTTCGGGACCAGATGTGGATCCAGTCCAAGTGTGGGATTCGCAAAGATGGCTTTACCTATTTTGATTTTTCTAAGGACTATATTTTGGACTCCGTCAATAGCATCCTCGAGCGTCTGCAGATCGAGCGCTTAGATAGTCTCCTCCTTCACCGACCGGATGTCCTCATGGAGCCGGAAGAAGTGGCAGCAGCTTTTGATCACTTGGAGCAAGCGGGCAAGGTCCGTCATTTTGGGGTATCCAATCAAAATCCTATGATGATGGAATTGCTTAAGACGGCTGTCAAACAACCTCTCAAGGTCAACCAGTTGCAGTTGAGTGCCGCCTTTACGCCTAGCTTTGAAGCTGGTTTTCATGTCAATATGGAAGGGTCAAAAGCAGCCGTGAGAGATGGCAGTGTCTTTGAGTATTGTCGCTTATACGATACGGTGATTCAGGCCTGGTCTGTCCTCCAGCATGGCTATTTCAAGGGAAATTTTGTCGGCAATGAAGAGTTTGCGGACCTCAATCACGTCCTCAATGACTTGGCGAAAAAATACCAAGTCACTCCGACAGCTATCGCCCTTGCTTGGGTCCTTCGCTATCCAGGTAAGATGCAGGCAGTCATTGGAACGACCAAGCCACAACATGTCCTTGAAGCAGGGAAAGCAGCAGAAGTTACCCTAACGCGCAAGGAATGGTACCAAATCTACCTAGCTGCAGGAAATGATTTGCCTTAGAATCTTGTTATCAAACCAGATTACACTCTTATCGGTAGTCTGGTTTTTTGTTTTGTGGTCTTCAGTTTTTTCTTGACAAGCCTTTCCTTTTTATGATATCTTTTAGGCAACATGTGTTGCGCAACGAACGTTGCGTGAAAGGAGTCTTATGCCACCCAAGGTTAAATTTAGTAAAGAGACTATCATTGGGACAGCTTTACAATTGGTACGCGAACAGGGCATGTCTAGTTTGACAGCTAGAGCATTAGCGGAGAAACTGGGAGCTACACCAAGAGTCATTTTTGGGCAATTTGCTAATATGGCTGAGTTACAAGCAGAGGTTATTGGTGCTGCGGAGATGGTGGTGGTGGAGTATATTCGCAAGGCCTTAGAAGATGAGAAACCTTTCCGATCTGTCGGGGTTGCCTATATCCTTTTCGCCTCAAAAGAGCCCCAACTCTTTCAATTGCTTTTCCAAAATCCTAGCAAAGATCCGATTCGTCGTTTTCAAGATTTTCTTCCCATGAAGGATCATAGTTACCAAATGGTTCTGGATTCGATTGTCGCAGACTATCCTTTGACTGTAGAGGAGGCTAGTCGCTTGTACCAGCATCTATTTATCTACTCACACGGGATGGCCTCGATGGTTGCTTCTGGTATTTATCAGTTCAGCATGGAAGAAGTGATTGGATTACTGACAGAGGTTTGTCAATCTCTCATCAAAGAAATGGTAGGAAAGAAATGATTCAACTAGAAAATGTGCACAAAAGTTACGGCCAAACCAAGGTTTTAAAAGGGATTGATTTGCAGATTCAAGACCAGGATGATGTGGTTATCCTCGGCCCTTCTGGATCGGGGAAATCAACTCTCTTAAATGTGCTGTCAGGCTTAGAAAAGGTAGACGAGGGGCATATCCTTATTCAAGGACAAGATTTATCACAACTCACGGATGCTCAATTGACAGCCTTTAGACGGGAGAAGATTGCCTTTATTTTCCAGCAGTATTATCTATTGCCTAATCTAACGGTTAGACAAAATGTAAAGATGGGAGCTGACCTGGCAAACAATCATGATTTTTTGCAGATTATCGAGGATTTGGGACTTGGCGATAAGCTGGACAAGTATCCGAGTGAATTGTCTGGTGGGGAACAGCAGAGAGTCTCCATTGCTCGGGCCTTGGCCAAAAAGCCAGAGATTCTTTTCTTAGATGAGCCTACGGGAGCCCTCGATGAAGAAACAGGACGCAAGATTCTCGACTATATCTGGAAACTGAAGGAAAAACTGGGCTTCACTTTAATCATGGTGACGCACAACCAAAATATTGCGGATATGGCTAGAACCATCATTCGTGTCAATAGTGGTAAGATTACCGAAGTTGTGACCAATGATCAGCCTCAGACTGCTTATGAGATTGGATGGTAAGCTATGTTTTCAGTAAAAGATATTCGAAAATTAGTTGTCGTCAGTATCATTGGGGCTTGTGCGGTCTTTGTGGCCAATCTCTTCTTGAATTTTTACCTGGACATCGAGCAGTTGGAGATTTCGAAAACCAATCCCATGATTCAGACCTACTATGATGCCCAGGTTTCGCTTTCCTGGATGGTGGCCATGGTCAGTGGAGTCGTCTTGTCCTTGACGTCGGTCCTTCTCATGTGTTTTTATATCAAACAATTTGTTGATGACCACAAGGAACAATTAGGGATTTTAAAGGCCTTGGGCTACAGCAATGGCCAGTTGGCTAAACGATTTTGGGCTTTTGGGCTCAGTTTTGGAGCTGGGGCGCTTCTTGGCTATTTTGCTTCTTTTCTTATGATGGGACATTTTTACGACTTTCGTAATGAGAAGAGGATTTTGCCAGAAATTACCATTCACTTTCACTGGCAGCTTTTGCTTGCTTTGGTGATCCTTCCAACGGCATTTTTTATGCTTCTCGCGATTGGTTATGCTAGAAGACAACTACAAACGCCGGCTCTTCGCTTATTGAAAAAGTCCCCAAGTCCGATCAAGGTCAAAAGGAGAAAGAGGGCTTTCAAGAAAGACAAATCCTTCTTAAAAGAGCTGTCTTCGTCACTGATTTGGGGGAGAAAATCTATCTTGTTCTTTGTGGTCTTTGGCTCCATGTGTTTTGCAGCCATGGTTCAATTGTCCTTTGGCTTAAGAGATTACACAGATGACATCATCCAAACCATGATGATTATGATTGGCTTAATTCTTTCTTTCTCGATTCTCTTTTTGTCATTGGGGATTGTCGTCTCAGAAAGTCGCGAAACCTTAGCCTTGATGAAGGCTTTTGGCTACACCAATCGTGAATGCCAAAATCATATTCTCGCTCCCTATCGTTTTTGGGCCTATTTAGGATTTGTTCTTGGGACGGTTTATCAATATGGCATCATGGAAATCTTGATTGGTGTAATCAAAGATACAGTTCCTGAAAAGATTGAGCATAGCTTTGATTGGAATGTTTGCTTCTGGACCTTGATTGGCTTTGCTGTGGTTTATGAAAGCCTGTTTTATCTATCCAACAGAAAACTCCAAAAGCAAACCATCAAAGAAGTACTTTTAGCTGAATGATTTATGACAGTAATCCTTAATATCAGTGTTTTTTAATGAGAAAAAATAGAAGATTCATTGACTTTAGACCTCTTAAAGAGGTCTTTTTCTCTTATGAAAACGCTACATAAGAGACTAAATGCACTATCACAATCTTGTGATAGTTTACATCTTCTTAACATTGTCCCGAAATTCTTGCATTCTCTATTGTTAAAGCGTAAGATAGACACTGTTTTAATTTTAGTGCATTAAAACATGTCTTGAAATATTTCTAGATGTATAAGGCAAATAGAATTTTATGAAAGAGGAGTCTCGAATGTCAGATAAACAAATGAAAACCCTTGGTTGGGTGGCAACCTTCATGTCAGTTATGATGTATGTATCATACGTACCACAAATCATGGACAATTTGTCTGGTCATAAAGGAAACTTTATCCAACCATTGGTAGCTGCAGTCAACTGTAGCCTTTGGGTTTACTATGGTCTCTTTAAAAAAGAACGTGACCTTCCCCTTGCTGCGGCCAATGCACCAGGTATTATCTTTGGTTTAATTACAGCATTGACAGCTTTGTTCTAAAATAAAGCAAAATTTCTTTCTATACTTTTTTTCTTAACGCAGAAAACGAGAGCAGAACTAGCGACAGTTAAAGATTGTCGTTCTAGTTTCACTCTCGTTTTTTGTTTTTAGTTACTAAGAAGAGCCTTGATAGCATCTTCCATTTTTAGTGGTTCAGTTTTGGAAGAAAAGCGTTCGACGACTTGACCTTCACGGTTAATCAAAAACTTAGCAAAGTTCCATTCGATTCTAGCCCCAAGCGGTCCAGATTTTTCTTGTTTTAGCCAATCAAAAAGTGGTTCTGCTTCCTTACCATTGACCTTGATTTTGGCAAAACGAGGGAAGGTAGTATGGTAATTGAGGGTGCAGAAGGTATTGATTTCTTCAGCACTACCAGGGGCCTGCCCCATAAATTGATTACAAGGAAAATCAAGAATCTCGAAACCCTGGTCTTTGTATTTGTCATAAAGTTCCTGCAAACCTTGATACTGTGGCGTCAAACCACAACCTGTTGCTGTATTGACGATTAAGACGACCTTGCCCTTATAATCATTTAGGGATACGGGCTGGTCAGCTTGATCTGAAACTGTAAAATCGTATAAGGTTGTCATAAAAAACTCCTTTGGCTTAGTTGAGACTATTATAGCAAAGTTAGTTAGAGAAGTGGTTATTCAGGAAGAATAGAGATTAAATGGTGTTTGTGATAGTAATTCTTTATATTGGCGTTAAGAATTACTTATAGCTGACGGTAATAATACTATGTAAGGATATGTACTTAAAAGAAGTTAACAATAGGTTTTAACGTTATTTGGGTTACTATATCATAAATTTTATTTATGGCTAGGGATAAAATTTCTTTATTTTTCGGATGTGATAATCTCTGATAAGATAATGTCATTCAGTTTTGAAGCAGCTAGTGATAATAGGAGTTGAAAGTATTTTAGGTATGTTCATTAGCTGTTGATATTAGGATAAGAGAAAAGGAGATTCTTATGTCAGAAAAAAGAGAGTTAGTTTTGAAAGCATTTCGTGGAGAAAGTGTTGATCGTGTCCCGGTGGGATTTTGGCATCATTTTACTACTGAAGCAGAGTGGTTACATGGTTTTGAAAATCCAGAAATTATTGATAAAAATAAGGCTGGTCATAAAAAATTTATAGAAGAAGTCAAACCCGATTTTGTTAAATTGATGAGTGATGGTTTCTTTGCATACCCACAACCTGCTTTTAAAGACTTTAAGTCAATCAGTGATTTGCAAACAATTGAACCTTTAGGTGCAAATCATCCTTGGATTTCTGCCCAAGTTGAACTTGTAAAAAGTTTGATTGCTGATTTTCCTGAAGATATCGTTGCAATTTACAATATCTTCGCTCCGGTTACTTATTTTAAATGGTTAGTTGGAAAGGTTTCGGGTGGAGATGACGCTATCGCAGATTACATTGAGGAGAACCGTGAAGCTTTGAAGCATGTTTTAGATGTTATTGGAGAAGACATCGCAAGTCTTAGTCAGAGAGTGATTAAAGAAGCTGGTGCTGATGGTATTTACCTAAGTGTTCAAAGTATTCAAGATAATCGTGTTAGCGCTGAGACTTATAAGGAAATCATTTCTCCAAGTGAATTAAAGGTTTTAGATGCAGCTAATGAGGTCAAGGGTCACAATATTCTACATATTTGCGGTTACGAAGGGGCTCGTAATAACATCGAACTCTTTAAAGATTATTCTGCTCAGGTAATTAATTGGGCGGTTGGTCCTGAAGGAATTAGTTTGGCAAAAGGCCGTAACATTTTTGGAGGTCGCACAGTTCTTGGTGGGTTTGAAAATGGAAAAGATGGTCTTCTATATACTGGAACTAAAACAGCTATTCAAGAAAAGGTTAGGGAGATTATTGCTGATACTGGAACCCATGGGTTAATCATTGGTGCTGATTGCACGATTCCAAGTGATGTTAACCATGAGCGTATTGAATGGGTACGTGAAGCAGCAATTTTGTAAGAAAAAGGAGAGATTAATATGAGTAAAAAGACATGGATTATTGGTGGAGCAGTTGTTGTAGCACTTATTGGGGCTACAGTTATTGGACGTAGCTTAACAGGAGATAAAAAAGCAAAATCAGACTCTGGAAAGGTAACAACATTAAAGGTTGCCCATACTCAAAACTATGTTCCTTATGATTTTGTTGATAAGGATGGTAATTCTGATGGCTATGAGGTAGCTGTATTAAAGGAAATTGATAAAAAGCTTCCACAGTACAAATTTGAATATACTGGAACAAGTGATGATGACCTTTTGATTGGTTTAGAGTCAGGTAAATATGACATTGGTACTAAGGGCGCGTGGTATACAGATGAACGTGCTAAAAAGTTTATTATTCCTAAAGATCCAATTGGAGCAAGTATTATTGGATTTACCATTCGTAAGGATGATAAAGATAAATATAAAAATATCTCTGATTTTGCAAAACAAAATGGTCGATTGGTGCCAATTTCACCACAAAATGCTCAGTGGAATGTTATCAAAGACTACAACGATGAGCATAAAGATCAACCAATCGAGTTGACATCTGCGGAATCTTTCCAAGTTTCAGATGCCTATGCATGGGTTTTGGAAAATCGTTATGATGCTTACTTTGATATTAAATTATCTTTTGAAAAGGCTGTAACTGATAAAGATGGTGCGTATCATCAATATGCAGATAAATTGACTTGGTTCCCTTATAAAGGAATTCCAACATATCCACTTTTGCATCGTGATAGTAAGAATGAAGAGTTTTCAAAAGAATATACTAAGGCAATTAAAGAACTAAAAGAAGACGGTACACTTGAAAAGTTATCTAAAAAATACTTTGGTGAGGATGTCTTCTCATACGTAGACAAATAAGTAATTGTAACGTCGTAAAGTAGGATGTTTTGATAAGCTTCTGAAGTGAGTTTAGTTAGGAGAAATTATGGTCAATTATGACATTTCAAAAGTTTTTGGAGCATTACCTGAAATCATAAAGGGCTTACCGATGACATTATTGGTTATCTTATTAACGACTTTACTTGGGTCGTTATTAGGAGGATTAATTGCTTGGGCAAGCCTTTCTAAGGATAAAGCTTTAGAGAATTTAGCTAAGGGATATGTTTTTATCTTACGCTGTACCCCACCTATTGTGCTATTATTCTTGGTATTTTACGGAGTTCCAGAATTTCTTAATTGGTGGTTAGGATTAGATATAAATGATTGGTCTAAATTGATATTTGTTCTTGTGACTATGGTTCTCCTATTTTCAGCAATGATATCAGAAGTGTTTAAAGCGGCTTATCAAGCAATTCCTAAAGGACAATTAGAAGCCGGGCTTAGTATTGGGCTTACTTCTGAACAAACCTTTGTAAGAATTATTGCCCCTCAAGCATTTAAGGTTGCTTTACCAAATATTACAACAGCTATACTTAACCTTATGCGTGATGCAGCTTTGGCTTATACGATTGGTTTTATTGATGTTATGGGCAAAGGGAACCTTTTGATTAGTCGCCATTTAGGAAATTATTCTTTAGAGACTTATACAGCTGTTGCCTTTGTTTATTGGGGAATAGCATTAATTCTATCGTTGATTTCTAGGATAGCAGAGCAACAATTGAGTGTAAAAGAGAGGTAAAAAATGAATATTACTTTTATTATAGATACCTTTATCAAGGCTTTATATGGTGTTCCGGTAACACTGGGAATCATGGTTGTGGCTATTCTATTGAGTTTTCTACCTGCTTTATTTCTCGCTTTGGGTCAAATTTATAAGGTACGAGGTGTTAAGACTTTTTCAATTGTTTATCTTGCGTTTATTCGTGCAACACCTCCAATTCTTTTAATTTTATTCTTTTATAGTTTGTTCCCTAGTTTGTTAAATCAGTTTTTTAAAGGTATTGGGAGTCACATAGATGTCTTCAAAGTTAATCCGCTTTACTATGCCTTTATTATCTATAGCTTGATGACAACAGGAAGCTTATCAGAAATCATTCGATCAGCATTACTAACTGTTGATAAAGGTCAACTAGAAGCTGCACAAGCCATAGGTTTAACAACAAGACAAGCCTATCTTAGAATCGTTTTTCCACAGGCACTTAAGGCTGCGCTTCCAAATTTGTGTAACTTAGTTATCAATATTGTAAAAGGAACGTCACTTGTCTTTGTTATGACGATAAAAGATATTACCGCAATTGCACGAGTCGAAGCAGCATATGGATATCAATATTTTGAATCTTATTTTGTCATCTTCATTTTATATTTAATCATTTGTGGTATCATTCAAGTTCTCTTTAACTTTGGAGAAAGAAAATTGCAATTTACATAGAGGGAGTCACTATGCTAGAAGCTAAACATATATCAAAAACATTTGGAGATCGTCAGGTTCTTGTTGATGTCAATCTACAAGTGAAACAGGGAGATGTGGTTGTCATCTTGGGACCATCAGGTTCAGGAAAAACAACTTTCTTACGTTGCCTTAATCATTTGGAGAAAGCTGATGGAGGTCAATTAACAATTTCAGGTAAGGACTACTCTTTGGATAAGTTATCAAAGAAAGATATTTTAGATATCAGAAAGAAGACAGCTTTTGTATTTCAACATTACAATTTATTTGCAAACAAGACTGCCATTGAGAATATCTTGGAAGGTTTAGTGATTGCTAGGAAAGTTCCCAAAAGTGAAGCACAAGAGATTGCTGAAGAAGCACTTAAAAAAGTTGGTCTTCTGGATTTTAAAGATTACTACCCATCACAACTTTCAGGAGGACAACAACAACGTATTGGTTTAGCTAGAGCAATAGCAGTAAAACCAGAAGTTATCTTGTTAGATGAACCAACATCGGCCCTTGATCCAGAACTAGTTGGGGATGTTCTGGATGTCATGAAACAACTTGCTCATGAAGGAACAACAATGGTAGTTGTGACTCATGAGATGGGGTTTGCACGAGATGTAGCTAATCATGTCGTTTTCATGGATGGTGGTCATGTCATCGAAGAGGGGAGTCCAAAAGACATTTTTTACAGACCAAAAGAAAAACGTACCCAACAATTTTTGGCACGTATTCTTTCTGATGCTAGTTATGATTTGGAATATATGATTTGATCCATCATTAATAAGTTGTAATTAGAGTATATAATTCTTGTATAAATAAAATAGGCTGAGGTTATTTCTCAGCCTATTTTATGTTTCCTATATGTAATGTTAGTTTATATAGTCCTTAACTCCCACAAAAAAACCAAGACTTTCGTCTCGGTTTCATCCCATATTATGACACGACATGTCCGTCTTTGTCGAAGGTATAGAGTTTACCGTCGATGAGAACAGAGCGGTTTGTGTATTTTTCACCTGTTTTAGGGTCCAAATAGTAGGTGTGGTTATCGACTGTGACGAAGCGTCCTAGGACTTGTTTGCCTTCAGCGTCGAAGTAGAGGACCTTACCATCAACTTCTTGGAAGCCGGTCACTTTCTCACCTTTATCATTGTAGTAATAGTTGTCACCTTTATCGTAGACAATACGATTGCGATAAGCTGGTTCACCCTTGCGGTCAGCAACTACACCATTGTCATCAGCATTATAGGCTCTGTCTCCGATGACAAAACGTCCTGTTTCAAGGTTTCCACTATCTCGGAAGTAGTAGTCCTTGCCGTTGATGGTTTGCCAACCTGTCAGAGCAGCTCCGTCATTGCCATAGTAGCGTGTTGGGTAGTATGGAAAACGTGGAGAACCTTCGTAGTTGTATGATTTTGAAAAGGCGTTGCGTGTCATGATACCAGTCAATTGGTCAAATTGGTATGTCTTACCGTTGATTGTAACCTCTGTGCCTTTGGCTTGACGGCCATCTTCATAGAAATAGTAACTGACGCCATCAAAGGTCTTCAAACCAGTGACTTTTTGGCCATTTTCATAGAGATAACTTGTACCGCTAGGATCTGTCTTCAATTGGTCAAAGTGGATGGCTTTTTCTTTTGTCGCATCAATACCCTTGGCATCAAAATTAAAGGTTACACCACGATAGGTAAGGGCCTTGTTAGTTGTTGCAATGGCAACGTTTGTGGTCACTTTTTGACCATTTGGTGCTGTGAAGGTCATTGGTGTAGAGTCGAAATGGTAGAGGTGTCCGTTAAGAATGTCCCATTCGTCAAAAGTTGACCATTGGGATTGGCGGACGTTACTATATTTAGATCCAATAATCTTACCATCATATTGATAAGGACCTTCTTTGATTTTACCATCGGAATCTGTGATATAAACGCCTTCAAGGTCATAAGCATTTTCACCAGTACGCTTGAATTCAGGATAGAGACCGTTTGTCAAGAGTTTTCCATCTGGGCTAAAGAGCTGGGAGTTGACGACTCCTGTGTAGAGACTTCCTTTAAAGGCATCATTATCAGAATAGTCGCTACCATAGTAACGGTTGCCATCAACTTCAAACCAACCTGTCTTGAAGGCACCATCACTTCCTGCGTAGTAGATAGTTTCAGAGAAGTCACCGTAATGGTCAGTGGATGTATCATGATAAAAGGCATTGCGAAGAACAGCACCAGTTTCGCTGTTAGCGAAATACTGGTTATCACCTAGGGTAAAGAAAGCACCTCGGACTTGTTGGCCCTTATCGTTAAAGTAGTAGAGGTCCTTGTTAATGGTTTGGAAACCAGTGACCTTTTTACCATTAGCATCATAGTAGTACCATTCTTGATCGCTACCTTGAACAAATTGGTTTCGATTTGAGGTTTGAGCAGTTTTAAGAGTCGCCACACCATTGCTATCAAAGTTATAGACCGTACCGTTTAAGGTAAGTGAGCGATTAACCCACTTGTCACCTGTATTTGGATCGAAGTAGTAGGTTTTGCCGTCAATGGTAACCAGTTGTCCCTTGGCTTGGACACCATATTCGTGGAAATAAAGGTTCTGACCGTTAATGGTTTGGAAACCAGACACGGCTTTACCATCAGATCCGAAGTAGTACCAAGAGTTATCTCTATTAACGAATTGGTTAGTTACTGGATTTCCATTATCTTTATCTAGATAGTAGATATCGTTATCGTAGTAAAGGAAGTTCCCTTTGACTTGTTGTCCATTATTATTGAAGTAGTGAAGGTTGCCGTCCACCGTTTGAAAACCGTGAAGCGCTTTACCATCTTTACCAAAGTAATACCAATTCCCTTTATCATCAGAAACATAACGATTGGTTACCATGATACCAGTCTTAGGATCAAAGTAATACTGTTGACCGTTTAGGTTTTGAACACTTGTCTTGTAGTCAGCTTGGCTACGATCTAGGAATTCGGTTTGGAAACCAAATGGGGCTGAGAAGCCTTTAGTTGCTTTGAAGTCACTCATGTAATACCAATTCCCAGCTTTATCCGAAACAAAGACAAAATTAGGTTGATTACCAGTAGCGTCGAAGTAGTAAAGATTACCATTCTCGGTAACAAAGTCATCTTTTACCATCTTGCCATCTTTATCGAAGTAGTAGTAACCAAAGTATTTATGGTTTGCATAATCAAGATATCGGCGACCTGTCACACGACGTCCATTGTCTTTATCGAAATAGTAGCTATCACCATTAATAGTAACGATTTCGTTTTTAGCTTGTCGACCATCTTCGTGGAAGTAGAGGTTAAAGCCATCGATGTTCTGAGCACCAGTGACGGGTTTCCCATCTTTGCCGAGGTAATACCAGTTGTGGTTATTATCTTCGATAAACTGGTTGCGTTTGTTCGTTTCAGGGAGAACTGCTGTCAAACGACCTTGGGCATCAGCATTGTAGGCTTGACCATCGATGTTGATAGAGGTATTGGTTACCTTACGTCCATTGACTTTGTCATAGTAGAAAGATTGTCCATTTTCAGTGATAATCTCACCTTTGGCTTGCTTTCCATCCTCGTGGAAATAAAGGTCGAAATGGTCAACGTTTTGGGCACCTGTCAGATTTTTCCCGTCTTTAAGGTAGTACCAGTTGCCTTCAGCATCACTCTTGAATTGACCGCCAGAAACGACAGTAGTTTCAACAGATTCTGGTGCTTGACTGTTTACTTCAGTGACTGTGCTAGCTGTTTCTGAAGTTGCAGTTCTCGTTTCGCCACTAGCCAAATTGTAAGTGCTACTTGCTTGATCTTCTTTAAGGACTGGCTGCTTTTCCGTTGTAACAGTAGCAGTTGTATCAGCTGCATTATTGGTTGCGACTTGATCAGCTTTTGTCGTAGCTACAGTTGTTTCTGTGACGACAAAATCAGGATCTTGGCTGACGCTCTCAGGTGTGCTTGCTGAGGTGACTTGATTCGCAGCTTGTTCGTCGGCAGAGACACCAACTCCAATCAATGAGGCACCAAGTGCCAAACCAAATACGGCAATGGTAACCCATTGTTTTTTCACTTTATGAAGTTTAAAATGAACTTTATTTTCCATAAAAGTTCCCCTTTTCCTTTTTAATGACCCCATTCTAACATCTTTCATTAGAAGAATCAAACGCATTCATAAGATTTTCATGTTTTTTTCTAAAAATTGAAAATTCTTTCCAGATAAGGATTTGAGAAACAAAAAAGAATGCTAAAGGACTACTTTAGCAAGCTTCTTTTAATCGAGATGTATGGAAAATTAAAAAGTAAGCACTGGAAGTCCCCATCTTCAACATAGCATTCCCCAATAAAAGTATAAAAATACAGAAAAAGGTCCATTTAGACCAAGAAATATGGTATAATAGTTCGGTATTTCGCAAAAAATGGAGTATAAAAATGAGTATTTTTCGTAAAAAGGATGTCGGTCTCGCTCAGACTGAGATGAAACGGCATCTGACCCTTAGGGATGTGGTCCTGCTGGGAATCGGTGCCATGGTTGGTACAGGAATCTTTACGATTACTGGTACCGCAGCATCGACTCTGGCTGGTCCTGCCCTGATTATTTCAGTCTTGATTTCAGCCGTGTGTGTTGGGATGTCAGCGATTTTCTTTGCTGAGTTTGCCTCACGTTACCCATCAGCCGGTGGTGTCTACGGTTATCTCTATGCTGTCTGGGGGGAGTATCCTGCCTGGATGGGTGGCTGGTTGACCATGATTGTCTTTATGAATGCCGTATCCAGTGTTGCCTCTGGTTGGGGTGCCTATCTCAAGGGGCTACTGGCTAGCTTTGGTCTTAAGTTACCTCAAGCCATCAGTGGGCCTTTTAATCCCAGCCAAGGCACTTACATTGACCTCTTGCCAGTCTTGGTTTTGGTCTTGGTGACAGCCCTTCTTCTTATGAATTCTAAGCAGGCTTTACGTTTGAACTCTCTCTTGGTAGTGCTCAAGTTTTCAGCCTTGGCGGTCTTTATCTTAGTGGGCCTCTTCCATTTGAATCCTAGCAACTGGGCTGATTTTGCGCCATTTGGCTTTGGTCAGATTTACGGAGGAAAAACTGGGATTATGGCTGGTGCCTCTCTCATGTTCTTTGGATTCCTTGGTTTCGAGTCTATCTCTATGACAGTAGACGAAATTAAAGAGCCGCAAAAGAACGTTCCTCGAGGTATTGTTCTTGCCTTGATTATCGTGGCTTCACTTTATGTAGTGGTTTCGCTGGTCTTGACAGGAGTGGTTCACTATACCAAGTTGAATGTCGACGATGCTGTGGCTTATGCCCTTCGCTATATCGGTATTTCTTGGGCAGCCAACTACGTCTCTGTCGTTGCTATTATGACCTTGATTACGGTATGTATTTCAATGGCCTATGCCCTTAGTCGTATGGTTTATAGCCTGGCGCGTGATGGTTTCCTTCCCCAAACCTTCCAAAAGGTTTCAAAGACTAATAAGGTTCCACATCATGCGACACTTTTGACAGGCGTATTGTCAGCTATCTCAGCAGGAATTTTCTCCTTGGCCAACATGGCATCCTTGGTTAACATTGCGACCTTGGCTTACTTAGTTCTCTTGGCTATTGCTCTCATTATTCTTCGTAAGGACAAGGGCTTGCCACAGAAGGACGAGTTCAAGGTTCCATTTGTTCCGGTCTTACCAATTATCTCAATTATCGTCTGTCTCTCCTTTATGAGTCAGTACAGTTGGCAGACATGGTTAGCCTTTGGTTTGGCAGTGCTAATCGGTTCAGTTATCTATGCCTTTTACGGTTACAAACATTCTAAGTATTAAGATGAAAATGATAGTGCCATCTGGCCTATCATTTTTTGATATAATGGAAGGAAAGTAAAAGCAGGAGTAGATTGATGAAATCAGACCAGATGTGGCAAGCCTATAAGATTTTAAATCAGACAATCGGAGATAAGATTGATGCCTGGGCCTTTGGCGTGGAAGCAGATTATTTGGCAGAGCTCGTATTGATGGGGCAAAAGACAGCAACCAGTTCAGCTTTTGACTTGTATGCAGTGGGGAATGAACCATTGCCCAAGGAAAATGAACTGAGCGTCATTCTTGATAGTAAGGAGAATGCTATTTGTATTATTGAAACGACGAAAGTTGAGGTCATCCCATTTAAAGAGGTTTCTGAAAACCATGCCTACAAGGAAGGTGAAGGAGATCGAACCCTAGCTTACTGGCAAAAGCTTCATGAAAACCTCTTTAGCAAATGGTTGCATGAGGTTGGACTACATTTTAGTCAGGACAGTCTAGTTGTGTTGGAAGAATTTAGAGTGGTCTATCCTAGAGATTGAAAGTTCCCATAGTTTTGGGGATTTTTTTTACTTTAAGGAAAGATTAACCTTTCTTTAAGTCTTGTCTTAGGTTTCTTGTGTTTAATAGAGGCATCTCAAAAGTAAGAAAGAGGTCTAACATATGACATACAAAGATACGAAACAAACACAAGAACGTTACGCCATTAAAAAATCATCAAAATGGAAAACAGCGGGTTCAGTCCTAGTAGCGAGCTTAATTTTTGGTAGCTCGGTCGTCTTAAATGAAAATAAGGCTTCAGCCGATGAGGCAAACACCGAATCAACACTCTCAACGGTTACGACGGGTGAAACCACTGCCGATTTGATTGAAGAAAGTGTTCAGACAGAATCTTCGTCAAATACTACTGAGACAAGTACAGACACTGATACAAGTACTACAACTACGACATCCGACACGGCTTCGTCAGCAACAAGTACAACAGCAGACACAACAGATACATCGTCAAGTAGTGAAACATCTGATCAGTCAAGCACATCTTCAACTTCAGAAGCCAGTTCTTCTGAAAATGCTGCAACAACAACTAATGAAACTTCAGAAACGGCAACAACTACTACAGATGAAAGTAGTAGCACTAATACAAGCACAAGCTCCACTGAAGCGACTGCTTCAGAGACAGCTTCAGTTTTAACCAACAATGCTTCAGATACTACGTCTGAGACAACAACAACTGAGTCTAGCAGTGCTGATTCAGAAAGCACGACGACCACGATTACCTTTAATGGGACAACTGTGGTAACGAGTGATAGTAGCACAGTAACAGTTGACGGCACTACCGTTACCATTAATCAATCAGGTTCATATACTCTAACAGGTAATGGTTCAAGTTATACTATTATTGTTGCTGGTAGTGTGACGGATCCAGTTACAATCTACTTGGATGGTGTGACCTTAACAGATTCCTCAATCACTTCTAATTCCTCAGCAGAATTGACGGTGAATGTTCTTTCAGACAGTTCTATCTCTTCAACCTCTGCCAATGCCATCGAAGCAGCGGGAGCATTGACCATTACCAGTGGTACTGGAAGTAGCTTGACCCTTTCAAGTACTGAAAAGCACGCCATTAAGGCTGATAGTGTAACGGTTGACTCTGTAACGCTTGATTTGACTTCTGAGGCCAAGGATGGCATCAATGCGACGACAGCTGTAATCATTAAAAATGCCGTAGTCAACATCACAGCAACTGATGATGGTATTCAAGTCGAAGACGAAACAGATGTGAATAGTGGTGATTTGACAATTACCGACTCAACGGTAACGATTAATGCGACTGATAAAGGTATCACAGTTACGGATGAATTAACCGTTGAAGGCAATTCTAAAGTAACGGTCGTGGCGGGAGACGAAGGCCTTGAAGGACGTTATATTAACTTGACAGGTGGAACTGTTGACATCACTGCTGGAGATGACGGTATTAACGCCACTGAGTGGACGACCAAGGACAGTGCTGACACTTCAAGCCTAACCAACTCAACTTCTGACTTGGAAAATGAAGTTGCCATCAATATTGACGGTGCAACGGTTACAATCCAAGCAGACGGTGATGGTATCGACAGTAACGGGAATGTGACAGTTAAAAGTGGTTCTCTCTATGTCGCTCAGACAAGTGCAGATAATGCCGCTATCGACTACGATGGAACAGGTATTATCTCTGGCGGTACCGTATGGGCCATTGGTAACCAAGGAATGGCTCAGGCCTTTACAACAGGTTCAAGCCAATCTTACATCATGGCCAACATTTCAGGTAGTGCAGGGGACACCATTACAGTCACTGATAGCTCTGGAAATGTTATTGCCACAACGACAGCGACGTCTTCATTTGGAAATGTGGTCTTTAGTACCGAGAGTCTAACTTCGGGTGAAACCTATACCATCACGACCTCAAGTGGTTCAAGTGCCACTGCAACAGCTACTGAAGAAGGCACAAACAACGGTCCTGGTGCAGGTGGAATGGGTGGTTTCCCAGGTGGAGGTTTTGGTAATAGCTCAATGTCTGATAATTTCGGAGGCTATGGGGGACCGACTAGCTATGGTGGAAGCTCTACCAATACTGGTAGCATTAACACCCTATGGGGCCAATCTGGTTCGGCCAGTTCTGAGAATACGTCTAGCACAAGTACTACAAGTTCAACAAGTCAAACGACTAATACAGGACGTCCTACCCCACCAAACTTTGCTAGTCAAACAAGTAGCTCAAGCTCTACACATACTAGCACCACAGCAAGCAACAGTGCTAGTCAACCAGCTACCAACGCTTCAGTACTTACAGCGACAAACACAGCCTTATCAAATCAAAGTACATCAACTTCAAAAACTTCAAGCCCTGAAGTATCGTCTCTTGAATTACAAACAACAGTTGCTAACCAGTCTGCAGAAGAACAACCGACACAAACTATGACCAATGCGACAAGTGGTGCTCAACAAGAAGGTCAAGAGACTGCTGAAAAGTTGGATAAGATCCAAGCTCAAAATCAAACTCCTGAAGCATCAAAAGGTCAGCCAAGAGAAGTTTCAAGTCAAAAGGAAAATGTAAGCCCAGTCGTACAAACGAATCTTGCACAAAAACAAAATACCCAAACAAGTTCTAAGGCTAATCAGTCTGATAAAAGTTCACAAACGAACCAAACAAGTAAATCTAGCCTACCAAATACTGGTGATGTGAGTAGCTTGGGACTAGGCGCATTAGGAGCTGTACTCATGACAACATCGTTTGCACTTAAGGGAAGCAAGCATTCTCGTAAGTAATCTCTCATTTAAAGCATAAAAAAACTGTACCTGATGAACAGATACAGTTTTTTTACTTATTTTTTAAAACTATTTTTAAGGCCTTCAACAGCACCTTCAACGCTATCTTTAACGTCTTCGAAACCATCTTTTGCTTTAGCTACAACTTTTTCAACAGCACCTTCAATTTCAGTCTTTTTGTCGCCAGTCAGTTTACCAGCACCCTCTTTAAGAGCACCTTTAGCTTGATTCAATTTATCTTCGATTCCCATGATAGAACCTCCTTTTTATGATGAGACCATTGTAGACAATATTAAACGGTAATGCAAGTATTTTGTTTAATAAGTGACAACATTAATCTTTCCTTTATCATATTCAGCGATGAAGATATCTGAAATGTTGTCATATCCCATTTTTTGAAGCTCTTCATTTAACCAATCCTCCGTTTTACCAATAGTATCAAGAATTTCTGTTTGAATGACCCCATCAGTAACGATTGGGTATTTCGGATTTTCATCACCCGCACGAACCACAATCAATTGGCCGTTCTGTTCAATAACTGCACGTTTAACCTCTTTAAGTTGAAAAATTCCTTGGGAACGTAATTTTAAAGCGACATCAGAGGCTGAAAGTCCTTTAGAGCGACAAGCTTCAGGATCTAGTTGACCATGTTTGATGATGACAGTTGGTTTACCGTCAATCAAATGTTTGATAAAGAGAATATTGGTAATTAGCCATTTTAGAAGTAAAATCAAAATCGTCCAAATAATCAAAATCACGATATATTGGAGGATTGAAACGGTACTACTATAAATTGTACCACCGAGGATTGCACCAAGAACAAAGTTCTGTACTTGGTCAGTAGCTGAGCTAGGTGCTAGGTTTCCTTTACCTGTTAAATTGATAACAAAGACGAGTGAAATAAGCCCCAAAGCTAGTTTAATTGCAACAGTAAGATAAAAAGATGTCATTTTTTAACCTCCACGAGTTCAACATCAGACTTGTAAAGTTTTATTTGTTCTAGCAAGTAGCTGTCAGGTTCTGAACCTGAGATGGCACGATAGTACTTGTTTCCAACTTTGAGGATAGCGCCATCTGTAGTAGTAGAAGTATTGACATAAACCTTGCTCTTATCAACGTCAAGATTTTTAGACACAACCTCGATAAAGTGAAGAGATGCTCTAAATTGGTCGTTGTTAGATTGATTGCTTTGGAAATTACTGATAGCAATTAGAACCACGGCAACTAAGGTTAAAATAGAAATAATAGAGAGTTCACGAAACTTAGTATCATGGCGTTCTTTGAAGGCTTTAAAAGCAAATACACCGGTCACTAAAATAAGTCCTGCAGTAATGGCAACCATAACCCAGTTTTGTTGGCTAATCTGACTTAGCACATAGTCATAGGAATAGAATTTCATTGAGAGATTTCCTTTCATAATATCAATAACATTATAGGTTAAAAAGTCTTTAAATTCAATCAATCTATCCGAAAAATGAAGGAATGAGTAGGATTCTTAAAGGAAATTTGCTATTGAAATGACTTGCAGCCATTAAGCCAAAATCTTATGATTTCTTTAAGGACTCTGTTGATATTTTCACAAATTATGCTTATAATTGAGGTAATTACTCGTCAAAGTCTGTTTGTGATTTGCTGATGATGGAGCTTACTGGCTATAGGTGATTTTTGGAACATCCGCTTTAAAGTGGAACTGATTCATTTATCATGATGTGAGTAATCATCTATGTTAAGACATAGATTTTGAGTCTATTCATTCTTATATAAGGAGTTTTTATGTCTGAACCATTATTTTTACAATCTGTTATGCAAGAAAAAATCTGGGGCGGTACGCATTTGCGTGATGTCTTTGGCTACGACATTCCAAGCGACCATGTCGGAGAGTACTGGGCTATTTCTGCTCACCCAAATGGTGTTTCTACCATTAAGAATGGTCGTTATGCCGGTCAAACTTTAGATGTTCTTTATGCAGAGCACCGTGAATTGTTCGGCAATCGCAAGGAACCTGTCTTCCCACTTTTGACTAAGATTTTGGATGCTAATGATTGGCTTAGTGTGCAGGTCCATCCAGATGATGCTTATGGACTTGAACATGAAGGTGAGCTTGGTAAAACAGAGTGTTGGTATATCATTGCTGCTGAACCAGGCGCTGAAATCATTTACGGTCATAACGCCAAATCAAAAGAAGAACTACGTCAGCAAATTGAAAGTAAGGATTGGGAAAATCTTTTGACTAAGGTTCCAGTTAAAGCAGGAGATTTCTTCTATGTGCCAAGTGGTACCATGCATGCTATTGGTGCAGGTATCATGGTTCTTGAAACGCAACAATCTAGTGATACGACCTACCGTGTCTATGATTTTGACCGTAAAGATGATCAAGGTAACCTGCGTGAACTCCATCTTGAAAAATCTATCGACGTGCTTACTATCGGTGAGCCAGCCAACAGTCGACCAGTCACAACAAAAGTAGATGATCTCAAATCAACGCTCTTAGTAGCAAGTGATTTCTTCGCTGTTTACAAATGGGAAATCTCAGGTAAGGCTGATTTTGAAAAGACTGCTGATTACAGTTTGTTTAGTGTACTTGACGGTCAAGGAAGCCTTAAAGTAGATGGGCAAGATTATGACATTGCAAAAGGTAGCCACTTTATTCTTCCTAGCGATGTTGAAGCATGGCAAATTAAGGGAAACCTTGAACTAATTGTCAGTCACCCATAATCAAAATATCAAACTAGACGAGATGAGAATCTTGTCTAGTTTTTTCGTACAAGGATACAGAAAATTTGCAATTTTAAAAACCTTTGTAAATACGTTTCAATAGCTTGAAGTTCCAAACTAATCATGTCATACTAAATAAGTTGACTAAAATTATAATAAACAAGTTGTGTCTATTTGGGGCATAAGATCTTGTTTGTTTTAGATTGGAGAAACTTATGTTAAAAAAGGGAAGCCTTACAGCTTTATTGTTGTTTGGTATGTTCTTTGGAGCGGGAAATCTGACCTTTCCCCCTCAGTTAGGCTTTGAATCTGGAGGTCATTTTTGGCCAGCCATTGCCGGCTTTGTCCTATCAGGTGTTGGTATTGCCATCCTAACACTGGTTATCGGGACTTTAAATCCTAAGGGTTACATTCATGAGATTTCTCAAAAAATCTCGCCTAAGTTTGCCCTAGTCTATTTGGCAGTACTTTATCTGTCCATTGGTCCTTTCTTTGCCATTCCTAGAACAGCGGCCACCGCCTTTTCAATTGGCTTCTCGCCTTTGATTGGAAGTGGACATACAAATCTATGGCTCTTTGCTTTCACTGTGATTTACTTCGCTCTAGCGCTTTGGATTGCCATGAATCCATCTAAAATTCTAGATAGTATTGGACGTATATTGACGCCTATCTTTGCCATCATGATTGTTGTCGTTATCGTGGCAGGAGCATTTAAATATGGTGGTCACAATCCTCAGGATGCAAGTCAAGCCTATCAGGCTTCTGCTTTTGGTAAAGGATTCTTGGAAGGCTACAACACCTTGGATGCCTTGGCTTCTGTGGCCTTCAGTGTAGTAGCAGTAGTCACACTCAACCAATTAGGCTTCAAGTCTAAAAAAGAGTATATCTCAACGATTTGGGTCGTTGGTTTCGTAGTGACTATCCTCTTCGGTGCTCTGTATTTGGGATTAGCCTTTTTGGGGAATCATTTCCCACTCCAAGTGGCGGGATTACCAAAAGATGCCAATATTGGTGCAAGTGTCTTGTCACAAGCCACACAAGCCATCTTTGGACCAGCGGCTCAGATTTTCCTAGCTATCATGGTGACAGTGACTTGCTTCACAACAACCGCAGGACTTATCGTTGCGACTGGGGAATTCTTCCACAAGGCATTTCCGAAATTATCTTACAAGGCTTACGCCATTATCTTTACCTTGATTGGCTTTGCGATTGCCAACTTGGGACTTAATAATATCATTGCTTTCTCAGTGCCAGTGCTTTTGATTCTCTACCCAGTCACCATCACGATTGTTATGATTGTGATTGCCAACAAGTTCGTGGCCTTGTCTAAACCTGGTATGCAAGTGACAGTTGCAGTAGTCACGCTGATTGCCTTGCTTAGTGTAATTGGAAGCCAGTTTAAACTTTCGGGACTCAATGCCCTTATTAACTTCCTCCCATTATCAGGAGCATCACTGCCATGGTTGATACCAGCCATCTTGTGTATTCTTTTGTCTCTCATCTTACCTGATAAGATCAAGAGCGAAAGCTTCGAAATGGAATAAAAATGACATCCTATCACATAACATGTGGTGGGATTTTTTTTGTGTGGGGGATAGATTAAATTTGAATTAGATAAATAAAAATAGTTAGATTTTATAGAAAGCGCATACAGAAAACCATTTGCTGTGATATAATACACTTGTATTTTTAAATAATCGGAGTAATTATGAATAAAATTAAAGTGGTAAGTAATCCTTACGAAAAGACAGTAACTTTCAGTCGCTACGACTTATCTAGTGATAATTGGGTGACAATAAATAGTGATAATAACTCAAATAGCAAGCTAGTTTCAGCCGTTTTTCAACGTGGCTTTTTTCCCTTTAAGGTATATGATATTTTAAAAGAAATTGAAAATGAATATTCTATTCCTGATGAAAAACTAGAATTAATTTTTGAAGGGCCTAATGATGAGAAGCAACAGTTAGAAGAGGCTTTAAAAGATGAGCGGTTTTCAAATATTATTTTGTCATCATCAACAAACTATTTAGAGAATGCACGTGATGTTCTGCCAGAAATTAATCGTATTTTTAGAAATCTTGAGCCACTGATTATAAAGAATATTGGTGAGAGCAACAAGGAAATTGAAGCACAGTTAAAACGCTTTTCGGATGCTTCGGGAGATACAGTTCCTATCTGTGTGCTCGGAACTTATAGTGCAGGAAAGTCGACCTTTATTAATGCTTTGATTGGACAGGAATTACTTCCAAGTGCTGAGACTCCCGTGACCGCTAAAATCTATAAAATCACGGCTAGTACTTATGAAGATCGTGCTAAAATCTCTTTTGTATATAAAGAAGAGAGAGTTGTTCTCAGTTTCTATGATGATCAAGTGTTTTATGATGGATTAAATATGAATGATTCATTTGGTAAGAAAGTCGATGGTATCTTGAATACTTCTTTTGATTCAATTATTTCAAAGCTATATGCAATATTAGAAGCTATCAATGATTCTACTGATAAAGATATTGGAGATTTAATCGAAGTACATGTCCCATTTTCGAAAGGTATTTTAGGAGATGTAGGTTCAAAAATTACAATATTCGACACCCCGGGTTCTAATTCATCAACCAATAGTCAGCATTCAGAAGTTCTTGTAAATGCCATGGCTGGTATGTCAAATGGTTTGCCAGTCTTTGTTACTGACAGTAGTTCCTTAGACAGCACTGACAACAGTAATTTAAAAGAAAAGCTAATTTCAGTAGAAGGATTAGATGAACGGTTCACCATGATTGTGGTTAATAAGGCCGAGGCAGCGGCTTTAAGCTCGACTAATCTTAAAAGTGATTCTTTTAGAGATAGAATCATGAATCAAGCCATTCCAAGAGAGTTGTATGCTCAAGGTATTTATTATGTTTCATCAATATTAGGACTTGGAGCCAAGTTAAAAGGGCATTTAGAGGGAGAATTCTACTCTGAGCAATTTGATACTTATAGAGAAAAATACTCGAATCCTGAAACGAAATACTATAAGAAGTTGTATGAGTTTGATATTCTTCCAAGACAAATGTCTAATACTGTTCGAGCAACTGCTGAAAAAAGCTCAGACCTCATCTATGCAAACAGTGGTTTATTGACTATTGAAGATACCATAAAAACTTTTGTTGACCGCTATTCACACTATGACAAGTGTCAACAGGCAAAAGCTTTATTAGATAAACTACTATTGAGAACAATTGCAGTAATTACAGAGAAAAACGAAGATTTACGTAGTAGAGAGGCAGAATTAGAGGCTAATCTTGATGGCCAAAAATCTGTCATTGTTGAAAGATTGAAATCCACTTCATTATCCCAAAAAAATGACCTTTTGATCAAGTATCCAAAAGAAATGAAGATTTTCCAAGAGCGTCTAATGAAACAGATTGAAAAAGGGGATGTTCTAGACCGTTATAATGAAATACACAAAGAGATACTCTCATTAAATCCAACTTTAAATTTAACTGAGCATCAACAAATAGATATTAGTAATCTAAAATTAGGCAATATCAGTAATGAGTTTAGTAACTATCTCAGTGTTACACGTGAGAACAAGACAAAGAAAATCAATTTAGAGAATCTAGCTTCTGCACAAACAGTCGATTATTTTAGAAATAAATTTGTAGAAGAACTTTATTTTTCAAGGGTAGACTTTGAACGTATTTCTAGCAGTTTTTGGTCAAATCATGCTTCTGAAATAAAATCTCATTTTGAGCGTATTATTTCAGGTGATATGGGGCTTGAACCAGAAAAACGTCAAAAGCTTTCTCAATTGATTTTATCTTATGAAGAGATAGATTTTACTCAATTGAATCTTGAAAAGTTTAGTAAAGAAGAACTCAGTTATGTCTTTAGATTGGGAGACTTTACTTTGAAATCAAGTAAAGTTAACGCATCTGGCCTTAAGAAGACCTATAATGATTTATTTAAATCAAAGATGACAGAATTTTCAGGAAGTATTTGTTCGGAACACGAGAAAGCTTTTAAAATTTGGCTAGTAAATCTTACAAGTATAATTGTTCAAAATATTATTGAATTTAGTCCAGAATTAAGTGCTTTGAATACGAAAATTCAGAAAACAAGAAATGAAGTTGCAAGCTTAGAGGAGCAACAGCAACAAATTGAAAATTATACTAACCAGATTAAACAAATGATTACTTGGAAATATTTTTTTTGTAGGTGAATCTTATGGGAATAAAAAACATTATTAATAAGGCTGGAGCTAAGGCCGCAGATAAAGTTGCTAAACTTTCAGCTTTGAGCCCTGAGCAACTCAAACAAGTTGAGGAGCAAAGAGAGAAGTATCTGGCAGATCAACCTAATATTAGCGATGAGGAATTAACGAACCGTTTATTAGCTTCATGTGGAGTAGAAATTTTTAATTCGTATTTGGAACAAATAAAAGAACTCTATGTTCCTATAGAAAATAAGGTAGAATTTGGTACAGACTTTCAGGAATCATATAATATTAGGTATTTCAATATCACAAAATGGGTCGTTGACAAAAAAGAAAATAGTTTAGAAAAACTGGTTAATGTTTATGAAGTACTTTCTAACGAAGACTGTAATATTGCTCTCGTCTTCAATCGAACCGAGACTAATACAGAAGTATTTCTGGCTGTAGTAAATACTAAGAATGATTCTGATAATGTCAATGTCGAAAATTATCGCAAGCGATTGTTAGAAGCCATTAAAGGTAACTTTCCTGGATCTACAGTTCAAAATGAAAAGGGAATTGGTAGGATTCCTTGTCTAGCAAACTCTAAGCCTTATTCAGTGGCAACAGTGTCTAATTTACCCACTGCCAAATCTGAAAAATTTATTAGTCAAACCATCGAAAAATTGATTGATGGTATCATTCCGTCACAACCATCCGAAAACTATACCTTAATCCTTTTAGCAAGTCCTATCCAAGATATAGAAAATAGAAAGTTGCGCTTATCTGAGCTATTTTCAGCCTTAGCACCATATGAAAAATGGCAAACCAACTATACTTTTACTGCTTCAGATGCAACGACCTCTATGGCTACTTTTGGTGTTAATGTAGGAGCTAGTGCAGGTATTCAACACGGTAAGAATCAGTCAGTTAACCAATCTGCGGGAGACACACAAACCAGTGGTCAATCTCAAACGGATTCGTCTGGACAGACTGAGGGTACAAATACTTCCCATACAGATGGTACAAATAAAGGATCATCAGATAGTTTTGGTGGTAGTATTGGAGCTGATGGCAAATTATTTAAGGCAACATTAGACCGTCATCATACTTGGAATCAAGGGACAAGTACTGCAGATTCTATTGGTCAATCGACTGCAAAAACTGTTAGCCGTGCGCTTGCTAAAACTGCTAGTCGTGCCTTTTCTCAAACAGTTGGTCAGACCTTGGGCTCTTCAAGTGGTGTTAACTTAGGTTCTAATATCGGTGCTAATTTTGCGCGTGCCTCAAATGTGACTGCTACTGTTGGTAAAAACGAGGGCATTACCCAGTCCTTTACCAATCATAATATTTCTCACGCCCTTAAGGTCCTTGAAGAACAGATGAAACGTTTCGAAAAAGGAACAGCTATGGGCATGTGGGAGTTTGCTGCCTATGTACTAAGTGAAGACCAGAATATTGCGAATAATGTTGCTCATACATACCTAGCCTTGACCCAAGGAGAAGAGTCATTTATGAGTCAGTCTTCAGTTAATTTATGGAGAGGAGATTTGGGTGAGAGCAGTGGTGATGCAGAAGAAATAGTTGCTTATCTAAGAGAATTACGCCATCCCTTATTTGGACTGAATCCTAATCTGTTATTAGCTGATTCAACCTTTAATGTCTATCCATCTATTGTGACTCCAACAGTACCTCTTACTGGTCAAGAATTGGCCTTTTCATTGAATTTTCCTAGAAAATCTATCCCAGGACTACCGATTTTAGAGTGTGCAGAATTCGGACGAAATATTGCTAAATTTGATGAAGAATCTGTTACTGATAAGACGATTCATTTAGGTGATATTTTCCATATGTATCATAAGGAAGATATACCAGTCAATTTGAGCCAAAACTCTTTAGCTTCACATGTTTTTGTGACAGGGAGTACGGGTTCTGGTAAGAGTAATACGATTTATCAACTTCTTAATGAAGGTATAAAGAATGGCTTGAAATTTCTAGTTGTTGAACCTGCAAAAGGAGAATATAAGCATGTCTTTGGTAATCACGACGACGTTTCAGTTTATGGAACGAATCCTCAGTTAACACCTTTGTTGAGGTTGAATCCTTTTAGTTTCCCTAAAGAAATTCATATCTTAGAGCATCTAGATAGGCTAGTCGAAATTTTCAATGTGTGCTGGCCAATGTATGCGGCTATGCCAGCGGTTTTAAAAAAAGCTGTAGAACAATCTTATCAGGATTGTGGATGGAATCTCCTTGAATCAACCAACCCTTATGGTAGATTGTATCCAAATTTCAATGATATAGCAGACAATATTAAGACGATAATTGATTCCAGTGAATATGATGATGAGAATAAAGGTGCTTACAAGGGAGCATTAATAACTCGAATCGAATCTCTTACAAACGGTATTAATGGACTTATCTTCTCAAATGAGGAACTCACCAATGAGCATCTATTTGATACGAATGTCATTGTTGATCTTAGTAGAGTCGGTTCCACTGAGACAAAATCTTTGCTAATGGGTATTTTGGTCTTGAAATTACAAGAGTATCGCATGACTAATGGGGATATGAATGCAGAATTAAAACACATCACTGTGCTTGAAGAAGCGCATAATCTCTTAAAACGCACATCAACAGAACAAATGTCTGAATCAGCTAATCTCTTGGGTAAGAGTGTGGAGATGTTGGCAAATGCCATTGCTGAAATGCGCACTTATGGGGAAGGATTTATTATTGCTGATCAAGCACCAGGTCTAATGGATTTGTCAGTTATCCGAAATACTAATACTAAGATTATCATGCGATTACCTGATTTTTCAGATCGTGAGCTAGTAGGTAAGTCAGCTAATCTAAACGATGACCAAATCATAGAACTAGCCAAATTACCAAAGGGAGTTGCGGCAGTCTATCAAAATGAATGGATTCAACCAGTTTTATGTAAGGTTGAAAAAGTTGAGTATGACTCTAATACATTTCAGAATACGTTTGTAGGAAGTGCTACGCCTAAAAGCTTCAAAGTCGATAATGTCAAATCGGTTATTTTAGATTATCTTATAACAAATTGGATGTCCGAAGGTAATCATATAGATTATTCTAGTGTGAGTGAATTGATTGTAAATTCAAATATCAGCTCAAAAATTAAACGGCTTCTTATGGAAGTCAATGATGCTGGTGGAGACGTTAATTTGAAGGGTATTAGAGAACTTGTATATGAATTGCTAGATGCCAATCAAGCCATTGAAAAATCAAAGGATAAAGACGAGATTCATGATTGGGTTGATACTGTTGTACATAATTTCCAACTACCTATTGAATCTTACTCTAAAGAAATCATTAATATCATCTTGGCATTGGTAATTGAAGAACAACAGTTTCGAGATTCTTCCTACGAAAATCTATTTAAACGTTTTGTTGAAGTTCAAACAAAAGAAGGGGGCGTATACTAATGGAAGGAAAAATTCTTGAAGCAGTGAAAAATACTGCCGATAATTTTAAGAGTATTCTCCCACAGGATAAGTTGTCTGGACAAGACATTAAAAGTTTTACAAAATCACTTTTTAAAATAAATGACAATAATATTGAAAAGCAATTTATTCCTAGCACAAATGGTAACTGGACTGGTGAGCCTGGAAATTCGAAATGGATTCCTGATCCAAACTATGTTCCGCAGAATACACAAACTAATCCAGAACAGAAAACGATTAAGGAAATATTTCAACCATATGGTATTGATGGAATTACCTTTAAGAATGGGGAACCAGATTTTACACCTATAGCTAAAGAAAGCTTTACAATAAAAAACTTTACAGAAAATAGGGATAAAAATTTTAAACAAGCTGATTTACAATTAGCTATCAAAATGGGAGTCAGTCCTGAAGAGGCAAAAGCTTATAGAAAAGAACATAGGCTTACCTATCATGAAAGAAGTGACATGAAAACCTTAGATCTGGTACCTATAGATGCCCACGGTGCAATTCCACATAAAGGTGGAATCGCTAAATGTAAAGAATTAAATGAAAAGAAAGGTAATGAATCATGATAGAGTCAAAATTTGGTGAATTAGAATTTGATTTTGGGTATTACACCAAGCTTGAGGTGAATTTGTTTTCACAGTCTCAAAATGTGCCAGTGGCTTTTTCGGCATACTATGAAAATGATGGTATTACAGAACAACAAGAATCGGTATACTCTCTGTTTTTAGAGGAAAAAGATAAACAGTTAGAAAAGCTTCAAGCCTTGTTGATAGCTGAATTTGGTATTGAAAGTAAACAGAGATTTAGTTTAAGTGAATTGTCCATCGAAAGAACTGGAGAACTAGCATTCCTATTTGATGATTCTGAAAATCCTGATGAAGGTATTGTTGTCCAGTTGTTACCTGATGTATTGATTACCAGTCAATCTGTTTATTTGTAGAATAATAAAGGTGATAAAGTCATCTATTTGAATCCTATCACAATGTGGTGGGATTTTTTTGTCTCTCCAAGTCACCATAAGTGCGAAATCTTCTCAAAAGCGTTACACTTAAGGCGTGGAGATGCAAGTATCTATTGAAGGGAGTGTTAAAAATGTCAAATCCTAATAATCATACTATTTATCTTGCTGGTGGCTGCTTCTGGGGTGTTGAGGAGTATTTCTCTCGTGTGTCAGGTGTGTTAGATGCTGTTTCGGGTTATGCTAATGGGCGTAGTGAGACGACTCGCTATGAACTTATTGGTCAGACGGGCCACGCTGAAACTGTTCAGGTAACCTATGATGCTAGCAAAGTGTCATTGCGAGAGATTTTGCTACATTACTTCCGTATCATCAACCCTCTAAGCAAAAATAAACAGGGCAATGATGTGGGTAGTCAGTACCGTACGGGTGTTTACTATACCGATGAAAATGACTTGCCAATTATCGAGCAAGTTTTCCAAGAAATGACTGAGCAATACGGCCAGCCTTTGGCGGTTGAATTGTTGCCTCTGAAGCACTTTATTCCTGCAGAGGATTACCATCAAGATTATCTCAAGAAGAATCCTAATGGCTACTGTCATATCAATGTCCATCAGGCAGCTAGTCCGGTCATTGATGCCAGTGCTTATCACAAGCCAAATCAGGAGGAGCTTAAGGAAAGCTTGAGTCCAGAAGCCTATGCTGTGACCCAGGAAAATGGAACGGAGCGTGCCTTTACTAGTCCGCTTTGGAATCAATTTGAGCCTGGAATTTACGTTGACGTGGTGACTGGCGAGCCACTCTTTTCATCCAAGGATAAGTTTGATTCAGCCTGTGGCTGGCCGAGTTTCTCTCGTCCTATTAGTCCTGAGGTAGCCAATTACAAGGAAGACCATTCTCACAATATGGATCGTATTGAGGTCCGTAGTCGTGTGGGGGATTCTCATCTTGGCCATGTCTTTCCAGATGGTCCAAGTGACAAGGGTGGTTTACGCTATTGTATCAATGGCGTAGCGACACGATTTGTGCCTAAAGCCGATATGGAAAAAGAAGGTTACGCCTACTTACTTGACCAAGTAGACTGATTATTCACTAGTATTAAGAGTTTTTCTAGCAGAAGCTTATCATAAAATAAGAGGTTGGTACTGCTTGCTACCAGCCTCTTTTACCTGTAAAAGAATTTATTGAAAGCCCTTTAAAGCTAACATAACATGTTACCTAACCGTTCAGGACAAAAAAGTGACCTTTCATTACATTTTTTTACAATTTTATCCAATTTGTTTTACTTCGTATATAGAAAAAATAGTACACTATAATAGTGAGAAATCTGACAAGTGTAAATGTGTCCTTCTCCTTGGCTTTTGCTGGTTTTGGCGTCTGTAAACATTATTGTACTTTGTGTAATAATGAGTCTTCCCAACCTCCCAATATGATTTTATATGTCTTAACTTACCAAAACAAGACTAGCAAGAGAATACTAAGATATTTCCTTAAGAAGTAATGACAGCGCTTGTTAGATTTTGTGATAACATTCAGATAGTCCTAAGGACTATTTTATTGTGCTAAACCTTTTTGACGGAGATTATTATGGAATGGATGAATAAACTAATCATATTAATAGCCATTTGTGTCTTGTGGTTCTGGTCTTTTCTTTTACTTCCTAAAACAGGGGAGAAAGTAGTTTATCTTTATCATTTCCTAGCTCTGTGTGGTTTAGTCATGATTTATTTTGCCCTAGTTAATCCAGCTGGTCTCTGTGATACTTTTTTCAATATTAAACATCTATGTTTTCATTAATGAATCCAGTTTGGTAATAGGTCAGGAAAATCTGAATTTAATTAATCACTCATCAAAAGAAGCTTTCTGTGTATTGATAACAGTTTATCTGTTTTTAATATGCAGGAGGTTTTTTCTGTATTATCGAGATTTGGACATAGAAAAAGCAGTCGGAAAAGACTGCTTCAGGTGTGTTACTGTTGTGATTCGTATCGTTTGACGATTCTATTTAAGCGCCATTGGTAACAGAGACCACTGACGATAAGACTGGTAATCAGGCCAATCCAGTAACTATAGGGACCAAGTCCAGTGACTTTTTCAAGCAGGAAGCCAACTGGGAGGGTGATGCCCCAGTAGGTTAGGACACCGAGATAAAAAGGTACCTTGGTATCTTTATAGCCACGCAGGATTCCCTGAAGTGGAGCCGCAAAGACATCTGCCACTTGGAAGAAGAGGCTATAGGTCATGAAAATGGCCGTCATTCTCAAAAAGTCAGGCTCATGCCCATAAAGTTCAGCCAAATCATAACGCAAGAAATAAAGGAAAATCAAGGTAAAGATAGAAAATCCCAGGGCTGTCAACCGTCCCAGTTTGCTGTAGCTCTTGACGGCATCCATGCGTCTGGCCCCAAATTCGTAGGAAATAATGATAGCCATGGCACTGGAAATGCTGAGAGGAAAGGCATACATGAGATTTGAGAAATTCATGGCCGCTTGGTGACTAGCAATCACTAGTGACGGATACTTAGACATAACCAGACCAACACCTGAGAAGATGGCGACTTCCGCAAAGACCGTTCCACCAATAGGGAGACCTAGTTTAAGGGCGTCAAGCAGAGCTGCTTTATCAAGGGGTTGAACCTTTTCAATGTGGTAGGGCTTAATCTTTTTATGCTTTCTGATAACCGCGATGGAAATAAGGAGAAGGGCCCAGTAAGCCAATGAAGTTCCAAGCCCAGCTCCAGCTCCCCCTAACTCTGGTAAACCAGCAATGCCATAGATGAGGAGGAAATTGAAGAAACCATTGAGAGGTAGGAGCAGAAGCATGAGGTACATGGAAAGGCGTGTGAGTCCAAGAGCATCAAGGAAGGAACGAACCACGCTAAAGAGTAGGAGGGGAATGATACCAAGACTCAAAAAGCGTAAATAACCAAGGGCTACCTTTCTGACCAAAGGCTCCAGACCTAGATGATTCAAAACCAAGGGAGCCCCCAGAAAAACGAGAGCAAAAAGGATAAGTGATAGACTCAAAGCCATATAAAGAAATTGATAGAAATCAGGTGCCACTCGGTCCTTGCGACCTGCCCCTAGATGGTGTCCGATAATAGGAACCAAGGCAGAGACGATACCTGTTAAAAAGGTGAAAAAAGGACTCCATAAACTCGTTGCCATGGCTACCCCCGCCAAGTGTAGGGTATCGTATTGACCAGTCATGGTAGTGTCCACAAAGGCTGCCGAAAAGTTGGCAAATTGATAAATCAGTATGGGCACAAAAATCTTGAAGAAAACAAGGAATCGCTCACGGAGAGAGTGTGTTTCGTGCATTCTGTTTTCCTTTCTAAATTTTTCAAATTATATAATCATTGTACAACTGTTATCCAATAAAGTCTATAATCGACGGAAAGTTTGGGTCCACTCTCTCAAATTTTCGTCATCTCCCATAAAAGCCAAGCAGTGGAGAACTTCTTTATGTAATGAATTTCCCATGTTCTTATCGATAAATTTATAAAGGTAAGCGGCTTCTAGTTCTTTAAGGTAGAGTTTTTGTAACATGAAATAGTCTGGTAATTGAATAGCTTTTAGTTCGTTTATATAGTAGTCACTATCTTCTTGATTTCCGTAAAGAATGATTTGGAAAATACAACGACTGATAACATCTAAAGCGATTCGATCTAAATTATTTCTAGGATTTTTATTGAGTATTGATAGGAGTTCCTTAATGTAGATTTTTAGCGCATCTTCTGTGAAGATATCCTTTACCATATCCAGTAAATCAATATCGAGAAGTGTCCAAATATCAATTGAAAAGAAATAGTTTTGAAGTTCTGTAGCAATATCTTGGTTAACTGACTGGTTTTGAAGTTTTGAAACCTGACAGTCAATACAAAGACTAATCAGATAATCACTATAATTGGTTTCTCCTAAAATGCGAAACTTTTCTGCGACTTGCTCCAGTGCTTCAAAATTTAGGTTATTTGAAGCTTGATTGTATTGATTAGCAAGTTTTATGTAGGTTTCGTCCACAAGATATTCTTGTCCGAAAAATTCATTATATTCGACTTTTAGGTGTTTTAAAAGTTTGAAAAGAGTATCATTTGAGAGTGATGTTTTGTTATTTTCAAAGTCTGAAAGACTCGCTACAGATCCAGCTACTTGAGCGAGTCTCTGGATAGTGTATTTTCTCTGTTTCCGAATCTGTTTAAATTTTTGACCTAGTTCCATATAATATTTCCTTATCGGATTTCCGAAATTTCAATAGTTGATACTATTAATAAACTAAAATAATAGTATCAAAAGGAAGGAGGTAAAAGCAATGATTATTGAAAAAAATAAATCAGTTGCTGTATCACAATGATGGTTAAATTTTTTAAGCTACTTCCTAAGAAGGAAATGGTACTTTATATCATTTTTGCACTTCTTTATTCCTGTCAAGGCATTGTTATTCCTGTAATTATCCAGATGGCAGGTCATTTAGATAGTAGTAATAGTCGGGATTTAGTAGTTTTTACATTTTCGAGTCTCTCTCTTTGGGTGGCTGTGTACGCTTTTATGTATATAGAGAATATTCTGCTTCGTTCTATTATTAGAGCGTTTAATGTAAGACTGTCAGAAAATATTTTAAAGAATCATGCTGTCTTTTGTAAAAACATCTCGGATTCTGAGCTTTGCTCACTCTTGACACAAGATCTTGGAATTGTAGACCAGGAGTTCCTCCAATCTTTTCTTATCTCGCCAGTGTGGGGCGCCTCTGTCCTAGTATCTGTAATTTATCTGCTCAAACAAAATATTATTGTAGGTAGTCTTTTTACTGTAGGTGCCTTTCTGATGATTTTGCCTCAGTTTATATTTAAGAGAAAGTTAAAAGAGTCAGGAGAATTACTAAGTAGCTCAAAAGAGAAAAATTTAAGAGCTATTACAGACTTTGGTAAAGGGATTGAAACGATTATTTTCAACCAAGCAGAAAAAGAGAATGTAAAGCAAACTCTCATAACCCTTAGTGAGATGGAGACGACACAATTTAAGTATTATACGCTTCAGAATTTAGTTATGTTTTGGACAGGACCTCTGAAAGCTGTCGGCTTGATTGGACCATTTGTGATTGGTCTTGTCATGAAACAAAATTCAATTACTACACTTATTGCTATGATGTCTGCTTCAACATATCTTATTAACCCCTTACAACAGATTCTGGAGGCTATTGCAAGTATTCAATCAAGTCAAGTGATAAAAGATAAATTATTGATATTTGGAAGTGAGTCAGAAATTCCTTCAAAAGGGCTTCACATACATACTTTAGAAGAAATTCAGTTAAAAAACGTCACTAAATCTTATGATAATCAAGAGATTTTTCGAGATGTTACGGTTACTTTTTCATTGTCTCAGCATAACCTTATAGTTGGTGATAGTGGTATTGGAAAAACAACACTTTTTAGGTTAATATCAGGACAAGATAAGGCATATAGTGGGGAAATCATTTTTAAAAGCCTTGATGGAAGGGAGCTGACTCCAAATTTAGATTACATTGCAATTATTCATCAAAATCCCTATGTCTTTCATACAAGTGTGCGACATAATCTAACTCTTTATCAAGATTATTCTGACTCATTGCTCATTTCAATACTAAAAAAAGTTGGACTATGGGAGGCTTGTTGTCACCAATTAGACTATGAATTAACTGGAGATAACTTTTCAGGTGGTCAAATCATAAAACTGGAGATTGCACGTGCTATTTTGAGAGGCAAGCAAGTTTTACTTGCGGATGAGATGATGGCTTCTTTAGATGTAGCAAGTTCAAGAGAAATAAGAAATGTCTTGAAACAGTTGCCTAATAATATTATTGAAATTGCCCATCATTATAAACTGGAAGATTACGATGTTGTCTATAGAATTGAAAATAAGTCAATCGTAAGAATTAAATAGCATGAGCTACTTTCAGTAAAAGCAAGACAGAGTAGTTGCTTAGTCTTTTCTTTTGCTTTACAACTTGAAGATTTTAATTTCAAAGAAAACACCTAAGTCAAGTGACTCAGGTGTTCTTGTGTTATTTTTCTTTTTTGTTATGGTTCAAAATGGCATTGAGGACGATGGCAAGCAAACTTGCAACGACGATACCGTTTGAGAAGAACATTTGGAAAGCATTTGGTAGGCTGTTGAAGAGGTTGCTGCCGTTAAGACCAACCCCTGCAGCGATTGATACCGCAGCAATCAAGAAGTTGTGTTCGTTGTTGGCGAAATCAACACGTGCCAAGATTTGCATCCCTTGGATAGAAACAAAACCGAACATGACAAGCATAGCGCCACCAAGGACTGGTCTTGGGATGATTTGAGCCAAGGCACCAAACTTAGGAAGGAGTCCAAGAAGAACAAGGAAACCAGCTGCATAGTAGATTGGCAAGCGAGTCTTGATACCTGACAATTTCACAAGACCAACGTTTTGTGAAAAACCAGTGTATGGGAAGGTGTTGAAGAGTCCACCAAGGAGAACAGCCAAACCTTCAGCGCGGTAACCGTTACGAAGGCGAGTGCTATCGAGTGGTTCTTTGGTAATATCAGAGAGGGCCAAGTAAACTCCAGTTGATTCAACCATAGACACTGTAGCGATAATACACATCATGATGATTGATGACAACTCAAACTTAGGCATTCCGAAGTAGAATGGTGTTGGCACGTGAACAATAGGTGCCGCAGCTACTGGTGAGAAGTCAACCAAGTGCATGCTTGCTGCGATGGCAGTACCGACAATCAAACCAATCAAGATTGAGATGGATTTGATAAATCCTTTAGTGAAAATATTAATCAAAAGGATGATGAGAACGGTGATAGCTGCAAGGAAGAGGCTTTGACCAGTAGGCTTATCAGCATTATTTCCCATATTTCCGATAGCCACAGGGATGAGGGTCAAACCAATAGTTGTGATGACTGATCCTGTAACGATAGAAGGGAAGAGATTGGCCACTTTTGAAAAGACACCAGAAACGAGGATAACATAAATCCCTGAAACGATAAGGGCACCAAACATAGCACCACTACCGTGTTTCTCACCAATCATAATAAGTGGTGCTACTGACTGGAAGGCAACCCCAAGAACAATTGGAAGACCGATACCGAAGTATTTATTAAGTTGAAGTTGGAGGAAGGTTGCTACACCACACATGAAAATGTCGGTTGAAATCAAGTAGGTTAATTCATGAGCTGAATAGCCTAAGGCTCCAGCAATCATGATTGGAACCAGGATTGATCCCGAGTACATGGCAAGTAGGTGTTGCAGCCCTAGGACCGCTGCCTGCGAATGTTTCTCTTTATTTTGCATTAGATGTCTGCCTCCTTAAATACGACCTGACCATTTTCAAAACGATCCAAACGAGCAAGTGAAACGACTGGGTAACCAGCTTCTTCCAGAAGGGCACGACCATCTTGGAAAGATTTCTCAATAACGATACCGACCGCTTCGACGTGTGCGCCAGCTTCTTCGATGATTTGAATCAAGCCTTTGGCAGCTTGGCCGTTAGCTAGGAAGTCATCAACGATGAGAACCTTATCTTCAGGAGTGAGGAACTTGCTTGCGATAGAGACAGTGCTAGTCACCTGCTTAGTGAAGGAGTAAACCTCAGCAGTGAGGATCCCTTCATTCATGGTGATATTTTTAGCCTTCTTTGCAAAGATCATAGGGACATCCAAAGCCTCAGCAGCATAGAGGGCTGGAGCAATACCAGATGCCTCGATAGTCACCACCTTGGTGATGCCTGCATCCTTGAACTTTTCAGCAAAGATCTTTCCAATCTCACGCATGAGATCAAAGTCCACTTGGTGAGTAAGGAAAGAGTCAACTTTGAGGATGTTCTCCCCAAGGACATTCCCATCTTTGAGAATGCGGTCTTCCAGTAATTTCATATTACCTCCTATAAAAAATAAAACTAAAGTGTATTTTGATTTTCTCAGATTCCATTGAGACTCTGACAAAGATCAAACCAATCGAATAACAGAAAAAGGCCTGCCAAGCAAGCCTTTAAAATCATAAAAAGACGGTAAAATCTTTTGATGACTTTATGACTTACTTATTGTTAGGTGTTACGGCACCTTGTAGAAACGTCACGCCAATTCGTGACATAAATAAGTAATGTTCTCATTATTCGATGAAGCTGTCGTTGGTTGGTGATAAACCAACATCAACTCTATTATAATACTATATTTTCTTTGAAGACTCAAAGGATTTTTTCTATGAAAACGCACTATTTTAAAAGTTGGAAAATTTAATCTAACATTATTGTAAGATTTGCTGAGAAAGGTCGTTTCTTGGGGTATTTATTGTTATAATAGTGGGAAATGAAAGAGGTTGAGTTATGCATAAGATTTTATTAGTGGAGGACGACGAGGTTATCCGTCAACAAGTCAAGAAAATGCTAGAACAGTGGGGTTACGAAGTTTTTCTTGTTGAAGATTTCATGGAAGTATTATCTATTTTTGTAAAAGTAGAGCCCCACTTGGTTCTTATGGATATTGGTTTACCTCTATTTAATGGTTATCATTGGTGTCAGGAAATTCGTAGGGTCTCCAAGGTGCCTATTATGTTCTTGTCTTCCAGAGATCAGGCCATGGATATCGTTATGGCAATCAATATGGGTGGGGACGACTTTGTGACTAAACCCTTTGACCAAAATGTTCTCTTGGCAAAAATTCAAGGGCTTTTGCGCCGATCTTATGAGTTTGGAAAGGATCAGAGTCTTTTGGAATATATGGGTGTGATTCTGAACCTTAAGGCCATGGATCTGGTTTATCAGGGAGAAGTCGTTTCTTTGACCAAGAACGAGTTTCAGATTTTACAAGTTCTCTTCGACCATGCTGGAAATATCGTTAGTCGGGAAGACCTCATGAAGGAGCTTTGGAACAGTGACTTCTTTATTGATGATAATACCCTGTCTGTCAATGTGGCACGTTTACGTAAGAAGTTAGAGGCAGTTGGTTTGAAGGATTTTATTGAAACCAAGAAAGGTGTCGGTTACGGGTTGCGTCATGATGGATAAGCGTCAATTTATCAAATATCAGATTAGGTCTCGTCTACCTTTCTATCTTTTGTTTATTTTTAATGGAATCATCTTGGTTTTGTTTGCCTTTTTATTTGAAGAGGCAGCAGATATTCTTCATTATGCCTTGACCATACTGACATTTGTGGCTATCATCATAGTTATTTGGGACTTGGTTAGCTCTTATCAGTCTTATAACTTAGCCTATCTCTATGAGAAAATGACACCATCAAGTCCTTTAGAGTTTTATCTAGCTCAGGTCTTGGAAAATGCTAAGGAGAGTCAAATGGTTCAGACTGAGGAGGAGCGCAAGCGCTATACAGATTTGATGGACTACTATACCCTTTGGGTGCATCAAATCAAGACGCCAATAGCAGCCAGTCAATTATTGTTAGGGGATGTTACAGATAGTAAAACGAGGGCTCTCTTGGAGCAAGAGGTCTTCAAGATTGATGCCTACACCAATCTGGTCTTGCAGTATTTACGTTTGGAAAACTTTCATGATGATTTGCAGTTGAGGCAGGTTGCATTAGACCCCTTAGTTAAAGAAGTTGTTAAAAAGCATAGTCTTTTCTTTATTCAAAAAGGATTGACTATTAATCTACATGACTTGGATGTTAAGGTCGTTTCAGATGAAAAATGGCTCTTGGTTATCATAGAGCAAGTCTTGTCAAATAGTTTGAAGTACACAAAAAGTGGTGGCATTGACATTTACTTCAAAGATAATAGGCTTTATCTTAAAGATTCTGGGATTGGTATCAAGGATAGTGATATTTTACGTGTCTTTGAGCGTGGTTTTTCAGGTTACAATGGCCGCTTGACTCAGCAGTCGTCTGGACTGGGACTCTATCTTTCTAAGAAAATTGCTGATCAGCTTGGACATGATATTAGTATTAGTTCCCAAGTAGGTCAAGGAACCACAGTTTCCATTCATTTTCAAAAGCAGAAGTTGGCTATTGATTAATAACTTACAAAAGTGTAAGAAATAAGGCTAGAAATGAAAGCAAGGGTTATGGTTAAGACCTTGCTTTTTCTATAAAATGGTATCAGAAGTTAAGTAAGAGGTTCCTAAAATCTCTTCCATATCTATTAAATAAAGGAGCTTATTATGACATTACTAGATGTTCAACATGTTAAAAAAATCTATAAAACACGTTTCAAAGGAAATCAGGTTGAAGCCCTTAAAGATATCCATTTTACGGTTGATAAAGGTGACTATGTTGCAATCATGGGTGAGTCCGGCTCAGGAAAATCAACCTTGCTTAATATCCTTGCCATGCTTGATAAACCAACAGCAGGGCGTGTCTATCTGAATGGTATGGACACAGCAACCATCAAAAACAAGGATGCTTCCAGTTTCCGTCGTGAAAGATTAGGGTTTGTTTTCCAGGATTTCAATCTTTTAGATACCCTATCCGTTAAAGATAATATCTTGCTACCTTTGGTTCTTTCTCGTCGCCCACTTAAGCAAATGATGACACAAGTTGATGCAATCAGTCGTCAACTGGGAATTCATTCCTTACTAGAGAAGTACCCTTATGAAATTTCAGGTGGGCAAAAACAAAGGGTTGCGGTTGCGCGTGCAATCATCACTCAACCAGAAATCCTCTTAGCAGATGAGCCAACAGGTGCTCTGGATTCCAAATCTTCAGCGGCACTCTTAGATGTCTTTGATGCTATTAATGCCAGCGGTCAGACCATTCTCATGGTAACTCACTCGACAGCGGCCGCCAGTCGAGCGAAGCGTGTTTTGTTTATCAAGGATGGTATTCTTTATAATCAAATCTTCAAAGGAGATAAGTCTGAACATCAAATGTTCCAGGAAATTTCCGATACACTAACTGCAATGGCAAGTGAGGTGAACTAATATGTTTCGTCTAACCAATAGACTGGCTTTGTCCAATCTCATAAAAAATCGTAAGCTTTATTATCCTTTTGCTTTAGCAACAATTCTGGCTATTGCCATTACCTATATTTTTACGTCTTTAACGCTTAATCCACATCTGGATGACTTGACTGGGGCAGATGCTATCAAGATGGTTTTGGGGATGGGACTTGGAATTGTCGCCCTATCCTCTGGAATTATTGTTCTTTATGCCAATAGCTTTGTTATGAAAAATCGTTCAAGGGAGCTTGGTCTCTATAGTGTGCTAGGCTTAGAGAAGCGTCACCTCTTTAGTATGATTCTAAAAGAAACAGTGATTATGAGTTTTGTGACTTTGCTTCTAGGTATAGGTGTGGGGGCACTTTTCGATAAACTCATTTATGCTTTTCTTCAAAGGCTTATCGGTGAAAGTACTGGTTTAGTTTCGACCTTTCAAGTAATGACAATTCCTATTGTTCTTGTCATCTTTGCTTGTATTTTTGGTTTGTTGGTTTTGGTAAATGGTTTCCGATTGCTACGGCTTAATCCTTTACAATTAACTAAAGATGGCCTTAAGGGTGAAAAAAAGGGACGTTTCCTAGTTATTCAAACCCTTTTGGGACTTGGTGCTATGGGGTATGGTTACTATCTTGCTCTCTCTGTTCAGAATCCAGTAACGGCTATTATGAGTTTTTTCCTAGCTGTTCTACTGGTCATTCTAGGGACTTACCTTCTCTTTAATGCCGGGACAACAGTTGTTCTGCAACTCTTGAAAAAGAAGAAGAGCTACTATTACAAGCCCAATAATATGATTTCCATTTCCAACCTTGTCTTTCGGATGAAAAAAAATGCAGTTGGGCTGGCGACCATTGCCATTCTCTCAAGTATTGTTTTGGTGACACTTGTAGGTGCTGCAAGTATTTATGCTGGAAAAAAAGACTATCTGGCGAGTTCTGCTCCGCATGATTACTCAGTTACAGGGACGAATGTAGATTTAACAAGTACACGGAGAGCTATAGATGATTTCTTAGTACAGACGGGAAATCAGGTAAATAGAAAAGTGGAAGCAAGTTACCTCTACTTTGGTATCAAAGAACAAGAAAAAAACAAGCTAACCATCTTTTCTGAGAATGAAAGAAAAGTTCTACTAAAGTCAATTTTTCTTGTCTTCTCACAATCTACTTATAAACAATTAACAGGTAAAGACCTCAATCTGACTTCGAATCAAGTTGGCTTATTTACTAAAAATAAAACATTAAAAGATCAAAAGAGTTTGTCTGTCAACAGTCAAACCTACCAGATCCATGATAGCCTTAATGACTTTCTTAAAGGTAAAGTACCCAACCTCTTCACAATCATAGTTTCTGATTATAGCTACCTTGTTGTTCCTGATATGGATGATTTTCAAGAAAGTATCAAAGGAACAGCAACCACCCAAGCTACCTATGTTGGTGTTAATGTCAAAGACCCTTCACATGATGCCAAGAAAAATTCAGATTTGTTAGACAAAATCACGGATAAAGAAACACAACAGTTAGCTGGACAAACTACTGGCCTCCCTAAGTCTTACTTCACTGCAAATAGCCGATATGATGCAGAAGGCATGGTAAATGGCTTTGTTGGTGGAACCTTCTTTATCGGCATCTTCCTATCCATCATCTTCATGCTTGGCACAGTTCTCGTGATTTACTATAAACAGATTTCCGAGGGTTATGAGGATCGTGAGCGCTTTGTTATTCTTCAAAAGATTGGCTTGGACGACCTCCAAGTCAAGCAAACCATTGGAAAGCAAGTCCTTACTGTCTTCTTCCTCCCCTTGATTTTTGCCTTTATTCACTTGGCCTTTGCCTATCATATGATCAGTTTGATTGTGCGTATCATTGGAGTTCTTAATCCAAGTCTTATGTTAGTGGTTACTATCATTGTTTGTGGCGTATTCTTCCTAGCCTATATCTTGGTTTTCGTCCTAACGTCGCGTTCTTATCGTAGAATCGTATCAATGTAACTGACATAGAGTCTAGTTCAAGCTAGGCTCTATTTCTTTTATGCTATAATAGATGACAGAATTATAAATTATCGGAGAAAATACATGTCACAGACTATTGATGTCAAACGTTATGAGGAATTGGCACGTCAAAAGCAAGGGGAGCACCGAAAGTTTCTAGCACAACTCAAGAAGAAGGCTCCTAAAAATTTAGATAAGATTGTTCAGCAGGTACACAATGAAGTCTTTCAAGAAATTGATTGTACTCAGTGTGCCAATTGTTGTAAGACGCTTGGTCCCGACTTCACAGAGCAGGACATTACTCGCATTGCCAAGCATTTTCGAATGAAATTACCTGCCTTCGAGGAGCTGTACCTTCAGGTAGATGAGGATGGCGACAAGGTCTTCAAGTCTATGCCTTGTCCCTTCTTAGGGCCTGATAATCTCTGTGATATTTATGATGTCCGTCCTAAGGCCTGTGCAGCCTTTCCTCACACGGATCGTAAGAAAATCTATCAGATCAATCATCTGACTATCAAAAATACGCTTTTCTGTCCAGCAGCCTACCTTTTTGTGGAAAAACTCAAGGATAGGATTTAGAAAGGAACTGTTATGAAACGCTTTAATTCAGGTGTTATTACCTTACTTATCATTGCTGCCTATTTTATCGCAACAGCTTTTATTCCAGATTTGTATTTGGCTTTTAATTATAAGTTGATTTTAGCCTTGCTTTTTGTGCTTTTGAGCTGGCAATCTAAGGGAAAATTTCTCTTTTTCTTGGGGATGGCTTTTCTATCGACCTATATCCATGACCTCTTTAGATTGGACTATTCGGAATGGACACTCTTTGTAGGAATTCTTATCTTGGGGATTGCAGTGGACCGTTTGAGCAAGCCAAATTATAAGAAAAAATTCTCTTACAAGGTGTCTAAAGAACATGAGCGAGAGATTTTTGCTAAGACTCTTTTTTCAGAGTCTGTGCAAGTGGTGACTTCTCAAAACCTCGAAACTGTCTATGCCAATGCTGATTTTGGGCGTTTGACCTTGGATTTGTGTCAGGCTCAGTTTATGACAGACCGACCTCAGATTGTGGTTCAGGCCAATTTTTCTCAGGTTATCATTCGAGTGCCCAAGGATTGGCAAGTGGATACCCACGGACTTCATACTAGCCTAGCAGGAGTGAAAGGCTATGATGGTCTAGGAGAGCGAGAATTATCAAGTACTACAGTAGCTCTAACAGGCTCGGTATCCTTTGGACAAGTAACTATCAAATATTGAAAATAATGAAAGAGCGAAAGCTCTTTTTTTCTTGCAAATCCTTCTTGTATAACATTGAATACGCTTACAAATAGTGCTATACTGGTAGTGGAAATAATTAGAAAATTGCAATCATTTACTAGAAAGGAGTTTTCTTATGGAACGATTTAATCTTCGGTCCTTCTTGTTGTTTTTACTAGCAGCTTGTTTTATCGCTAGTGCCTTTATTCCAGATTTTTGGATCATGGTCAACTATAATCTGGTCTTCTTCGTGGCCTTCTTTTGTTTTGGTATCTTGAATAGGCGACCTCTCCTCATTTTTCTTGGTTTGGCCTTCTTATCGCCCTATGTTCATGACTTGTTAGACCTCGATTTTGCACAGTGGAATCTCTTTAGCGGTATCTTTCTAATAGGTTTGGCCTTAGAGTTGCTCTATGGCAATAGGCAAAAGAAGGGTCTCACTAAAGACTATAAGGTCAATAAGAACGACCAAGAAGGACCACATATTTCTGTTAAGACATATATGGCTGAGGATAGGTATCGCATCTATTCTCAAGAAGTCGAAACGGTTGATATGAATATGGCTTTCGGTGAGCTGTGGCTGGATTTGAGTCAAGCCAGCTTTGCATCAAGTCAGGTAGCAGTTCATCTTGATGCTAAGTTTGGTGAAGTTCATATTCGACTTCCTCATGGCTGTGTCATGGACACCACTGGAATCTCACATCCCCTATCATCTGTAAAGGTGGATCGTTTTGAATCTGATTTAGAGCAAGTTGAAACAAGGCTTCATCTGAGCGGAAGTCTCTTCTGCACTGAGCTGGAAGTGGAGTATTAAGGGAGTCCAATGATATCAGCTCTATTGGCAATTAGTATGGCTTCTATAAAAGAAAGGAAATCACAGGTATGAGTGAAACGGTTATTCAAGTCACATCCCTTGGAAAACGCATCAAGGGAAAGACCATTTTAGAGGATATTAGTTTTGAGATTAACCAGGGAGATTGTGTCGCCTTGATTGGACCTAATGGGGCGGGTAAGACTGTCTTGATGTCTTGTATTCTTGGAGATAAAAAGCCCAGCAGTGGTCAGGTCCTCATTGATGGTAAGGCAGGTAAGGCCAAAAATAAAATTGCGGTTCTCCTTCAGGAAAATACCATTCCAAATAGTTTGAAAGTGGAAGAGCTGATTGCCTTCTTCCAATCTATTTCTGATAATCCCTTGACCAATCAAGAGGTTCAGGAACTCCTGCAATTTAAGGAAGACCAGTACCAGCAGTTTGCGGACAAACTCTCAGGTGGTCAAAGACGTCTTCTGGCTTTTGTCCTTTGTTTGATTGATAAACCAAAAATCCTCTTTTTGGACGAACCGACAGCTGGTATGGATACCTCCACTCGTCAGCGTTTCTGGGAAATTGTTAATGACTTGAAAAAATCAGGTGTGACCATTCTCTATTCCTCTCACTATATCGAAGAAGTGGAACACACAGCTGACCGTATCTTAGTCCTCCATCAAGGGAAACTTATCAGAGATACCACACCATACGCTATGCGACATGAGGAGAAAGAGAAACAAGTCACTCTTCCAAGTAGCTTTGTTAACATTGTTCATGGGTTGCCTGACATCAATGAGATTACTGAGAAGAGAGATGTAATCAGCTTCATGACCAAAGATATCGAAAAGGTCTGGCAAAGTCTTGAAGAAGCGGGCTGTGGAATCTCTGATATTGAAATTCAAAATAAAACACTCTTAGATAGCCTATTTGATTCAACAAGGGAGGACAAGGCATGAAAGCATTATTAAAAATAGAATGGATAAAAACATGGCGTAGCTGGCCAGTCTTTATCATGGGAATCGGGATACCCGTCGGATTTTTCCTCCTTTTTTCAAGTATTTTCTCAGCGCCTACTCCAGAAGCCCAAAAAGAGTTTTTGCTGTCTTATATGTTAACCATGACTGGCTTTTCTATGTCTAGTTTTGGTTTGTTCACCTTTCCCTATATGTTACAAGAGGATCGAATTGAACACTGGTTGACCTATATCGAGCACTCAAAGGTTAGTATCGCAGCTTATTATCTTTCTAAAATTTTTCGTGTGCTTCTAAACTTTATGGTTGCTATCATTGTGACCTTTTGTGTAGGTGCCTTTTTCCGAGATGTAGAGATGCCATTCTTTAGATGGCTAGGATCAGGTGCTCTTTTACTCTTGTCCAGTCTACTCTTTCTAGCTTTTGGTTTACTTATCGCTCAGATTAAATCTCAACAAATCATGTCTCTTGTAGCTAATATTATTTACCTTGTCTTGCCTATAGTGAGTGGTTCATGGGTTCCTATTTCCATGTTCCCTAAGTGGGTTCAGAGTATCTCTGAGTGGACACCTGTCTATCATGTCAATGAATTAGTCGTTAATTTTGCTATCAATGGGAAATTTTCATGGAAATCACTTTTGTTTATTTTGGTTTATACGGCAGTATCAATAGTGCTTGCACTCTTTATCAAGTCTCATAGAGAAAGTGATCGAGGTTAAGGGAGAAATAATGGATATTTGGCAGAAGATGTATGAAAAGGCTCAAGCTTTGTATCAGCCACAGGAAGTCTCAGACTTTGTCTATGCTAGGCACGTTGTGGCTGCCGTTGAGGCTGAAGATGGGCAAATTTTCACAGGCTTTTGTATGGAAGGGACGTGTGGTGTTTTCCATCTATGTGCCGAAAGGGCTGCCCTTTTCAATATGTATCAAGAAACTGGTCAGACTAAGGTCAAGCGTATTATCGCCTTTCGTGACCAGCCACCTCATGGTGGACCATCTGGCATGCCTTGTGGAGCTTGTCGAGAATTTTTAATGGAACTCCATCCCGACAATCGTAATTTAGAGTTTATGGTTGACTACGAAACACGTCAGACCATTACTTTGGGCGAATTGTTGCCACTGTGGTGGGGAGAAGAACGGGCTCAACAATTTGAAGAAAAGTCGCAAGACAAGGCTTAAGGTTTATAGAAATCACAAAATCCTCGCATGTTAAGTGTGAGGATTTATTTTTTAAAATTAATTTCAGAAAATTCGAAATTTACCTTGAAATTAAAAATGAAAGTGCTATACTATATCGTGAAAATAGAAAGAAGGTTTCATTATGGAGTCACTTGTATCTTTTAGTAAATGGCTCAGCAAATGGTTTACTGTAGCTGTTATCCTCTGGGCGGCCTTTAACTACGCCCTTCCTGCAACTAGTAGTTGGGTCATTCCCAATACGGCTTATCTGCTTGGTTTGATTCTCTTTGGTATGGGGCTTACGTTGACAACTGAAGATTTTAAACGTATTGCTAAGCGTCCAATTCCAGTTGTTCTTGGGACTGTAGCTCACTATGTCATCATGCCTGGTTTGGCTTGGTTGCTTTGTATGATTTTCCATCTGAAAGGTGCGACAGCAGCAGGGGTTATCCTTGTTGGCTCTTGTCCAAGTGGGACTTCATCGAGTGTCATGGCCTTCCTTTCAGGTGGGGATGTTGCCTTGGATGTCTCTATTGAAACCCTCTCAACTCTTTTGGCACCACTCATGATTCCAACCCTCTTGTCATTCTTGGCTGGTCAGTACGTGAGTGTCCCTGCCCAAAGCCTCTTCCTAAGTACCTTGCGTATCGTGGTTGTCCCTATTATCTTGGGTGTGCTCGTTCACTCAATCTTTGGTAAGAAAATCGATGCCATCATCAAGATTATGCCTTTGATTTCACAAGCCGCCATCCTCTTGATTGTTGGAGCAGTTGTTTCTGCCAACCATGCCAATATTTTCACAGCAGCGACAGCCCTTGTTATCCCAGTTGTTATGCTTCATAACCTTTGTGGTTATGCCCTTGGTTTTGGATTTTCAAAAATCCTTGGTTTGGAAGAACCACAACAAAAAGCCATTACTTTCGAAGTGGGGATGCAAGACTCAAGTCTTGGAGCAACTCTTGCCATGAAATATTTCGTGCCACAAGCTGCCATCCCATCAACCATCTTTAGTATTTGGCACAATATCTCAGGTTCTATCCTCTCATCATGGTGGAAGAACCATTCAAAAAATAGTCATTAAGATAAATGAAAAGCTGACCTTGGGTTGGCTTTTATTTTTTCTTGTCTCACGAAAACCACTAGCTGTGCTAGTGGTTCCGAAAAGCTTTTAGCGATGTATCAAAAAAGTCCCCCTAAAGTGTTATATTAGATAAGGTTTCCCGACCGCTAACTAATATACAAAAGGAGGACCCCTGATGAGACAGGATAATAATAGTTTAGCACATACTACATGGAATTGTAAGTATCATATTGTGTTCGCACCCAAATATCGACGTCAGATAATTTATGGGAAATACAAAGCAAGTATTGGTCAAATCTTACGATTATTATGCGAAAGAAAAGGTGTTGAAATTCATGAAGCAGAAGCTTGCCCAGACCATATTCACATGTTGGTGAGTATACCACCGAAACTAAGTATTTCCTCATTTATGGGATATTTAAAGGGCAAAAGTAGCTTAATGATATTTGATCGACACGCTAATTTAAAGTATAAATATGGGAATCGCAAATTTTGGTGTCGAGGGTTTTATGTTGATACGGTTGGACGAAATCAGAAGCGAATTGAAGAATATATTCGTAATCAATTACAAGAAGACGTGATAGCAGATCAGCTAAGTCTATTTGAGGAGTATGATCCGTTTACAGGTGAGAAGAATAAAAGAAAGTAATCTTAAAGAGACCCGCTAGACGGGTCAGCTAGCAAAGGTGGTGCTGAAGGGAAACCATTCGGTAGGCCTTTAGGCCTCGGCCGGTAGCAGAGGCTTTCAGCCGAAGAGCAAGCCACCCGTTCTCACGGGTGGTTTTGACTAATAAAGAATCTTTTTCGAGACTGTCCTTAGGTGATGATGGACGTCAGCGAACGTCAAGGAAGTTCCATACCTAAGCTTAGAGTATAAGGTCTCGAAACTTCCGAACCCCTGAAGTTTAAGTTCTTCAGGGGTTTTTATCACAGCGGAAAGTCTCAGTTAAACTCACTTTGTTCTCAAAAAGAATGTGATGTCATTATATGCAGGCCTTCATAGTTCATGGCGTATTTGAAAACGTTGATTTACTTCTTGAAAAGGACATTTTTGACTATGTTATAATAGAAAGACAAAAGCAGTTTAGGAGAATGTTATGGCAACAATTGGTATTGATTTGGGAACGACGAATAGTCTAGCGGTTACCTATCGTGAGGGTGGGGTTGAGCTGATTCCAAATGATTTTGGAGAATATTTGACACCCAGCGTGGTCCATGTGTCTGATGATGTCTTGACGGTTGGAAAAATTGCCAAGGAACGCTTAGTGACTGATCCTGATAACACGGCCCAACTCTTTAAACGTTCAATGGGGACCAATGAAATTTTTTACCTTGATGGGAGCCCTTTTTCGGCAACGGATTTGTCAACTCTGGTGGTTAAACAGTTGGTGGCAGATGCTGAAAACTACTTAGGTGAAAGGGTTGATGAGGTACTCATTAGTGTGCCGGCTTATTTTAACGAGAAGCAACGCTCTGCGACCAAGGCTATCGGACAACGATTGGGCATTAAGGTAGAACGTTTGATTAACGAGCCTTCTGCGGCAGCCATTGCTTGTCATAAGATTGGTAAGGACGAGTCTTTCATTGTCTTCGACTTTGGAGGTGGGACGCTTGATGTCTCTGTGGTTGATTGTTTTGACAATGTGATTTCAATTGTTTCCATTGCAGGGGATAACTTCTTGGGAGGTAGTGACTTTGATAAGGCTATTGCTGAAGATTTTTGTCAGTCGCAAGGAATTGATTTGGAGAAATTAGATAGGAAGCAAAAATCTAGCCTCCTCTTATCCGCAGAGCGATGCAAACTTAAGCTGCAAAAGGAAAAGGTGGCTGCGGTATCCTTGACCTATGATGACCAATATTACATGAAACAATACAATCAGGCAGAGCTTAAGACCATCATTCAACCTGTTCTTGACCGTGTTAAGAAAGTTATTGGTAGGGCGGTGAGTGATAGTGGTTACAAGGCACATGAGCTGGATGCTTTTATCTTGGTCGGTGGGTCTAGCATGATGCCTTTGGTTCAATCTTATATCACGAATCTGCTCAATCTTCCTATTAAGCGTCTGAAGGATATGGATGAGTTGGTTGCGCGTGGTTTGGGGACTTACTTGGCGGTCAAAGAGCGTCAGGAGAAGGTCAAAGATTTGGTGATTACAGATATTTGTCCTTTCTCATTGGGAATCAGTGCCTATGACTCTGACTTTGATAAAAATATCTTTTCAAAGGTCATTAATAAGCTGTCTGTCCTTCCGACCTCTGCAAGTAAATATTATTATGCCAGTCGGGGACAGAAACAGTGTCGCTTTATGATTTATCAGGGAGAATCACTCGACCCTGAGGCAAATCTCTTTTTGGATGAGTTTATTATCGATGTTCCTGGAACTGCGACTAAGACAGAATTTTTTGAGACCACCTTTACTTACGATATTAATTCCATGCTCTATATAGAGGTTAAACTGGGGTCAACAGGCGAGACTAAAACGTATCGTATCGGTAGTCAAAGTAAAATCGAAGAAGTCGATAAGAGTGAGCATCTGGAGAATATCAAGTTTGTCTCTGATCAATTGTCCTTTGAGGCCGACTTTAAAACGCAGTCTGAGCGGGCCTATCGTTTAGTCATGGAAATGCCTTATAAGATGCAATTACATTTTTTGTGGCAAATGGAAGATTTTGAAAAAGGCTATCAGTTGGCTATTAACAATATCAAGAAGCGAAAAGAAATCGTGAAACGCTACCAAGCTTATCTTGATAGCATTGAAAATATCATGTCACTAGATGATTTGGATATTTTCCGTCAAGAAGAAGCTGACCATGAGGAGACTGGTGAGCCCTTTGATAGGTCTGATGACCCTAATTTCTGGAGATAGGAGGTGACGCATGAATTTTTGGTCGATTTTGGGCATTCAACCAACCAATAATCTTAAAGACATCAAGAGAGCCTATGCCAAACAGAGTAAGGTCTATCACCCTGAGGATGACCCTGAAAATTTCCAACGCCTGCAAAAGGCTTATCAAGAGGCCCTTGCCTGGCAAAAATCGCATTCTGAAAATGAGGATATGGATGCCGTCATAGGCCATAAACAGGCCGATGGCAGCGTGGTCGGTCTGGTATCTGCCTCTCAGCTAGAAGCTTCCTTTAAACAAGCTGCAGATGCTAGTAAGTCTAGTCAAAATCAAGAAAGTTTTGAAGAACTTGAGCTTACGGCTTCTGCGACGGAAGAAGTCGAAGACAAGCAAGTGACAGAACATGACTTTCAGCAGGTGATCTCTGAGGAAGAACAGGAACAGTTGGATGAGTTAGCCTTATCTGATATTCATGAAACGTTCAATCATAGTGAGCCTTATTCAAGGACTAGCGAGGACTCTGTTCTTAGAGAAGATTTAGCTATTAAGGATCAGGATAGTTTTCTTCAAGTTGTTGAGGAGTATTTTCTTTGCAATCCTCTGACTATTTCTAAACTCAAAGGTTATATCAATCAGTGCTCTGATTTGGGCTGGTTGGGTGATCAGGATTTTGCCTACCGTTTGACTAAGACTATAGGAGCTATACTCGAAAGAGGCGGCCTGAAATATGAGACCTTGGAAGGGCTTGAAACGTTAGCCAAGGAGTTTGATTTCACATTGTTGGAGGCCTACCTTTGTGACCTCTTGGATAAGAAATACAAGCAAGATGTTTGGCAGGGACGTCCGATACGTCAAGTGACGGAAGTGACCGAGCCCACCCGAACAGGGCAAAAGATTATTGTCGTCTATTTTCTCATTATGATATGTGGTATCTTTTTCCTCGCCAATGGCTTTTTCACCCGAGAAATGCTGAAATCGCAACCTAAGAAGATACAAGTCATTACAGGGCTTACAGGAAATGAACTGGTCTCACAGGGGACGGTAGATAAAGCAGCATCTGCTATTTCTGATTTGGCTAAAAAGTCAGGCAAGCCCATTTCTGACACCAAAAAGGTGGTATACGACCAGGCCAGTTCAACCTTTGTGATTGAGGATAGCTCGACAGGACAGCGTCAAGAACTACCAGGTGTGACAGAAGTTTATGTTTTGCCGGTTTATGAGAATGCTCAAGAGACCAAGGGGATTGCAACAACAACTGACGGTAGCAATTGGGAACTTAGAGATAGTGACGGCCAAGTCCGTGGTCCAATTACTTTATTAGTTTCCATGTCATCAGATATTGCTATCAAGAGTGAAAATGGTAGCTACACTACGGTAGAGAAGGAGTAGGACATGAAAGATTTTATTTTAAGAAATAGTGAAAGAGTCTTCTCTCTCCTTCTTACAGGTATTTTTCTAGCCCTGCTGTATTTTGGAAATGAGAAAGGTTTGCATCTCTGGTTTGACAGTGGACGTGAGAGTGGTAGTCTGGGCTTGGTGACAGGAATATTTGTCTTTTTCGTACTTGCTCTTTCTTCTGGTATTTGGATACTAACGGATAAATTTCTTCTCTTTATTTTAACCAAGATGGGTTATTATAGCGAGGATTGGTCTAAGGTTGTTGGCGTCATCATTGGAAAGAGAATTGCCAAAGCACCAAGAACAAGGGCTAATCATTTTCTAGTGGTTAAGGTTGGTGAAACCAAGCGTAACTTTTTCGTCAGCCAATCTAACTTTAATATTCTTGAAAAAGGTGATAGCCTTTGGCTACGGAAAGTCAGAGTGCATTACAAAGGACGTGTTGTCCGTACTTACTATGAACTCGCTGGGCGATATTAGACAGTAAGAAGCTGACCTTGGGTTGGCTTTTTATACTGACTAAAATTTACAAAAAAACTTAGGTCCTCTCCTAAGTTTTTGTTAAATAAGATTATTTATCTATGTTTAAGAGTCTTTCAATCTCTTGATAAAGTATTTCTGTAGGTTGATAGGCTTTGCTTATCTGAGTTAGAGAGTGTAATTTAGGCCAATCTTTTTGAGAAATTAATGCTTGGAATAAATCTAAGACTTCAGAATCTGTCTTTTTTCGAGAGACAAGTCCTACCTGGGCTAACTCAGCTCGTAAGGCGTTGTCAAACTGATCAAAATCTTGAGGAAGAATAAGGCTAGGAATGCCTTGTTCGATACATCCCATTAGAATACCGGAACCAGCGTGATGTATCACAAAGTCCATTTTATCTAGAATGTCTGTGTAGGGCAGATAATCAAAAAGTAAAAGATTGTTATTTAGATGATGTGGCGAATTTTGTAAACCACTTGGGTTACCTAGTGTGACATAAAAATGATAGTCAGGATATTCTTGACTTAGTATTTGGGCCAATTTCACCATTCTTTCTTTTTCCCATTTTAAATGGGTGCCGCAAGTCACTAACACGCGTTTTTTAGAGGTCGTGAAATACTGTTCTTGTTCCTTGGGGAGTTTGTCAAAAGAAAGACAGCGATAACCAACCCACTTAAGATGGGGTGGAAAATCATCTCTAAACTCCAACTCTTTTATTCCCAGAGCCAGAATTGAATAAGGAGAATAGATGGTTTCTGTACCATCCTCTCTATAAAGTTTGAAATCTTGTAAATATTTAAGATTTCTTTTAACAAGTGCAAAGCCAATTCTTTTTGCCATGCGGATAATCTGCCTACCCAGTGCATCTCTACATTTGTAGAGGATTCCCTGATGGGGTTTCCACCCTCCTAAATAAGCAGGAGTGGTCGTGCGACTCTCAATAGCTACTGGACTTGGAATGGTCGTAATCCAGGGGATTCCCAAATGATCTGCTAACATACCAGCAGGAGCTGCTACAAAATCTGCAATAACCAAGTCTGGTCTTCCCTCAGAGTCCCAAATTCGATTAATTTCGTCGAAAACTTCAGGGACCAGTCTGCTATTAGCCATTAATTGTTGATACATGATAAATAAATTTGCTTGCTTTGATGTATTGGCTATATCTTCCATCACCGTCGGACGATCAGGAAATAAGGCAACACAGTCAAAGCCAATTTTTTCAACTAATTTCTTCTTTTGATAACCTGTGATGACACGTATTTGAAAACGAGGGTCTTCTAACAAGGGTTTCACCAGTGTCAAGGTCGGAAATAAATGACCACTAAATGGTACGCTAATCACATCTATCTTTATTACTTTGTTCAATCCAGTCATGAATGATTCCTTTCACATCTTCTTTGTATTCATAGCTATAATGATCCGAATCCACTAGGATATCCGCTTGGTGGGAATCCAAGAATTTAGAATATGGATCTTTTTTTCCTTTAATCACCAGTACCTCTAGTTTTTTGTTGTTTAAGAGTTTTTGGGAGACAGGACCAAGTGCGATTATGCGAAATCTTGGAAGGGATATCTCATTACCCAAATTATTCAACCACTGGGTCAGCATATTGACACCTGAACTCTTACAAACAAGAACTACTTCCTGCGCTTCCAACAAGGGAGACAAGTGCTCCTGTAACAACTTTTGGAAACGAAGGTTCAAAATCGTATGCCAATAGTAGATGATATTGGATGCAGAAGCTGACAAGAGGGATACTTGTGGAGACTTTATATGTTCAAAATCTTGATTGAAGGGAAAATTACTGGCTACCACTGAATAGCCAGATGGACAAATTGCATGGAGGAGGTCTAGTTGCCCAGCTGTCAGCCCGTTACAAGTAATATCACTGCTCCCACTAAGAAAGAGAACCAAGCGATCAGAGTCTAGCATGGTCTGATCAGGAGACAAAGCAGACAAACGGTCTAGATAGGACTTCATCTTACTCATAACGAATCTTTCCATCCGTCACTCGAATCTTCCGCCCCCGCCAATTAATCACAGGAGGTGTCATTAGAACATAGACAAACAGCCAAGGAAGCAGGAGATTATTCAGCACTTCGTAGGTGACTTCATCCAAGTGTAAGCGATTGGTTAGAATGCTTTGTCGATAGAGGAGCATCCAAACTGCCTTGAATACCAGTAAGCTTAAGGCTAGAAGAAGATAAGGCCAACCTAAAATAAGACTTAAGATCAAACCTGGAAGAGGTAGAAAACTCGGTAAACCTATGAGGCAAAAGACCTTCCAGTCTAGGTGTTCTTTGAGATAGATAGAGCTAAAGAGAAGCCACCGTTTCATCTGGAGCAAGTACTGTGTGGCACTCTTGATGGTCGTACGGACATTACAGGTAACTCGAGTTTGAACAATGGACACTCCTTTACTCCTTAAAAAATCGGCCACAGCTAAATCATCACATAGATAGTCCTTAATCGCTGTGAAGAGCCCCTGATCTTTTGCAAGTTCTACCGGTAGGATATAAAACATCCCGTTGATGGAGTGATTTGCCTCAACTTGTGCCATGGTAAAATAGGTAATAAAAGAATTGCCATTAACGAATGCTGCAACCAGCTTGGACCAGAAATTACTTCTTTCTTGGTTATAGGGAATACCTGTCAGAATGACCTCTTGACCTAGATGGGTAGTCAGCTCACCCATTTTAGAAAAATCAATCACACTATCATCGTCCAAAACAATCAGATAAGGCCGGGTCAGCTCCTCTACAACCTGCTCAATCTTGTAACTCTTGGGATTAATTCCCTGAGGGACGTCTTCAATGAGAAAGATTCGGATACGTTGGGCAAATGACTCATCTTGGCAAATTTTGTTCGCTACATGCTGAGCTTCTGTGTCAGACTGGTCAATTAACCAGTAAAACTCAACTACTTTTGTTTGCTGGAGATTGACCCGCAAATCACTCTCTAAACGAGGATCCCCAGAGAGGATGGGTTGGACCACTGTAAAAAGCTCTTCTGGGAAGTCCGCAATATGAGACTGGCCTTTTTTATAATAAATGAAGGACAACAACCAACGGATGAGAAATAAGAGAAGATAAGCAACGCCTAAAAATATAAATATAAATTTCATCTATTAATAAGTCCCTTTCGTAAATACCTTGCAAGGAGACGAATAATCCATCTTTGGGGAAGCAGACGACCTAGCAAAACGAGCAAGCGATAGCGAAGGCCGATAACAGCATAGGAAGTACCCCTTTCTATGAATCGAATCAACTGCTGAGCGACTTTCTCAGGCTTCATCTGCAAACGACTACCTCCTAGAGCATCAACTAGTTTTTGAGAGAAAATGGACGTTTGGACTGGTCCAAGAATATAGAGACCTAGCTGAGCTGGGGAATCTGATTGACTTAGTTCCTCCTGGAGAGCAAGAGTGTAGGTCTGCAAGGCAGCCTTGCTGGAACTGTAGGCTGCTAGATAGGGATGAGGAAAAAGAGCTGCCAGTGAAGAAAGTTGGACTAGCCGGATTTTCCGATTTTTCTGCACTAGCAATTTCATTAGCTGGACTGGAGCATGGTAGTTTACCTGCCAGAGCTCTTGTTCCTTTTCTGTGGCTAAATCACTTCCTATGGAGAAGCTAGCTAGTCCTGCACAATTGACCAGAAGGTCTGCATCTAATACCTTTCCAAAATTCTCCAGTGCTTCCTTATCACACAGATTTAAATCCTTAATTGAAAGTTGTGCCTTGCTTCCAGCTAATTCATTTTGCAGTTGGACTAGTTTGTCTGGATTTCGGCCTACTAGAACCAGAAAATCAAGATGTTTTGCCAGTTCACTTGCTAGGTGACGTCCAATCCCTCCTGTAGCTCCCAAAATAATTGCCTTACTAAATGAGTCTGTTGTTTGCATAACTCTAGTTTATCAGATTTTACTGAGACAGAAAACTACTTCTCAATTCCTTTGGAAAGAATATTTGTTATGATGGAGGTAAGTTAGGGGATTCTTGCTAAAAAATATTGAAAAGTTTTATGTTAAAGTATTTGTGGCAAGCTTTGATTGATTAATGGATGAAAAATCTTACTGAAGAAGTGTATCTATTCAGAGAAAATGAGTATAGATAGTATTTGGTTTTGAGTAGTTCTTTCAAAAAAAATTTGCTATTCTAGTGTTATGGGAAAACTAAAAATTGATGTGGTTATCGTTCCATTAAGTGGGCATCTTTATCCAACCATGAATCTGCTAATGCCTTTATTAAAAAATCCTCACTATAATATTCGTTTATTCACGGGACAGCAGAAACGTGCAGTAGCTGAGGCAGCAGGCTTTAAGGTTGTTACTATTCTTGAAGGTCATGAAATGGACTTTGAAAGGGTGGCTAATAATAAGGAGCAATTGGGCCTTTTTTCTGCTTATCGTCAACTATCAGCTAGTCTTGATATTATTAATCTTGTTTCCGATCAATTACTATCGGAATGGAAAGTAAGCCGACCTGATTTAGTCATTGCCGATTATGTCAGTTTGTCGGGTGGACTTGTTGCAGAGCAAATGGGGATTCCGTGGATAACGACAATGGCCACACAATTTGCTATTGAAACGACGGATGGTCCTCCTTGTTTCTTCGGAGGAATGGGAAGTCCGAAGAATCGCAATCAATTGATTCAACAATGGCTAGGCAGAAAACTGACTCGTTTCTTGAAGTATTCCGCCACTTTTTTATTACGAAATCGTTTAAAGCGTTATGGTTTTAAAATGTACAACCATAAGGGACAAGAGAGTATCTATTCACCGTATTCTATTTTAGGAATAGGAATGAAAGAGTTGGAGATAAAGAAAGGGTTCCCAGAACATTACCACTGGGTGGGTCCTACTGGAGGTTCAGTTGAGCGATGTGAGGATTATCCTCTTGATTTGTCGCCATTTGCAAATCGTAAAATTGTCTTTGTGACTTGTGGGACCCAATTGGATTGGGCAAAGGACAATTTAATTTACCAAACGAAGCTGTTAGCTAAGTCTCATCCAGAGTGCCAGTTTTTTGTAACTTTAGGTCTTGGAGGGCAAGAATTCCAATGCCAAAAATTAATGGATAATGTTTCAGTGGTTTCTTATCTTCCCTACAATGAATACATTCCTCAGATGGATTATGTCATTCACCACGGTGGTTCAGGTATTTTTTTCCAATGTATTATAAATAAAAAGCCATCCTTAATACTTCCTCACGATTATGACCAGTATGACTATGCTATTCGTGGACTTGAGGCAGGTGTGGCTTTGACTGCCAAAAGAGAGGATGACAAGGCAATTGGGCAAGCTTTTGAAGCATTGTTGGCTAAGAAAGATTGGTCTGAGCTAGAGGCTTTAAGTCATGCTGCCAAGTCATATCATCCTACAGAAGTAGTGGAGGGTGAAATAGCTCGCCTGCTGGCAGACAAGGAGAAAAAACAATGAAGAAAGTTTTAGTAACGGGGGCTACAGGTTTTTTAGGCAAATATGTTGTGGAAGAACTGGTTGAGCACGGTTATCAAGTCCGAGCTTTTGGTCGTAATCGTGCAATTGGCCAGTCTCTGGTAAATGCCTCTGTGACCTTTATTCAAGGAGATTTGACAAACCAAGAGGATTTGACTAAGGCTTGTCAGAAAATGGATATGGTCGTTCATGCCGGTGCTTTGTCAACGGTTTGGGGTCCTTGGGAAGACTTTTACCAAACGAATGTCTTAGGAACTAAATACATCCTTGAAGCTTGCAGTGAGGCTAATATCGAGCGCTTGGTATATGTGTCGTCTCCAAGTATCTATGCAGCGCCTAGAGACCAGCTTGGTATCAAAGAAAGCGATGCCCCTCAGGAAAATAGGCTTAATAATTACATTCGAAGTAAATTGGCATCAGAAAAACTATTTGAAGATTATCCTGATGTGTCTAGTGTCATATTGCGACCTCGAGGACTTTTTGGAATTGGAGACACCAGCATTTTGCCACGTGTTCTTAATCTTAGTCAGAAGATCGGTATTCCTTTGATTGGTGATGGTCGCCAACTGATGGATATGACCTGTGTGGAAAATGTTGCTTTGGCTATTCGTCTGGCTTTGGAAACTCCTCAAGCAGCTGGAGAGGTTTATAATATTACCAATGGAGAACCCAGAGCATTTAGGAACTTGATTGAAGAAACCTTGAGAGGTTTGGGCTATCCCATCCGTTATCGCAAAATCCCAGCTCCACTTGTATCTGCTATTTCAAGTAGTTTGGAGTTTATTTATAAGAGCTTAAAGCTTAAAGGAGAGCCAGCCCTAACACGCTATACCTATTATTTGCTGCGCTATAGTCAGACTTTGGATATTAGCAAGGCAGAGCGTGACTTAGGATATAGGCCTAAAATAACGATTTCAGAAGGGATTGAACAATATGTCCAAGATTATCGAAAGCATTGATTATTTTCCTGCGGGATATTGTACTAGCTATACTGGTCTTTTGTTCAAGAAAGTCAAGAATAAAAAGATGACCTTTCCAGCCGGTGTCTTTCTAATCAAACACAGAGATAAAGGCTATCTGCTTTATGATACAGGTTATCACTACGATATTAAGACCCAGCTTCGCTATGGCTTGTATCGTTTAGGAACGCCGGTGCAGATGACAGAAAAGGATCAGATTTCAAACTTGTTGAAGGCGAAGGGGATTAGACCTGAGGACATTACTTATGTTATGCTTTCCCACCTGCATCCTGATCATTTGGGAGGGGCTGGCTTCTTTCCTAATGCGAGCTTCCTTCTGACTCAGGAGGTTTATGAGGTTTATCAGAAGCCTAAGTTGAAGGATTTGATTTTTAAGGAATTTTTGCCAGCGTCTTTTGAGAAACAGGTAACAGTAATCAAGGCTGATCAGCAAAACTCAACTTTTCCTTATCGTCCGACCTGTGATTTATTTGGAGATGGAAGTATCTTGGTAGCCTCTGTTGATGGTCATGCCAAGGGTCAGGCTTGTCTCTATATTCCAGATTATAATCTTTTTATCGCAGCGGACTTGTGCTGGGGTGTCGATTTGCTTCCTTATACTAAACAAATGCACATCATTCCGTCCTTGGTTCAGGATAATATGGCGGATTATATCAAGGGGACTGAGTTACTGGAGGACATCCTAAAAGATGGGACGGAAGTACTAGTTAGCCATGACCCTGTAGAAAGGATAGAGCGTATCTTGTATGAAAAAAATAACCTTTCTTAAAACCTTTATCCAAACCAGATGGCTTCACAACTTCAAAACGAGAGCAGCTTTAGAAGCTTATCAGAAAAAGCAATTATCTAACTATATGGATTTTCTAAAGCGAGAGTCTCCTTATTTCAAAAATGGTGTCCCTACTGACTTTGACCATATGGATAAGACCTTTATGATGGCGCATTTTAATGAGTTAAACACTCAAGGCATCGATCGCGATGAGGCTTTAGCCTTAGCTATTGAGAGTGAAAAGACTCGTGACTTCACCGAACTTAAAGGTGAAGTAGCTGTTGGTTTATCTTCAGGAACATCGGGACATCGTGGCCTCTTCATCACGACTGAGAAAGAGCGAAGCATGTGGGCGGCAGCTATTTTAGCTAAGATGTTGCCCAAGGGTCATCTTTTTGGCCACCGAATTGCCTTTTTCCTGAGAGCAGATAATGAACTCTACCAGACTATCAATACAGCATTGATACGATTAGAATACTTCGATATTTTCAAAAATACTGATGAACATATTGAACGTCTTAATCATTATCAACCGACGATTGTTGTGGCACCAGCTTCCATGCTGATAGAGTTGAGCAAGCGTCTTAGGGCAGGAGACTTGTCTATCTCACCGCAAAAAATTGTCTCTGTGGCAGAAATTTTAGAGGATAGTGATAGAATTCGCATTTCGAGTGCTTTTAAGCTCCCCATTATTGACCAGGTTTATCAAGCGACGGAAGGTTTTCTAGCCTGCACTTGTTCTGCAGGACATCTTCACCTCAATGAAGATATCATTTTTGTTGAGAAAGAGTATATGGATGAACATCGATTTTATCCAGTGATAACGGATTTCAAGCGAAGCAGTCAACCTGTTTACCGCTACAAACTTAATGATATCTTGGTTGAAAATCCTGAACCTTGTTCATGTGGTTATCATTATACAAGGATTGACAAGGTCGAAGGTCGCTCCGATGACATCTTCTATTTTGAAGGTCAGGATGGAGGACAGGTGACAATCTATCCTGATTTTATCAGGCGTTGTATTCTCTTTGTGGAAAATGTTGGAGACTATCAAGTCAAGCAACATTCAGAGAAGATTGTTGAAGTCTGCCTCAGCCAACGAGACGAACAAGTAGAAGCAGCTATCACAGCTCAGTTTCAACTCTTGGCGCAGCAAAAACAGTTTAAGGTTCCGGAAATCCATTTTTCCGATTATCATTGGGATACCAGTCGAAAACTCAAACGTATTCAGCGTTTATGAAAGGATGAATGACAATGACAGAAGTAAAAAGACATGTTGAAATCGCAGGTTATGGCGTTTGTCTTCCAAAACAAACCGTACAATTCAAAAACCAAACACGTTATCGTGTTGTAGAAGATGAAGAAACACAGTTAGATTTGGCTGAAGTGGCTATCCAACGAGCTCTTGAAAGTGCCAATTTGAAAATTGAAGACATTGATTGTCTTGTCTCAGCCAGTGCAGTTGGTGTGCAGCCTATTCCTTGTACAGCAGCCTTGATTCATGAGCGCGTGGCAAAAGGACTTTCTATTCCAGCCATGGATATCAATACGACTTGTACAAGTTTTATCTCAGCTTTATCAACAATGTCTTATTTGATTGAGGCTGGTGAATACTATCGTGTTTTGATTGTATCCAGTAAAGTTGGAAGTTTGGGGCTTAATCCGAAACAAAAAGAAAGTTTTGAACTCTTTAGTGACGGAGCAGCAGCCTTTATCTTCCAAGCAAGTTCTCAAGACAAAGGGGTTATTGCAAGTCTTCAACATACCTGGTCAGAAGGTGCCCATGATACTGAAATCCGTGGAGGTTTGACTTCTTACCATCCTAAAAAATATTCAGAAAAGACAAAAACGGACTTTATGTTTGATATGAAGGGCAAGAAGATTCTCCTCTTATCAGCACATAAGCTTCCTGATATGTTCCAAGAATTCCAAGAGAAAACCCACTTAGCTCTCGCCGATGTGGACTACATCATTCCCCATCAAGCTAGCCGTGCCTTATCTTTGGTTATGGATAAATTGGGTATTGCCGAAGACCAATACCTTAATATAGTTACTGACTACGGAAATATGGTTTCTGTATCTGTTCCATTTGGTTTGGCTTATTCATTAGATCATGGATTAGTTAAAGAAGGAGATGTCGTCTACCTTTTGGGAACAGCAGCAGGTATGACAGTTAACATGCTGGCTTTAAAATTATAATGTCATTAGCAGTGTCAAGATTACGTAAGAACTTCTTTTTGCCCATAAATTCAGGTTGAGTTGACTGATAAGTCAGCTCTTTTTTCTTTTACGTCACATGACAAATGTCATGTCATGTCATGACATCTGGTGCTAAAAAGAGAATGACCAAAAAGATATACTTTAGTCATAACTTAGAAATAATAAAAAACGAAAGAGGTCATCTCATGAAAATCAAAACATCTTACCTTATCTACGCTGTCATCGGAACTGTCTTTGCTGGACTTAGCATGTTTACTGACATCTTTGAAAAAGGCAATTTTGAAGCTATCTTCTCAAATTTGGGCATGATTATTGGCTTGTCTATCTCAGCCTACATTCTCATCACGATGGCTAAAAGTTTTATCGACCTTGTCATTAAAGAATTGAAAAACTAGGAGACTCAGTATGAAATTATTGAAAATACTAAGCATTATGCTCCTAGCAACAACTTGGACCATCCTCTTTGCTTATGTCCTACTTCATGGCAGCAGTGATATTCTCTATAGTGTTATGGGTGTGTCTGTTGCAGCTTGTTATGTTTTTTTAGCTTTTTATCAAAAGAAAGGAAATCACAAACATGAGTGAAACAATCCTTCAAGTCACAAATCTTGTCAAAAAGATTAAGGGAAAAACGATTTTAGACCATATTAGCTTTGAGGTAGGACAAGGCGACTGTCTTGCTTTAATTGGGCCAAATGGTGCTGGTAAAACGACCTTAATGTCCTGTATTCTTGGCGATAAGAAAGCCAGTAGCGGTCAAGTCTTTATCAAGGGTAAAAAGGGAAAAGCGCAAGATCAAATTGCGGTTCTCCTTCAAGAAAATACTATTCCTTCACAATTAAGAGTTAGGGAACTGATTGCTTTTTTCCAAGATATTTCTGAAAATGGATTATCTAAAGTAGAGATTCAAGCACTCTTACAATTCAAAGACGATCAGTATCAGCAGTTTGCGAACAAACTCTCAGGGGGACAAAAACGTCTTCTTGCCTTTGTCCTCTGTCTAATTGGCAAGCCTGATATTCTCTTTTTAGATGAGCCGACAGCAGGAATGGACACTACGACACGCCAACGTTTCTGGGAAATCATCAATGATCTGAAAAAGTCAGGTGTGACTATTCTTTATTCGTCCCACTATATCGAAGAAGTCGAGCACACAGCTGACCGCATTTTGGTCCTTCATCAGGGGAGACTCATCAGGGATACTACGCCACATGCCATGCGTAGCGAGGAAAAGGAAAAACAAGTCACTTTAGCAAGTCGCTTTGCTCCAAGTCTTGACAAACTTGAGGCGATTTATGAAGTAACTGAAAAACGTGATGTTGTAACCTTTATGACTAAAGATATTGAAAGTGTATGGAGTAGTTTACAAGCTCAAGGCTGTCGCATTTCTGACATTGAAATTCAAAATAAGACACTTTTAGATAGCCTATTTGATAGCACAAGGGAGGGCAAGTCATGAAAGCACTACTTAAAATCGAATGGATAAAAACATGGCGCAGTTGGCCCGTCTTTATCATGTCTATCGGAATGCCCGTCGGATTTTTCCTCTTGTATTCAGGAATGGAAATGAGTCCTGACCCAGAGTCACAAAAAGCCTTTATATTGTCCTATATGTTGACCATGACAGGATTCTCTATGTCCAGCTTTGGTTTCTTTACCTTCCCCTACATGCTTAGAGAGGACCAAACGGAGCACTGGTTAACCTATATCGAACATTCAAAAATCAGTGTTCAAGCCTATTACCTCTCTAAAATCTTCCGAGTTCTTATGAACTTTATGGTTGCTATCATCGTAACTTTCTGTGTGGGAGCTTTTGTGCGTGATGTTAAGATGCCATTATCACATTGGCTCGGTTCAGGTGCTCTTTTACTCTTGTCAAGTCTAGTCTTTCTATCCTTTGGCTTACTCCTAGCCCAAATTAAGTCTCAACAAATCATGGCTATCGCCGGAAATATCGTCTTTCTTGGTCTAGCTATTATTGGTGGTTCTTGGATGCCAGTAACCTTGTTTCCAAAATGGGTTCAGCACATTTCGGAGTGGACACCCATTTATCATATTAATCAGTTGGTAGTCAATTTTGCGAAAAAAGGGGAATTTTCATGGAAATCACTCATTTTTATCTTGGTCTATGCTACAATAGCTACAGGCTTAGCCCTTTTTATCAAATCGTACAGAGAAAGTGACCATGTTTAGAACATACCAGAAAAATGATTTTGCTTATTTTGTTAGTCTGATTTTCCTAGTCTTCCCGATCTTAGGAGTGTTTGGTGGGGATTTCCCAGTTTGGACTTTAGGTCTGACGCTGGCCTTTACTCTGGCTTATCTCCTTATAGTGTATTTGAAAAAAGCCTATAGCAAGTGGATTCCCTTTCTGTGGTTTTACACTCTAGCTTACATTATCTTTATGTCAGTGACCTTCCAGGGTGGCATGATGTGGTTTATCTTTTTCAACGTTAATCTTCTCGTTTGGCACTTTGAGGATAGCATATCTTCTTATCGATTCTTATCCTTTCTAGCGACACTCTTGATTTTGACGTCATCATCCTTCCAACTGACAGACGATTTGAGCACCCACCTCATGTCTCTGGCTATTACTCTTTTTTCTTTGGGAATGTACTATTTTCAAAACCGTATACGTCAGGAGAGAAAGATGGAAGAAGCCCTTGCAGAGCAGAACCGGACCATTAATATCCTGTCAGCTGAAAATGAACGCAATCGTATCGGTCGTGATTTGCACGATACCTTAGGGCATACCTTTGCCATGATGAGTCTCAAAACTGAGTTGGCTTTGAAACAGATGGACAAGGAGCAGTATGATGCTGCTAGAAAGAATCTGGAAGAATTGAACCAGATTAGCCGTGACTCCATGTACGAGGTGCGTGAGATTGTCAATAAGCTCAAGTACCGAACGGTGGCCGAGGAGCTACTGGAACTTGAGCGGCTCTTTGACCTATCTGATATCGTCCTGACCGTGGATAGTATCCTTGACTTAGACAGCCTGTCACCAGTTAGTCAGTCTACCTTGTCCATGGTGCTTCGTGAACTGGCCAATAATGTTATCAAACATAGTCAGGCCGAGAGCTGTCAGATTCGTCTAAGACGTGACCATGGTATTGTCCTTGAGTTCGAGGATGATGGTTGTGGCTTTAAGGAGGTCACAGGACAAGAACTACACAGTATCAGAGAGCGCCTCAGTTTGGTAGATGGAGACTTGGAAATACTGTCTCAATCGCATCCAACAATCATTCGTGTGCATTTGAAAGAGGGAGGAAAAGCATGAAATTATTAGTCGCCGAAGACCAGTCAATGTTGAGGGATGCCCTCTGCCAACTCCTCATGTTGGAGGACGATGTCGAAGAAGTCCATGCGGCCAGTGATGGTCAAGAAGCCATTGCTCTTTTGGAAAAGGAAGAAGTTGACGTGGCTATTTTAGACATTGAGATGCCAGTTAAAACAGGACTTGATGTTCTTGAGTGGATTCGAGCCAACCAAAGAGAAACGAAGGTCGTTATTGTGACCACCTTCAAACGTAAAGGCTATTTTAAACGAGCCCTTGCAGCCCAGGTGGATGCCTACGTTCTCAAAGAGCGTTCCATCAGTGACCTCATGGCGACCATCCATACCGTCCTAGCAGGTCAAAAGGAGTACTCACCAGAGCTTGTCGAAGGTGTCGCCTTTGACAATAATCCACTCAGCCAACGTGAACAAGAAGTCTTGGCCATGGTAGCTCAAGGGTCAACCAACCAAGAAATCGCTGAAAGCCTCTTTCTTTCAAATGGAACTGTCCGAAATTACATGACAGCCATCCTGACTAAACTCGATGCAGGCAACCGAACAGAAGCCGTCCGCATTGCCAAAGAAAAAGACTGGCTAGGGTGAGGAGAAATAGATAAGAATGAAGTCACCATATGGTGGCTTTTTTCATTATCCTGTCACTCTATAGAAAGTATTTTACATTTTTTTCAATAATTTGATTTATAATAGTGCTATAATTGTAGATAATAATTTTGTCAATTCTAATAACAACCTTTGGATGAAAAGGAGATATCAAATGGTAGTTTCTGAAAAACGAATTGAAGACTTAAAAGGATTAAAATTTAATGTTCCTTCATATCAAAGGGGATATCGCTGGACTGAACATGAGGTTACAACTCTTTTAGAAGACCTCTATACACATAGTAAACAAAACAGAGATTATAAGTACTGTTTGCAGCCCTTGATTGTTAAGAAAGTTTCAGATAATACTTATGATGTAGTTGATGGTCAACAGAGGCTAACAACGATCTTTATTTTTTTGAAATTTATGTCTGCTGAATTTAGTAGTGGCCGTAGAAGAAGTAATCAATATGATTACTTTGAGTTGGTTTATGAAACAAGAGAACAGAGTGCTAAATATTTAAAAGAATTAAATTTTGATACTTATCAAGAAATCGAGGATTATGATATTGATGCACATCATATCAGTAAGGCTTTTGCTGCTATCGATAAATGGGTGGAACGAGAAGACATTAATTCGGATAATGCTCTACACGATATTTATCAAGTTTTAACAGAGGCTGTTTTCTTTATTTGGTATGAAATTGATGAGACAGAGGATCCTATAAAACTATTTACAAAAGTTAACTTGGGTAAGATTCCTTTGACAAATGCTGAACTTATTAAGGCTCTATTGTTAGATCAAACTAATTATGAATCTGAAAATGATAGTGAAAGGATTCAAAGGGGAATAGAATGGGATATTATTGAACATAGACTTCAAGAGGAATCATTTTGGAAGTTTCTTACAAATAGTGAGAATTATGTCACTAGGATAGATCTTTTGTTTAACCTACTTGAACATGAAACTTTAGAAATACCTCAAAATGATATTTATGCAACTTTTTACTCAATCTACGCAAAATATCAAAATGCTGAAAATAAATCGATTTTTATAAGTGAGTACTGGAATGAAGTCTACTTAAAATTTGAAGATTTGACCAATTGGTACAAGGATCTAAATAGGTACCATTTAATCGGCTATCTCTTATCGGTTGACGATAAGAATATTGAAAAGGTCTTTGAGGCTACAAGAGGGAAGAAAAAGTCAGAAGCTTTTTATGAATTAAAAAAAATTGCTTATAAAACTTTGAAAAAAGATATAGGTTCTATCGAAGATTTTTCCTACAGTAGTAAGAAAAAAGAAATTAAGGATCTACTTTTACTGTTTAATCTCGTTACTTTGATTAATAAGAGTGAAAAACAATATCGATTTCCTTTTGATATTTATAAGAAAGAGAAATGGGATATCGAGCATATTCATGCTACGGCTGATGAGACTGCTGAGGCTGATGATAGTCTAGCTAATTTAACCTTGCTAGACTCTAATACGAATCGCTCTTATGGAAATAGCCCATTTGACCAAAAGCGTAGAATTATTCTTGAGGTTGATGCGGAAGGAAAATTTGTACCTGTTTGTACGCGCAATGTGTTCTTGAAAGTCTATAGCAATGAGGTAGATGGATTTGACGACTGGACTGATAAGGATAAAGACAGTTATATTCAAGCGATAAAACAGGAATTCAACCAATTTTTTGGAGATTATGAGGAGTAGTCATGCAAGAGATTAATGTAAAATATAACTTAAAATCATTGTTAGAAAATTATCGAGTCGTAATTCCATTGATTCAGCGAGACTATGCACAAGGAAGAAAGGATAAAAGAACCACAGAAGTTCGAAAAAAATTACTCCAGGATATAAATACTGCCTTACTTGACACAAACGTTGGACCACTCGATTTGAATTTTATTTATGGAAAATCAATTAATGGGAAGTTTATTCCATTAGATGGGCAACAACGTCTGACAACCTTATTTCTGGTTTATCTTTTTGCCTATAGAGATAATGACGAGTGTGACTTTCTAGGTAATTTTTCTTATAAAACTAGAAAGTCTTCTACACAATTTTTCAAGAGTCTATTTGAGAACAGAAAGAATATCTTTACAGAAACAGAAAGTTCTTCAGAAATCATAACAGATCAGCCATGGTTTGCAGATTCATGGCAGTTAGATCCAACTGTACAAGGTGCCTTGAAAACACTAGATGACATTTCTGATTCTTTTGATTATGGGTTTGATTATGTTTCAGTTTTATCAGATTCTAATAACCAAAAACTTGTCTTCAATTTTCTAGATATTGATAAACTTGGTTCAGAAGATGAGCTCTATATCAAACTGAATTCTAGAGGGCGCCCATTAACTGACTTTGAAAATTTTAAAGCAAGATTAATTGATAGAATAAAGAAAATAGATAGTCATTTAGAAAGGGAATTTTCCCAAAATATTGATACAAAATGGACTGATGTTATTTGGAATATTGATAAAAATGCCTTTGATACCAACTTTTTAAATTTATTTGAAATTGTGCTTATCAATAATTTAGATAGCCTTGATTATTCTAAACGCGACGATTGGACTCTTGAAATCGACTTTGAAACTGTAGAAATAAGTCATATAAAAATAATTGTATCTGTTCTTGACTTTCTCTCTCAGAATAAAGTGCCTGAGGTTTCATCTATCTTAGAAGGTTCAATAGTCGACAAAAAACTGAAGGATAGGGTTTATTTTCACGTTATTTCAACATTCTTAGAACATCACGGTGATTCATTAGATACTAGCTATAAAAATTGGTATCGTATCTTTAGGAACTTGATTAATAACTCAGTTATAGATTCTCAAGAGTCATATGAACGGGCAATCAAGGGGATTAATGAACAAATCGAACATACTTCAGACCTGCTAGAATATCTAGCCGAGGGAAATAGAATTAATGGTTTCAGTATTGACCAAGTTGACGAAGAGATTGAAAAAGCTAAATTGATAACTGCAGATGATTCCTATAGAGAGATTATAGAAGTTGCTGAAAATCATCCCTATTTTGATGGTCAGATTCGAAGTTGCTTTTACTTCGAAGCGGATGATTTGCCAAGCAGAAAGATTGATGTTATTTCAATCTATTGGAATAAAATATCAAAAATGTTTACTGAAATAGAGCCTAAAGAAGGTCTATTAATGCGAGCAGCTTTGCTGTCTCTAGGAGACTACACAATGACTACAGCTAATAATTATAAAACGCTGTATCGGGATAATTCAAATGAGTCTTCTGGGTATGCACCAAGCCTTAAAAGTTTATTTTCATCTCGAAATGAGTATGTCAAAAGATTACTTGATGAAGTAGATATTACCAAGCCACTAGATGGTGAGTATCGTCGTATTATCCAAGAAAATATTAGTAATATATCTCCTCAAGAATGGCGTTATGCCTTCATTGCTTACTATGAAACCATGTTTAGTAAAATGACTCCTAAACAATATAGAATGAAATCTCCGTTCTGGCTTAATCGGTCAGAAGAGATGTTGTTAATTCCCAATAAGAGCTCTAGTGCTAGAAACTATGATATTCATTTGATAGCCCTAGAAGAAAAACTAAAGGAATTAGGAATACAATCTTATTATCAAAGAGAGAAAGGGATTGAAAGTACCAATAGGATTCTTTATGTAAACGAAGTATATGAAGTCAGATTTCGAGGAAATCATTTTAGCCTTAATTTAATAGGTGGTGAAGAAGCAGAGGAAGAACATTTTGATCCTACGCTATCATTTTTGGATATAGCAGAATACTTGAATAATAAATTGCACTAATATTATCACAAAGGCTAGTGAAGTTCACACTGGCCTTTGTGTATTAAATCTCAATTTTTATTTTAAGCTAGTATAAAAAAGACTTGAGATAATTACGAATAGAATGAGGATAATGATATTCTATTCTAGAAGTTATAATCAAGCATGAGGTCGATTAATGAAAGAAGAAAATAATTTGCAAGGGAAAACCAGTCGTCTCTTATATTTTATGTCTGAATTGGAAAAGGGGCATAAGGTTAATAAAACTGAGTACCTTAAACGTTTTAATATCGCCGAGAGAACCTTTAAAGATGATTTAAGGGAATTAAAGGAAAATCTAAAAATACTTAGAGATGACATGAAAATAAAGTATTCTCGACTTGCAGGAACCTATGAGGCAGAATATAACCATGGTTATGGTAACTTAAAGTACAACCAGGCCGTCATCTTGTCTAAGATTCTTTTAGAAAGTAGAGCACTACGTGTTGAGGAAGTTAGAGAAATCATTGATACCTTTGTAGAGAGAGCTGTTGATGATAGGGAACGTCAGCGTATTAGAAACTTTACGGAACGGGAACTAGAGGAGTATAAGGAATTATCGATTTACAGGGACAATAAGAGTAAATCAATCTTGCCTCATCTATCCGCTATTTTTGATGCTATTGAGAATCAGAAGCCTCTTTCTTTTAAGTATACGAAATACCAAGGTAAGGATGCCGATTATGATGTGTTACCGGTCTCGATTATGTTTAATGACCATTATTTTTATTGTATGGCATATAAAGTTGAAGAAAAAGATGGAAGATTAAAAATAGATACAAGGAGTCTGCGTAATTTTCGACTGGATCGTTTTAAAACTGTTCATCGTTCGAAGCATAATACAGAATTAATATTAAGTTCTGAGGAATTAACTCAAATTTTGTCAGATAGTGATGTTCGTTATCATACTTTCTTGATGTTTTCAGATACGGAAAAATTTCGCATTAGATTCAGATATGTTGGTCAGTTTTGGGAAGTACTTGAAGATGATATCCCTGCACTTAAAGTTATCGAGAAAGATACAAGGAGTACAGTTCCTAGGGTAATATATGAAATTGAAACCTATGGCAGAGATAGTTTTCAACGTTATATTGATCGATTTAATGGGGTATTTACTATACTTGAACTAGAAAAAATAAATAAGTAAAATTGACACTTTTTTTAAATAGCATTTCGCAAAAAAACAGAAGTACGTTTTATACGTACTTTTTTTGTTGTATTGTTTGAAAGTATAAAACAGATGGACAATGATATGTTTAAGGTACTTGTATTGTGTATTTCTGGTGATAAAATATAGTTGTAAATAAATAATGCAAAACAAAAGTACAGCATTTATTACCAAAAGGAGGAAAGCAAAATGTCTAAAATTAGAAAAATTATTTATAGAAACAAAATGAAACTAATGGAGAACAGACACTCAACAAAAGGTGTTTATTGTCATGGAGCTAAAAAAAATAAAATAGTTTATGAGACTAATGCCAAAGCGCTTCGTGCAGTCATGTTGTGTGAGGATCAAACCATTCGTACTTATTATTGTCATTATTGTGCAGGATTTCATACAACCTCAAGACCTGAACATAATGAATTAGATGATTTGTATTTATTTGCTAGAGTATATGTTTGTTAATAGTTAACACTGATAATGAACATAGACAGGGAAAACACATCTTTTTAGTGTGAAGTGTTGAAATCCATTCATTAGTTGAGAACTAAGAAAATTTATTTTAGAGGGAGAGTAATTATCATGAATCTTATCATATTTTTCGCTACAATTGATGTATTAACTTTTATGGCTTTGGGAATTCTTTTTTCTATGAAATTAAGAGAAACTCGACGGATTAAAGAGATTGAAAAAGAAATCGAAAAGTTTGAAGCTCGAAGAAAGATATATTTAGCCATTTTGGAAGATGACGAGGATGCATTGTTAGCCATTATGAAGAATGACAAAGAGTTATTGTTAGATGTGATAAATGAACTTAGTGTGTAAAGTAGGGATTTATACTTACAGCACTCAAAAAAGGAATTATTTCCAATTCTTTTTAGATTGTCTATCATTAAGTCACCATATGGTGGCTTTTTTGTACCTTATAATCTATCTAAACATTCACAAGCAAGAATGAGAGAAGTTGAAATGAGCCTCTACAGGAATATGTAGAGGCTTTGATGAATTATTGAATTGTGTCATTTTGTTTAGTGAATTAGACGGGTGGTTTTGATTTTTTCAAGTATCAAAACTATTTTCTCTTTTTCGAGAATAACACTTGGTTTCCTTTTTTAACTGCTTTATAATAGAGTAATACTAAGGTCTTCTGCTGTGATAAAGAAGGCAGATTTTAGGAGATGAGAAATTGGCTTTTTGTGTTTAGAGGACACGGTTTGTTGATTTTTTACTGTAGGAGATAGATATGGCAATGATAGAAGTGAAACATCTTCAGAAAAATTTTGTGAAGACAGTCAAGGAACCGGGGTTGAAGGGGGCTTTGCGTTCCTTTATTCATCCTGAAAAGCAGACCTTTGAAGCGGTCAAGGATTTGACCTTTGAGGTGCCCAAGGGGCAGATTCTAGGTTTTATCGGGGCAAATGGTGCTGGGAAGTCGACAACCATTAAAATGCTGACAGGAATTTTGAAACCGACATCTGGTTTTTGTCGGATTAATGGCAAGATTCCACAGGATAATCGCCAGGATTATGTCAAGGATATTGGGGTTGTTTTTGGACAACGAACTCAGCTATGGTGGGACTTGGCCCTGCAAGAGACTTACACGGTTTTGAAGGAGATTTACGATGTCCCAGATTCGCTCTTCCACAAGCGCATGGATTTTTTGAATGAAGTCTTGGATTTGAAGGACTTTATCAAGGATCCCGTGCGGACTCTTTCGCTAGGTCAACGGATGCGGGCGGATATTGCGGCTTCCTTGCTTCACAATCCCAAGGTTCTCTTTTTAGATGAGCCTACCATTGGTTTGGATGTGTCGGTCAAGGATAACATTCGCCGGGCTATAACTCAAATCAATCAAGAGGAAGAAACAACTATTCTCTTGACCACTCACGATCTGAGTGATATTGAGCAACTCTGTGATCGGATTTTTATGATTGACAAGGGGCAAGAGATTTTTGATGGAACGGTTAGCCAGCTCAAGGAAACCTTTGGCAAGATGAAGACTCTTTCCTTCGATCTGATGCCAGGTCAAAGTCATCTCATCTCTCACTATGAAGGCTTGCCTGATATGACCATTGATAGGCAAGGAAATAGCCTGACTATTGAATTCGATAGTTCCCGCTACCAGTCGGCCGATATTATCAAGCAAACCCTGTCTGATTTTGAAATCCGTGATTTGAAGATGGTGGATACGGACATTGAAGATATTATCCGTCGCTTCTACCGAAAGGAGCTCTAAGATGGTCAAATTGTGGAGACGTTATAAACCCTTTATCAATGCAGGGATTCAGGAGTTGATTACCTATCGAGTCAACTTTATTCTCTATCGGATTGGTGATGTCATGGGGGCTTTTGTCGCTTTCTATCTCTGGAAGGCTGTCTTTGACTCCTCCCAGGAGCCTTTGATTCAGGGCTTTAGTATGGCAGATATCACTCTCTACATCATCATGAGTTTTGTGACCAATCTCTTGACCAGGTCTGATAGCTCCTTTATGATTGGGGAGGAGGTCAAGGATGGCTCCATTATCATGCGCTTGCTGAGACCAGTGCATTTTGCGGCCTCTTACCTTTTCACCGAACTTGGCTCCAAGTGGTTGATTTTTATCTCTGTTGGACTGCCATTTTTAAGTGTCATTGTTTTGATGAAAATCTTATCTGGGCAAGGTATTGTAGAAGTGCTGGGATTAACTGTCCTTTATCTCTTTAGCTTAACGCTGGCTTATCTGATTAACTTTTTCTTTAATATCTGCTTTGGATTTTCAGCCTTTGTATTTAAAAATTTATGGGGTTCTAATCTACTCAAGACTTCAATAGTGGCCTTTATGTCTGGCAGTTTGATTCCCTTGACGTTTTTTCCAAAGGTGGTTTCAGCTATTCTCTCCTTCTTGCCTTTTTCATCCTTGATTTACACTCCGGTTATGATCATTGTTGGGAAATACGATGCCAGTCAGATTCTTCAAGCGCTTTTGCTCCAGTTCTTCTGGCTTATAGTGATGGTGGGCTTGTCTCAGTTGATTTGGAAACGAGTCCAGTCATTTATCACTATTCAAGGAGGTTAGTATGAAAAAATATCAACGCATGCATCTGATTTTTATCAGACAATACATCAAGCAAATCATGGAATACAAGGTTGATTTTGTAGTAGGTGTCTTGGGAGTCTTTCTGACTCAAGGTCTGAACCTCTTGTTTCTCAATGTTATCTTTCAACATATCCCATCCCTAGAAGGTTGGACTTTTCAAGAGATTGCCTTTATCTATGGATTTTCCTTGATTCCCAAGGGATTGGACCATCTCTTTTTTGACAATCTCTGGGCCTTAGGTCAACGACTAGTCCGAAAAGGGGAATTTGACAAGTATTTGACTCGTCCTATCAACCCTCTCTTTCATATTCTGGTTGAGACCTTTCAGATTGATGCCTTGGGGGAACTTTTGGTCGGCTGCATTCTATTGGGAACAACAGTATCAAGCATTGCTTGGACGCTTCCCAAATTCCTGATTTTCCTAGTCTGTATTCCATTTGCTACCTTGATTTATACTTCCTTGAAAATAGCGACAGCCAGTATCGCTTTTTGGACTAAACAGTCAGGCGCCATGATTTATATTTTTTATATGTTCAATGATTTTGCCAAGTACCCGATTTCCATTTACAATTCGCTCCTTCGTTGGTTGATCAGTTTTATCGTGCCATTTGCCTTTACGGCTTACTATCCTGCCAGTTATTTCTTGCAGGGTAAGAATGGGCTCTTTAATATCGGTGGTTTGATTCTGATTTCCCTTGTCTTCTTTTTCATTTCCCTCAAACTCTGGGATAGGGGCTTGGATGCCTACGAAAGTGCGGGATCGTAAGAGCTAAAGTAAGACTAAAATCAAGAAAGGAACTTATGATGTTTACAATTGAAGAAGTCAAGGATGAAGATCAAAAAATGGCAGTTGTTGATGAGGTTTTAAAGGATTTGCCAGAATGGTTTGGAATACCTGAAAGCACGCAAGCCTACACCGAAGGAGCCAAGGATTTACGAGTTTGGGCTGCTTATCAAGAAAGTGATGTAGTAGGGTTTATAAGTTTATCATATTCGAGTGAAGATTGTGCTGAAATTGACTGTCTAGGCGTGAAAAAATCATTCCAAGGTCAAGGAATTGGAAGGGAATTAATTACGACTATAGAAAGAGAAGCAGTCAAACAAGTGGACTACCTACAGGTAAAAACAGTGGCAGAAGGTTCAAATAAAGATTATGACCGAACAAATGTCTTTTATCGAAGTGTTGGTTTTAAAAAATTAGAGATTTTTCCTCAACTATGGGATCCCCAAAATCCTTGCCAGATTTTGATAAAGAAAATCGTTTAAAACTTCCTGACAAAAAATTGAGAGTGCTATACTATAAAAGTGTTAGCCAATTTAGCTCAGTTGGTAGAGCAAGGCACTCGTAAAGTCTAGGTCAGGAGATTTTGATGCTGTCATAAAGGATGCTAGAGAAGCAATCAGTCAGACGGAATTAAAGCAGAAATATAAGAACTTTTTGAGAGTTATCTCATTCTTTCAATCGTGCTGATAGATCCTGATTTGTCCAGAGAATAGCTAGAGGCTCAGTTAAACACAGACTCTACACTAGCTGAGAAAACTAAAAAGGTCTGTCTCGCTCTTTATGATTTAACCAATAGAAATAGAGATTAAAGTGCCTAAAAAAACACAAGGAATTATTGATAAGGTAAAAATGAAGAAATCAATTTTTAAGGCAAGTTTTGAAGAGAGTTTAAATTTATTAGACGATGCTTCTCTTCAGTATATAAAGAAAGACTATTACGAAAAACTTGGAAAAGGCTTAAATAATGGAAAGCCAAGTATTGGTTTTAGAATAAAAAGTATTCTCTACAGTATTTTGTTTGTATTCGGATGTAACTTTCTCTTGGTCATATTTGCCTCTTCTTTGGATGTTGCAGAGCCTAAGGATTTAACTCTGCCAGTTCACAAGCCGTCACTCTTGACCCCTGAATTATTCCTTATTTGTTGTTTTATTTGGTTATCACTAGTTCTTATTGGAAAATTTGTGCGAAAACCATTTCTTCGACCATACAGATTTCGCTTTCATGTTGAGACCTTTATGATTTGGTTCTTTCTTGAATTTAATCTTTTGGGAATAACTATAGCCCTCCCTACCCTAACCTCAGTTGGAATATGGTTCATTTACATTATCCTGTTTATCATTGCCCTAATATTCCTTCTTATGGAGAAAAGAAGTTTAAGCACTTGTTTTTTCGGTGAAGAGGCGAGAGAAACTCTTGTTGATAGAATAGCAGGCCTAATCGCCACCTATGGTTCAGGAGTGCTAGGGCTTGCTGTAATCATCAAAATAATCTTATCGCACACGGGCATCGCCATCTCGCAAAGAATGACTTTGTTAGGTATGTTCTTGACATGGATAATCATAGATATTGGATTCTTGGCAATGGTTATCTTCATGGAGTTGCCCTTCTTTTTAGAAGGTTTCTACAAATGGAAATATCCCGAAGAATACCGTGACTGGGAAGGCAAGTCAGTAGAAGACTGGTATGGGAAAAAGTATTTGAAGAAGCATAATATCAGCTGAAAGTAAAAAATTGAAATAATAAAAGAGGCATCTGAGTTTAACTTCAGATGCTTCTTTGGTAGGTATTATTTATAGAATAAATCACGTTTAAAATATTGTTGATATATTTTCTATTCTATGTTTAAATCTTTTTTTATTTCCATTTTTAGGTTTTTTATAAATACTTCATCACCGAAGGCTTCGGCTAGTACGGTAGCCATTTTGTAAAGTTCAGTTGCTTTATCTCTATTGTTCTCATAGAAGAGATAATATTTCGCTTCAAAAATGAGTACAGCGGGTTTGTAAGCATGTTGTAGTGTCTTATCAATAATAGTATGCATTTTATCGACAATAGTTTTCATATTTCTATAATCATGATGCATCACATAGATTCCACCTATAGTTGACAATGCTCCAAGTAGCTCAACATTAACTAGCTCTTCCCCTTGTAATTCTTGATTAATTAATTTACATCGAAAACTTTCAACAATTTCTTTATCATAGTCACCAACTTGACATTGAAAGGTATAGTATTTTATTAGCAGAAGGTCATTCAAGGTGTACTCTTCTTTTTTTAATACCTGATTCAAATAGTCTTCATATACAATCTCAACAAGATCTTCTTTCTTCTCTTCAGATATAAAATTCAGGGTTCTTTCAATGATATCAATGGTTAAAAGTTCTTCTTCTGGTAGAATATCAATATAGTTGTCGTAGAGTTCCTCAATATCTTTTAGCTTCTTCTTGATACGTTCGGGGTCGCCATAGACAGGAGACTTCATGAGTTTATATTTAGCCTTGTAATAGTCTTCAGGAATGTCTAGTTTTGTTTCACCTAGCAAATAGTTTAGGGAAACTCCCAATTTATCACTGATATACTGCAGTTTGACAATAGTTGGTAATGAGCGACCGAGCTCAATTCTCATCAGTTGTTTGACGGTTAATTCTTCTTCTGTGTCACAAACCTGCTCACGTGTTAAACCTATTCGTTCACGTTCTTCACGAATTCTTTTTCCAATCTCGATTTTAATATCATCAGACATCTGTATTCCCCTTGAGTTTTAATTATATAATAATATACCTTAAAATCATGTGAATGAAAAGACTCTAGGAAGCTGTCTGTGTTTCTAGTTAGAGCAAATGATGGAGAGTAAACAAAATAACCATCTAACACTTAGTTTAGATGGTTATGGTTTTGAATTAAGCTATTTTTCGTAATCTCTTAGACTGTAGAATGGTCAGTGCAGTAAATAGGAGTAACCAGACTAGAAGGGATAGTGAGCTTGCTACTTGGTCCTGCCACTTAAAGGTTTCAAGCTGGCTTATAGATTTTGAGAACAATCCCATATAACTGTACTTCGTGACATTATCAAAACCTTTACTGATCCCTGAAAGCATTGGAATAAACACACTAATCATTGTTACTGGAAGACTAATCACTTGGGCAGACACTTGAGTTTTGCTGATTAAGCCAATGAAAAGATTGATCAGCATCATTACTAAAGATGTAGCAAGTAAGATGATAAGATAAGCACCATAATTATTTTCAATATTTAGTTCTAGTATTCTCGGAATAGCAGTTGTCATCACTAAGCTAATAAGCACTGGGTAAAACAAAACTGAAAGGATATAGTTTGTACTGTTAACACCACTTAAAAACAAAGTTCTTAAAATATTTTTTTCCTTTTCTTCGGAAACAATAGTACTGATTGGATTCCCAACTGATAAACTCAAAGATAAGGCTAAACAATTGACTAATAGATTGACTTTCATTGAGTTGTTTAGACTACCTTGAATCTCATAGATATGTTTATATAGAAAGGCAAATCCTAAAGGAAGGAGGATTTGTAGGATAATGGTTTTGTTAGATTTGATAACTCGTTTTCTAAGCCATAGTAAAGATTTCAATTGGTTAAACATTAAGTTTTCCTCCTGTAAGTTGGATGAAGATGTCTTCTAAAGTTGGTTCACATGAATGGATGGTTTGAATATCTTGAGTTGCAGTAATATGATTTAATTCAGAGAAGGGAATCACTTTCTCTTGACCTGAACAGTAGGTCACTTTTACCATCTTATTTGTATTATATTTCTGAATAAGCTCAGCAGGTTTTCCTTCTTCGACAATCTTTCCTTTATTTAGAAGTACAATCTTATCGCATAAAATGGTAGCTTCGTGCATGTCATGTGTCGTCAGAAAAATGGTTGTTCCTTGTTGTTTTAGTTCTTCAATAAGAGAATGAATGGTTTGAGACGTTGATGGATCTAGTCCAGAAGTAGGTTCATCAAGAAAGAGAACTTTTGGCTTGTTTATGATAGCTCTCACTAAAAGCATCCGTTGTTTCATCCCTGTGGAGAGCTTTTCTGCCAAGGTTTTACGATGGTCATAAAGACCTACACGTTTTAACAAATCATCAACATACTCTGTCGAAACATTATAGAGTTTTGCGAAGAATAGAAGATTGTCATAAAGTGTCAATTTTTCATAAAAACCACTATTTTCAGTGATTAAACCAATCTTTGACAAATCATCTTCTTTTAACTGAAGGGATGATTTGCCCAAAATATAAGTTTCTCCCTGACTAGGAGTGAGTTGACCTGTTAAGATATTGATCGTTGTCGTTTTACCAGATCCTGATGGCCCTAGGAAACCTAGAATTTCACCTTTTTCGACTGTGAAGTTTAGATTTTCGATTGCTTTATATTTTTGAAATTCTTTGGTTAACTGTTTTGCTACGATAAGGTTTGTCATATCTTGATTTCTCCTATTTGATTATATGAATGAGTATAAACAAAAAAATAACGAATCTAAAGGACATTTATGTCACTTAGATTTGTTATTTCGTATTTAAGTCTTTTTTCATTTCCATTTTAAGATTTTTGATGAAGACTTGGTCACCGAAGGCTTCGGCTAGTACGGTAGCCATTTTGTAAAGTTCAGTTGCTTTATCTTTATTGTTCTCATAGAAGAGATAGTATTTTGCTTCAAGCATTGTTATACCTGGCTGATATGAGTGTTGCATAATGGAATGTATGATTTCATACATCTTATCGACGAGAGACTTCATATGTTCGTATTCATGGTGCATAACATATATCCCAGCTATAGCTGATAATGCTCCCAATAGTTCCACATTGGTTAATTCATCTCCTTGCAATCTTTGTTTTATCAATTTTTTTCGAAAATTCTCGATCATAGATTCATCATATGAAGATGATTGGCACTGTACAGAATAATATTTTATCAATAAAAGATCATTCAATGTGTACTGTTCCTTTTTCAATACTTGATTTAAATAATCTTCAAATACTATTTCAACAAGGTCTTCTCCCTCCCCTTTAGCTATGAAATTTAATGTTCTTTCAATAATATCAATAGCTAAAAGTTCGTCTTCAGGTAAAATCTCAATATAGTTGTCGTAGAGTTCCTCAATGTCTTTTAGCTTCTTCTTGATACGTTCGGGGTCGCCATAGACAGGAGACTTCATGAGTTTATATTTAGCCTGATAATAGTCTTCAGGAATGTCTAAATTAGTTTCTCCCAACAAATAATTTAGGGAAACATTTAGTTTATCACTGATATATTGAAGTTTTACAATAGTTGGTAATGAGCGACCGAGCTCAATTCTCATCAGCTGTTTGACAGTTAATTCATCTTCAGTATCACAAACTTGCTCACGTGTTAAACCTAGTCGTTCACGTTCTTCACGAATTCTTTTTCCAATCTTGATTTTAATATCTTCTGACATACATAATTCCTTATGATTTAGATTTTTAATAATAATATAACGTAAAATTGAAATAAAGTCCAAAAGCCATAATAGAAGTAGTGTATAATAAAACCTACAGGAGTCTACAATTATGAAACAATCTCAATTTGCGAGCTCAATAGCCTTCAATTTTTCCTCTCAAATATTATTTAGAATATTAAAAATGTTATAATAGGAGATGAGAAAGGGGGAGTCGATGATGAAAATTATAGCAATCAATCCTATTTCGTTTAAAAAAAGAATGATTGAATTTCTATTCGATTATCTTTTCATTCTAGCTTATTTAGGTCTTCTGTTTTTAGGTTCTATGCTTATATACATTATTTTTTTTAATGGCGTCCCAGAGTTTACAGAAATTCAGTCGCAGTGGCTTGTATTTTTCACCTCTGTTTTGCCAATCATGCTCCTTTTCACATTCTTGGATTATGCAAAAAATGGCAGTTTTGGAAAGGCAAAAGCGGGACTTCAACTGGTCTACCAGAAAAAAACAGTTCAGGCTAGCTTGATCAGAAATACCATTAAATTTTTATCTTGGCAAATAGGTCATATGGGCACGATTCATGGTTTCTATAGTAATTTTGATGTATTGTCCATTATCCTCTCTATTTCGGCGACACTCCTCGCAGTTTCCTTACTGGCAATGACGATGTTTCGGAAAGATAAGAGACATCTAGGAGACCTGCTAGCACATACACAAGTGCAGCTAAAAGGTGAATAAAATATAGATTGTTTACTTGGTCCATAAGTAAAAATTGAAATGAAACTAAGGAAGTCATCATAATGACCTCCTTTTTCTATTGCTTCAATTACTGTATAATAGAATCTACAGGAGTTTACAATTATGAAACAATCTCAATTTGCGAGGGCGATTTGGTATGGTATTCTTGGTGCTCTCTTTTTTGCTTTTACTTTTATTTTCAACCGTAGTATGAACCTTTCAGGTGGGTCCTGGATGTGGAGTGCTAGTCTACGCTATTTGTTTAGCTTGCCTATGCTGGCTGTTTTGGCCTGGCGTAAGGGTGAGCTGGCAGGTGTTCTGTCTGCCATTAAGAAAGCACCCCTGACTTGGTTGATTTGGAGTACGGTTGGTTTTGGACTTTTCTATGGGCCACTGTCTCTAGCCTCCATTTATGGCGAGTCCTGGTTTGTGGCAGCCACTTGGCAGATTACCATTCTAGCTGGTCTGCTCTTGACACCTCTCTTTGGTCAGAGGGTACCTGGTAAGCAACTGCTTATGACATTGGTTATCCTTTTAGGTATTATTCTCATCCAGATTCCTTACTTTGGTAGTGGTCTTGGTAGCGGTGTGGTCCGTGCCAGTCTCTTGATTTTACTGGCTGCTTTTGCCTATCCTTTGGGCAATCGTAAGATGATGGTCCACTGTAAAGAGGATCAGCTTTCAACGACGCAGCGCGTGTTTGGGATGACCTTGATGAGTACGCCTTTTTGGGTGATCTTATCAGTTTTTGCTGTAACGGATTCTGGACTTCCATCAGGGGGACAGATTTTACAATCTTTAATTGTAGCTGTCTTTTCTGGAGTTGTCGCAACCTTGCTTTTCTTCGAGGCGACTAATCTGGTTAAGCATAACCATAAGCAACTGGCAGTAGTTGAGGCTACTCAGGCTGGTGAAGTTCTCTTTACCCTCTTGGGTGGTTGCCTCTTCCTCGGAGATAGTCTACCTAGCCTTTTGGGATTCCTTGGGATTGCTATTGTAACCATTGGTATTATTGGAAATAGCTTGCTAACAGGCTCAGATTAAGCATAAGTATGAGACTTTCGAATGGCGAATTCGGAAGTTTTTCATTTATATGAAAAATATTACAGAAAAAGATGGTATTTTCAGATTATAGTGCTATAATGATATTAAAAGTAAGCGTTTACCGTTTTAATTTAAATCCTAGAGATATTTCCGGAAACTTTGATAGGCTTATTAATAAAGGCGAATGTATTGACTTTGAATTTTCATGAAAACTGAGTTAACATTTAATGTTGCTCTAAAGAAGGAGAAGAGTCATGAATGATACTGTTTGTAAAAATTGGTTTATGCGTAAAAGTGGGAAGACATGGGTCTATGGCTGTGCCTTGGTAAGTTTTGCAGGCTTGGCTCTGGCTGGTCCTGTCTATGCGGACCAAGTGGAACAGGCAACTGTGAGCCCAACACCTCAAGAAGTGGTAGCTCAAACTGACCATCAAGTTGCCCCTCAAGCGGAGCTTGCTCCTAGCACGACCAAGGAAGTCCCCCAAGTGGTAGAGCCGAGCCCGTCTCTTGTTTCCGAATCTGCTCAAACAGCTCAAGAGAATCCCACTCAGCCTATCCCTGACCAGTCAAAGGAAGTACAAACACAGGCTAGCGAGGCTGAGAAAGTGACTAACCAAACGCAAGAAGCCGATTTGAATCAGACCAATCAAGAACAATCTCCAGTTGTAACGAATAGCACCAGTCCTGTTCATGTGACAGAGGAAAAAACGGATTTGCCTAATAATGAAGCAGTTACCAATCTTGAAGGGATGACCGCAGACCAAAATGGTCACTGGGAAATGCAGGCTGACGGTATTCATTCAGAAGCCAAAGACAAGGGAGACTCTTTCCTTTATTCTCAATCCGAGGGCAAGAATTTTATCTATTCAACAGATGTGACCTTCAAGGAAGCTGGTGGTGCCGCTGCCCTCATTTTCCGTGGTAACAATGATAGTAGCGATAAAAATATGTACGGGGTCAATGTAGACTCTGGTAACCATAAGGTTAAGTTTTGGCGTTGGGTCAATAATCATGATATTCAACTTGTAGATGAGAAAGATGTGACACCAACTGCCGATGAAACCTACAATCTTAGAGTAGTTGCGGCTAATCAGTGGCTATCTTACTATGTCAATGATGTGCTTGTCGCAAGTACAGGTGACGCTGTTCTTCAAAAAAGTGACAAGGGCCAACCTCAAGTCCTTCCAGAAGGTTACTTTGGACTTCTTAATTGGAATGCCAATGTCATTTTCAAAAACACCCGCTATGTTAATCTTGATGATGCCAGTCTTCCTTTGATTGACAATCTTGTGGTGACCTCAAAGACAGGTTCTGTTGAAAAACAAGCCCAATTCTTCTCTGAAGAACCACTCCATATCCAATATGTGGGACACAATGCTGAGACAGTAGGCTTTGACATCACTAAGCATAATCCAAATGCTGTTATCAAGGTAGAAGATGCCAAGGGAAATGTCTACACAGATATTTCACAATTGCCAGTGGCTGTAGGTGCCAATTACTTTATTGTTGAAAGTAGTGTGACTGACTCACTAGGTCGTCCTGTGACCTTGACTTATCGTGTTAATATCCACCGAAGACAAAGTGATGATGTGTATTACAACGAGCTTTACCGTGATCAGTATCATTATTCTGTCAAGGATGGCTGGGCTAATGACCCTAATGGCTTAGTCTTCTACAAGGGACGTTACCATCTCTTCTATCAATTTTACGATGATACCAAATGGGGGCCAATGCACTGGGCCCATGCGACCAGCCGAGACTTGCTTCATTGGGATGAAGAGCCGATAGCCTTTTATCCAGATGCGACAGGTCACATGTTCTCAGGCTCTGTCGTGGTTGATAGTACCAATAGCTCAGGCCTCTTCAAATCTCCGGAAGGTGGCCTGGTGGCTATTATCACTTCAAATGGTAATGGGCAACGGATTGAAATCACCTATAGTGAGGACGAGGGTAGAACCTGGCAAAAATATGACAAGGTAGTTGCCGACTGGTCTCAGGATCCTCTTCAAAACCAAGATTTCCGTGACCCTAAGGTTTTCCGCTGGGATAACCAATGGTTTATGGTCCTTGCAGGTGGTCCACTCCGCATTTATTCATCACAAGACTTGAAGAACTGGCAAGTGGAAACAACCTATAAGGATTTGCATACGGAATGTCCTGACCTCTATCCGATTGTAGCCAATGATGGCGCACTCAAGTGGGTTCTCTCACGTGGCGGTCGTTCTTACAAGGTTGGTGATTTTAAACAAGTGGATGGCAAGTGGGCCTTTGTAGCTGATGATGTTTACCAAGATCATGACGAAATCATGAATTTTGGTAAGGATTCCTATGCTGCCATGACTTATTATGTTCATGATTTTGGAACAGCTGACCATCCAAACATCCCACAATTGACTGAAATCAACTGGATGAACACTTGGGAAGATTATTGCAATCTGGTTGCAGATACTGTAGGTCAAAAATTTAATGGTACCTTTAACCTTAATCTTGACCTTGGTTTGGTTAAATCAGGCGACCGTTACCTCTTAACCCAAACTCCTGTTAAGGCCTACGAAAGCCTTCGTGATACAGACGACGCTCAGTATTTTGAAAATGTCACAGTAGCTTCTGACAATGAACTGCTTAAAGATTTTAAAGGTGACACTTATGAAGTGGTTTCTCACTTTGTACCAGGCAAGGATACGACAGCAGTTGGCTTTAATCTACGCGTCGGTGATGGTCAAGCTACTAAGGTCATTTACGATTTAACTAAGGAAACTTTGTCTATTGACCGTAGCCAATCTGGTACTATCCTTTCAGATGCCTTTACTAAGGTTAATAGTCAACAAGTGACTCGCAATGAAGATGGTTCTATTGATTTGCATCTTTATGTGGACCGTGCGAGTGTGGAAGTCTTTGCTAAGGGTAATACAGTAGCTGGTGCTAATCAGATTTTCCCAAGCCCAAGAGCCGTTGGAGCAAGTGTCTTGGTTGAAGGTGGTCCAGCCAAAGCAAACATTGCTATCTACCCAATTAAGAGTACTTGGACTGACAAGAAGGAAGTCACTAAGGCTGTTGCCATGAACACCACAGTTGCAGGTCATTTGGCTCTTGAAGTTGGTCAAAGTAAGGACTTGCAGGTTTATCTCGCACCGGCTTCTGAAGAGCAAGATGTGACATGGACAGTAAGTGATCCAAGTTTGGTGTCCTATACTGAACATGACAATAAACTTTCTCTCAAAGCCCTTCACAAAGGTCATCTAACTGTCACAGCAACCTCAGTTGAAAATCCTTCATTGACCAAAACCTTTAATATTGCCATCACGCTCAACAATTTTGCGACCAACCTTAAAGGCTTGAAAGCTGTCACTGGTAATTGGTATATTGATGACGATACCCTTTACGATAGCAATGTCAGTGCCAATGACTTCTTCATGGCCTATGAAAGTAATGGCTTCAAGCAATTTGACTATGACATCGATGTCAAATACCAACATGGTTTGGTAAACCTCTTTGTAGCTGCGGAACGTGAAGAACCAGGTCGTGCCTACTCTGTCCAATTTGCCGACAATGATACTGTTCGTCTCTTCCGTTTTGGTGGTGAAACCATCGCTGAAGCTCACTTGGATAAGGCAATCAATGATGGTCAGTACCACCATGTTAAGGTTGTGAAAGGCAAGGACACCATGACAGTCTATGTCGATGGCAAGGAAGTGCTCCATCATCAATTTGATGCCGTGGATAATTACTTCAATCAAGCCCATGTAGGTGTCGGTCTTTGGGATGGAGCAGTAGAATTCAAAAACTTCTTCGTTACTGAAAAAATGACAAACACAAGCAGTGACACCACTGACGAACCGATTAAACCTGACTCTCAGCCACAACCTAGTCCAGAACCAAGTCCGGAAAATAAACCGGATGAACCTGAGCATCAGCCTGAGGTTGCTCCAGAGCCTGAACCAACTGGACAAAATAATAGTCATGACAATACAAGTACAGTACCAGCCCCATCTCAGGATAATACTGATAAGCAAGAAGAAAATAAGACTCCAGTGGGAACACCTAAGACTGTCACTCCACTAGTTGAGAACCTCCTCAAAAAATTCAACGCATTTAGTCTCTCAACCTTCCTTGCAAATATTGCCAAAGAAACATGGCACTTTTTGACAAATTGGTTATTCAGCTAAGATCAAAACGTTGAAAAGGCTATATAAGAAGAAAAAACTTAGAAGCACTCATACTTCTAAGTTTTTTTGTGATTATTCTAAAAAAATCAACCAAAGATTTCTTTTGCGAGTGCTTTTCCTTTCGGAGTTGCTGCTAAGCCACCTTCAGCAGTTTCACGAAAGGCGGTTGGCATAGCTGAACCGACCTGATACATAGCGTCAACTACCTGGTCGACTGGAATGGCAGATGTGATACCTGCCAAGGCCATGTCGGCAGCTACTAGGGCAAAGCTTGCTCCCATAGCATTACGTTTGACACAAGGAACTTCGACTAATCCAGCTACAGGGTCGCAAATGAGCCCCAACATATTCTTAAGCACAAAGCAAATGGCCTGGCTAGCTTGGAAGGGTGTTCCACCAGCAGCTATTGTGATAGCGGCAGCAGCCATAGCAGAGGCAGAGCCAACTTCGGCCTGACATCCTCCCTCTGCTCCAGAAATTGAGGCGTTATTTGCGATGACTAGACCAAATGCGCCAGCAGTGAAGAGAAAATCTAATTGTTGTGATTGGCTCAAGCCCAATTTTTCGATAGCTGTTGTTAGAACAGCGGGCAAACAACCTGCTGAACCAGCCGTTGGTGTCGCACAAACTAACCCCATCTTGGCATTAGATTCATTGACGGCCATGGCATTTCTAGCAGCCCCTAAGACAGCAGACTCAGCCAAAGTCTTTCCATTTTTGATATAAGCATCCAGCTTGGCAGCGTCTCCCCCGGTTAAGCCAGTTGGTGATTTCTCTGGGGACAAACCAGCCTGAACAGACTCTATCATCACTTCAAGATTTCGAGTCATGAGAGCTAGGATTTCAGGACGTTCCCGTCCAGTTAGCTCTGTCTCTGTAGCTATCATGAGCTCTGCGATATTACCTTGGTAATCTCGGTCAGCTTGTTGAACTAATTCTTCAATAGTGTAAAACATGCAATCCCCCTCTTAGCTGAAAAAGTTGACATTATGTAGATGAGGAATTCTAGCGATTTCATTGACGGCCTCATCACACTGGTGCGAGTCAATTTCAATAATCATAATGGCCTTCTCACCAGCATTTTCTCGAGTGACGGTCATCTGAGCGATATTGATACCATAACGAGATAAAATATCGGTCACAAGAGCAATCATTCCTGGAACATCTTGGTGAACAATAATAAGTGTAGGTGTATTCATTTTGAGGTTGACCGCAAAACCATTGAGTTCGGTTACTTGGATATTTCCCCCACCGATGGAAACACCAGTGGCAGAGATAGTTTTTGTAGCATTTTTTAGTGTAATACGAGTGGTGTTGGGATGCGGTGCATTACTATCTTTGTTGATTTTCCAGTAGACTTTAATGCCTTTTTCGTATGCAATGTCCAGTGCACGCGGAATATCAGGGTCATCAGTTTCCATTCCTAAAATACCAGCTACAAGAGCCACATCAGTCCCGTGACCTCGATAGGTCTTTGCAAAGGAATTAAAAAGTTGAAATTCTACTTCAGTGGGTATATCACCAAAGATGGCAGAAACAATCTTTCCAATACGAACAGCTCCTGCAGTATGACTAGAGGAAGGTCCTACCATGACAGGACCGATAATGTCAAAAACGGATTGAAATTTTAAATTTTTCATAACACGCCTCGTTTGATTAATCTTGTATTTTCAGTATACCATGAATTAGAGAGATTCGCTGTTTAAGTAAAAATCTATTGAAACCATAAAAAATAACTTATTTTAAGGTTTCTTTAAGGTTCAATAGATATAATAATGTCCTATTAAGTAAGCAATACTTATTTTTCATAAATCAGAGAGGGCGGCCTGTGGGTCGTCTTTTTTTATTTATTCATATATAGCTAGATTGTGGTAAAATAGAGCCTAAAGATTCAAGTATCAGAAAGGATACGCCATGACCTATACCCATTTACTTTTCGATCTTGACCACACACTCCTAGATTTCGACCGTGCTGAAGATTTGGCTTTAAACTACTTGCTTGAAGAGGCTGGTGTGGCTTCACAAGATCTTAAAGTTTACAAGGACCACTATATTCCCATGAACCGTTCCATGTGGGAAGACCTCAATCATGGTTTAATCACTAAACCGGAATTGCTTCGCACGCGCTTTTCTCGTCTTTTTGACCATTTTGGACAGGAGGTTGATGGTAGTCACTTAGCAGGCCGTTACCAACATTTCTTGAGTCAACAGGGGCAGGAGTTGCCTCAGGCCCATGCTTTCTTATCAAACGTTAAAGACCGTGGCCACAAGATTTATGCAGCGACTAACGGTGTTAGCTATATCCAACGTGGTCGTCTGCAGGCTTCGAGTATTTTACCTTTCTTCGACGATGTTTTCATCTCTGATGAGGTGGGTGCCCACAAACCGTCCACAGACTTTTTTGATAAAATTGCCAATCAGGTCCATGATTTTCACCCAAGCTCAGCTCTCATGATTGGTGATAGTCTAACTGCTGATATCCAGGGTGGTAATAATGCGGGTATTGATAGTGTCTGGTTCAATCCAAGTAACCTAGTCAATGAGACTCCAGCAGTTCCAACCTATCAAGTCAAAAGTTATGAGGAAATCCTGAAGATTTTGTCCAAGTAAGGCTATGATAGCCATGATTCCGAAGAGCTTTTTAGCTCTTTTTTTGCTACAATGAAAGCATGAATGATCTGATTAAACATAAGTTGGAACTACTCCCAAGCAACCCGGGGTGCTATCTCCACAAGGACAAATTCGGCAATATTATTTATGTCGGTAAGGCTAAAAATCTAAAAAATCGTGTGCGTAGCTATTTTCGTGGAAGCCATGATACCAAGACGGAACTTTTGGTATCTGAGATTGCAGACTTTGAATTTATCGTAACCGAGTCTAATATCGAGGCCCTGCTTTTGGAAATTAACCTCATCCAAGAGAATATGCCTAAATTTAACATTCGCCTCAAGGATGATAAATCTTACCCTTTTATCAAGATTACCAAGGAGCTCTATCCAAGACTCTTGATTACTCGCCAGGTCAAAAAGGATGGTGGTCTTTATTTCGGCCCTTACCCAGACTCTGGTGCAGCCAATGAAATCAAGAAGCTTTTGGACCGTATTTTCCCCTTTAAGAAATGTAAAAATCCTGCCAACAAGGTCTGTTTTTATTACCATATTGGTCAATGTAATGCCCACACCATCTGTCACACCACTGAGGAATATTGGCAAGGTTTGGTTGAGGATGTCAAGAATTTCCTAAACGGTCATGATGATAAAATCGTTAACCAGCTCAAGGGCAAGATGAAGGACATGTCTGATCAGATGGAGTTTGAGCGTGCAGCGGAGTATCGAGACCTGATTGAGGCAGTGTCGACGCTCAGGACCAAACAAAGGGTTATCCGTCAAGACATGCAGGACCGTGATATTTTCGGTTACTACGTGGACAAGGGCTGGATGTGTGTTCAGGTTTTCTTTGTTCGCCAAGGAAAACTCATTCAGCGTGATGTCAATATGTTTCCTTACTATAATGACGCCGAGGAGGATTTTCTAACCTATATGGGTCAGTTTTATCTGGATAGTCGTCATCTCAAGCCTAAGGAGATTTTCATTCCAGGAGATATTGATCAAGAATCTGTAGAAGCCCTAGTCGGAGATGAGGTCAAGGTCTTTAAACCTCAACGTGGAGAGAAGAAGCAGTTGGTTAATCTGGCAACGAAAAATGCCCGTGTCAGTTTGACCCAAAAATTTGATCTCCTCGAAAAAGACTTGGCTAAGACCCAAGGAGCTATTGAAAATCTAGGCAAGCTCATGGGGATTCCGACACCAGTCCGTATCGAGTCTTTCGATAACTCTAACATCATGGGAACTAGCCCTGTCTCTGCCATGGTTGTCTTTGAAAATGGTAAACCTAATAAAAAAGAGTACCGCAAATATAAAATCAAGACTGTTGAAGGTCCTGACGATTATGCCAGTATGCGTGAGGTCATTCGTCGCCGCTATAGTCGTGTCAAACGCGATGGTTTAACGCCACCAGACCTTATTATCATGGATGGTGGTCAAGGTCAAGTCAATGTCGCCAAGGACGTACTTCGTAATGAGCTTAATCTATCTATCCCAGTTGCGGGGCTTCAGAAAAATGACAAGCACCAAACCAATGAATTGCTCTTTGGAGAGCCCTTACAGATTATTGATTTGCCACGTCAATCCGAGGAATTTTTCCTCCTTCACCGTATTCAGGATGAAGTACACCGTTTTGCCATCACCTTCCATCGACAAGTCCGTAGTAAGAACAGTTTCAGTTCCAAACTTGATGGAGTGGAGGGGCTAGGACCTAAGCGCAAACAAAAACTCCTCAAACACTTCAAGTCTATGACAGCTATCCAAAAAGCTACCGTTGAGGATATCCAAGCCCTTGGCATTCCTGAAAAAGTAGCACAGGCTCTATTGGATAAGTTAGGCGAAGATAACAATTAAAGAAACTTAAATTCATTAAGCCATTTTTTTGTTATAATAAGAATAATTAAAAAGGAAAGGAGTCCTGCTATCAAAAACGAAGCTAAAATTGAACGTCTTTATGATAGGGGGCGTCGTGGCTTTCTTCGAGGTATCTTTAGTCGTGCTACGATTATCTTCCTTATCATCTTACTGCAGCTTGTTGTTGTAGCTATGTCTTACCTTTGGTTGAGTCAGTATAGAGTGCACCTGCAGGTGACAGAAGTGGTCCTTCGTATTCTAGCCATCATCTATCTCTTCCAAAGTGATATGGAATCAACGGCTGTTAATACTTGGTTACTGATTGTTTTACCTTTCCCTATTATCGGAACCTTACTCCTAGCCTATACAAAACTAGATTTGGGCTATACAGGGATGAAGCGTGCGATTCAGAGCAATATTGACCGCAGTTGTGGAATATTGAAACAGGATGATAAAGCTCTCGAAGAGCTTAAGCAACGTCACACGAGTAACTACAATTTGGTTCAGTATCTTGAAAATGTTAATGGGCATTTTCCTGTCTATCGTCATAGTAAGACGACCTATTTTCCAAGCGGAGAAGCCAAATTTGAGGAAATGAAGAAACAGCTCCTTAAAGCGGAGAAGTACATTTTCTTGGAATATTTCATCATTGACGAAGGTGAGATGTGGGGTGAAATCCTAGCTATCTTGAAACAGAAGGTTCAAGAAGGGGTGGAAGTACGTGTCATGTATGATGGTATGATTGAATTTTCAACCTTGAGTTTCGACTATAAGAAACGTTTGGAGAGAATTGGCATTCAATCTCGTGTTTTTGCGTCAGTAACGCCTTTCTTGTCAACCTATTACAATTACCGTGACCATAGAAAAATCTTGCTGATTGATGGTAAGGTAGCCTTTACAGGTGGGGTTAATCTAGCTGATGAATATATCAACAAGATTGAGCGTTTTGGCCATTGGAAAGATACTGCACTCATGGTTGAGGGGCCAGCGGTTGATACTTTCTTAGTCCTCTTCCTTCAAATGTGGACTTACTCACATGAAACACTGGATGTGACACCATATATGGTTGAGCATGAGACCTTTGATACTCCTGGTTTTGTTGTTCCTTACGGGGATATCCCACTGGATAAGGATAAGGTTGGTGAGAATGTTTATATTGATATTCTTAATCATGCGCGTGATTTTGTTCATATCATGACGCCCTATCTTATTTTAGATGGCGAGTTACTACATGCTTTGAAGTTTGCGGCTGAGCGTGGAGTTGATGTTAGTATCATCATGCCTGGTATTCCTGATAAAAAGTCAGCTTATTACTTAGCTAAGACTTACTACCCAACACTTTTAGCATCTGGTGTTAAGATCTTTGAGTACACACCCGGTTTTGTTCACGCCAAGATCTTTGTGAGTGACAATAGTAGGGCTGTTGTAGGAACAATCAACTTGGATTACCGCAGTCTTTATCATCACTTTGAGTGTGCGGCTTATCTTTATAGGACGTCATCAGTGGTTTCCATTGAGGAAGATTTCCAAGCGACCAAAGCCAAGTGTCATCGAGTTAGTGTCGCTGAGATTGAAAATCTGCCGTTCCATCAAAAGGCTTTAGGATTATTGACTAGATTAGTTGCTCCGTTGATGTAGTGACAATTTGTGTTAGAAGAGGGTTGAGCCCTCTTTTCTTATAGTTTAAAATAAAGGTAATGAAGTCGAAGGAGAAAATGATGTTAACTATTCGTCCAGCCAAGTTATCCGATGCACCAGCTATTCAGGCCATCTATGCACCCTATGTTGAAAAGACAGCTATTACTTTCGAATACGAGGTTCCCAGCGTTCAAGAGTTTGAAGCACGCATCAGCAAGACGCTTGAAAAATTCCCCTATCTAGTGGTAGAAGAGGATGGCCGAGTTCTCGGCTATGCTTATGCTTCAACCTATTATGCTCGTACAGCCTATGATTGGACAACAGAATTGTCTATTTATCTTCATGAAGATGCGCGTGGTCGAGGTTTGGGAAATCAGCTCTATGATGCCCTTGAGGAGGAACTTGAGAAGCGAGGGTTCTTGCGTTTCTTAGCCTGCATTGCAGTCCCTAATGAGGCCAGCGTTGCTATGCATGAAAAGCGGGGTTATGTCCAAGTTGCCCATTTTCCAAAAGTTGGCTACAAGTTTGAGCAATGGCACGATATCGTCTGGATGCAAAAAAACTTGGATGGACCTGTTAGAAAGATACAGTAGGTGCCCCATCAATCTTAAATCACAATGGCTAATTATCCCTGCCTTTTGCATATGCTAAAATGATACTAATAAAATCACTGGGAGAGACCGAAAAGTTTGTGGTGGTCTCCCATACATGAAAGGAACCTATATGACTCAAGTAACCAGTGCTAGACTGTTACCCCAAAAGCCCTCCAGATGGGCTAAAAGTCTTCTTAATCGCAAGGTACCTATTTTCCTGTTCTTCTTACTGGAATTGGCTTTTCTCGTTTTCTCATATCTCAGTCTACAAGAGCATTTTCCATCCATTATCTTATGGGAACACTTGTTGAGTGTTTTTACCTTTTTTTATTTGCTGAATCGTTCCATGGATTCTCGTTCCAAATTATCCTGGCTGATTATCATTGCTCTTTTCCCAATTTTTGGGACAGCCTTGCTTTACTTTTCACTTGCTGATTTGGGTGTGAGACGGTTGAAGAAACGACTTGAGGATGCTACAGTGCAAGCTTCTAATTATTTAAGCACCGATCCAGAAGTAGCTGATTATTTATCTCATGGTGATCGTCAACTACAGCGTTTAGCTTATTTTCTGGAGCATAGTCCAGCTCAGTTTTCTATCTACAGAGATACTGAGGTGACCTATTTTCCACTTGTAGACGACATGCTTCCAGCACTGTTGGAGGATTTGAAAAAGGCAGAGCGTTATATCTTTATGGAGTATTTCATCATTGACGAAGGTATCATGTGGGGTGAGATTTTAGCCATTTTGGAGGAAAAGGCCAAGGAAGGTCTGGACGTTCGTGTCATGTTTGATGGGATGATTGAGATGACCACCTTGTCCTACGATTATATTGAGCGACTACACAAGGTGGGTATTAAAGCTCAAGCCTTCTCACCAGTCAAGCCCATCCTATCAACCTATTACAATTACCGAGACCATCGGAAGATTACTGTGATTGATGGTCAAGTTGCTTATACTGGTGGTGTAAATATCGCTGATGAGTATGTCAATAAACGTGAACGCTTTGGTCATTGGAAGGATACAGCCCTTCGCCTAGATGGTTCAGCAGTTCAAACGCTAAAAGCTCTCTTTTTGACCATGTGGACGGTGACTGGAGTAGAAGACAAGACAGATATGGAGCACTATCTACAAGAAAAACCTCAAAAAAGCAAGAGTCAGGGTTTGGTTCTCCCTTATGCCAATTCACCTTTGACCTACCACAAGGTTGCAGAAAATGTTTATTTACATCTTCTGAATACATCTACCGATTATGTCTATATCATGACACCTTATCTGATTTTGGATGATGAATTGGTTCAATCTATGACCTTTGCTGCTAGACGAGGTGTAGATGTTCGTATCATTATGCCAGGGATTCCAGATAAGCAGTATGCCTTTGATATTGCGACTACCTATTTTAAAGTGCTCTTGGATGCTGGCGTCCGTATTTTCCGTTATACCCCAGGCTTTATCCATGCTAAAGTTTATGTTTCTGACGCCAAACAAGCTGTGGTAGGTACCATTAACACTGATTACCGGAGCCTCTATCAAAATTTTGAAGATGGGGTCTATCTCTATAAAAATCTGGAAGTGCTTAACATTGAACAAGATTTTGAGAAAACCCAGGCACTCTCAGAGGAAGTCAATCTGGAAAGTTTGTCTAAAATACCTATGGCTCATCGTCTAGGTGGCTATCTCTTTTCTCTGATTGGACCTTTGATGTAATATAGGAGTGTTCATATGGATGCAAAAATTCTTTTGAAACAGTTAGAAGACCAAGCTGATCCAGCTAAAGTACTACCCATGGAAGCCTATATGAAAAATAAATTCAGCTTTCTTGGCGTTCAAAAACCAATTCTCAAAAAGATCGAAAGAGAGTATTTTAAGCCTTTTATAAAGGATCCAATTGATTGGACTTTTGTAGAAGAGTGTTGGCAGCAACCCTACCGTGAGTTTCAATATATTGCTATGGATTATCTGGATAAAAAGAAGAAGGAGCTTAGACCTGAAGATTTTCCAAAGCTAAAGGAATTGGCTCAAACCAAATCATGGTGGGACAGTATAGATCAATTGGACCTTATCATCGGAGAGATTACTTTTCACTATCCAGAAACCAAGAATATCATGCGCAAATGGAGTCTTGATGAGGATTTTTGGTTAAGACGTATTGCCATCGACCACCAGCTTATGCGTAAAGATTTGACAGATACTGATCTCCTAGCAGAGGTTATCTGTAACAACTTTGGGCAGACGGAGTTTTTCATTAATAAGGCTATCGGTTGGAGTTTGCGCAATTACTCAAAGGTAAATCCTGATTGGGTTCGGGCTTTTATTGATCAACATGCTAGTCAAATGGCATCTCTTAGCATTCGTGAGGCAAGTAAGTATTTATAGAAATCAAGTACTTGACTCTGTCGTTTAATATGCTAGAATAGGAGTATGCGATGAGTCGATTGGCTCTTTAGAGCCTTTTGCGCTGAGGAGGTCTACATTAGATTGTAACGCAGGAGCGGACCTTGAGTAGTTGTGTGAACCTGCTACTCTCATCGAAAGATGCCTCTTATCCCTTGCCCTTTGGTAGGGGATTTTTCTTTATTCTTGGCTTTTTTACCCTTTTCAACTGGACTTAAACGTAGTATAATAGATTCACTAAACTAAATTGATAGAAAATTCCGAAAGAGGTTTAACTATGGGATACACAGTTGCTGTTGTCGGTGCTACAGGTGCCGTTGGTGCTCAAATGATCAAAATGTTGGAAGAATCAACACTTCCAATCGATAAAATTCGCTACCTTGCGTCTGCTCGTTCTGCAGGAAAAGTCTTGCAGTTTAAAGGTCAAGACGTGACCATCGAAGAAACGACGGAAGACGCATTTGAAGGTGTAGACATTGCACTTTTCTCAGCTGGTGGATCTACCTCTGCTAAATATGCACCATACGCTGTTAAAGCCGGTGCAGTAGTCGTTGATAACACATCTTACTTCCGTCAAAATCCAGATGTGCCATTGGTTGTACCTGAGGTCAATGCACATGCACTCGATGCTCACAACGGTATTATCGCTTGTCCTAACTGTTCAACAATCCAAATGATGGTTGCCCTTGAGCCAGTTCGTCAAAAATGGGGCTTGGACCGTATCATCGTGTCAACCTACCAAGCTGTATCAGGTGCTGGTATGGGAGCAATCCTTGAAACACAACGTGAGTTGAAAGAAGTTTTGAATGACGGCGTTAACCCACATGATGTTAAAGCTGAAATCTTGCCATGTGGTGGTGATAAAAAACACTTCCCAATCGCCTTCAACGCCTTGGCTCAAATCGACGTCTTCACTGAAAATGACTATACTTACGAAGAAATGAAGATGACAAACGAAACTAAGAAAATCATGGAAGACGACAGCATTGCTGTATCAGCAACATGTGTACGTATCCCAGTTTTGTCAGCTCACTCAGAGTCAGTCTATATTGAAACAAAAGAAGTGGCACCAATTGACGAAGTGAAAGCTGCTATTGCAGAATTCCCTGGTGCAGTTCTTGAAGACGACGTTGCTAACCAAGTCTACCCACAAGCTGTTAACGCTGTAGGTTCACGTGATACCTTCGTTGGACGTATCCGTAAAGATTTGGATGCTGAAAAAGGTATCCACATGTGGGTTGTTTCAGATAATCTCCTTAAAGGTGCCGCTTGGAACTCAGTCCAAATCGCAGAAACACTTCACGAACGCGGTTTGGTTCGCCCAACTTCAGAATTAAAATTTGAATTGAAATAGGGAGAGAAACAGAAATCAGTAACTCGAAGAGTTTGATTTCTCCTTCGCTTTTATAATTTAAGGCTCAGGCTATAAAAGTCCACCGGACTTTTATACTCCCCCCGCACAGTTAATTAGGAAGTACGAATGTTGCAGACATGAGTAGTTCCAATCAAACACTGCGTTATGATTCAGGAATCAGTAAGGATTTAGTATTGTATTTGAATACTAAATTTAAGCTGAATCCTATAAAGCAGAGAGACTTCTCTCTGTTTTTTTGTGTTTTGACTATCATATTGAAACAGTCAGTCCTCCCGTTTTCAGAAAATTGTTAACTTATCTGTCTGTCTGGTCAAAATTATGGTAAAATGGAAAGGATTAGAAAACGGTTGAAGGAGAATATTATGTCAATTGATCAATTAAGAGATGTCAAACTGATCACAGCCCTTATTACACCTTTCCACGAAGATGGCTCTATCAATTACGATGCGCTTCCAGAATTGATTGAGCATCTTTTGGCTCACCATACAGAAGCTCTTCTTTTGGCGGGGACAACAGCTGAAAGTCCAACACTTACTCACGATGAGGAGTTGGAACTCTTTGCGGCTGTTCAGAAAATCGTTAATGGACGTGTGCCATTAATTGCTGGTGTCGGTACCAACGATACACGAGACTCTATCGAGTTTGCCAAAGAAGTTGCCAAATTTGGTGGTTTTGCAGCTGGTCTTGCTATCGTGCCTTACTACAACAAGCCATCACAAGAAGGTATGTACCAACACTTCAAAGCTATTGCGGATGCTTCTGATTTGCCAATTATCATCTACAACATCCCTGGTCGTGTGGTTGTTGAAATGGCTCCTGATACCATGCTTCGTTTGGCTGAACATCCAAATATTATCGGGGTTAAAGAATGTACCAGCCTTGCTAATATGGCCTACCTTATCGAACATAAACCAGAAGATTTCTTGGTTTATACCGGTGAAGATGGGGATGCCTTCCACGCTATGAACCTTGGAGCTAACGGTGTTATCTCAGTAGCCTCTCATACAAATGGTGATGAGATGCATGCCATGCTTGAAGCTATTGAAAATAGTGACCTCAAGACAGCAGCAGCTATCCAACGTAAATTTATTCCTAAAGTTAACGCTCTCTTCTCAGTACCAAGTCCTGCACCTGTCAAGGCTGTTCTTAACCATCTTGGTTTCGAAGTTGGACCACTTCGTTTGCCATTGGTTGCATGTACTTCAGAAGAAGCTAAACGTATCATCAAGGTTGTCCTTGAAGAAGATGTCGAAGCAACACGTGAGACAGTTACAGGTGTTGTTCGTCCAGATTATTAATAAAATGAAGTTGAGCAGATTCAGATTGCTCAGCTTTTTTAGTTGAATAGGTTAAATCTCACAAAATCAGCAGATTAGGTTCTAAAAGCAGTTTTCTATCATGAAAATCAGCTTTTTTTGATATAATTATAATTAGTGTGCTTAAAAAGAAAGGAAGTTTCATGAATCAACTTGAACAAAAACTTGAGCAGGATTTTGGTATTGTTTTTAGCCAAAAAGACCTCTTAGAAACAGCATTTACCCATACCTCATATGCCAATGAGCACCGCCTCCTAAACATTTCACATAATGAACGTTTGGAATTTTTAGGAGACGCGGCTCTGCAATTAGTCATTTCCGTTTATCTTTACAATCGCTACCCTAACAAGCCAGAGGGGGAAATGTCTAAGATGCGTAGTACTATCGTTCGTGAAGAAAGTTTGGCAGGTTTTACAAAGTCTTGCGGATTCGAGCAGTATATTCGTCTTGGTAAAGGGGAAGAAAAATCCGGTGGACGTGAACGTGCCACTATCCTAGGTGACCTCTGGGAGGCCTTCCTCGGTGCCCTTTATTTGGATCAAGGCTTGCCTGCTGTTGAGAAATTCTTGAATCAGGTCATGATTCCTCAGGTTGAAAAGGGAAACTTTGACCGCGTCACGGACTATAAAACAGCGCTTCAAGAGCGTCTTCAGGTCAATGGTACGGTTGATATTACTTATACTGTTATCGACGAGTCTGGACCAGCTCATGCCAAAGAATTTACTATGCAGGTAGCTGTTGATGGTAAGGAACTCAGCACAGGTCTTGGAAAATCTAAGAAATTAGCTGAACAGGCAGCGGCAAAGGCTGCCCTTGAACAACTAGGAAATTAAGCATGTATTTGAAATCAATTGAAATGCAGGGCTTTAAATCCTTTGCGGATAAGACGCAAGTCATCTTTGACAAGGGAGTAACAGCCGTTGTAGGTCCAAATGGATCGGGAAAATCAAATATTACAGAGAGTCTGCGCTGGGCACTGGGTGAATCATCTGCCAAGAGCTTGCGTGGGGGCAAGATGCCTGACGTTATTTTTGCGGGAACAGAGGTTCGTAAGGCTCTCAACTATGCGGAAGTAGCGGTCACACTTGATAACAGTGATGGTTTTATCGCAGGTGCTGGCGAAACCATCCGTGTGGAACGCCACATTTATCGAAACGGTGACAATGATTACTTGATTGACGGTCGTAAGGTTCGTCTACGTGATATTCATGACCTTTTCATGGATACAGGTTTAGGGCGTGATTCTTTTTCCATTATTTCCCAAGGTCGTGTTGAGGCTATTTTTAATGCCAAACCTGAAGAACGCCGCGCTATTTTCGAAGAAGCAGCAGGGGTTCTCAAATATAAGACACGTAAGAAAGAAACGGAAAGCAAGCTTAATCAAACCCAAGATAATCTTGATCGTTTGGAAGATATCATCTACGAGTTAGATGGTCAGGTTAAACCGCTTGAAAAGCAAGCTGCGACTGCCAAACGTTATTTGGAATTAGATGAGGAACGTAGACAGACTCAGCTTAATCTTTTGGTCCACGATATTGAAGTTGGTAAATCTGATTTGAGCCAGACCCAAGAGGGTTTGGCAGCGGTCAAGGAAAAATTAACTAGCTATTATGAGGAACGTCATCGTCTAGAGACTGAAAATCAAGAACTCAAGCAAAAACGCCATCAAATTTCAGAACAAATTTCTTCTGACCAACAAACCTTGGTGGATGTCACACGTCTTATTAGTGATTTTGAGCGTCAAATTGATCTTTATACCATGGAGAGTCAGCAGCGTTCAGAGAAAAAAGAAGAAACTGAAGCTCGTCTCAGTGAGTTAGAGCATTTGAAAGAAGAAGCTCAGGCAGCACTTAATAAGGTTAATCAAGGCCAAGTTGAATTGAATGCGGAGTTGGATAGCCTTGCCCAAGAGCTGATTGCTATTCAAAAAGAACTGGAGCAATTTTCTGATGATCCAGATACGCTTATTGAACGTTTACGTGAGGACTATGTTGGTCTGATGCAGGAGGAAGCCAAGGTTTCCAACAGTTTGACTCAGGTCACTCACGACATGGACAGTCAGACACAAGCGCTCGAGGCACAGGCTGAAGAATATAAACAAGCTCAAGCGGATTTACTTTCCGCTCAGGAAGTGGCTAGCGAAGCCCAAAAAGCTTATCAAGCAGCCCAAGCGAGTCTTCAAAACCTCTTAGCTAGCTACAAAGAAAAGGCTCAGGCTTATCAAACTCTTGATAAGGACTACCAAGAAGCTCAAAAGAAGATGTTTGACCTCATGGATTATCTTAAAAGTAAAGATGCCCGTCGTCAAAGTCTAGAATCTATCCAGAAAAATCATTCTAATTTCTATGCAGGGGTGAAGGCTGTCCTTCAAAATGCCCAATCCATTCAGGGAATTATTGGCGCAGTCAGTGAACACTTAACCTTTGACACGCGTTATCAGACGGCTCTTGAGATTGCTATGGGAGCTAGCGGGCAAAACATTATTGTTGAGGACGAAGCGGCTGCTAAGCGTTCGATTGACTACTTGAAACGAAATCGTCAGGGACGTGCGACCTTCTTGCCTTTGACCACTATTAAGCCACGTCAACTTAATGGACAATTTGCTCAAAGTCTTGCCAATGCACCAGGTTTTATAGGTATGGCTTCCGATTTGGTTACCTATGAGGACCGCTTATCTAATATTTTCCAAAACCTCCTAGGAGTGACAGCAATCTTTGATACCATTGACAATGCCAATAAGGCGGCTCGAGCGGTTCGTTTCCAAGTGCGTATGGTTACTCTTGATGGCTCTGAGATTCGTCCAGGTGGTGCCTTTGCTGGTGGTACCAACAAACAAAATAATAGTCTCTTTATCAAGCCTGAACTAGATGCATTGACTGCTGAAATTAACCAGATTAAGGCTCAATTAAGTGATAGTGAAGCCAAAGTTGAAGCCCTTAAGGTTAAACGTAAGGCTCTACAGAAAGAGCTGGAAGATCTTAAGGTAGATGGTGAGAATGCTCGTCTGCAAGAGCAAAAACTAGGCTTAGAACATCAACAAGCCTTGTCAGATTTAGAGAAAAATCAAGTCTTAGTAAATAGTTTCAAACAGGATTCTCAGGGATCTGAAGGTGCAAATCTGCAAGATAAGGCTGAGCAACTTAAAGCTGAGTTAGTGCAAATTGCATCCAAGCGTGAGGCCATTAACGACCGTATTGAGGCCATTAAGGAAGATAAAGATGCTCTTGGTCAACAAAAACAGGTTCTCCTAGACAAGCAATCTGAACTTCAGTTGAAGGAACGTGACTTGCAGGCAGAATTGCGTTTTGCGAAGACAGAAAGCAATCGTCTTCAAACTGACTTATCTGAGTTAATGAAAGAATCGGATAGTCTTAAGGCGCTCCTTAACAACCATGTTGATGAAGACCAAACTGACCGCCTTCCCCATCTGCAAGCACAGCATAAAGAGGCTGTTCAACGTAAAGACGATTTGGAACAAGCTCTTGTCCGTGCTAAGATTCAGGTGCAAGATTACGAAGGTCAGTTGGAGGATTTGGAGGAGCGTTTGGCAAAAGCTGGCAATCGTAACGAGGATTTGATTCGTCAACAGACTCGCTTGGAAGAACGTGAAAGTCAGATTAGTCAATCACTTCGTAAGTTTGCGACTCAGTTGGCTGAAGATTATCAGATGACGCTCGAAGCAGCCAAAGGTCAGGCTAGCCCTCTTGACAATGTCGAACAAACCCGCCAGAATCTGCAAGGTCTTGAGCGTTCGATTAAAGCTTTGGGGCCAGTCAATGTGGATGCTATTGCCCAATTTGAAGAGGTTAAGCAACGTTTAGATTTCTTGAACGGCCAAAAGGATGATTTGCTCGAAGCCAAGAGTCTCCTTCTGAATACCATTAATGACATGGATGATGAAGTGAAATCACGCTTTAAAGCAACCTTTGAGTCTATCCGAGAAAGCTTTAAACAAACCTTTACGCAGATGTTCGGTGGAGGTTCAGCTGACTTGATTTTGACCTCAGACAATCTCCTAGAGGCTGGAGTAGAAATTTCAGTTCAGCCACCAGGTAAGAAAATTCAATCGCTTAACCTTATGTCAGGTGGCGAGAAAGCCTTGTCAGCTTTGGCCCTTCTCTTTGCCATCATTCGTGTTAAGACAATTCCATTTGTAATCCTAGACGAAGTAGAAGCGGCTTTGGATGAAGCTAATGTTAAACGCTTCGGTGACTACCTTAATCGTTTTGACAAGTCAAGTCAATTTATCGTAGTTACCCACCGTAAGGGAACTATGTCTGCAGCAGACTCTATTTATGGAGTAACCATGCAGGAGTCAGGTGTCTCGAAAATCGTTTCAGTCAAACTGAAAGACCTTGATTTAGACTAAAAATAGATTATATTTTCATGAAAGATAGTTGATAGCTTTATCACTATCTTTTTTCATAGTCTCAAAAAATTTGTAAGGACTTTCAGAAAATAATTAAGTTTGCGCTTTCAAAATTACGCAATCGATTGCGTAAAATGCTATAATAAAGGCTTTGATTAGGATTTTAGGGTTTATGAGAGAGAGGGCGACTTGTCATTTCCCACTGACATGTTACAATATTTAAGGAAATGTCATATGGGGATATGGTGTTTTTTGAAGTTAGTTATAGTGTATGTGCTAAGATACGATTTTCTGGACACATTTAGGCTTCGCATATACAAGTCTAAGAAGTCTTCTTTCGAGCAAAAAATCCAGGCTGGGAAACCTGGATTTTTTCTTTGTCTGTTTTAGTTTATTGGTCATCTTTTTCAGCTTGAGATTTGGCTTGTTTGATACCAGCATTGACCAAGCCCTGCATGATAGCCCCAAAAAGGATAGCTTCAAAAATGCCTGATAGCATATTATGGATTGAGAATAATTCTGTCAAATAGTCTTTATTGTCAACTAAGAAGTGAACTAGGGGCATGCCTAAGAACATGCTAATCCCAAAGTATAAACCTGACTTAAGCCCCACGTGCTTAAGTTGTTTTTTCTCTTTCTCAGTCAGTTCTTCCTCGTCAAAAGCATTAACAGCACTTATCTTTAACTTATAAGTAAGGATGCTGCTAACTAACAGAATGATAATCAAGAGGAGGATAGGATAAATACGAGCTACAAGTTCGGGATACTTAAAGCCTATAAGAAAGGCAATACAATTACCACAAAGTAAGGTAAAGAAAAGAACTATGAAAGCTATGTTACCCATTCGATCAACCTGTTGGCGCTTTTGTTCATCTAAAGGACCAGTAATACCGTAAAAACGTTTGATTAGTTTGTCAGTGAAGGTTTCTTTAACCATGATTTACCTCTTTCTATCTTTTATCTTTATTCGCCATTTCCATCCCAAAAGAGACTGTTCAGGTCTGTATTTAAAACTTTTGCTAGATTAAGACAGAGCTCCAGTGTTGGATTATATTTGTTGTTTTCGATCATATTAATGGTCTGTCGGGAAACACCAATAGACTTTGCGAGTTCTAGTTGCGAAAGCCCCATATTTTTTCTAAATTCCCTGACATGATTCATAATGGGCCTCCTTCTGAAAGACAAGCTAATGTGTTGCTGTAAGTCGCAATTTATTAATTATGTCAACTTTATCTGACATAATTGTAGCAAGTTCCTATAGATATGTCAATTATCTTAGACATAATTTTAATTTGGTATTAACTAAAGGATTCTTTGTCAGCTCTTGAAAGCTTTTTGCTTTTTTGGTAAAATAAATGGTAATTGAATAGAAGTCGTAGAGACTAGTAACCTTATGGAAATTGACAGGGATTGGGGGCCATGGACTGGAAGCCTCCTCAAGGGAAGTTTGGCGAATTCACTCATGAAGACGGCTGGCGAATCAAGGTCTGGTTAACCAGATAAAAAACGGATGGTACCGCGTGTCAACGCTCCGGGTTGGAGTTTTGGCATGTGGTTTTTGTTTGCGATTCGAAATTGTTACATCAGAAAGGAATCTCATGGATTTACAAACACAATTGCAAGAGTTGAAAACCTCAACGCAGGCTAAATTGGCTGAAATGCGTGGTGAACACTCTAAAGAATTACAAGAATTGCGTGTTGCAGTTTTAGGTAAAAAAGGTTCTTTGACGGATCTTTTGAAGGGTCTTAAAGACCTTCCTAATGAAGAACGCCCTAAAGTTGGTAAAATGGTCAACGAAGTTCGTGACGTTTTGACTGAAGCTTTTGATGAAGCTGCTAAAATTGTTGAAGCAGCTAAGATTCAAGCACAGCTTGACTCTGAAAGTCTTGACGTAACTCTTCCAGGACGCCAAGTCAAACTCGGTAACCGTCATATTCTTAGCCAAACAGCTGAGGAAATCGAAGACATTTTCTTGGGGATGGGCTTCCAAATCGTTGATGGTTTTGAAGTTGAAACAGATTACTATAACTTTGAACGTATGAACTTGCCTAAGGACCATCCAGCGCGTGACATGCAAGATACTTTCTATATTACGGAAGAAATTTTGCTTCGTACTCACACAAGTCCTGTTCAAGCTCGTACACTTGATAAACACGATTTTTCTAAGGGTCCTCTTAAGATGATCTCACCAGGACGTGTTTTCCGTCGTGATACCGATGATGCGACTCACAGCCACCAGTTCCACCAAATCGAAGGTTTGGTCGTTGGTAAAAACATCTCAATGGGTGATCTTAAGGGAACGCTTGAGATGATTATTCAAAAAATGTTTGGTGCAGAACGTCAAATCCGTTTGCGTCCTTCTTACTTCCCATTCACTGAACCTTCAGTTGAAGTTGACGTGTCATGCTTCAAGTGTGGAGGTAAAGGATGTAACGTATGTAAAAAGACAGGTTGGATTGAGATCCTTGGTGCTGGTATGGTTCACCCACAAGTGCTTGAGATGTCAGGTGTTGATTCTGAAGAATATTCAGGTTTCGCCTTTGGTCTTGGTCAAGAACGTATTGCCATGCTTCGCTATGGTATCAACGACATCCGTGGTTTCTATCAAGGGGATGTTCGTTTCTCAGAACAGTTTAAATAAGATTTAGGAGGTTGTCATGTCAGTAGTTATTCGTAAGGTTCTTCCGGAAGAAGTAGCAGAATTAAAAGTTATTTCCGAAGATACCTTTAGAGAGACTTTTGCTCATGATAATACCGAGGTCCAGTTGCAAGGTTACTTCGACTCCGCACTTTCTGAAGAAGTTCTCTTAGATGAAATCACTCATGAAGAATCGCGATACTTTTTCATTCTCGTTGATGGTGAAAAGGCAGGTTTTCTAAAGACCAATGTTGGTTCTGCTCAAACAGAGCAGCATTTGGACAATGCATTTGAAATTCAACGAATTTATATCAGTCAGGCCTTCCAAGGCATGGGTTTGGGTAAGCAACTCTTTGAATTTGCATTGCAGGAAGCCCGTGATCTAGGTTGTGATTGGGCCTGGTTGGGTGTTTGGGAAAGAAATTTCAAAGCACAGATTTTTTACGATAAATATGGCTTTGAAAAATTTGCAGAACACAATTTTCCGGTTGGTGACGGTAAAGTAGACTGTGACTGGTTGCTTAAATTAAAACTATAAACCGATTATTAAGTTGATAGAGAGGAGTTTATAAGGCGATTAAACGTGTCAGTTCGTCTTCCTCTTATATCAGCTATACATATTCCTAAATTACAGAAAGGATTTGAACCCGCCCTAAGTAGAGGTTTAGATTCTTCTCTCATTTATCAGTTGAACTGATAATTTTACAGAAAGGATTTGAATACGACCTCAAAGTTCGAGATTTAGATAAGTCGCTACTGAAATTAGGATTTCAGGCGACTTCCTAAAATCTTGTCACTTTGGTCCTTGCTCTGCAAGGACACGGTCTTAATATCATAATTATGCTAGTTAGTTATAAATGGTTAAAAGAGTTGGTTGATGTGGATGTTACCACTGCTGAACTCGCTGAAAAAATGTCGACGACAGGTATTGAAGTGGAAGGTGTTGAAACACCTGCTGAAGGCTTGTCTAAATTGGTTGTTGGTCATGTCTTGTCATGTGAAGATGTGCCTGAAACACACTTGCACTTGTGTCAAGTAGATACAGGAGATGCTGAAGGTCCACGTCAAATTGTTTGTGGAGCTCCAAATGTCACTGCTGGAATCAAGGTCATTGTTGCCATTCCTGGTGCACGCATTGCGGACAATTACAAAATTAAAAAAGGGAAGATTCGAGGCATGGAATCTCTCGGTATGATCTGTTCTTTGGCAGAACTTGGACTTCCAGATAGCATTATTCCTAAGGAATTTGCAGATGGAATCCAAATTTTGCCTGAAGATGCTGTACCTGGAGATAGCATTTTCCCATATCTCGACCTTGACGATGAAATCATCGAATTGTCAATCACACCTAACCGTGCTGATGCTCTTTCTATGCGTGGTGTGGCCCATGAAGTCGCTGCAATCTATGGCAAATCTGTTCACTTCCCAGAAAAAACAGTCACAGAAGACAGCAAGCCAGCTTCTGATAAGATTTCAGTAGCTATCGAAAGCGATAAAGTGGCTACTTATGCTAGCCGTGTGGTTGAGAATGTTACTGTTCAACCAAGTCCACAATGGTTACAAAACCTTCTTATGAATGCTGGTATCCGTCCAATCAACAATGTGGTAGATGTGACAAACTATGTTCTTCTTTACTTTGGACAACCAATGCACGCCTTTGATTTGGACAAATTTGAAGATTCACGAATCGTTGCCCGTGATGCCCGTGAGGGGGAAAAATTGGTGACTCTCGATGGTGAAGAACGTGAATTGACTACTGAAGATATTGTTATTACAGTTGCTGACAAACCAGTTGCCCTAGCAGGTGTTATGGGTGGCGCATCAACTGAAATTGACAACAATTCTAAAAATGTTGTTCTCGAAGCTGCTGTATTTGATGGTAAATCAATTCGTAAGACAAGTAGTCGTCTCAACCTTCGTTCAGAATCATCATCACGTTTTGAAAAAGGTATCAATAACGATACTGTCCTTGAAGCGCTTGATTTTGCTGCAGCAATGTTGCAAGAATTGGCAAATGGAACGGTGCTTGCAGGCCGTGTTCAAGCGGGATCAGTTGATACAGAGCCAGTTCAAGTTTCTACAAGTCTTGATTATGTGAATGTTCGCCTTGGTACAGAATTGACTTTTGCAGATATTGAAGATGTCTTTGCGAAACTTGGTTTTGGATTGACAGGTGATGCCGATAAATTCACAGTATCTGTACCACGTCGTCGTTGGGATATCAGTATCCAAGCAGACCTGGTTGAGGAAATTGCACGTATCTACGGCTATGAAAAATTGCCTACGACACTTCCAGAAGCAGCAGGAACAGCAGGTGAATTGACTGAAACACAAGCACTTCGCCGTAAGGTTCGTAGCATTGCTGAAGGTGCTGGATTGACTGAAATCATCTCATATGCTTTGACAACACCTGAAAAAGCCGTTGAATTTGCTGCGACACCAAGTAATTTGACTGAGTTGATGTGGCCAATGACTGTTGACCGTTCAGCTCTTCGTCAGAATATGGTTTCTGGCATGCTTGATACTGTTGCTTACAATGTTAACCGTAAGAATAGTAACGTTGCTATTTACGAAATCGGTAAGGTCTTTGAACAAAATGGTAATCCAAAAGAGGAATTGCCAAATGAAATCAATACCTTTGCCTTCGCTATTTCTGGTCTTGTAGCTGAAAAAGATTTCCAAACTAAAGCAACACCAGTTGATTTCTTCTATGCTAAAGGGATTGTTGAAGCTCTCTTTGATAAACTTGAAGTTTCAGTTGACTATGTACCGACAAAAGACCTAGCAAGTATGCACCCAGGTCGTACAGCTGCTATTGTCCTGGATGGTCAAACGATTGGATTCCTTGGTCAAGTTCACCCACAAACTGCTAAAAACTACGGTATTCCAGAAACTTATGTGGCTGAAATTAACCTTAGTGCTGTAGAAGCAGCCTTGCAACCGGCTCAACCATTTGTTGAAATCACAAAATTCCCTGCAGTATCACGTGATATCGCCCTTCTTCTCAAGGTAGAAATCACTCATCAAGAAGTTCTTGATGCTATCTACTCTGCAGGAGTGAAACGCTTGGTTGCCGTTAAACTCTTCGATGTTTACGCAGGTGAAAAACTTGGTGCTGGAATGAAATCAATGGCTTATAGCCTTACCTTCCAAAATCCAAATGACAACCTCACAGACGAAGAAGTTGCTAAATACATGGAAAAAATCACCAAAGCTCTTACTGAGAAAGTCGAAGCAGAAGTACGTTAATAGTTAAAAAATCCATCTGAGAAGATGGATTTTTAAGTGACTAGACTATATTACAAAAAGGAGTTAATTTGTTTTTAGAGTTTTTTGATGGGGTATTAGGACATTACACTTTTGAATCTGATAAAGTCAATGTTCTGATTGATGGTTTACCCAGTTTTGCTTATCCCTTGGGGCAAGTAATATTTGTATTATTAGTCTACAGGTTACTCGTTCATCAATATTTTAAAAAATTTTTAACCATGTCACCTCAGGATATTTGGGCTTGGCATAAAGAAACGTTCCGTAAAAGTAAATTATCTTTCATTGTCATCCCAATAGTTTATCTGTTCGTTTTCGGAATGACCTATGTTTTAGTTGAAGATGTTTTGGCTACCGTCACTATTTACAAAGACTATAGAGGTCCTATAGCTAAAACCATTGATGGTCAAGTGGAAAAAATAGATATTAGTCATGTTGGGACAAAAACGAGTAGTGCTAGGATTAATGCTCACTTTGTAAGCTCTGACGGGCAGACTTATGACATTCACCTGATAAACGGTGACAAGAGAATCGCTAATTATATGCGCCATCATAAGTCAGAGTCCTACACAGCAACCCTTTCCTTTGATAAACATGGCAAACCAGTTTACATTTCTAAATTCTGGGAATAAGCAGTCTGGATAGCTCTTTCAGGGATTTGCACTTGACAAATATGTAAATTCTCTGCATAATAAAAGAAAAAGCCATGAAAAGAGGGTAGCCATGCAAATTATTAAACGTAATGGTCAAGTTGCTGAATTTGATCCTGATAAAATTTACCAAGCCATCTTAAAAGCAGCACAGACTGTGTATGTTCTTGATGATACTTGGCGCCAAAACCTTGCTCAAGTGACGAAAAAAGTAGTGCTTGATCTTCAAGATGCTCAGGTGGAACGCCCAACCATTAACATGATTCAGTCATTGGTTGAAAATCGTCTCATGGAAGCAGGCTTTATCAATATTGCTGAGCATTATATTTCATACCGTTTGCAACGAGATTTGGAGCGTAACGGTTATGGTGACAAGGTCATTGTCCACCTACGCTTTGAGCAGACTAAATAAGAAAAGCCATCAAGCGATGGCTTTTTTTGTGTCTGATTGTTACTTTGTCTTTTTTAAAAGTTTTATAAAGGATTCCAGTTCCTGTCCATGACCTATCTGCAGATAAGTTTCAGAAGTTGGTCTAATAAATGAGGATTCTAAAAAGCGAATCTGTTTGTGGGCTTTGAATTTTTCTAGTGAAAACTCTTTAGGAAGTTGCCAGGTCACATGCCTAGGGGAAATCTGAAAAGGAATGCTAACCTTAGATTTGTCAATGATGGCTTGACTTTTACTCATGTTTTGTTGGAAGAGGTCACCAAGTTTTTTAATGTTTTTTTGGAACATGCCATTTTCGAGATAAACGGAAAGTGCTTTTTGCATGATGAGATTGGTATCATAGTCAATAAGTCCCTTGTGGCTCAAAAAGGTAGGCTTAAGATTAGGAGGTAAGACAAGGCTACCTAGACGTAAACCTGGAAAAAGAGCCATGGAAAAGGATTTGATGTAGATGGTCTGATTTTGGGTGTCATAGTAGTGAATCGGGAGATTTTTACTATCGCTAAAGTCTCCCATATAGTCATCCTCAACGATATAAACATTATACTGATTGGCAAGTTGGGCCAGCTTTTCTTTTTCACTGGCAGAATAGCTTAATCCAAGAGGATTGGAGTAACGACTGATGGTATAGAAGAACTTAATCTGTCCAGATTTAAAGTACTCTTCCAAGCGGTCAAAATCTAAACCATCAAAACCACGGTTAATCGTTTCGTAAGCTAGATTTTGACGGTTGACGAGCTGGTTCATGCGATGATAGGTAGGTTGTTCTAAGAGAATTTTGTAGCCACCATTACCAAAATCCATCTGTGAAAGGATGTAGAGGGCCTGTTGGCTTCCTGAGGTTATGACAATCTGATCCGAATTGACATAAATATCGTCAGCTATTAATCGACTCTTTAAGGCTTCAAGCAAATCTTTGAGTCCGGCTTGTTCATGATAATAGTTGAAGAGATAGTCTTGATGACCCGCCAAACTTTCATCTAAACACAGCTTAAAATCCTCGTAGGCCAATTGATTGTAGTCGTTAAGGTTAAGAAGAACCTTATTATCGACTTCATTGCGACCTTCGAGGACGTAATAGCCACTTTTGGGTACGGCGTAAATATAGTTTTGATACTTTAGTTCCAAGAGTGCTCTTTGGGCTGTGTCCTTACTACAGGCATAAGTCTGGCTTAGTTGACGAATAGAGGGGAGCTTACTCCCTTTTTTCAAAGTCCCATTTTGGATATCTTTGATGATGGTCTCGACAATATCTTGATAAATACTCATAACTGACCCCTTACAGATTTTTCCTTATTGTACCCTACTTGTCCTCTGAGAGCAAGATGTCTGGAGACATTTGACAAGATTATTAGATTTTGACATAATAAAAAGGTTATTAGGAAATACTAAATTTCCATCCCAAACAAGTTTAAGGAGATTGTAAGAATGACTTTTAAGAAAATCTTAGGACTTCTGGCTCTTGCATGCTTAACCATTATCGGTTTGTCAGCTTGCACACCAGAGAAAGAGCCTACTTGGACCTACGATAAAAACAAAATGCTATTTACAGGACAAGATGCTAGTGTACAAGTTCTTTCTGCAACTAAAATCGAATCACCAGAAGGTCAAAAAGCTGTTCGTGTTCACTATAAACTTAGCAACTCAAGTAAAGAGACAATGAATGCCTACACTCTTTTGATGAAGGTGGTCCTTGATGTGAAACAAGAGAAGGAAGAATTGAAGGTTGCTACATTGGTCTTTTCTAAAGATGATGACCGAGATAAGATTGCAAATAAGACCAAGATTGCTCCTAAGGAAGTTAAAGAAATCGTTGTTGACTATGCCGTTGCTGATTTTGATCATGATCTAAGCATTGATTTCTCTGATTACGGTACTGAGGCAAATGCGACTGCCAAGCTTTCACTACAAAATCTTGAAAAGGCACCTGTCAAATACTTTGATAAAAAAGCTCAATAAGTTTTATCACCACATGAATGTGTGGTGTTTTTTATTGTCTTAAATCTGTACCCATACAGTAATGAAAATACTATCTTGTTTAATCGTCAGAATTTTCATAAACTTATACTATATTTATTGACTAAGGAGTTTTAGGTATGTCAGCAAAACGTTTAACCATTTCCGCATTTTTCATGGCACTTGTCATTATTTTGAGCTCGAGTCTCTTATCTATTCCTGTGCCAGGAGGTCATTTCTATTTTAACGGGATTATTATTTTCCTAGTTGGTTTAATTTTCCCACCTACAGAAGCAGTTATTATTGCCGGAGTAGGTTCCTTTATTGGAGATTTTCTTTTTTATCCTCTTCCTATGTGGGTAACTCTAGTAACACACAGCCTTCAAGTTCTTGCTATTGCACTCATTGTTGGAGGACGCTTAGGAAAATTGAGTAAGTCTAGGGCAGCTTTAGGTCTCTTGATTGGGGCTATTATTGACTTAGTCGGATATGGCCTAGGAAGAGCCTTTATCTATGGAACTCCTGCCTATGCTATTATGAAGATTCCTTTTGACATTGTAGCTGCTATTCTTGGTTTAGGAGTGGCCTACTACATTTATTTCCACACAGGTTTTGTTAAACAGTTTAAAAAGACCTGGGAAGGAAAATAGATGACCAAAGTAATTGTTGCCAATGACCTGGTTGGTCTAGGTAAGGTTGCTTTAACTAGTAGCCTCCCTATCATGTCAGCTTGTCAAACTGAAGTCCTTCCCCTACCAACAGTCCTTTTATCTTCGCATACAGGTGAGTTTGAAAATATCTATGTACGGAATCTAACGGATGATCTAAAGGGATTTTGTAAGCAGTGGGAGCACTTGGATTTTATAGTAGATGGCCTTGTGAGTGGTTATTTTAAGTCAGAAGAAGCATTAAAACGTGTAGGTCAATTGGCTCGCGATAAACAGATAGCTCTATTTGTTGACCCTATTATGGGTGACAATGGTCGTCTCTATCAAGGATTTGATAGAAACTATGTAGAAGCCATGAAGGATTTCTGTCAACAGGCAGATGTCATCATTCCCAATCTGACAGAAGCTGCCTTGTTGACGGATACTCCATATCTTGAAGAAGGTTCCTATGATGAGGCCACTATTGAAAAGCTTCTGAGAGAGTTGAGCAAGCTTGGACCTCGAAAAGTTATTTTGACAGGTATCTCATTTAAGACAGATAAAATTGGGCTGGCTTATTTTGATAAAGAGACTAATCGAACGATTTATCGCATGCAAAAACGTTATCGCTATCATTTTTATGGAAGCGGCGATTTGCTAACGGCAATCTTATCAGCAGGTTACTTTTATAATCTTGATTTACTAAAGGTTTGTGATTTGGCCTTGGATGTTATGGATAGGGTTCTTTCGTCAACACTGTCTGATGGTCGTCCTTTAAAATATGGTCTTTGCTATGAGCCTCATATCGGTTATTTATTCAGTGGTTTTAATGCCCTATTGGAGGAGAAAAATGAAAAATGATAAAACACGTGAATTAGTTGAATTAAGTTTGTATGCAGCTTTAATTATTGTGAGTGTACAGTTTATTCGTATTCCTTTTGGAGCTCAATTTGTCCATCTGGGAAATGCCCTAGTTGTGATTGCTGTTTTGATTTTCGGAGCCAGAAAAGGTGCGCTAGTCGCAACAGTAGGGTTAGGGCTATTTGATATTTTCAATGGTTATGCTGCCGAGGTCTGGATTACTATTTTAGAATCTTTGATTGTTTGTTATGTTCTCTATCTTGTTTTTAAAAAGTTTTTAAAATCAAATGACAAAATGGCTAACATCATAATCATTGGAGTCATAGCGGCAGTGACCAAAATTATTTTAAATTTTGTTAAGTATACGATTATTAATAGTGTTGTTGCGGCTTTACCACTCAATGCAGCTATGGTATTGGCACTTACTAAAATTGGTGGGACCTTTGGAACATCAGTAGTGACGATCATTGCGGTCCCTCTCCTATATCCTGTCTTCAAACGTATTTTACAGAGAAACTAAAGATTTAGCAGGTTAGTCCTGCTTTTTCTTTTTAATTTTCCAGAAGCAGAGGTCCAAATTTTCACTAAAAAATGGTAAAATAGTAAAGTTAATGTCAAGAAAGGAAAGGGCTGAAGGCAGGTTCAGCCCAGATATGCTATGTCTATTTTAGAAGTCAAAAATCTTAGTCACGGATTTGGTGACCGTGCTATTTTTGAAAATGTCTCATTCCGTTTGCTCAAAGGTGAGCATATCGGTCTTGTCGGTGCTAACGGTGAAGGAAAGTCAACCTTCATGTCTATCGTTACTGGAAAATTGCAGCCAGATGAAGGTAAGGTAGAGTGGTCTAAGTACGTTACAGCGGGTTACTTGGATCAGCATGCTGTTCTTGAAAAGGGGATGACTGTTCGTGATGTCCTTCGTACGGCTTTTGATGAACTCTTTAAAACTGAAGAACGTATCAACGAGATTTATATGTCTATGGCTGATGAAGGGGCCGATGTTGATGCTCTGATGGAAGAAGTCGGTGAGCTTCAGGATCGTTTGGAAACGCGTGATTTCTATACACTAGATGCTAAGATTGATGAGGTTGCGCGTGCACTAGGTGTCATGGATTTTGGTATGGATACAGATGTCACGGACCTTTCAGGTGGTCAACGTACCAAGATTCTCTTGGCTAAGTTATTGCTTGAAAAACCAGATATCTTGCTTCTCGATGAGCCAACCAACTATTTGGATGCTGAACACATTGCTTGGCTTAAACGCTATCTTCAAGAGTATGAAAATGCCTTTGTCCTCATTTCGCACGATATTCCGTTCCTAAACGATGTGATTAACATTGTCTATCATGTTGAAAATCAAGACTTGGTTCGCTATGCAGGTGATTATGACAATTTCCAATCTGTCTATGCTATGAAGAAAGCTCAATTAGAAGCTGCCTATGAACGTCAGCAAAAGGAAATTGCAGACCTTCAAGATTTCGTTAACCGAAACAAGGCACGTGTTGCTACTCGAAATATGGCCATGTCTCGTCAGAAGAAATTGGATAAGATGGAAATTATCGAGTTGCAGGCTGAGAAGCCAAAACCTGAATTCCATTTCAAGGAAAGTCGTACGCCTGGACGCTTTATTTTTCAAACCAAAGACCTCGTTATTGGTTACGACCGCCCTTTGACCAAGGCTCCTTTGAATCTTACCTTCGAACGTAATCAAAAAGTAGCTATTGTCGGTGCCAATGGTATCGGTAAGACCACTTTGCTTAAGAGCCTGCTTGGTATTATTCAACCACTCGAAGGAGAAGTTGAAACAGGTGATTTTATTGATCTAGGTTATTTTGAACAAGAAGCAGAAGGCTCACGTCAGACACCTCTTGAAGCGGTTTGGGACGCTTTCCCAGCTCTAAATCAAGCTGAGGTTCGTGCAGCTCTAGCCAAATGCGGATTAACCTCTAAGCATATTGAAAGTCAAATTCAGGTGCTTTCAGGTGGAGAACAGGCTAAGGTTCGTTTCTGTCTCCTTATGAATCGTGAAAATAATGTCCTTGTTCTGGACGAACCGACCAACCACTTGGATGTTGACGCTAAGGATGAATTGAAGCGTGCCCTTCAGGCCTTTAAAGGTAGTGTCCTCATGGTATGTCACGAACCCGAATTTTATGAAGGTTGGACAGATGTTTGGGATTTTAATGAGTTAGTATAGTGATAAAAGAGTGTTGGCATTCTCTAAAGAGAGAGTTGTTCACTCTTTTTTTATGTTAAAGAGACGAGTAGACTTACTAAGACTTGATAAGACGGAGATGGTGTAGAGGAAGGTCGTCATCATCATAAAGTGTTTTTCTACAGATTTTGTCGTGACCTATTTGGGTTTTGAGCATACAAATTTAATTTGTTCAAAAAGTAACAAAGTCTGAGCATAAAAGGTGTAACCGTTTTCTGATTATGGTAGAATAAAACAGTAAACTATTATCAAAAGAAAGTTGGACAAACTTATGTCAAAAATCGTAGTTGTTGGTGCTAACCACGCTGGTACTTTTAGTATTAATACTATTCTCGATAATTACGGAGACCAAAATGAAGTAGTTGTTTTCGACCAAAACTCTAATATTTCATTCTTGGGTTGTGGTATGGCCCTTTGGATCGGTAATCAAATCTCAGGTTCTGATGGTCTTTTCTATGCCAACAAAGAAGGACTTGAAAGCAAAGGCGCTAAAGTTTATATGAACTCACCAGTTGAGTCTATTGACTTTGATGGTAAAACTGTTACAGCCCTCGTAGAAGGTAAAGAGCATGTTGAATCATATGACAAATTGATTTTGGCTACAGGTTCTCAACCAATCTTGCCTCCAAACCAAGGTGCTGAAATTAAAGAAGGTAGCCGTACTTTCGAAGCTACGCTTGAAAACCTTCAATTCGTTAAACTTTTCCAAAACGCTCAAGAAGTTATTGATAAGTTGAACGACAAATCCCAAGATATCAAACGTGTAGCGGTTGTAGGTGCTGGTTACATTGGTGTTGAATTGGCTGAAGCTTTCCAACGTCATGGAAAAGAAGTTATCCTTATCGACGTTGTTGATACATGTTTGGCAGGTTACTACGACCATGACTTGACTGACCTTATGGCTAAAAATATGGAAAGCCACGGTATTAAATTGGCATTTGGTGAAACTGTTAAAGCAGTGGAAGGTGAAACTAAGGTAGAACGCATCGTTACAGATAAAAATGCTTACGATGTCGATATGGTTGTTCTTGCTGTTGGCTTCCGTCCTAACACAGCTCTCGGTGCTGGTAAGTTGGAAACATTCCGTAATGGCGCTTACCTTGTTAATAAGAAACAAGAAACATCAATCAAAGATGTTTATGCAGTTGGTGACTGTGCTACCGTTTATGACAATGCCCTTGATGATGTGAACTACATTGCCTTGGCTTCAAACGCTGTTCGTTCAGGTATTGTCGGTGGTCATAATGCCGGTGGTGGCGATGTTGAATCAAACGGTGTTCAAGGATCAAATGGTATCTCAATCTATGGTTTGAACATGGTATCAACTGGTTTGACAGAAGAAAAAGCAAAACGCTTTGGTTTCAATCCAGCAGTAGTATCTTCAACAGATCTTCAAAAAGCTGCCTTTATGGAAGATGAAAATGCAGACGTTACAATCAAGATCGTTTATGACAAAGATACACGCAAAGTTCTTGGTGCTCAAATGGTATCACGCATGGACATCTCTATGGGAATCCACATGTTCTCATTGGCTATCCAAGAAGGTGTAACTATTGACCGTCTTCAATTGCTTGATTTGTTCTTCTTGCCACACTTTAACCAACCGCTTAGCTATATTGCTAAAGCAGCTATCTCAGCTAAATAATCTTAAACAGCTAATTCAGTCGAATTAGCTGTTTTTTTCTTTTTTAATACGAAAAAAGCCTCCTACTGGAGACTTTTATTTAACTAATGTTAGATTAGTTTTTTGAAGCTTCTTGGAATTCAGGGTTTTTCCATGCTTCATCAATGATAGCTTGCAATTCGTCAGCAGAAGCTTTCATTTTTTGTTGTTCCGCATCGTTCAATGGGATGTTTACTGGACGTACGATACCGTGTGCACCTACGATAGCAGGTTGACCGATAAAGACGTTGCTTACACCATATTGACCCTCTTGGAAAACAGACAATGGAAGTACTGCATTTTCATCGTCAAGAATAGCTTTAGTGATACGAGCAAGGGCAACGGCGATACCATAGTAAGTAGCACCTTTTTTATTGATGATTGTGTAAGCGGCATCACGAACACCTTCGAACAATTCAACCAATTCAGATTCTTGAACGTTTTGAGTGTCTTTAAGGAACTCTTCAAGGTTTACACCGGCGATGTTAGCGTGTGACCAAACGGCAAATTCTGAGTCACCGTGTTCACCCATGATGTAGGCGTGAACTGAACGAGCATCAACGCCAAGCTTTTCAGCAAGTGCTTGACGGAAACGAGCTGAGTCAAGTGAAGTACCTGAACCGATAACGCGTTCTTTAGGGAATCCTGAGAATTTCCATGTTGAGTAAGTCAATACGTCAACTGGGTTAGCTGCTACAAGGAAGATTCCATTGAAGCCTGATTCAACAACTTGAGTAACGATAGATTTGTTGATAGCAAGGTTTTTACCAACAAGATCAAGACGAGTTTCACCTGGTTTTTGTGGAGCACCAGCAGTGATAACTACAAGGTCAGCATCCGCACAGTCTTCGTATTTAGCTGCGTAGATTTTTTTAGGTGAAGTGAAAGCAAGCGCGTGGCTAAGGTCAAGCGCATCACCAACAGCTTTTTCGAACAATTGTGGAATTTCGATGATACCAAGTTCTTGAGCGATACCTTGGTTTACAAGTGCGAAAGCGTAAGATGAACCTACGGCACCGTCACCAACGAGGATGACTTTTTTGTGTTGTTTAGTTGCAGTCATGGGTCTAAACATCTCCTTATTTTTTAATTGGGTTACCCCGTACACTGCTTATTCTACCATTTTAAGTGATGGATGTCACGAAATAATAAGGAAATAATATATGAAAGCGTTTACACAACTGAAAAGTAAAGCGTTTTATGGTATAATATTATAGAAATTTTCTATACTCTTTTATTAGAGTTTGGAATGATTTGAATGAAAGAAAAGAGGCATTTTTAGAGTGCAAGATAATAATTTAATTGACGTTAATTTAACGTCTGAGATGAAGACGAGCTTTATCGATTATGCCATGAGTGTTATCGTGTCTCGTGCTCTTCCAGATGTTCGTGACGGTTTAAAACCTGTACAACGTCGTATTCTATATGGAATGAATGAGCTTGGGGTGACACCTGATAAGCCACATAAAAAATCTGCCCGTATTACCGGGGATGTCATGGGTAAATATCACCCACACGGAGACTCATCTATCTATGAAGCCATGGTTCGTATGGCGCAATGGTGGAGCTACCGTTACATGTTGGTTGACGGTCACGGGAACTTTGGTTCTATGGATGGTGATGGGGCTGCCGCTCAGCGTTATACTGAGGCGCGTATGTCTAAAATCGCCTTGGAAATGCTTCGTGATCTCAATAAGAATACCGTTGATTTTCAAGATAACTATGATGGGTCAGAACGTGAGCCAATCGTTCTTCCGTCACGTATTCCAAACCTTCTTGTCAATGGTGCGACAGGGATTGCCGTTGGTATGGCGACTAACATCCCACCACACAATTTGGCTGAAACGATTGATGCTGTCAAATTGATGATGGATAATCCTGAAGTCACAACACGTGAACTGATGGAAGTTCTTCCTGGTCCAGACTTTCCAACTGGTGGCTTGGTCATGGGGAAATCTGGTATTCACCGTGCATATGAAACTGGTAAGGGTTCTATTGTTCTTCGTTCGCGTACTGAAATTGAAACAACTAAATCAGGTCGTGAGCGTATTGTTGTCACTGAGTTTCCTTACATGGTCAATAAGACCAAGGTTCATGAACATATCGTTCGTTTAGCTCAAGAAAAACGTATTGAGGGGATTACAACAGTCCGTGACGAGTCTTCTCGTGAAGGCGTACGCTTTATCATTGAAGTGCGTCGTGATGCTTCTGCCAATGTTATCTTGAACAATTTGTTCAAATTAACGCAACTTCAGACTAACTTCAGCTTCAACATGTTAGCCATTGAAAAGGGTGTTCCTAAAATTCTTTCTTTGCGTCAAATCTTGGCTGACTATATTGCTCACCAACAAGAAGTTGTGGTTCGTCGTACACAGTTTGACAAGGATAAGGCTGAGGCACGTGCTCACATTTTAGAAGGTTTGTTGATTGCCCTTGATCATTTGGATGAAGTGATTACGATTATCCGTAACAGTCAAACTGATGCTGAGGCTCAAGCTGAGTTGATGGCTCGCTTCGAACTCACGGAACGTCAAAGTCAAGCTATTCTTGATATGCGTTTGCGTCGTTTGACAGGTTTGGAACGTGATAAGATTCAAAATGAGTACAATGATCTCTTGGCTCTGATTGCTGATTTAGCTGATATTTTGGCAAAACCAGAACGAGTCATTGCTATCATCAAGGAAGAATTGGACGAAAGCAAGCGTAAATTTGCAGATGCTCGCCGCACAGAGCTTATGGTCGGAGAAGTTATTTCTCTTGAAGATGAGGACCTCATCGAGGAAGAAGATGTTGTTGTCACTCTCTCAAATAAAGGGTATATTAAACGTTTAGCCCAAGACGAGTTCCGTTCACAAAAACGTGGTGGTCGCGGTGTCCAAGGTACTGGTGTTAACGATGATGACTTTGTTCGTGATATTGTCTCAACAAGCACTCATGATCACCTTTACTTCATGACTAATAAGGGGCGTGTATACCGTCTTAAGGGGTATGAAATCCCAGAATACGGTCGCACAGCCAAAGGTTTACCTATCGTCAATCTCTTGAAGTTGGACGAAGGTGAGACCATTCAAACAGTTATTAATGCCAAGAGTGATGAAGCTTCTGAAAATAATCACCTTGTCTTTGTAACTCGCCAAGGTTTAGTTAAACGTACAAAAGAAGCGGAATTTAAGAACATTCGTCAAAATGGGTTGATTGCCTTGAAACTTAGAGAAGGTGACGAGCTAATCAATGTTTTCTTGACTACTGGTAATGAAGAAATTGTCATTGGTACTAAATTTGGTTACAGTGTACGTTTCAAAGAGGATACTATTCGAAGCATGAGTCGTATGGCTGCCGGTGTTAAAGGGGTAACTCTTCGTGATGGTGACCAAGTTGTTGGTGCAGCAGCCATTACAGAAGACCAAGAAGTCTTGATTATCACTGAAAAAGGTTACGGTAAGCGTACCTCAGCTACTGAATACCCAACGAAGGGTCGTGGTGGTAAAGGTATCAAGACTGCCAATATCACAGAGAAGAATGGTAACCTAGCAGGTATTGTAACAGTGTCTGGTGATGAGGATATCATGGTCATCACCGATACAGGTGTTATCATCCGTACTGCCGTTGCTAATATTTCACAAACTGGTCGTGCCACTCAAGGGGTTAAGGTCATGCGTTTGGATGACTCTGCTCGTATTGTAACCTTTGCTTTAGTTGAGCCAGAAGAAGTTGAACAAGCTTCCGAAAATCAAGAAAGTGGTGACAACTAATGAGCAAAGATAAGAAAAATAACGTAACAAAAAAACGCCGTAAGTGGCTTGATATTCTTCGCTGGGTGTTGATTGTTGTTCTCTTAGTTGTTGGTCTAGCCTTGATTTTCAATAAGTCTATTCGAAACACAGTGATTGCTTGGAATACAAATAAGTATCAAGTGAGCAAGGTTTCTAAAAAGACTATTGAGAAAAACAAGGAAGCTAAGACTAGCTTTGACTTTGATACCGTTAAATCGATTAGTACAGAGTCTGTCTTGCAGGCACAGATGGATGCTCAAGAGCTTCCTGTCGTTGGTGGTATTGCTATTCCAGAGGTAGGTATCAATCTCCCTATTTTCAAAGGACTTGGCAATACAGAGTTGACTTACGGTGCAGGAACGATGAAAGAAGATCAAGTCATGGGTGGTGAAAATAACTATTCACTAGCTAGCCACCACGTCTTTGGTATTGCCGGTGCATCTGATATGCTATTTTCACCGCTAGATAAGGCTAAGGAAGGTATGAAGATTTATCTTACGGATAAAAATAAAGTCTATACCTATGTTATTAGTGAGGTGAAGGTTGTTCAACCAACTGAAGTAGCAGTAGTTGATGATACACCTGGCAAGTCTGAAGTTACCCTTGTAACTTGTACGGATGCCGAAGCAACTCAGCGTACAATCGTCAAAGGTGAATTGAAATCACAGGTAGATTTTGACAAGGCAAGTTCAGATATTATTGAAGCCTTTAATAAGTCATACAATCAATTTCAAAGTTAAGAAAGGGCCTTCGGGCCTTTTTCAATGGAGGAAAATATGTTTTTAAATACAGTGCATCATGTTGCTATTATTGTTTCTGATTATGACTTGTCTCGAGATTTTTATGTCAATAAACTTGGTTTTGAGATTATTCGGGAAAATCACCGTCCGGAACGTCATGATTATAAGTTAGACCTACGCTGTGGAGGTATAGAACTTGAAATCTTCGGCAATAAAACCAGTGATCCGAACTATGTGGAGCCCCCAAAACGTCGGTCTTATCCTGAGGCATGTGGCTTACGTCATTTAGCTTTCAGAGTGACTAATATTGAAGAGGTCGTCAAAGAGTTAGAACAAAAGGGTATCTCCTGCCAACCTATTCGCAAGGACACTTTTACCGGTGAAAAGATGACTTTCTTTGCTGATCCAGATGGTCTTCCTTTGGAGTTGCACGAGTAGTTTTTTTACCTTAATTTTTTAAGTCATGGTATAATAGGTGAGCGGCTGGGCCTAGAGTCAGTCGTCCTTTAGGAGATTATGGAATACTATTCTATTTTCGAAAGGAAACACACATGAAATTGAAAAAACTTCTTGTTACTGGGATGGCTATATTGGCTTCAGTAACAGCCTTTACTTCGGTTGCTCAAGCAGCAACATCATCACAAGTCCAAAAGGTTATTGATGAATCTTATGTTCAACCAGACTATGTGATGGGGTACTCATTGTCGGAAGAGCAACGAAATGAAACCTTGAATTTATTAGGGTATGATAGTAGTAAGGATACTAATGTCAAGACCTTGACGACATCTGCTTACGCCAATATCATGAATGTGGCTGACGATTCTAGTCTTCAGCTATATTCTTCGGTTAAGATTGCTAAGCTGGGTGCTAAGGAAACCTTGAGTGTAGAGATTGTGACACCGCAAAATATCACGAAAATCACTCCAGATATGTACCGTAATGCTGCCACGACACTTGGTATTGAACATGCTAAGATTACGGTAGCAGCACCAATTGCAGTTACAGGAGAAAGTGCCTTGGCTGGTATTTACTATTCCCTTGAGCAAAATGGGGCTAAAGTTTCAGATGAAAGCAAAGAGCTTGCGCAAGAGGAACTTAAAACCCTTTCTCAAATCAATGAGGAAAATTCTGGTAAGACTGACTATGATGCAGACAAGCTTAATGTAGCTATGACTGATATTAAGTCAGCTGTTGCTGATAAAGGGGATAAGTTAACAGAAGACCAAGCTAAAACGATTGTTCAGCAAACAGTCAATAACTATAACTTGGATCTTTCAGATACGCAAATTAATCTTCTGGTGAATTTTGCTTTGAATTTGTCTAAGTCTTCAATCATTGATAGTGCTAGTTTCAAGTCGAGCTTGAGTTCACTTAAGGATTCTATCGTTTCGAAAGCTGGTAATAGCTTCTCTGGAATTAACTTAAACTTCAATGCCAACAAAACACTTGAGAATAGCAAAAATATTTTTGCACAGATTTGGCAGGCGATTGTAGATTTCTTTACTGGATTTTCTAAATAGTAAAAGAGCTATCCATTTGGATGGCTTTTTTCTATTTTTCAGAAAATATGTGAAATTATATTGAAATTATTCCAACAATTGTGTAAAATGGTAAACATCAATTCAGATTATTCTGAAAATTTGTTTTAGGAGATTCTCTTATGTCACAAACAAGTATATCTAGTCAGTCTACCTGGCGTAGTAAAATAAAAGCAATGGGACCTGGTATCCTAATGGCTTCAGCGGCCGTAGGTGGTTCCCACATCGTTTCATCAACCCAAGCGGGTGGTTCTTATGGATGGGCCTTGTTAGGCTTGGTTATTCTGGCTAACCTCTTCAAATACCCATTCTTCCGTTTTGGTGCTGAGTATACCGCAGATACAGGTAAAACCCTTGTTGAAGGTTATGCTGAGAAAGGTAAGTTCTATCTTTGGGTCTTCTTTATTTTGAATGTCTTTTCAGCCTTGGTTAATACTGCAGGTGTTTCTATTCTTTGTTCAGCCATCATTGCTAGTGCCTTTCCAATGCTTGGTTTGAGTATTACCACATGGTCAATCATTTTGGTTGCAATCATTTGGGGTATGTTACTCTTTGGTGGTTACAAACTTCTTGATGGCATGGCTAAATGGATCATGTCAGCCTTGACTATCGCAACAGTAGCAGCAGTTATTATTGCAGCAATCAAACACCCAGAGTACAGTGCTGACTTTGTTGAGAAAACACCATGGCAGTTAGCAGCCCTTCCATTTATCGTTTCACTTCTTGGATGGATGCCAGCTCCAATTGAAATTTCAGCCATTAACTCACTTTGGTCAGCAGAGAAAAAGAAAACGGTTGATTTTAACACTGATGATGCCCTCTTTGACTTTAACGTTGGTTTCATCGGAACAGCTATTCTTGCAGTATTCTTTGTAGCACTCGGTGCTCTTATCCAGTATCCAACTGGTAAACCAGTAGAAGCAGCATCAGCTAAGTATATTGCTCAGTTTGTTGGTATGTATGCCTCAGTGCTTGGTGAGTGGTCACGCTATTTGATTACCTTTATCGCTTTCTTATGTATCTTTGGTACTGTGATTACTGTTATTGATGGTTATTCACGTGTTAACGAAATTTCTCTTCGTCTTTTGTTTAACCAAAAAGAGAAAAATCAAACACCATTGAATGTTTGGATGACATTGACAGCTATTCTTGGTCTCATCATTATTTTCTTCTTCCAAGGTCAAGTAGCAACAATGCTTCGTTTTGCCATGATTGGTTCATTCCTTACAACACCTTTCTTTGCGCTTTTGAATTATGTACTTGTTACAAAAGCAAAGAGAGACCTTCCAACTTGGTTGAAAGGACTTGCTATTGCAGGTTTGATTTTCTTGTTCGGATTTGCCCTCTTCTTTATCTGGGCTTTGGCTATTGGTAAAGCAGGTTAATAGGATTAAACGGTTTCCATATGGAAGCTGTTTTTTTATTTTAAAGGAGGGGAGTAGGAGAGATTATAGCCAAGAGAATACAAAAAAACCATTCCAATTGGAATGGCTTGACAACAAGATGTTGCTTATTTGAGACCGTATTTTTTGTTGAAACGATCCACGCGTCCGTCTGCTTGAGTGAATTTTTGACGGCCAGTGTAGAATGGGTGTGAATCTGATGAAATTTCTACACGGATAAGTGGATAAGTTTCACCTTCGAATTCAACTGTTTCGTTTGAGTGTTTAGTTGAACCGCTAAGGAATTGGTAACCAGTAGTTGTGTCCATGAATACTACTTGACGGTAATCTGGATGGATATCTTTTTTCATGTTAAAATATTTCCTTTCTGCCATGGTACTTTCCGCACCATAGTTTTTTTAACTATTTTAGTTTATCAAAAGGTGGTCTTCTTGACAAGTCTTTTTTACTATTTTTTAGGAAATTCGCATTTTGTAAATGCCACTTGTCTGAAAGCATCGATTATCTTTATCAACGATGATAGCTTCAAGATTTGGTTGTGAACTAACTTCCTGGAAAATGCGTTCTAGACTTGAGCCAAATAAACGTGTCGTCCAAATTTCACCATCGACTGAGAGGGATGAAATGATGGTAAGACTAGCTAAATCACAAGAGACAGGGTAGCCAGTTTGACTATCGAAAATATGATGATAGGTTTTGCCATTTATTTCAAAAGTGCGTTCATAGATTCCTGAAGTGACAATAGACTGGTCTCTTATAGCAAGCACCATAAGATTTGTGTTTCTAGCCTCCTTGGGATTTTGAATACCAATCCGCCATTTTTTATCAGGATTATGGAGAGCTGGTCCAAAGGTTAGAACATTACCTCCAAGATTGATTAGGGCACTGGTCACTTTTTCCGCTTTAAGAAAATCTGCAATACGATCTGCAATATATCCCTTTGCCAGGGCACCAAGATCAATTTTCATCCCTTTTTCTTTGAGAAAAACGCTTTGATTTTCCTCGGATAGAACAATGGCATTGGGATTGATAATTTGTAGGAGCGGAGGAATTTCTTCAGGCAGAGGCAGCTTGGCATCCGAAAAACCAATGCGCCAAGTCTGAATGAGAGGTCCGATGGCAATGTTAAGGTGACTTCCAGGTTGGCAGCTATGCCATTTTCCAAGAGCAATAAGTTCAAAAAGCTCTGGGTGAACCGTCACCGAATGTAAGCCTGCTGCCTTGTTAATTTTCATGAGTTCAGAACTGTCGTCATTGGCTGAGAAGCGCTTATTGTAGGTATGTAGAAGTGCTTCAACCTGGTCTAGCAGGGGTTCTGGTTCTTCATGATAGATAGAGACGTCAATCACAGTCCCCATGAGACGTACACGACGATTAGTGAGTTGCATGGGCAACGGTATCCTTGATTTCTTGATAGATTTGTTCGTTTTCGTCTAAGCTGTAGGAATTGGCACCACTAGCAAGTGGGTGGCCTCCACCGTCATGACGTTTAGCAATCTCGTTGATGACAATGCTTTTACTGCGCAGACGTACACGGTAATGCCCTTCAGGCTGCTCTACGAAAATAGCCCAAGATTCGACGCAATCAATACGACCTGGAGTGCCAACAATTGCAGAACTTTCAGCATCAGTGACATTGAATTCATCCAAAACCTTTCGTGTCAAGACAACTCGAGCCGCACCATTTTCATCGACTTCTAGATTATCGAAAACATAACCTTGTAATTTAGCAATTTTGAATGGGAAACTATCCATACGACGAGCCATTGCTGCAAAATCAAAGTCGTATTCACGAAGTTTAGCCGCAATTTGAAGTGTTTTAGGTGTCGTAGACGGAAAGAGGAAGCGACCTGTGTCGCCAACAATACCATTGTAAAGAACACGAGCAGCGGCATCTGACAAGGAAAGGCCAAGAGTGAGAGCCCAGTCAGTCACAATTTCGCTGGCACTTGAAGCAGTCGTATCAACTAAGAGGAGGTCGCCGTAGGCATCGTCGTTAGGATGATGGTCAATTTTGATAAGAAAGTCCCCCTTATCAAAACGGTCGTCGTCGATACGAGGAGTGTTGGCTGTATCGGTAACAATAACAAGCGCTCCTTCATAGTCTTGGTCAGTTACCTTATCCATTTCAGCAATCCAAGATAAGGTAGGTTCATTGACACCTGTCGCAAGAACCTTTTTATCTGGAAAGTTTGTTTTTAAAATTTCCTTCAGTCCTACCTGACTACCAATGGCATCAGGGTCAGGTCTTTGGTGGCGGTGAATAATAATAGTGTCATAGGCTTTAATTTTTTCTAAAATAGCTTGAAATACAGTCATGAATGTCTCCTTGTGATTTTCTTTCTATTATATCATGAAACAATAGAAAAACGGTTAGCCTAGGCAAACCGCTGTAAAATTAGATATCTTTATAGTCGACTTCAAGTCCACGTTTAACCGCTGGACGGTTGGTAATTTTTTCAGTCCATGCTTGAAGGTGCTTGTACTCTTTAACTTCAAGGAAAATACCAGCCTTGTCCCAAATCTTATCTTGAGCAAGACGGCCATACCAAGACCAAATTGCGATATCAGCGATAGTGTATTCATCACCAGCAATATAAGGTTTGGTTGCTAATTCTTTATCTAGCAAGTCAAGTTGGCGTTTGGCTTCCATGGCAAAACGGTTGATGGCATATTCGATTTTTTCAGGTGCATAGTGGAAGAAGTGCCCAAAGCCACCACCTAAGAAGGGAGCAGCACCTGTTTGCCAAAAGAGCCAGTTGAGCACTTCCGTACGTTTTGCGTAATCAGTTGGAATGAGTTTTCCGAATTTTTCAGCCAAGTAAAGCAGGATGTTAGCTGATTCAAAGACACGAACCGGTTGGTCTTCAGAGTAATCCATCATGGCTGGAATCTTTGAGTTTGGATTGATCGAAACAAAGTCGGATCCGAATTGGTCACCATCACCAATCTTAATACGATAAGCGTCATAGCCCGCTTGAGTCACACCGAGTTCTTTCAGTTCTTCAAGCATGATAGTTGCCTTGATACCATTAGGTGTTGGAAGAGTATAGAGTTGGAAAGGTTGGTCACCTTTAGGTAAAGTTTGTTCAAAACGTGCACCAGCTGTAGGTTGATTGAGGCCGCCCCAGGCACCTCCCATAGAGGTTGGATTTTGCCAAACTTCTGGTAAAATATAGTCAGACATAAAGTTTCTCCTTGTATTCTTGATAGTTACATCCTAACAAAATGCAAATGGCATTTCAAGAATCTACTACGTCCTATTAGCGCGACAGCTTGACTTTTTCTATAAGAATGATAAGATAGTAAAAATTAATTTTTATCTGATAAAAACATATTGTTTAGAGAGGAAGAAAAGAATGACTGCTATTGATTTTCATAAGTTGGCTAAAACAGAACTACACTGCCATTTGGATGGTTCTCTATCATTGGAAACTATTCGTCACCTAGCTGACTTAGCAAAGATTGAGTTACCTAAGGACGATGCGGAGCTCAGACACCATGTGACAGCCCCGGCTACCTGTGAGAGTCTCCTAGATTATCTAGAGGCTTTTGATTACATTCGTCCTTTGCTTCAAACAAAGGAAGCTTTGACCATTGCGGCTTATGATGTCGCTAAACAGGCTGCTCTTGAAAATGTTATCTATATTGAAGTGCGTTTTGCTCCCGAATTGTCAATGGATAAGGGGTTGACTGTCGCTGAAACCATTGATGCCGTTTGTCAAGGCTTACGTCAAGCTCAAGAAGAATTTGGAATTGTAGCTAAGGCCCTAGTTTGTGGCATGCGTCAATCAAATCAAGATTTAACGGCTCGTATTCTTAATGAAGCAAATAAGGTTGAAGATAGTGACTTTGTTGGTTTTGATTTTGCCGGAGATGAGCATCATTATGGACCTAAAGCGATTAAACCTCTAATTGAACAAGTCCAAAGTTACAACCGTCCCATGACTTTTCATGCTGGTGAGTGTGGTTGCCCAGCCTTTTTGGCTGAGTCGATTGCCATGGGAATTAAGCGTAATGGCCATGCAACGATCTTGGCTCAAGAGCCTGAGCTTTTGGAAGAGTTTGTCAAAAATGGTGTCACAGGAGAGTTATGTTTAACAAGTAATCTGCAGACTAAAGCAGCCGTTACAGTTGCTGATTTTCCTTATCTAAAAATGAAAGCAGCAGGTGCTAACATTACGATTAATACAGACAATCGTACCGTTTCTGATACAAACTTAACCAAGGAATACGAACTCTATCACAAGCATTTTGATAGCTCAGTGCAAGACTTTTATGCTCATAATAAGACGGCAATCGAAGCTTCATTTGCTAGTGACGAGGAGAAAGAAGAACTTCTAGAAAAATTGGCTAAAGCCTATTCATAAGAAGCTATTAGACTGGTGAAATGTTATTAGGATGATAAGATTGAACCATTTGAAAGACAAGTCAAACCTATTATAAAAATAAGGGAGTGAGGCGAACTTTTTTCAAAAATTGTTCAGTCTCCCTCCCTTTTACGCTTGGAATTATGATAAAATAAGTACAATACATATTTTAGAGGAGACTGGTTTGGCACAACTTTATTTTCGCTATGGCACCATGAATTCTGGGAAATCCATTGAAATTCTTAAGGTTGCCTATAATTACGAAGAACAAGGAAAACCAGTGGTACTATTGACCAGTCGTTTGGATAATCGCGATGGGGTTGGCTATATCTCTAGTCGTATTGGCATGAAACGGAAGGCATATCCTATTGGTGATGATACGGATATTTTTGGTTACATTGCTAATATGGATCCACGACCTTACTGTGTTTTAGTTGATGAGGCTCAGTTTTTGACCCGTGCGAATGTCTATGATTTGGCACGAATTGTTGATGAGTTAGATATCCCAGTGATGGCTTTTGGTCTCAAAAATGATTTTCAGAACAATCTCTTTGAAGGTTCTAAATACCTTTTGCTTTTGTCTGATAAGATTGATGAGATTAAGACCATTTGTCATTATTGCTCGAGAAAGGCAACTATGGTTCTTCGTATGGAAGATGGGAAGCCAGTTTATGAGGGAGCACAAGTTCAAATTGGAGGACACGAGAGTTATATCTCTGTTTGCCGAAAGCACTGGTTTAATCCACCTCACGAAAACATAATCCCTTTGAATAAGGCCTAAAAATGACTATCAGTTATATAAGGAGAAAAGATAACAAATGAATATTTATGATCAGTTACAAGCGGTTGAAGACCGTTATGAGGAATTGGGTGAATTGCTTAGTGACCCTGAAGTCGTTTCAGACACTAAACGCTTCATGGAGTTGTCACGTGAAGAAGCAAATACTCGTGAAACTGTGACAGCTTACCGTGAGTACAAGCAAGTCATCCAAAGTATCTCAGATGCTGAAGAGATGATTAAGGAAGCAAGCGGTGTTCCTGACTTGGAAGAAATGGCTAAGGAAGAACTCAAAGAATCCAAAGCCGCTAAAGAAGAGTATGAAGAACGTTTGAAAATTCTTCTCTTGCCAAAAGACCCTAATGATGACAAGAATATTATCCTCGAAATTCGTGGAGCCGCAGGTGGTGATGAAGCTGCCTTGTTTGCAGGTGACCTTTTAGCTATGTACCAAAAATACGCAGAAACACAAGGTTGGCGCTTTGAGGTTATGGAAGCATCTTACAATGGTGTTGGTGGTATCAAAGAAGTGGTTGCCATGGTTTCAGGACAATCAGTCTACTCAAAACTCAAATATGAATCAGGAGCACACCGTGTACAACGTGTGCCTGTGACTGAGAGCCAAGGTCGTGTTCATACCTCGACAGCAACTGTTTTGGTTATGCCAGAAGTTGAAGAAGTAGAGTACGAAATTGATCCTAAGGACCTTCGTGTCGATATCTATCACGCATCTGGTGCTGGTGGTCAGAACGTCAATAAGGTTGCGACTGCGGTTCGTATGGTTCACATTCCTACTGGAATCAAAGTAGAGATGCAAGAAGAACGTACGCAACAGAAGAACCGTGATAAAGCCATGAAGATTATCCGTGCGCGTGTTGCGGACCACTTTGCACAAATCGCTCAAGATGAACAAGATGCTGAGCGTAAATCTACTGTTGGTACAGGGGACCGTTCAGAACGTATCCGTACTTACAACTTCCCACAAAACCGTGTAACGGATCACCGTATTGGTTTGACCCTTCAAAAATTAGATACGATTTTGGCTGGGAAAATGGATGAAGTCATTGATGCTCTTGTTCTTTACGATCAAACTCAAAAATTGGAAGAGCTTAACAAATGATTCTAGCGGATGTTCTGGCTGACTATGAGAAGCAGCTTGAGGCTGTTGGAGAAGAGCCAGAGGCCCTTTCCTTTGTTTATCGAGGTTTGAAGCAGTGGGACTTGACTCATTTTGTTCTTCAATTGCGTCAGGAAGTTTCAGAGGAAGATGCTGAGCTATTAGCTCATGCATTTAGCCAACTAAAGAAACACAAGCCTGCTCAGTATATCTTGGGCTATGAAGACTTTCATGGTTTACGTATTCAGGTTGATGAGCGTGTCTTGATTCCACGTCCTGAAACTGAGGAACTAGTGGACTTGATTTTAGCGGAAAATCCAAGCACAGAGCTTAAGGTTCTTGATATCGGAACTGGGAGTGGTGCTATTTCGGTATCCCTGAAAAAGAGTCGCCCCCTTTGGCAAGTAACAGCTAGTGACTTATCAGTGGATGCGCTAGAGCTTGCCAAGGAGAATGCTAAGCTAAATCAGGTAGACATTAGCTTTGTTCAATCGGATGTTTTCGAAAATATTTCTGGCAGTTTTGATATCATTGTGTCAAATCCTCCCTATATTTCTGAAAATGATAAGAACGAAGTTGGTATCAATGTTTTGGCTAGCGAGCCCAAAATGGCTCTGTTTGCTGATGAAGAGGGGCTTGCCATTTATAGACAGATTATTGAGGACGCAGATAAGTATTTAACTCCAAAAGGAAAGCTCTACTTTGAAATTGGCTATAAGCAGGGCCGTGATTTGAAGAAACTCTTGTCTCTACATTTTCCTGATAAGCGTGTGCGTGTTCTTAAGGACCAATTTGGGCAAGATAGAATGGTCGTGATGGATGATGAAAAGTAATAAAGTGTTAAGAGAAATCTTGGCTGACGGTGGAGCGGTTGTCCTTCCCACAGAGACTGTTTATGGTCTATTTGCTAAGGCTTTAGATGAGCAAGCTGTTGACCATGTTTATGAGCTAAAAAATCGTCCCAGAGATAAAGCCATGAATTTGAATGTCGCTTCTTATGAAGATATCTTGTCCTATTCAAAAGATCAGCCCAAGTATTTGAAACAATTGTACGATGCTTTTTTGCCTGGACCTTTGACTATCATTTTAAAAGCTAATGATCAAGTACCTAAGTGGATTAATTCAGGATTGACGACAGTTGGATTTCGGATGCCGAATCATACTGTTACTAGAGAGTTGATCCAAGCGGAAGGGCCTTTGATTGGCCCCTCAGCCAATAAGTCTGGGAAGGCTAGTGGTCGGTATTTCAACGATATTAGAGCACAATTTGATTTTCAGGTGACTGGCTATCAAGATGATGATGCCTTGTTAGGTGTAGATTCGACGATTTTAGACTTATCTGGCAACAAGGTAAAAATTTTACGGCAAGGTTCTATCACTCAAGAAGACATTCTTGCCAAGCTACCCAAAATCCCTTTTGAGGAGGTATAACATGCTACGTGATTTGATAGCAACAGATGTTGAAGCAATTTGTAAGATAAACAAAGAGGCTTTAGGTTATGCTTTTAGTTCAGAAGAAACGGCTAGTCAACTAGCCAGATTATCCAAAGACTCACATCATTTTCTACTAGGTTATGAGGATGAGGCTAGTCATGAACTCCTTGGCTACGTTCATGCAGAGGTTTATGAATCTCTCTATTCCAATGCAGGATTTAATATCTTAGCCTTAGCAGTTTTACCTCAAAGACAAAGGATGGGGATCGGTAAAGTTTTACTTGAAGGGTTGGAGCAAGAAACAAAAAGACGCGGTTATGAGTTTATTCGCTTAAATTCTGCAGACCATCGTCTGGGTGCGCATGCATTTTATGAAAAAGTAGGTTATACTTGTGATAAGATGCAGAAACGGTTTATTAAATTGACAAAAGGAGAAGACCTATTGGCGGCTCTCCCAGAGTTGACCATAGAATAAATGACTAACAGAGACCAATGGAAGTGTGAGATAACTTTCGACTATATGCGGGCGAGTTGATTGAAAGCCCATTAGACCTCAAAGGAGACCTCTATGATTTTTGATAAAGAAGATTACAAAGCATTTGACCCTGAACTATGGAAAGCCATCGATGCTGAGGCAGAACGTCAGCAAAACAATATTGAGTTGATTGCCTCTGAGAACGTAGTATCTAAAGCTGTTATGGCTGCTCAAGGAACTCTCTTGACTAACAAGTACGCAGAAGGCTATCCAGGTAAACGTTACTATGGTGGTACAGACGTGATTGATGTGGTTGAGTCTCTTGCTATTGAGCGTGCCAAAGAACTTTTTGGAGCAAAATTTGCCAACGTGCAACCTCACTCAGGTAGCCAAGCCAATGCTGCTGTTTACATGTCATTAATCCAACCAGGTGATACGGTTATGGGAATGGATTTGTCAGCGGGTGGTCACTTGACACACGGTGCACCAGTTAGCTTCTCTGGTAAGACCTATAACTTCGTCGCTTACAATGTAGATAAGGAAACTGAACTCCTAGATTATGATGCCATTCTTGCGCAGGCTAAAGAAGTGCAACCAAAACTCATCGTGGCTGGTGCTTCAGCTTACTCTCGTATCATTGATTTTGCTAAATTCCGTGAAATTGCCGATGCTGTAGGTGCTTACCTCATGGTAGATATGGCTCACATTGCAGGTCTTGTAGCGTCTGGTCATCACCCGAGTCCAGTTCCTCATGCACATGTGACAACTACAACAACCCACAAGACGCTTCGCGGTCCTCGTGGTGGTTTGATTTTGACTGATGATGAAGCTATCGCTAAGAAATTGAATTCTGCGGTTTTCCCTGGTTTGCAAGGTGGACCATTGGAACACGTTATTGCTGCTAAGGCTGTTGCTCTTAAAGAAGCACTTGATCCTGCCTTTAAGGAATATGGGGAAAATGTTATCAAGAACGCAGCTGCCATGGCTGACGTTTTCAATCAACATCCAGATTTCCGCGTTATTTCAGGCGGTACGAACAATCACCTTTTCTTGGTTGATGTCACTAAGGTTGTTGAAAATGGTAAGGTTGCGCAAAACGTTCTTGAAGAAGTTAATATTACTTTGAACAAGAATGGTATCCCTTACGAGCAGTTGTCTCCATTCAAGACATCTGGTATCCGTGTTGGTAGTCCAGCCATTACGAGTCGTGGTATGGGTGAAGCTGAGAGCCGTCAGATTGCGGAGTGGATGGTTGAAGCTTTGGAAAATCACGATAAACCTGAAGCTTTGGAACGCATTCGTGGAGAAGTTAAAGCTCTTACAGATGCCTTCCCACTCTATTAAAAGACTATGTTAGATTTATATATTAAACGCATTATCATTCACCAGTTTTCGCCAAATGATACGGAGCTGGTTTTAGCTGAAGGGCCTCTTGAAATAACGCCTCGCTTAGATGAGTATTTTCGAAAGAAACTCTCTAAGGTTTTCTCAGATGAGGCTAAACGGGGCTATTTCGATGCGGAAAATGTTTTTATCAGTCATCTAGGAGATGACTTGATGGAAAGCTCAGTCAAGATTGCCCAACTTTGGAAGGAAGAATTTGTCATTTCTGAAGATCAAAAGACCAATGATTTGGTCTTTATTCAGTTTGACAAAGAAGGGCAAGAATATTTTGCTTTCTTGCGTATTGCACTCAAGGATAGTTTGATTCATTCTTTGGGAGATAGCCAACATCCTATTCAATTGTCACAAAATAATTTGCCTTCTGCGGCCCAGACACCTGATGAAGCTTTGGTAATCAATCGTAGTAGTAAGCAGTATTATTTGATTGAAAAGCGAATCAAGCATAATGGAAGCTTTGCCAATTATTTCTCTGAAAATCTGTTGCAAGTCCAGCCTGAACAATCTGTCAAGAAATCGATTAAGATGGTTGAAGATACTGCCCAGAAGATTGCCGAGAATTTTAATCAGGATGACTTTAACTTCCAAGGGAAAATGAAATCTGCTATTTTCAATAATTTGGAAGAAGATCAAGAGTTATCACCTGAAAAATTGGCAGACCAGCTCTTTGATAACAATTTGACAGCTCGTTTGACCTTCGTTGATGAGCTCAAAGAGGCCATACCTGAGCCTATCTCGGTATCAGATATTGACCATTCGCGTCAAATTAAGAAATTGGAGAATCAAAAATTATCGTTATCAAACGGAATTGAGTTAATCGTGCCTAATAATGTGTATCAGGATGCTGATAGTGTTGAGTTTATTCAAAATCCTGATGGTACCTACTCTATTCTCATCAAAAATATCGAGGATATCATCAATAAATAATATGTTTAAATGGATAAGACGTCTGGCGGTTTTTGTCGTAGTCCTCATCATAGGTATCCAATGCTATCGAATCCATGCCAATATTCAACATGTCTTAACCTATGAATCCATGGTTAAGGAGGTTTTGGCAGAGGACGACATTGATAATACAACCAATGTCGATTTGGTTCTGGCTATGATCTACACAGAAACCAAGGGGAAGACAGATGACGTGATGCAGTCCAGTGAAAGTTCTACAGGGGTGACCAACTCCATAACAGATCGAAAAGAAAGTATTCGTCAAGGGGTGACGGTGCTGTCGGAAAATCTGGAAGAAGCTGCCCACCATAAGGTGGATCCTTGGACAGCAGTACAAGCCTATAATTTTGGTAAGGCCTATATTGATTATGTGGCTGATAATGGTGGAGTGAACACCGTCGAACTCGCAAAGGCTTACTCTAAAAATGTCGTTGCTCCTAGTCTAGGAAATACCAGTGGGGAAACTTACACCTATTACCAACCAGTTGCCATGTATTATGGTGGCGGAAAACTTTATACAAATGGCGGAAATATTTACTACGCTAAGGAAGTACAGTTTAATCTCTTTCTGATGCGTATGTTCTCGCGCCTCTAAGAGTAAGGACGTTAAACTTAGGAAAGACAAATGAAAGCATTATTAGTGTATTTTAGAGGATACATCAAAGACAGTATCCTGGGACCCGTTTTTAAATTAATCGAAGCCAGTTTCGAACTCTTGGTCCCTCTAGTGATTGCTGGAATTGTCGACACAACTATTCCAAATAAAGACCAAAATCATCTGTTTATGATGATTTTTCTCTTGTTCGGACTTGCCGTTATTGGGGTTGTTGTTGCTATTTCAGCACAGTATTTTTCATCCAGAGCAGCCGTTGGCTATGCCCGAGGTTTAACCAATGATTTGTATGCGAAGATCATGCGTTTATCAAAGGAAAAGCGGGATGAGATTGGAACGTCAAGTTTGGTGACACGTTTGACTGGTGATACCTTTCAAATCCAAACGGGCATCAATCAATTTTTGAGGCTCTTTTTGAGGGCACCGATTATCGTGACGGGAGCCATTATTATGGCATTCCGAATCAGTCCACGCTTGACCCTTTGGTTTCTTGGCATGGTCTTGGTATTGACCCTTATTATTGTACTAGCCAGTCGCATCGTCAATCCTTTATATGCCAAGATTCGATTGATTAATGAATCAATTGTTACCAATACGCGTCAACAACTTGAAGGTATGAGGGTTATTCGGGCTTTTGATCAGAGTGAGCGTGAATTAGATAACTTTACTACTGTCAATAAAGACTTGAAGAAGTGGCAGCTCAAAACAGGAGTGATAGCAAGTCTCATTAGTCCTTTGACTTTCTTGGTTGTTAATATGACCTTGATTGCTATCCTTTGGCAAGGAAATCTTCAAATTCAAGCTGGCCTTTTGTCTCAAGGTATGCTGATTGCTCTGGTCAATTATCTCTTGCAAATCTTGACGGAGCTTCTTAAATTAGCCATGATGCTGACCAATCTGAATCAAAGCTTTATTTCAGCAAAACGGGTACAAGCTATTTTTGAACTTCAAGATGAGGATATTGAGGCACCTTTAGAAGTCCGAACTTCTAGTCAGGCTTCAACAGTGCTAGCTATTGATCAGATGACCTTTACCTATCCTACGGCTAGTCAGCCATCACTTCAAGAGATTCATGTAAGTCTTACTCAAGGTCAGTCACTAGGTATTATTGGTGGTACAGGTTCGGGTAAATCGACATTGGTGAACTTAATCATGAACTTATATCAGCCTCAGATTGGTTCGCTAGCTATTTTCAAAGATCAAAAATCACCAAAAACCCTTAAAGAGTGGCGTTCTTGGGTTGCCTACGTCCCGCAAAAAGCTGAGCTATTTAGAGGAACCATTCGTTCAAACTTGTCATTAGGACTTGACCATGAACCGAGTGAGCAAGAACTGTGGCATGCGCTTGACATGGCTCAGGCTGCTGATTTTGTAAGGGATAAGGACCTTGGTTTAGATGAGCCAGTTGAGTCATTTGGCCGTAATTTTTCGGGAGGGCAACGTCAACGTTTGACTATTGCGCGTGCGTTGATGAGACCAGCACCATTCTTGATTTTGGATGACTCCACCTCAGCCCTAGATTACTTGACTGAAAGCCGCCTACTAGCGGCTATCAGAGACAATCTTAAATCAATGAGTTTGATTATTATTTCGCAAAGAACAAATAGTCTAAAAGCTGTTGATCAAATTTTGGTGCTTGATAAGGGACATCAAGTTGGCTTGGGTAATCATGAAGAATTGCTTAACACTAATAAACTCTATCAAGACATTCATTATTCTCAACACCAAAAGGAGGTCGCTGATGAAGGCTAGAAATAATAAATCAACGCTTAAACGTTTAAGTAGAGATATCTTAAGTCAGCGTTACCTCTTTGCCTTAGCAACTGTTGGGACCATTATTCAAGTTGCCTTAACGGTTTACTTACCTATCTTAATTGGTGATGCAGTGGACGCTGTTCTTAAGATGAACGCCGTTCTATTGATGTCACGTTTAATTTGGCAGATGCTTGTAGTTATCTTAGCTAATAGTGCGATCCAGTGGCTTAACCCTTTGATTTATAATCGATTGATTTATTCATATAGCGAAAGTTTACGTGAACGAGTCATGATGAAAATTCATGCTATGCCTCTTAGTTACCTTGACCGTCAAGGAACTGGAGACATGGTTAGCCGTGTGACTACAGATAGTGATCAGTTAAACAACGGACTTCTTATGGTCTTTAACCAATTTTTCGTTGGGCTTTTAACTATCTTTGTCATAATCATTACCATGGCTCGTTTAGACTGGTTCATGATGCTCTTAGTTCTAGTGATGACGCCTCTCTCAATGCTTGTGGCACGTTTTATCGCAAAGAAGAGCTACCAACTCTATCGCAATCAAACTAAATGGCGAGGCATGCAGACTCAGTTGATTGAGGAAAGTTTAACTCAAGAAGCTTTGGTTCAGAGTCTAAATGCTCAAGACCAGATGGTTAGGAGTTTTAAAGACGTCAATGGTAAGTATGCTGATTATTCACAGGGGGCTATCTTTTATTCGTCAGCGGTTAACCCAGCTACACGTTTTGTCAATAGTCTGATTTATGCTCTTATTGCAGGTGTTGGGGCCTATCGAATCATGTCGGGTGGTGCTTTCACAGTGGGACAATTGACCACCTTCCTAAATTATGTGACTCAGTATACGAAACCTTTTAATGATATCTCATCTGTCCTATCTGAACTTCAAAGTGCTTTGGCCTGTGCTGATCGCCTTTATATGATATTGGATGAAGAGGAAATAACAGAAACAGGTAAGGCGGTCTTGGAAGAAGCAGATGTGCAGGGATGTTTTCAATTTGACCATGTCCAGTTTGGCTATTTGCCTAATAAACCTCTTATCAAGGATTTGAGCATTGATATCCCTGCCGCAAGTACTGTTGCCATTGTTGGTCCTACAGGAGCGGGAAAATCTACCTTGATTAACTTGCTCATGCGTTTCTATGATTTGGACAAGGGAAATATTCTACTGGACGGTAGACCTATTACAGATTATACCCGTGAGAGTCTTCGGAAACAGATTGGGATGGTTTTGCAGGAAACTTGGCTTGAGGTCGGCACTATTCATGATAATATTGCCTATGGAAATCCAGAAGCCAGTCGTGAAGAAGTCATAGCAGCGGCCAAGGCTGCCAATGCAGATTTCTTTATTCAGCAGTTGCCTAAAGGCTATGACACCTACTTGAATGACGCGGGGCAATCCCTTTCTCAGGGACAACGTCAGCTTTTGACTATTGCCCGCATATTTGTCAATGTGCCTAAAATCTTAATCTTGGATGAAGCCACTTCTAGTATTGATACTCGTACAGAGCTCCTCATTCAAGAGGCCTTCGCTAAATTAATGAAAGGTCGAACAAGTTTCATCATTGCCCATCGATTGTCTACCATCGAAAATGCGGACATAATTTTGGTCATGAATAATGGGGATATCGTTGAACACGGAACCCATGAACAACTGATGCAAGCTAAGGGAATGTATTATCGTATGCAGACGGCCCAAAAGACACAAAATAGTTAAATCCAACAGAGCTTTTAAGCTCTGTTTTCTTTTTGTGACTTTAAGTCCGTTTCGCTCCGAAGGTGCGAAACAAATAAACCACCCGCTATGCGGGTGCGCATCGAAGGTTATACCGTCATAACAAAAACACTCCAAACGAGTTACAATATGGGTGTTCAAGCCAATTGTAAAACGAAAGGAGTTAAGACTATGGCGCAAAAAGCTCACAGTTTATCACATACAAAATGGATGTGTAAGTACCACATTGTATTTACACCTAAGTATAGACGAAAAATAATCTATAATCAATATAGGAGTAGTCTGGGAGAGATTTTTCATAGACTATGCCAATATAAAGGCGTTGAAATAATAGAAGGCCACTTAATGCCAGATCATGTTCACATGCTAGTAAGTATACCACCACGAATGAGTGTAGCTAGTTTTATGGGATATTTAAAAGGTAAAAGTGCCTTAATGATGTTTGATAAACACGCCAATTTAAAATATAAATTTGGGAACAGACATTTTTGGGCAGAAGGATATTATGTAAGTACGGTAGGACTAAATGAAGCCACAATTAAGAAATATATCCAGGAACAAGAGAAGCATGATATCGCTTTGGACAAATTAAGCGTTAAAGAATATGAAAATCCCTTTAGGGATAATGGTAAGTAATGCGAATGCCTCTTTGAGAGGCTTGTGACGAGTCAAAAGCAATAAGGCTTGAACAAAGTGAAAGCCAGCGTCTTTAGGCGCTGGCTGGTAATATGGGCTTATAGCCCTTGATCAAACCACCCGTTAGACGGGTGGTTATGATTTTATCATTTTAGCTAACCATTTATCACTAAAAACTATTGATGAAAAAGAAATGAAATTTAGTTATTTTTTCTTTTTTATTGGAAAAAATACTGATAAGATGGTAAACTAAAGAGGATATTATATAAAAAAAAGTATCGAAAATTAGAATGTTAAAACATAAAAACGTCCTGGTATTTTTAGGACAAACCTTGCTTTATTTCGCCATTTTTATGGCCCTAATTTATCTCTACAATTACCTAGGACAAGGTCAAGGTAATTTTATCTATAACGAATTTTAGGAAGAATAATGACGAATACAAAAATTAAAGATATGATCGAAACGATTGAGCAGTTTGCCCAATCACAACCTGACTTTCCTGTTTACAATATTTTAGGGGAAGTTCACACTTACGGTGACTTAAAAGCTGATTCGGATAGCCTAGCTGCCAAGATTGATAGTCTTGATATTCCAGAAAAATCACCTGTTGTGGTTTATGGTGGTCAAGAGTATGAAATGTTGGCAACTTTTGTCGCTTTGACTAAATCTGGTCACGCTTATATTCCAATTGACAGTCACTCAGCTCTTGAGCGCGTGACGGCAATTGTTGAAGTAGCAGAGCCTAGTCTGATTATTGCTATCAATGACTTCCCACTTGAGGATATCCAAGCTCCAATCTTAACATTGGACCAAGTGACAACAGCTTTTGAAAGCAAGACTAGCTACGAAGTGACTCATCCTGTTAAGGGGGATGATACTTATTACATCATCTTTACATCAGGAACTACAGGTAAGCCTAAAGGGGTACAAATTTCACACAATAATCTCCTCAGTTTCACTAACTGGATGATTACGGACAAGGAATTTGCAACTCCAAAACGTCCTCAAATGCTGGCTCAACCGCCTTATTCATTTGACTTATCGGTAATGTACTGGGCACCAACATTGGCACTTGGAGGAACACTTTATGCGCTTCCTTCAGCCATTACACAGGACTTCAAGAAGCTCTTTGAAACGATTTTCTCTCTTCCAATTGCCATTTGGACATCCACACCATCATTTGCAGATATGGCAATGTTGTCAGAAGACTTCAATGCAGAGAAGATGCCAGAAATTACGCATTTCTATTTTGACGGAGAAGAGTTGACTGTCAAGACTGCTCAAAAGCTTCGCCAACGTTTCCCAGAAGCACGTATTATTAATGCTTACGGACCAACTGAAGCAACTGTCGCCTTATCAGCAGTAGCAGTAACTGATGAGATGCTGGCTAACCTTAAGCGCTTGCCGATTGGTTATACCAAGGAAGATTCACCGACTTATATTATCGATGAGGATGGCAATATCCTTCCAAATGGTCAACAGGGTGAAATCATCGTATCAGGACCAGCAGTTTCAAAAGGATATATGAACAATCCTGAAAAGACTGCGGAAGCCTTCTTCGAGTTTAATGGCCTTCCTGCTTACCATACTGGTGATGTAGGAACGATGACTGATGAAGGTCTCCTTCTTTACGGTGGTCGTATGGACTTCCAGATTAAATTTAATGGTTTCCGTATTGAGCTAGAGGATGTTTCACAAAACCTTAATAAGTCTAAGTATATTGATTCAGCAGTAGCTGTGCCACGTTACAATAAAGACCATAAGGTTCAGAATCTCTTGGCTTATGTGATTCTTAAGGATGGTGTTCGTGAGCAGTTTGAACGTGAAATTGATATCACCAAGGCGATTAAGGCTGACTTAGAAGATATCATGATGTCTTACATGATGCCTACTAAGTTCCTCTATCGTGAGAGCTTGCCTTTAACACCAAATGGGAAAATTGATATCAAGGGTCTTATCAGTGAGGTTAACAACCGATGATTGACTTCTTGAAACAGCTCCCCCATTTAGAAGCCTACGGTAACCCCTTCTATTTTATCTATCTTGGATTAGCTCTATTGCCAATCTTTGTGGGTCTCTTCTTTAAAAAGCGTTTTGCGATTTATGAGTGTTTGGTAAGTCTAGCCTTTATTGTTCTCGCTCTGACAGGAACACATGCTAGCCAATTACTAGCCTTACTCTTCTATATCGTTTGGCAAATCATTTGGGTTTATTCATACAAACATTACCGCAGTCAAAAGGATAATAAATGGGTTTTCTATTTACACTCGTTTCTTGTAGTCCTTCCCTTGATTTTTGTTAAGGTAGAGCCTGCGATAAATGGTACTCAGTCGCTTTTAAACTTTCTTGGTATTTCTTACTTGACCTTTCGATCAGTTGGAATGATTATCGAGATGCGGGATGGTGTCCTTAAAGAGTTTACACTTGGAGAGTTCCTCCGATTTATGCTCTTTATGCCAACCTTTACGAGTGGTCCCATTGATCGTTTCAGACGCTTTAACGAAGACTATCAAGCAATTCCTGAGCGAGACGAGCTGATGAATATGTTGGAGCAAGCTGTAAAATATATCATGCTTGGTTTCCTCTATAAGTTTGTTTTGGCGCAGATTTTCGGAAGTATGCTCTTGCCTTCACTGAAAGCACAAGCTTTGGCTCAAGGTGGTATCTTTAATTTACCAACACTTGGTGTCATGTATGTTTTCGGTTTTGATCTCTTCTTTGACTTTGCGGGTTACTCAATGTTTGCCTTGGCAGCATCTAACCTTATGGGGATTAAGAGCCCAATCAACTTTGACAAACCTTTTATCTCACGAGACTTGAAAGAATTTTGGAATCGTTGGCATATGAGCTTGTCTTTCTGGTTCCGTGACTTTATCTTTATGCGTTTGGTTATGGTTTTGATGCGAAATAAAGTTTTCAAAAATCGTAACACGACTTCAAATGTGGCCTATGTCATTAATATGATGGTTATGGGATTCTGGCATGGGGTTACTTGGTACTACATTGCTTACGGTATTTTCCATGGTATTGGTCTAGGCCTTAATGATGCCTGGTTGCGCAAGAAGAAGACCATTAATAAAGAACGTAAGAAAGCTGGTCTTGAGCCACTTCCTGAAAATAGATGGACGAAGGCTTTGGGAATCTTTATTACATTTAACACTGTTATGTTGTCATTCTTGATTTTCTCTGGATTCTTGAATGACCTCTGGTTCGCTAAAAAATAAGTAAAGGAATTATAAAAATGGATGTAAAATCAGAAGTTATTGAAATTATTGATGAACTTTTCATGGAAGATGTTTCTGACATGATGGACGAAGACCTTTTCGATGCTGGTGTTCTCGATTCAATGGGAACAGTTGAGCTTATCGTTGAATTGGAATCACGTTTCGATATTCGTGTACCAGTTTCAGAATTTGGTCGTGATGACTGGAACACAGCTAATAAGATTGTTGAAGGGGTAACGGAGCTTCGCAATGCTTAAGCGTTTATGGCAGATTTTTGGTCCAGTAATTTGTGCCTTGGTCTTGGTAGTGGTAGTTATATATGCCTACCCACAAGGCAGAAAACATAGTTATGTGGCTGAAAAACGTAGTGCAGTAACACTGACAAATGAAAACTTTAAGAGTCGGATGAACAAAACTACAGCTCTTTCAGATAAGAAGCATCGATTTGTCCCTTTCTTTGGGTCAAGTGAGTGGTTGCGTTTTGATGCTCTTCATCCAGCTGTTTTAGCTGAAAAGTACGACCGTAACTATCGCCCATACTTTATTGGACAACGTGGTGCTGCATCTCTAAACCAATATTTGGGAATGCAACAAATGCTTCCAGAATTACACAACGGTACAGCTGTGTACGTCTTGTCTCCACAATGGTTTACTAAAAAGGGGTATAATTCTGCAGCTTTTCAGCAGTTCTACAATAACGACCAACTTAGTAGTTTCTTAAGTGAAACTCAGACGGATGCAAATTCTCAGTATGCAGCTCAACGTATCTTAGAGATGAAGCCTGAGATTACTATGAAATCTCAACTTTCTAAAGTGGCTAAGGGGCAAGAGTTAAATTCACTTGATAAGACTTATATTCAATTTATGGCAGAGCTTAATAAGCGAGAAGATGCCTTGTTTAGTCCTTTAGCAGCCTCAAATAACGCTAATTACGAGAAGAAAGTTCTTCCTTATCTTAAAGAGTTGCCAGACAAGCTCTCTTATGAGGCACTTGATCAGGTTGCTGTAAGAGATGCAGAAGCCCATACCAAGTCAAACGACTTTGGTATCGATGACCGTTTCTATAAGAAACGTTTGTCTAAGAAGATTGGTAAACTTAAAGGTTTCCAGAAAAATCTTTCTTATGAAGTTTCACAAGAATACGGTGACCTACAGTTGGTGCTAAATCAATTTGCTAAGTCAAATACTAATGTCATTTTTGTCATCCCACCTGTTAATAGCAAGTGGATGGCTTATACGGGACTTAGTCAAGAAATGTATGATGCTACGGTTTCTAAAATCCGTTATCAATTGGAAAGTCAAGGCTTTACCAATATTGCAGACTTCTCAAAAGATGGAGATCAACCTTACTTTATGCAAGACACCATTCATATGGGATGGAAAGGATGGGTAGCCTTTGACAAGGCTGTTGATCCATTTGTAAGTAATCCAACACCTGCACCTAGCTATAACTTGAACGACCGCTTTTATAGTAAGGATTGGGCAGGTTATACAGGGGCTCCTAGTCAGTTTAAGTAGTGTTACTTAATAAATCAGGATATAACAAATAGGCTTTAATAAGCCTTTTTGTTATAGAGTAATAGGAGAATAATATTGCTCTTATTATTTTTTATAGGTACCTTCAGAATTTATTAAAAAGGATTGGGGATTAACCCAATCCTTTTTGGGCTCTATAATTTCTGTAGTGGGTAAAACCACTGTAGAGATTATAGAGCTTTTTGAGTGTAAACAAAAAGTCCCATAAGAACTATAATGAAAAGCAACCAAACCATCATTAGGAAGAACTTATGAGACTTATTAAGAATACCACAGAATTAATCGGAATTAAAGACCAAAATATCAAGATTTCACTTGTTTTCGAAACTGACACTCATATCGAGATTCAAGCAAAACTCGATTACCCTGCACCATCATGCCCTCATTGCCATGGAATGATGATCAAGTACGACTTTCAAAAACATTCTAAAATCCCTCTTCTCGAGCAAGCGGGAACTCCAACTCTACTACGTCTTAAGAAACGTCGTTTCCAATGTAAAGGCTGTAGACGAGTCACGGTGGCTGAGACATCAATCGTTGAGAAAAACTGCCAAATCTCAAATCTAGTCCGTCAAAAGGTCTCACAACTCCTTACTGAAAAGGTGTCACTAACAGATATTGCCAGAAGACTTCGTGTGTCGACCTCCACTGTCATTCGTAAGCTTGATCAGTTTACTTTCAAGGAACATTTTGACAAACTCCCAAGGGTTATGTCCTGGGATGAGTTTGGGTTCAAGAAAGGTGAACTCGCTTTTGTGGCGCAAAACTATGAGACCAACAAACTCATAACCATCCTTGATAATCGCCGTCAAACCACGATTCGAAACTACTTTTTGAAGTATCCATTGAAAGTACGACAAAAGGTACGGTTTATCACGATGGACATGTCAGGAGCCTATATCCCACTAGCTCGAAGACTTTTTCCAAATGCCGAAATCATTATTGATCGTTTCCACATCATCCAGCACCTTGGTCGAGCCTTTTTAAAGACAAGAATTGCGATTATGAACCAGTTTGATAAGAAGTCACTACCTTATCGAGCTTTAAAAAATCACTGGAGACTCTTCCAAAAGGACAGCCGTAAGTTATCTCTCAACCCTTTTTACTCAAAGACCTTCCATCAAACATTATGTCCACATGAAGTCGTTGAGAAGACACTGAATTTCTCAGAAGAACTCGCCAATTATTATAACCTCTATCAGCTTTTGCTTTTTCACTTTCAGGAGAAGAGGGGGGATGAGTTTTTTGAACTCATAGAGGAGAATATAAGCAAGGTCAATCATTACTTCAAAACAGTCTTTAGGACTTTTCGTAAACATAAACAATACATCAAAAATGCACTAGAAACACATTACTCAAATGCAAAATTGGAGGGGACCAATAAGCTTATCAAAGATATTAAACGTCTGGGCTTCGGTTTTAAAAATTTTATCAACTTTAGGAAGCGTGTTTTCATCACTCTGAATATACAAAAAGAGAAGACCTATCTGGTCCTCTCTAGATGTTAGCTTTTCGTCACCCACTACAGTTGACAAAGAGCCCCTTTTTGTCACTTTGAAGTTTTGTATTGCCTTAAACAGATCTTATTTGTTTTTAGTTAGAGCTTTTCGAATTAAATCTGCAGGGATAATCAAAACCGCGATAAGAAGAGCAACGATATAGTGTTCAACATCCATTGGAACGGTACTAAATACTTTACCACCGAATTGAATAATCAAGGTTTGAACGACAGCAATAGAAATCATTACAATTGAGAATTTCTTGTTTTCGCTGATATGTTCAAAAACATTGAATCCATTACTACGTGTGTTAAGTGAGTTGAAGATGACAGCATAGATAAATACTGTAAATGTGAATGTTGTTACCATTTCAAAGTTGCCAGTTCCATTTGTGATAAAGTCTTGGATACCACCAACATTTTTTAGAATGGCTAAACATACAAGAGTAATGAAGACGCTGGCTACACCAATAGCAGATTTCATATATCCAGTAAGAATGTTTGCCTTCTTAGGAACTGGTTTTTCATTCATATAACGGTCTAGCGTAGGCTCTTCACCAAATGCAAGGGCAGCAAGTGTGTCCATGATAAGGTTAATCCAGAGAATTTGGATAATTGTAAATGGCTCTTTGAGGCCCAAAAGTGGTGAGAGAAGCGACATGGCAATAGTCGTCACGTTTACGGTTAACTGGAATATAATGAATTTACTTACTGACTTACTCATAGTACGTCCATAGAGGACGGCTTTTTCAATCGAAGTCAATGAGTTATTCAAGATAACGATATCTGAAGCTTCACGTGCAACTTCAGTACCATCACCCATTGAGAAACCGACATCAGCTGATTTTAGGGCAGGTGAGTCATTGACCCCATCACCTGTCATACCAGCGACCATATCAAGGTCTTGAGCTGCCTCAATAAGACGTTTTTTATCCATTGGAAGGGCACGACTTACCACTTTTAAGTGAGGCAATTGTTGTTTAAGTTCTTGATCTGAGAGGGCAGAGAGTTCATCGTGAGTAAGGACAAGGTCATTTTCTCCAGTGACGATACCGGCTTCTTTAGCGATAGCAACAGCGGTTTCTTTACGGTCACCAGTTACCATAACTACTTGAACACCCGCACGGTTCATTGTTTCAACAGTTTGTTTAATTGAAGAACGAACGTTATCACGGATACATACGATACCAATCAAGACTTTATCATTACCATCTGTATTTAGGATAGCAAGCAAACGCATTGAACGGTTAGCTTGTTCCAATGACAATTCTTGGAAACGAGCTTTAATATCATCTGTAAAGTTTTGTTTATTACCATCTTTATCAAGATAGTAGTAGCAGTCATTTAGGATGAATTCTGGAGCACCTTTGATGTAAGTTTTTCCGTCCTTAGTCGTTACACTTGCGAATTTTGTTGCTGAGTTGAATTGTTGCTTCTCAGTAATTGTATTCGTATCGAAATCAAGTTGAGAACGACCAATAAGGAAATCAAGAAGTGCACGGTCAGTGGCGTTACTACCAACAGCACTGCCATCAGCTACCATGGCATCGTTGTTAAGACCGATACCATTAATCATCTCAGCTTTAAGGCTATCTGACATTGTGTCAAAATCAGGTGCATCAGTTTCACCAGTAGCCGCATAAAGTGTTCCATCAGCAAGGAAAAAGTCAACTACAGATAGTTTACCTTCTGTGATGGTACCAGTCTTATCACTGAAGAGGATATTCATGTATCCGGCTGTTTCAATGGTATCAGGATGGCGAACCAAGATATTTTGTGCTAAAAGTCGACCTGAGTTCATTGAAGAAACGAGTGCCAACATCATTGGTAGACCTTCTGGAACAGCCATGATGATGATTGTAACTGCAAAGAGAATCGTTTCAATGATAAGAAGGAAGATTGAACCACCATTGAGGTTATTAGCCTTATTAAGGGCAATAAAGCCTAATACAAGGTTGATTACTGAGTATGCAGCACCTGCACTATAACCGAGGACACCGATATTACCAGCAAGCTTGTTAAGTTTCTCTTTAGATGGTGAATCTTTACTATCTTCTTGAAGTGAAGTATTGATGCTTCCAAGAACGGTGTTATCACCAATTTGTGTAGCTTCCATAACAGCTTCACCCGAAGTAACAACTGTACCACGGAAGACTTTGAGCTCTGTAAAGAGATCCGAAGAGTCTGGCTCTTTTTGATTACCAAGAGGAATTTTTTTAGCATCTTCACTTTCACCATTAAGGACAGCTTGGTTGACTTTTAACTCACCTTCCAAGATGATACCATCAACTGGAATCTTGTCCCCTGATTGAAGGAGAATCTGATCACCTTTTACAATATCATCAACGAGAACCTCTTTAAGTTTACCATCACGATAAACTTTTGCATTAGTTTTCGAAGCCTCTTCCTGAAGAGTGTTGAATTTTTGCTCATTGCGGTATTGTGAGACTGCTGAGAATCCAGTAGATATCAAAATGGCGAAAATTAGTGAGATAGCCTCGTACCAATTAGCTTCACCAATAGCAGGGAAAATCATTCCAACAAAGTTGAAGATGATTTTTAATCCTAAGGCAGCCAAGAGGATAAGAATCCATTGATCTTGGAAGGCTTCGATAAAGATTGAGAGGAGCGAGTTAGCCTCTTTACTAGAGAGCCTATTATCGCCATGAGCGTTTTTACTTGCTTGAACTTCAGCAGAAGTCAAGCCTTTAAATTTTTTCATTTAAGGTTTGTATCCTTTCTAAATTGTTACTCAGTTTTAAGTCTAATAAATTTAAAGCCAAATAGTTCGTCATTTCAGTCAAGATAACTGGAATAACTATCAGTAAGTATTATACTTTATTTTACTACTAAATGGTTGATTTTTTTACCAATAGAATATTGAAGTTTCTTTAGTAAGAGTAGGAAAGAACAAAGAACTCGCTTTTTTTGTTTAGATATAATTATCTCCCTCCACCTTCAATTCATACAACCCTCTTACCGCATTACATCCGTAGATGGCCTGAGCCTGTTTCAGATCTTTTACAGTCAGGACTTTTTCTTTCAGCTTATTCTCAGCTATAAGACTTTGTCTGTAGATGCCATTTAAGAGGCCGAGGTGAACTGGTGGTGTGTAGAGTTGGTCTTCGATTTTAAGAACGATGTTACCGATAGAGGTTTCTAGGAGTTGTCCCTCGTGATTATAATAGATTTGTTCGTGAGGTTCGATACTAAGGTGAGGACGGTAACTTGTTTTAAAGAAGGTATAGGGGCTATCCAACGGATGTCTTTGCTCAACTAATCTTGCTTGGCAAAAGTCATCAGATAAGTTTGTTAATTGGCTATGTTCAAACTTCAGTTCACCATCTTTTTTAAGGGACAATTTAAGACGGTAGTCTGTGTTAAGGTCTAGTGATTGGCACAGAGCTGTGGCTTGATTGTGCGCTTTTTCTGCATTGAAAGGATAGTCAAAGTATCGGCTACTCTCTTGTAAACGTTTTATATGCTCCTCCAGAAAGAGGAGTTTTCCTTGATGAATACGACCGGTAGAAATGAGATCGAATTTTGGGTTCTGACGGTACAGAACTGCAGCTTTTTGCTTGGTTTCTTCGTATTCGGATTCCCAGTTACTGTCCCAGGTAATCCCCCCTCCGACACCATAGATAGCCTTGGTTTCTTCCATTTGTAGTGTCCGAATGGCTACGTTGAAAATACTAAGTCCCTGTGGCACCAAGATTCCAATAGCCCCACAATAAACACCTCGAGGCTGTTTTTCAACCTTCTTAATAATCTCCATGGTTGCTATTTTGGGGGCACCTGTAATCGATCCGCATGGAAAAAGGGCTTGGAAGACATCGCATAAACTTCTATTTGTCAGGAGTTGCGTTTCAATTGTCGAAGTCATTTGCCAAACTGTAGAGTATTGTTCAACTTGGCAAAGGCTCTTGACATCTTCACTTCCTATTTTAGAAATACGATTCATGTCATTTCTAAGAAGATCGACAATCATCATATTTTCAGAGCGATTTTTCTGGTCCTGAGCTAGCCATCTTGCTTGTGCAAGGTCAGTTTCAGTTGTTAAACCTCGATTGGTAGTACCTTTCATAGGACGAGTAGTCAACTTATCGCCATCTTTTTTAAAGAAGAGTTCTGGACTTATAGAAATGATAGAAACATCATCGTGCTGAATAAAGGCATTGTAATGAGCATTTTGTTCAACAACCAATCGATTGTAGATGGCAAAGGGATCAGCTGTCAGGTTCTGTTGAAGTTGAACAGTATAATTGACCTGATAAGTATCACCTTGTCGAATATGGTGGTGTATATGCTCAATAGCAGCCTTGTATTCCTCAGCAGAAGTTAGCTCTTGCCAAGATTTTGGTAAGGTAATAGGGTCATAAGTAAGTGGAATAGGCTCTGTTTGAACAGTTTCATGAACAGTGAAGTAGAGGAGATACTCAGACATTAATGGACCATCAATAACCTGAAATTTTGTCTCGAAGGCAGGGGCTGCCTCATAGGAAACATAACCTACTGCATAATAACCTTCATTTTGATAGGCTTCGAGTTCATCTAAAAGGGGTTTGACTTCCTTAATGTCCTTTGTTTTTAGTTCTTTAATGGCGTCTGTAAAGATTTGTCTGCCACCAAGTTCTTTAAAATCAATAACAGTTTTCTTATGCATACTTAGAGTATAACATAAGAAGTTTCCCTCTGGTTCTTTTTCATGTTTTAATTATCTTTCTCAAAATTTTAACCAAAAATGAACTTTTCAGACAGTTTTACATATGTTATAATGATAGGGACTAAAAGAAGATTTTAGAGGGAAATATGACTGAAAAAAATAACTTTGAGAAAGGCAACAGCAACCTTTCAAACAATAAAATGAAAAAAGGCACTTCTAAGAATTCATGGAAGCACCAGATGTACGAGCTAGAAATAGCTATTGCTAAAGAGTCAAGTAACAAAAAAAGAAATGAACTCATTAAACTTCATAATGGCTATATGAGTGAGTATGATAGCTTAAAGAAACAAATCATATGGTTAGCCGTCTTGGGAATTTGTTTCTTATTAGTATTGGCTATTTTTGGTTATTTTATTTGGAATAGTTACAATAGTGAGAATATGTCTTATACATCATCTTGGCTTCAAGAGAGGGTATTGAGCACTTATAGAGCTTAGTGTTCTGATCCTAGTAAATAATAGAGTCTCTAGACAAAAGTCTAGGGATTTTTTGATATAAAAAGGGATTTAGTAAGTCGATATATAGTTATTAGCTATAACGATATCTAAGCAAAAGGAGATAACAGAAGTCGGAAACCCTACATTTTATAGGATATAGTCTAAAACTATATATAGAGAAAACTAATAGCAATTATACAGCTACCCATTTCTTTGGTAAGATAAGTTCAACAACAAAGAGGAGGACACAAGATGTCAACTACTATCATTGGTTTCCCACGTTTGGGTGAATTCCGCGAATTAAAATTTACAACAGAAAAATACTTTAGAAATGAAATTACTGCAGATGAACTTTTAGCAGCAGCCAAAGACTTGCGTGCAAAACACTGGAATATTGTTAAAGAGAAGGGTATCACTGAAATTCCTTCAAATGATTTTTCACATTACGATAACTTCCTTGATGCAGCTTTCCTTTTCAACGTCGTACCTGAATCTGTTCAAAACTTGGATTTGACAGATCTTGAACGTTACTTTGCTTTGGCGCGTGGTTACCAAGGTGAAAAAGGGGATGTTCGTGCCCTTCCTATGAAAAAATGGTTTAATACTAACTACCATTACATCGTTCCTAAATTTGAAAAAACAACAGAAGTTAAACTTGCTGGTCACAAGATTTTTGATGAGTACCAAGAAGCAAAAGAATTGGGTCTTAATACACGTCCAGTTGTGGTTGGACCATTCACTTTCCTTCAATTGTCTGACTTTGAAGATGGTGTAAAAGCTGAAGACTTCGTAGATAGCTTTGTTTCTGCATACCAAGATGTTTTTGCAAAATTGGCAGAGCTTGGTGCTACTCGTATTCAACTCGATGAGCCTGCTCTTGTTAAAGATTTGACATCTGAAGAAAAAGCTCTCTTCTTGAACCTCTACAACAAGCTCTTGGCTGATAAGAAAGGCCTTGAAGTTTTGATTCAAACTTATTTTGGTGATGTTCGTGATGTCTACAATGACCTTGTGAACTTGCCAGTTGATGGTATTGGTCTTGACTTTGTTGAAGGTAAGAAAACACTTGAATTGGTTAAAGGTGGTTTCCCAGCTGATAAGATTCTCTATGCCGGTATCGTCAATGGTAAAAACATCTGGCGTAACAACTATGAGAAGAGCCTCGCAATTCTTGAACAAGTTCCAGCTGAAAATGTTGTTTTGACAACCTCTTGCTCACTTCTCCACGTACCATTTACAACTGCTAATGAAGATTTTGAACCAGCTATTTTGGACCACTTCGCCTTTGCGGTTGAAAAATTGGGTGAATTGCGTGACTTGGATGCCATCCGCAATGGTCAAGGTGCAGAAGCCCTTGCTGCTAACAAAGAACTCTTTGCGACTGAGCGTGTTGGTGACAATGCTGAGCTTCGTGCTCGTATTGCAGGTTTGACTGAAGCTGATTACACTCGTTTGCCAGCATTTGCAGAACGTGAAGCGATTCAAAAGGATGCCTTCAAACTTCCATTGCTTCCAACCACAACTATCGGTTCATTCCCTCAAACTAAGGAAGTTCGTGCTAAACGTTTGGCTTTCCGTAAGAATGAATTGTCACAAGAAGAATACGATGCTTTCCTTGCTGAAATCACTGATGAATGGATTAAATGGCAAGAAGAAGTTGGATTTGACGTTCTTGTTCATGGTGAGTTTGAACGTAATGACATGGTTGAGTACTTCGGTCAGAACTTGTCAGGTTACCTCTTCTCTAAAAATGGTTGGGTTCAATCATACGGTATGCGTGGGGTTAAACCACCAATCATTTGGGGTGATGTCACTCGTCTTAACCCAATCACTGTTAAATGGTCTAGCTACGCACAAAGCCGTACGGATAAACCTGTTAAAGGTATGTTGACTGGACCTGTAACTATCCTTAACTGGTCATTCCCACGTGAGGACATCTCTATTAAGGATTCAACTCTTCAAATTGCTCTTGCAATCAAAGACGAAGTGCTTGACCTTGAAGCTGCAGGCGTAAAAATTATCCAAATTGACGAAGCTGCTCTTCGTGAAAAATTGCCACTCCGTCGTAGTGACTGGTATGAGGATTACCTCGACTGGGCAATTCCAGCTTTCCGTTTGGTACACTCAACTGTAGCACCAGACACACAAATCCACACTCACATGTGTTACTCAGAATTTACAGATATCATTCCAGCCATCGACAACTTGGATGCTGACGTTATCTCATTTGAAGCTAGTCGTTCAAATCTTGAAATCTTGGATGAACTTAAAGCACAAAACTTCCAAACAGAAGTTGGACCTGGGGTTTACGATATCCACTCACCACGTGTCCCACAAGACGGTGAAATTGACCACACTATTGAAGCAATCTTGGCTAAAGTACCAAGTGGTAAAGTCTGGATTAACCCTGACTGTGGTTTGAAGACTCGCGGAATCAAAGAAACTAAAGAAAGCTTGATCAAGCTTGTAGAAGCTGCAAAAGCAGCTCGCGAAAACTTGTAAGCAGAAGTTATCATACGTTGAAGACCTTCTTCCTTAAGTGTAGAAGGTTTTCAATAGCTAATAATATTCTAAAGATTTTTGCAAGCAGGCTATGATTAACAAGTGTACGCTACTTATGAAGTCAGTAGACACTTAAAACTGCTTTTGTCTTAACAAAAATCTAAAAAGAAGAAGGTATAAAATATGACAAGCCAAACACCATCACTCTCTTTTGAAGTCTTTCCACCTAACCCAGCAGTGGGTAATGAAAAAATTCTACGTGCCCTCGAGGATATGCAAGGATTGGCCCCACACTTTATCAGTGTGACAGCTAGTAATAACAAATATAATATCAAAGAGACGACGGTTCCTTTGGCAGATCATATTCAAAATGACCTAGCTATCCCAACGATTGCTCACCTTCCAGCTATCTATTTGAGTAAAGAAAAGGTTGCTGATACCTTACGTGACTTGGATGCTGTTGGTGTACACCGTATCTTAGCCCTACGTGGCGATATTATTCCAGGTGTGGAACCTCTTAAAGATTTTAGATATGCCACTGATTTGATTGAGTTTATCAAGGACAAAGCTCCTCAATTTGATATCATCGGTGCCTGCTATCCTGAAGGGCATCCCGATTCAGCAAATCAAATCTCTGATATCCAAAACCTCAAGAAAAAGGTTGATGCAGGTTGTTCTAGTCTTGTAACCCAACTCTTCTTTGACAATGAACGTTTCTATGATTTTCAAGATAAATGTACCTTGGCAGGTATTGACGTACCAATTCATGCTGGGATTATGCCTATCTTGAATCGTAACCAAGCTCTACGTTTGCTTAAGACTTGTGAAAATATCCATTTGCCACGTAAGTTTCGTGCCATTTTGGATAAGTATGAACATGATCCTGAGTCACTTAGAGCGGCAGGTCTTGCCTATGCTATTGACCAGATTGTCGACCTTGTTACGCAAGATGTTGCAGGCGTTCACCTCTATACCATGAATAATGCAGAAACTGCTCGTCAGATTCATGAAGCTACTCATTCTTTGTTTAAGCATCATTCACAAGTTGGTGCTCTATAATTGAATCATAAAAATACCACCTATAGATCTATCTATAGGTGGTTTCGTGGTTTTAGTATGAAAAAGGTGACTTGCTTACCTAATCCTAGTATTGTCATGTATAAAAAAGACTCAGAGCTTAGCTCTAAGTCTTAAGTATTATTCGCCTACGAAAGCATTGATTTCTGCTTCGATGTTAGCAATTTTTTCTTTAGCATCTGCTTCAGATTCACCAACTGTAGCAATGTAGAATTTGATTTTTGGTTCTGTACCTGAAGGACGAACGGCAAACCATGAATCATCAGCCAAGATGTATTTAAGTACGTTACTTGGAGGAGTTGTTAATTTTTCAACGCCGTCAGCAGTAGTAGCTGTTTGTTCCAAGAAGTCTTCTGTCTTAGCAATGTCTGTATTATTGAATTGTTTAGGAGCATTTCCACGGAATTTATCCATGATTTTCTTAATTTCAGCAGCTCCGTCAACACCTGAAAGGGTAACAGAGATTGTTTTTTCTGCGAAGTAGCCGTATTGTTTGTAGATTTCTTCGATACCGTCTGCCAAAGTCATACCACGTGAACGGTAGTAAGCAGCAATTTCAGCTACGATAAGAACGGCTTGGATAGCATCTTTGTCACGTACGAATGGTTTGATTAGATAACCGAAGCTTTCTTCGAAACCAAGCATGTAAGTGTGGTTGTGTTGTGTTTCAAATTCATGAATTTTTTCACCGATAAATTTGAAACCAGTCAAAACGTTAAACATAGTCGCGCCGTAGCTTTCTGCAATCTTAGTTACCAACTCAGTTGATACGATTGATTTACAGAGGGCAGCATTTTCAGGAAGCGTACCAGCTGTTTTGTGAGCTTCAAGAATATATTTAGCAATGATAGCTCCGATTTGGTTACCAGAAAGGTTGAGGTAAGAACCGTCTGGTTGGCGGATTTCAACACCAAGACGGTCAGCATCTGGGTCAGTTGCAACCAATACATCAGCGTCTACTTTACGACCAAGTTCTTCAGCAAGAGCAAAAGCAGCTTGGCTTTCAGGGTTTGGAGATTTAACAGTTGAGAAGTCAGCATCTGGAACAGCTTGAGCTTCAACAACTTGAACTGCTTCAAATCCAGCTTGCGCAAGAGCACGACGAGCCAACATTTCACCAGTACCATGAAGTGGAGTGTAGACAATCTTCATGTCGCGACCGTATTCATTGATCAAGTCTTGGTTGATGTTAACACCTTTTACTTCTTTCAAATATTCAGCGTCGACGTTTTCACCGATAACTTCAATCAAGCCACTGGCTTTGCTTTCGTCAAGGTCAGCCAATTGGACAGTGAATGGATTTTCGATAGCACGGATGTAATCTGTCAATGCATCCGCATCTGCAGGTGGCATTTGTCCACCATCTTCACCGTATACTTTGTAACCATTAAATGGAGCAGGGTTATGGCTAGCTGTTACCATGATACCTGCAAATGTGTGGAGGTGACGAACAGCAAATGACAATTCAGGTGTTGGACGTAGGCTTTCAAATACATAAGATTTGATACCATGAGCAGCCAAAACTTGAGCAGATTCAAATGCAAACTCAGGAGAGAAGTGACGGCTATCGTAAGCGATAGCAACACCACGTTTTTTAGCTTCTTCCCCTTTTGAGTCGATCAATTGAGCCAAACCTTCAGTTGCTTGGCGAACAACGTAAATGTTAATACGGTTAGTACCAGCACCAATCAAACCACGCATACCTGCAGTACCGAATTCAAGGTTGGTATAGAAGGCATCTTCTTTCGTTTTTTCATCCATTGCGGCCAACTCATCACGAAGGTAAGCAGGCAATTCAGCGAAGTCGAGCCATTTTTGATAATTTTCAGTGTAAGACATAGCAATCTCCTTTATATTTTTAAACGCTTACATTATACCATAATTAAAAGAAAAAAACATGGTAATCACCATGTTTTTTCTTTATTTTTTCAATCTTAATAACACAGGTGTGATACTTAGGGTTATCAGGCCAGCGATAATCATTTCAGCAATCGAATTTGTTGTGAAAATGGTTGCCATTAGTGTTTTTCCACCCGCTGTGTAGAAGTTAGGGATTAAGAAGTAGATGCCAATAAGTACGAAAAATGTATTTGTGAAAGCACCTAAAACCCCAGATAGAATCAAACCTAGACGGTTTTGAAGTAACTTGTAGACAAAGTAGGGGAAAATACCGATTAGGATGCGAGGGACGATGGCAATGACTGCAGATGCCCAAGTTCCCCCTTCAACAAAGGGACTAAAGAGATAGCTACTAACCGTATAAATGATTGTGTTACGAACAATACTCATAATTCCCATGAAACCACCCAAATAGGCTCCAATTTTAGGACCATAGACGATACTAGCAATAATAACTGGGATGTGCGTTAGGGTTGGTTTAATTGGAAGTACAAAAGCGGCAAAGATGGTTTGACTAAGTACTTCGATAACAACCATAGTCGCTATCAAGAGCGCTAACTGCGCTGTTTGGTTTGCTTTATTTTTCTTATTCATCATAAACTCCTTTTTATTCTCTACAAGGCTATTTTGTTAAAGCATTGTCAATGGATTCAATAATGTCATCGATATCAGCTAAGGCACCGCGTCCCGTATCTCCACAAGCCAGTAATCCTGATTTTGGAAGAATTTCTTGGTAGCCAAGGTCATGCAAAGTATCTAAATTTTTCCTAGTCAATGGATTTTCATACATTTTCGTATTCATTGCAGGGGCAATTAGTTTTGGGGTAGTGTTAGGTAAAGCTAAAGCAGTAGCAGTAAGCATATTATCAGCCATACCATGTGCTAATTTTGCAATGGTATTTGCTGAAGCTGGAACTACAATAAAGAGGTCAGCTTCTTTTCCTAAGTCAATATGATTAATACGTTCAGCTAATTTTTCTTCCATGACATCAGTGTGAACGGGGTTCTTCGAGAGAACTTGAAGTGTCAGAGGGGTGATAAAGGCTTGAGCAGCTTCAGTCATAATGACGTGAACGTCATAACCTTTTTTCTTTAACCTGCTTGTTAGATCAGCTGCTTTATAGGCGGATATTGATCCTGAAACAGCAAGGATGATACGTTTAGTCATGGCATATCCTTTCAAATAAAGCTTGAGCAATTGCAGATTTAGTCGTAACTTTCTCCTCGTTTTTTTCGTCAACAAGATAGGCAATATGCTGATCTGGAGTAATATCACTCAAGTCGTTGGCAACAATAATATCAGCTTTGTTGCGTTTCAGACTTGCACGAGCAACCTCAAAAAGCTCTTCTTTTCTTACATTAACCAAAAGTTTGAAGCCAATCAATTGAATATCAGGATTCCATTGTTTGACGAGGCTAATGACCTTCGGTGTTTTTTTAAGAAAAAGAACCTGATAATCAGAAGCCGATGATATCTTGCTTTCAGTGTTAGATTTATGCAAGAATTGAGCGAGATCTTCGGTGTCCTCCAGTTCAGCAAAATCCGTCATATAAATAGGAGTATAATCAGAGACTGCCATACTATGTATAAGAACATCGTGCTCTTTGACGAGTGGCTCCATCTTTTTGAGAAGACTTTCTACGTTCGTAATTTCTGTAATCTTTAGATTTTCTTTCGGTTCTGGTTTAACCGCTGTCTTGGTCGTTACTAAGGTTACTTGGTGACCCTTAGCCAAGAAAAGTTCAGCGATTTCCTTTCCTAGATAACCTGTTGAATGGTTTGTGATTCCACGTACAGCATCAATCTTTTCAGTGGTACCACCCGATGTAATCAAAATTTTCATAGTAGTATTGTACTAAAAATTGGGTCTTTAGTAAATAAAAGTAAGTATTTTTTTGAGGCGTACCCCTATAAATTAAAGTTATAACGATTTATAACAAAACAAAAACCGAACATTGAAAAGTAATTAACCAAAAATAATGCGTTTTTTATTAAACTCTGATATAATAGATTTTAGAAAAATATAGAGGAGTGTCTCATGAAAACAGATATCGAAATTGCTCAAAGTGTAGAATTAAAACCAATCACAGAAGTAGTTGAAAAAGTTGGAATCGGCTTTGACGATTTGGAACTCTACGGAAAATATAAGGCAAAATTGTCATTTGATAAAATCAATGCTGTCAAAGACAATAAGCCAGGAAAATTGATTTTGGTGACAGCTATCAACCCAACACCAGCTGGTGAAGGGAAATCAACCATGTCAATTGGTCTTGCAGATGCTCTTAACAAAATTGGTAAGAAAACAATGATTGCCCTTCGTGAACCATCTCTTGGTCCTGTTATGGGGATTAAAGGTGGTGCTGCAGGTGGTGGTTACGCACAAGTCCTTCCGATGGAAGATATTAACCTTCACTTTACAGGGGATATGCACGCTATCACCACAGCTAATAACGCTTTGTCTGCTCTCCTTGATAATCATATTCACCAAGGAAATGCACTAGGTATTGACCAACGTCGTATTATCTGGAAACGTGTGGTTGACCTTAATGACCGTGCGCTTCGTCATGTAAATGTTGGTCTTGGCGGTCCCCTTAACGGTATTCCACGTGAAGATGGTTTTGATATTACTGTTGCATCTGAAATCATGGCGATTCTTTGCTTAGCTACTGATATTAAAGACCTTAAAGAACGTTTGGCTAACATTGTAGTTGCTTACCGTTATGACCGTACACCTGTTTATGTGCGTGATCTTGAAATCGAAGGTGCGCTTACACTTATTCTTAAAGATGCCATCAAACCTAACTTGGTACAAACAATTTATGGGACACCAGCTTTGGTACACGGTGGTCCATTTGCCAACATTGCTCATGGATGTAACTCAGTTCTAGCTACATCTACAGCGCTACGTTTGGCAGATTATACAATTACGGAAGCAGGTTTCGGTGCTGACCTTGGTGCTGAAAAATTCCTTGATATCAAGACTCCAAACCTCCCAACAACTCCTGATGCTGTTGTTATTGTTGCGACACTTCGTGCCCTTAAAATGCACGGTGGGGTAGCCAAAACGGACCTCTCTGAAGAAAATGTTCAAGCTGTTCGTGATGGCTTCGCTAACTTGAAACGTCATGTGGAAAATGTTCGTAAATTCGGTCTTCCTGCAGTCGTTGCTATTAACGAGTTTGTTGCTGATACAGAAGCTGAAATTGCAGCCCTTAAAGAACTTTGTGCAGAAATCGATGTTCCTGTTGAATTGGCTAGCGTTTGGGCTAATGGTGCTGATGGTGGTATTGACCTTGCCAACGCGGTAGTTGATGCTGTTGAAAATGGGAATGCTGACTATAAACGTCTTTATTCTGATGATGATAGCTTGGAAGAAAAAATCACTAAGATTGTTACTGAAATCTATGGTGGTAAATCAGTTGTCTTCGAGAAAAAAGCTAAGAACCAACTTAAACAATTTGCAGAATTCGGTTGGGATAAATTGCCAGTATGTATGGCCAAAACACAATATAGCTTCTCAGATAACCAATTCTTACTTGGAGCACCAGAAGGCTTTGATATCACTATCCGTGAATTTGTTCCTAAAACAGGTGCTGGATTTATCGTAGCTCTTACAGGTGATGTTATGACCATGCCTGGTCTTCCAAAAGCACCAGCAGCCCTCAAGATGGACGTAGCTGAAGACGGAACAGCTGTTGGTTTGTTCTAAGAAGAAATATCGATATAAAACAGTACCTATTGGTGCTGTTTTTTCGTTTCAGTTATGAAAAACTTAAGGAAAGTATAGTAGACTGAATCTAAATAAAAGAAGATCAAAGCACTAGATGATTATGTGTATTTTAGATATAATGATAAGACTTAGTCAAAGTGTTCTTTGTATCTTTGACACCTAACAAGGGGGATAACTATGATTAAAATACTACTAGTAGAAGATGATTTGAGTTTGTCCAACTCAGTTTTTGATTTTTTAGATGACTTTGCTGATGTTATGCAGGTCTTTGATGGTGATGAAGGCCTCTACGAAGCTGAAAGTGGCGTCTATGATTTGATTCTTTTAGACTTAATGTTACCTGAAAAAGATGGTTTCACTGTTCTTAGAGAATTACGTGATAAAGGTGTAACAACTCCTGTACTTATCATGACTGCTAAGGAAAGTCTAGACGATAAGGGACACGGCTTTGAACTGGGGGCAGATGACTATCTAACCAAACCTTTCTACTTAGAAGAGTTGAAGATGCGTATTCAGGCACTTTTGAAACGCTCTGGTAAATTTGACCAAAACACACTTTCTTTCGGTGATGTTCGTGTCAATCTTGCTACAAATTCAACCTTTGTGGGGGATAAAGAGGTAGAACTTCTTGGTAAAGAGTTTGATTTATTAGTTTATTTCTTACAAAATCAGAATGTGATCTTGCCTAAGTCACAAATTTTTGATCGTCTTTGGGGATTTGATAGTGATACTACGGTATCAGTTGTTGAAGTATACGTTTCTAAAATTCGTAAGAAACTTAAAGGAACAGACTTTGCTGCCAACCTCCAAACCTTGAGAAGTGTGGGGTACATTTTGAAGAATGCTGACTAAATTTTTCAATTATCTCTTTAGGAGAATGAAGTCAGAAGGATTTAAGTCTTTTATTCATTTCTTTGCCACTTTTTCTGGTATTTTCCTTGTCATGACTGTCATGATTTTGCAGATTCTGAGTTACGGTGTTTATTCCAATGTGGACTCTAGTCTGAAAATGGCAGCAACTAAGACCAATTCTTATTTAGAAATGGAAATGCTAAAACGGGAACTTTTTCTGACTTCTGAGGTAGATCAAAATAATACGACAACCATCTACCAAGCCTATGATACTAAAGGGTCGACAGATGAAACACCTGACTCGAGTGGCTCTAAAAAAGAATCTAAGAAGAAATCAAAGATGGAAGATGCCCCACACGATTTATCTGTTGCGGCGAATACCAGTGTCTTAGTGCTTGATAAGAATGGAAAAGTCCTCAATGTCGTTGACAAATTTTCTAGCTTATCCAATTTACCAATAGATAAAAATAACATTGATGTTATCAGCAAGGGAAGCGCTCAGAATTATTTCGATCAAACCGAAAAGTATCGCCTGATTACTGAAAAAGTAGATAATAGTCTCTATCCTGATGCTAAGTACCTTGTTATTGCGATTAATACAACTCAATTGGAAGAAGCCACTGAACGTTATGTCAAGCTCATTGTCATCATGATGAGTTTCTTCTGGCTCCTATCTGTTGCGGCTAGTATGTATTTGGCCAAGTGGTCAAGACGTCCTATCCAGGAAAGTCTGGAGAAGCAGAAGGCATTTGTTGAAAATGCCAGTCACGAGTTACGGACACCGCTTGCTGTGATTCAAAACCGATTAGAAGTTCTTTTCCGCAAGCCTGAGAGCACCATTTTAGATAATTCAGAGAATATTGCTTCAAGTCTTGATGAAGTACGTAATATGCGTCTGTTGACGACAAATCTCTTGAACTTGGCTCGTCGTGACGATGGTATTAAGCCGGAAATCGAAACCTTAGAACCTGCTTTCTTTGATACAGTATTTACCAATTATGCCATGATTGCTGAAGAAAACGAGAAAGGATTTACGGCCCAAAACCAAGTTAGTCGTCCAATCCATACTGATAAAACGCTATTGAAGCAGCTAATGACCATATTATTTGATAATGCTATTAAATATACGGAAGATGATGGACATGTTACCTTTACTGTTCGCACTAATGAGCGCCATCTTTATATTTCGGTAGCTGATAATGGTCCTGGTATATCAGATAGTGATAAGAAAAAAATCTTTGATCGATTTTATCGAGTAGATAAGGCTAGAACCAGACAAAAAGGTGGGTTTGGACTGGGCTTATCACTAGCGCAACAAATTGTTTTAGCTCTTAAAGGAACAATAATTGTCAAGGACAATCATCCGAAGGGGACTATTTTTGAAGTTAAAATTACTGGAGTTTAATTAATAAAGAAAACCTGCTAGCTTATCGTCTAGCAGGTTTTTATGTTATAAGGTAATAAAAAAAACTCCTAAATGGAGCTTTCAATTAGTTAGCCAATTTAGCTGCAAGACGTGATTTATCGCGGCTTGCTTTGTTTTTATGAATCAAACCTTTAGAAGCGGCTTTATCGATGCTAGCAGATGCAGCACGGTAAGCTTCTTCAGTTGGGTTAGCGTTGAATGCTTTGATAGCAGTACGCAAAGCTGATTTTTGAGCTGAGTTTTGTTCGTTTTGTTTAACGTTAAGTTCAGCGCGTTTGATAGCTGATTTAATATTTGCCAATGTTTTCACCTCCAAAATTTATCTAACTATGTCATTATACGTTATTTTAGACCCCTTGGCAAGCTTTTTCTATTTTTTTAAGTGGATGAAGTCGATTTTATGATTGTCTCCCTTATGAAGAATCAGTTCGGCTCGGCTTCGTGTAGGTTCGATATAATTTTCCAGGTTAACTAAATTGATATCACGCCAAGTTTTTTGTGCTAAAGATAAGGCTTCATCTTTACTAAATTTAGTAAAACGATGGTAATAGTTATTTTCATCTTTCTTGGCGAGCTCAAGAAGGGTTTGAAAACGTTCGAGATACCATGATTCGATATTATTAACTTCAGCATCAATGTAAAGAGAAAAATCGAAATAGTCACTCATGTAGAGTCGTTGGTTAATAGGATTCTGGAAAACATTAATCCCTTCGACAATCAAAAAATTGGGCTGTCTGATTTCTTGTGTAAGACCTGGTACAATATCATAAATTTCATGGGAGTAAACAGGAATATTGACATCACCACCATTTTTTATAGTATCTAAAAAATTGAGAAGAAGCGGCATATCGTAGGATTCAGGGAAACCCTTACGGTTAAGGATGTCTTTTTCTTTCAAGACTTGGTTAGGATAGAGAAAGCCATCGGTTGTTACAAGTTCAACCTTAGATTGGGGGAAGGTACGTTGTAACAAGAGTTGAAGCAAACGACTGGTAGTGGATTTGCCAACAGCAACTGAACCAGATACCCCAATAATAAATGGACGATTAGTCTGTGATTTTTGTAAAAAGATACTCTTAGAAAAGGTTAAATCATTGGCCGTTTTCTGATAGATACGAATGAGATTGATAAGGGGAAGATAAATATCACTAACTTCTTGCACATCGATCTTATCATTAAGGCTACGAATGGAATCAAGTTCTTCCGCAGTCAATGGGGCATTACCTTCTTTATGAAGACGTTGCCACTCCTTACGTGATATCGTTTCGAAATTGATAAATTCATTTAACATAGCTAACATTATAGCAGAAAAAAAGCCGGAATGTAAGCCTTATCATATCACTAGCCTTACTTTGGTATTTATGATACGATAAAGGGAAAAGACTATCTAGAAGGAAAAAATAATGTCAAAAATGTATTATGCTGAGACGCCAGATGCGGCTCACGATATTCATGATTTAAAGGTAAATTTGTTAGGAGAAAGTTTTCAGTTTTATACGGATGCTGGGGTTTTCTCTAAAAAAATGATTGATTTTGGAAGTCAAGTGCTTTTGAGTGCCTTAGATTTGGAAGCTGGAAACACATTATTAGATGTGGGCTGTGGCTACGGTCCTCTTGGTATTAGTTTGGCTAAGGTACAAGGAGTCAAAGTCACAATGATTGACATCAATAGTAGGGCAATTGATTTAGCGAAACAAAATGCTGAACGAAATAAGGTTGAAGCTACTATTTTCCAATCGAATATCTATGAAAATGTTACTGGAAGTTTTGACTATATTATTTCTAATCCACCTATCCGTGCTGGAAAGAAGGTGGTTCATCAAGTTATTGAGGAGGCATATGATTATCTCAATCAAGGTGGGAACTTAACTATTGTTATTCAAAAAAAACAAGGAGCTCCGTCAGCTAAAGCTAAGATGGAGGATGTGTTTGGTAATGCTGAAGTCGTTAAAAAGGATAAAGGATACTATATCCTTAGAAGTGAGAAAATATGAGAACAGTTGATTTAATTGAAAAGAAAAGAGATGGTGGCGAGTTAAGCACAGAAGAAATTTCATATCTCATTAATGGCTATGTGTCTGGGAAAATTCCAGACTATCAGATAGCTGCACTGGCGATGGCAATTTATTATCAAGGTATGTCTATTCGTGAAATCCATGATTTGACCACTGATATGGTTGCTTCAGGTGAACAATATGATTTGTCAGAAATTCCAGGTGTTAAGGTGGATAAACATTCGACCGGTGGTGTTGGTGATAAGGTAACCATCATCCTTATGCCACTTGTAGCTAGCTTTGGTGTTCCAGTAGCTAAGATGAGTGGTCGTGGTCTTGGACATACAGGTGGAACGATTGACAAATTAGAGTCTATCAAAGGCTATCAGGTTGAGCGTAGTAAGGAAGAGTTCATTCAGCAAGTTAAAGACATTGGAATCTCCCTCATTGGTCAGTCTGAGCATTTAGTTAAGGCTGATAAACTTCTTTATGCCTTGCGTGATGTCACTGCAACAGTAGATTCCATTCCTCTAATCGCAAGCTCTGTTATGTCCAAAAAAATTGCAGCAGGTGCTGATAAGATTTTACTGGATGTTACTGTTGGTCAAGGTGCTTTCATGAAAAACATGTCTGATGCCGAAAAATTGTCAGAGACCATGGTTGCATTAGGACATGAGGTTAATCGTGAAACAATTGCAGTTATTACAGATATGAGCCAGCCACTAGGTAAAGCTATTGGTAACCGCTTAGAAATCACTGAGGCTATTGAAATTATGCAAGGTAAGGGACGTGAAGACATCACTGACTTTATCTGTGAGTTAGCTGAGATACTATTAGATTTAGCCCAAGTTGAAGCTAGTCAGGAAGAGATTCGTCAGCACTTAGTGGGTGGAAAAGCCCTTTCTAAGTTTGAAGAACTCATTCAAGCTCAGGGTGGTGATTTGACTGATCTTTATCGTCATAGCAGTGCTCCTGTCGTGACAGATATTCATGCTCATGAAACAGGTTACATTAAAGAGTTACCTGCTATGGCATTTGGAAAATTTGCCATGCAATTAGGAGCAGGTCGAGCTACGAAGTCAGATAGTCTTAATTATGAAACAGGAATTGTATTTGAAAAGAAAGTTGGCGATGCAGTAGCTCAAGGAGACCTTATTGCCAAGGTCTATAGTCAAGAAATTTTATCTGAAAAAATGCTGACTGAATTTGAAAAAAATGTTATTATTGATAGTGAATGTAAAGAAACGACAGAAATATTAAAGATAATTCGCTAAGCCTTAATTTTATACTAATCAAGGAGTTTTGTTTATGTCTGTTAATAGCTATATTGACCATACCTTACTAAAAGCTGATGCTAATAAAGAACAGATTCTTTCCCTAATTGATGAGGCTAAGAAGTATGAGTTTGCCAGTGTCTGTGTTAATCCAACTTGGGTTAAAACGGCAGCTGAATTGCTTAGAGATAGTTCTGTTAAAGTTTGTACAGTTATTGGTTTCCCTTTGGGAGCATCGACCTCTGCAGTTAAGGCTTTTGAAGCCAAGGATGCTATTGCCAATGGTGCAGATGAAGTTGATATGGTAATTAATATCGGTGCTCTTAAATCTAGAAATCTTAAATTAGTCGAAGACGACATTAAAGCTGTTGTTGAAGCTAGTGGAAGAAAACTTGTAAAGGTTATAATTGAAACTTGTCTTCTGACCGATGAAGAGAAGGTCGAAGCTTGCCAATTAGCAAAACTGGCAGGTGCAGATTTTGTGAAGACCTCTACTGGTTTTTCTACTGGTGGCGCAACAATTGAAGATATTGAACTTATGCGAGAGGCTGTTGGTCCTACTATGGGAGTCAAGGCATCTGGTGGAGCACGCACACTTGAGGCAGCTCAAGCCTTTATCAAAGCTGGTGCAACCCGTATTGGTACTTCGTCAGGAGTTGCCATTATGAAAGGTCAAGAAAGCCATGATAGCTACTAAAAAAGAGCAAGTAATAAAAGCTGCACAAGAAGCAGCTGAAAATGCCTATGTTCCCTATTCTCGTTTTAGAGTTGGAGCAGCATTGCTTACAAAGGATGGGCAAATTTTTAAAGGCTGTAACATTGAGAATGCCTCATTCGGATTGACCAATTGTGCAGAAAGGACAGCCATTTTTAAGGCGGTATCCGAAGGGTACAGAGATTTTGAATGTCTTGCAGTCTACGGAGATACCAAAGATCCCATCTCACCATGTGGTGCTTGTCGCCAAGTAATGGTTGAATTTTTAAAATCTGATTCTAAAGTGATTCTTATCGCTGAAGATAACTCGACAGTCGAGATGACAGTCGGAGAGTTGTTACCATACTCTTTTACGGACTTACAATAGTCTAGTTGTTTTATTCTTTATTAAGCAAGTTTTCTTGCAAGTTATAGGAGGAGTGTTCAAGATGAAATTGAACAAGAAAATTATCGGACTTGGCCTTGTTGCTGTAGCAGCACTTGGTCTTGCAGCATGTGCACGTGGCGGACGCGGTGGATCATCAGCTGATTCAAAAGTTAAAGCTGCTATCGTTACAGATACTGGTGGGGTTGATGATAAATCATTTAACCAATCAGCATGGGAAGGTCTTCAAGCTTGGGGTAAAGCTAACAAACTTGAAAAAGATTCTGGCTACAATTACTTCCAATCTGGTTCAGAGTCTGACTTTGCAACAAACTTGTCTTCAGCACAAAGTCAAGGCTACAACCTCATCTTTGGTGTTGGTTTTGCTCTTCATGATGCAGTAGCAGATGCAGCTAAAGAACACGAAGATGTGAACTATGTAATTATTGACGATGTTATTAAAGACCAAAAGAACGTTGAAAGCGTTTTGTTTGCCGATAATGAAGGTGCTTACCTTGCAGGTATCGCAGCAGCTATGCAATCAAAAACAAATAAAGTTGGTTTCATCGGTGGTCAAACATCAGATACAATTACACGTTTTGAAGCTGGTTTCACAGCTGGTGCTAAGTCAGTAAAACCTGACATCGATGTACAAGTTCAATATGCTGAATCATTCTCTGATGCTGCTAAAGGGACAACAATCGCTTCAACAATGTATGCTTCAGGCGTTGACGTAATCTACCAAGCTGCTGGTGGTACTGGTACTGGTGTCTTCACAGCTGCTAAAGAAGTTAACGAAAAACTTGATGCTGAAAGCGATAAGAAAGTATGGGTAATCGGTGTTGACCGTGACCAAACAGCAGAAGGTAATTATACATCTTCAGACAAGAAAAAATCTAACTTTGTTTTGACTTCAACAATCAAACAAGTTGGTACAGTTGTTAAAGATATTGCTAACGGACAAGTCAAAGGCGATAAATTCGAAGGTGGTAAAACTAAGACTTACGGTATCAAAGACGGTGGTGTTGACATTGTAACGTCTAATCTTCCTTCAGATATCAAGGATTCAGTAGAAAAAGCTAAAGAACAAATCAAGAATGGTGAATTGAAACCAACTGATGGTCTTAGCAAATAATAGTTAAGTATAAGTCTTTATAGAACTTAGACTGAGACAAATTTTTGTCTCAGCAAAGGGAAGCAGTTAATGATCCCCTTTGCTGAAATAAAAATTATTCTTGGAAGGAGATTGTATGACGAAGCCAAATGTCATTGAGATGCACGATATTACCAAAAAATTTGGTGAATTCGTGGCAAATGACCATATCAATCTTGATGTGAGACAAGGAGAGATCCATGCCCTCCTCGGTGAAAATGGTGCAGGTAAGTCAACTTTAATGAATATGCTTTCAGGTCTTTTGCAACCTACGAGTGGTACCATTAAGGTTAAAGAACAAGAGGTGACGATTGATTCACCATCTAAAGCAACGAAACTGGGGATTGGGATGGTTCACCAACACTTTATGTTGGTTGAAGCTTTTACAGTTGCTGAAAATATCATCCTGGGTAGTGAGGTAACTAAAGCTGGTGGTGTCCTTGATATGAAGAAGGCTATCAAGGAAATTACTGAACTCTCTGAAAGATACGGTCTTGCGGTAGATCCAACTGCCAAAGTTGCAGATATCTCTGTTGGTGCTCAACAGCGTGTTGAAATCCTTAAGACTTTGTATCGTGGGGCTGATATTTTGATCTTCGATGAGCCGACTGCGGTATTGACTCCGTCTGAAATTACTGAACTTCTAAACATTATGAAGACCTTGGTTAAGGAAGGCAAGTCAATTATTCTGATTACCCATAAGTTGGATGAAATTCGAGCAGTTTCTGACCGTGTCACTGTCATTAGACGTGGTAAATCAATTGATACGGTAACGATTGAAGGGTCAACAAATGCTGACTTGGCCGAAATGATGGTTGGCCATCAGGTTTCCTTCAAGACAGAGAAAATTCCTTCAAATCCAAAAGAAGTTGTTCTTTCTATTAAAGATTTGGTGGTTAACGAGAACCGAGGAATTCCTGCTGTTAAAAATCTATCATTAGATGTTCGTGCTGGTGAGATCATCGGTATTGCCGGTATCGATGGCAATGGTCAGACAGAACTTGTCCAAGCGATTACAGGACTTCGTAAAGTTAAGTCAGGTGATATAACCATCAAGGGTGAATCGATTATTCATAAGACAACTCGTCAGATTACTGAAATGAGTGTTGGTCATATTCCTGAAGATCGTCACCGTGATGGTATGGTCCTTGAAATGACAGTTGCTGAAAATATCGCTCTTCAAACCTACTACAAAGAGCCAAATTCTAAGAATGGTATCTTGAACTATAATGTCATCAATGCTAAAGCGCGTGAATTGATGAAAGAGTTTGATGTTCGTGGTACAGGAGAGTTAATTGCTGGTGGTGAATTGTCAGGTGGTAACCAACAAAAAGCTGTTATCGCTCGTGAGATTGACCGTGACCCAGGACTTCTTATTGTAAGTCAACCAACTCGAGGTCTTGACGTTGGTGCCATTGAGTACATCCGTAAACGTATTATCGCAGAACGTGATAAAGGTAAGGCTGTGATTGTTGTCAGCTTTGAATTGGATGAAATTCTTGATATGTCAGACAGAATTGCGGTTATCTATGATGGTGCAATTCAGGGAATTCTAGATCCTGCTGAAACGAATAAGCAAGATCTTGGTATTCTTATGGCTGGTGGACAATTGAATAAGGAGGAAGCAAATGTCTAAAAAAGTACAAAATTGGGCAGTTCCTTTAATTGCTGTCCTCTTGGGAATGCTGATTGGAGCCGTTTTGATGTTGATTTTCGGTTACGATCCATTCTGGGCTTACTATGATCTTTTCACAACGGCCTTCGGCTCATTGAAAAATATTGGTGAAATTCTTCGCGCCATGAGTCCGCTGATTCTGATTGCACTAGGATTCTCTGTTGCATCTAAGGCAGGTTTCTTTAACGTTGGTTTGCCAGGACAAGCCTTGGCAGGATGGGTTTCTGCCGTATGGTTTGCTTTGTCATTCCCTGACTTACCAAAGGTGATTTCAGTTATCTGTACAGTCATTATCGGTCTGGTTGCAGGTGGTATCGCTGGGGCTATTCCAGGTATTCTCCGTGCTTACTTGGGAACTAGTGAGGTCATTGTTACCATCATGATGAACTACATCATTTTGTATGTAGCAAACAATATTATTCGCTTTGGATTTACAGCTGATATGTTGCGTTCTTCAGAAGCTTCTAACAAGGTTGTAGCCTCAGCTAGTTATCAAACAGAGTATTTATCTCAAATAACTGGTGGTTCGCGTTTCAATATTGGTTTCTTCCTGGCTCTTGCAGCTGCCTTCTTAGTTTGGTTCTTGCTTAAGAAAACAACAACTGGTTTTGAAATCACATCTGTAGGTCTTAATCCTCATGCTTCAGAGTATGCAGGGATGTCATCTAAACGTGTTATTATCATGTCAATGATTATCTCAGGTGCTCTATGTGGTCTTGGAGGTACAGTAGAAGGACTTGGTACATTCCAAAATGTCTTCGTTCAAAACGCTTCATTGGCTATCGGTTGGAACGGTATGGCGGTTGCGCTTTTAGCGTCTAACTCACCTATCGGTATCCCATTTGCCGCCCTTCTTTATGGTGTTTTGTCTATTGGTAAGAGTGGTATGATTGGTGTTCCACCTGAAATTATCGATGTTGTTTCAGCCTTGATTATCTTCTTTGTTGGTGCTAATTACATCATTAGATATTGGGTTCGCCCTCGTCATAAATCAGTGAAAGCTAAAGGAGGACAAAACTAATATGGACTTTATTACAATTATAGCCTTAATTGTTGCCTCTATGTTGAAATATTCAGCACCATTGATTTTTACAAGTATCGGTGGAACTTTCTCTGAACGAGGCGGTATCGTAAATGTCGGCCTTGAAGGAATTATGGTAATTGGTGCTTTCGCAGGTGTTCTCTTTAACTTGACTTTTGCAGAAAGTTTTGGAGATGCGACACCTTGGATTGCTGCGATTGTAGCAGGTCTGGTTGGTGTTCTCTACTCATTGCTCCATGCTGTTGCGACAATTAACTTCCGAGCTGACCATGTTGTCTCTGGTACAGTGTTGAACCTTATCGCACCATCTTTGGCAGTGTTCTTGACACGTGTTATCTATGGTGCTGGTCAAACACCTGCTATCAGTCATAACTTTAAGACTGTATCCTTCCCAATCTTGGATCATGTCCCTTTCTTGGGTAAAGTTTTCTTCACTAATGTTTCTTTGGTAGCATATGTTGCTATCTTGGTTTCAGTAGCATCATGGTGGCTCATCTTTAAGACACGCTTTGGTTTGCGACTTCGCTCAGTTGGTGAACACCCACAGGCAGCAGATACACTTGGGATTAACGTCTATCGTATGCGTTACTATGGCGTCATGATTTCGGGCTTCCTTGGTGGTGTTGGTGGTGCGGTTTATGCACAATCAATCTCAAACAACTTTGCCGTTACAACAATTGCAGGTCCTGGTTTCATCGCCTTGGCTGCTATGATTTTCGGTCGTTGGAGCCCAATTGGAGCTATGCTCTCAAGTTTGTTCTTTGGATTGTCACAATCATTGGCAATCATTGGAAAACAGCTTCCACTCATTTCACATGTACCAAATGTGTATTTGCAAATTGCACCATATATCTTGACAATTATTGTCTTGGCTGCTTTCTTCGGTAAAGCCGTTGCACCTAAAGCAGATGGTGTTAACTATATCAAATCTAAATAGGCACTCTACAGTGTCTCAGATAAGAAGGTCTATCGGCCTTCTTTTTTATTCGAGTAAAAAAAGCTTGTCAATACTCACTAAAGTAGGTCTGACAAGCTTTTGTTTTTATGAAAAATGTGGGTTAAAGACCTTCTCATGACCAATAGTGGTATCCCATCCATGTCCTGGGAAAACTTTGTAGTGGTTAGGAAGTGTAAAAAGTTGCTCTTGAATACTAGTGAGTAATTGTTCGTGGTTCCCTGTTGGAAGATCCCAGCGTCCAATTGTTTCTTTAAAGAGGGCATCACCAGAAAATACAGTTTCTTCTCTATTAAAAATAAAAGAAACACCTCCAATAGAGTGTCCTGGAGTTGGAACAACTTTAAACTGAAAGTTCTTGATGTTATAATCTTCAGTAAAATCGAAGTAGTGTTCTGCAGGATTGACAATAACGTCTTCCATATCGTCGTGACGTGGGAGTCCAGATAAATTATCAATAGGACTCATCAACCAGTCTTTTTCAGCTTCAGCAACATAGACAGGAGGATGATTATATGCCTGACGGACTGCCTCAACACTCATAATGTGGTCGTAGTGTGTATGTGTCAAAAGGATAGCAGCAACTGGTTTGTCGATTGCTTTAAGTTCAGCTAAGATAGCAGAAGTATCACTTCCTGGATCAATGACTAGACAGGCTGTATCGTTTTCTAAAATATAGGTGTTTTCCTGGGCAACAGGATTTAAAATTCGTCTTATTTTCATAGTTCTAGTGTAGCACGAATTTCAGGCTTTTTCCAATATCAGAATGATGGCTTTGTCTTTTTTTGGTGCTTTGTATATGCTATAATAAGGTCACTATGAGTGAAAAAAACACGAATAAATATGCCATTGTTGATTTGGAAGCAACCTCCGCTTCGTCAACGGCTAGTATTATACAGGTGGGAATTGTTATCATGCAAAATGGTCAGGTGGTTGACGAATTTGCGAGTGATGTTAACCCACACCAAGAACTCGATGAGCACATTGTTCATTTAACAGGAATTTCCGATCAGCAGTTGGCCCAAGCCCCAGATTTTTCAGAAATTGCCAGAACAATTTTTGAACTGATTGAGGACTGTATTTTTGTTGCCCATAATGTTAAATTTGATGCCAATTTGCTTGCAGAGGCACTTTTTATGGAAGGTTTCGAATTAAGGACGCCTCGTGTTGATACGGTCGAATTGGCTCAGGTCTTTTATCCAACGTTCGAACAGTATAAGTTATCTCATTTATCCAAGGTTCTTAATCTTGACTTAGCTCAAGCCCATACCGCTATTGAAGATGCGAGAGCGACCGGACAGCTTTTGTTTCATTTGATGGATAAGATTGCCAGCCTACCTAGACAGACCATTGAGATACTTTTGACTTTTTCAGATAATCTTCTTTTTGAGACTGAGTTGGTTATTCGTGATGCCATAAGAGGTCAAAATTTAGGTCTTTCAAAGGAATATGTCATGCTTGAAGAATCTGGAATTGTTCTTCGTAGACCTGTGGCTTATAAGGCGGAACGAAAACTGTCTCAAGATTTTGCTACCAATATTGCTCTCTTAGATTTAGAGTCAAGACCTAAACAAAGAGAGTTTGCTGAGACAGTAAGGAAGGAGCTTGATAATACTGCTATTTCCATGATTCAGGCTCAGACTGGAATTGGGAAAACCTATGGCTATTTGCTTCCCTTGTTAGCACAATCTGATGTCGATAAAGTAGTAGTAGCTGTTCCAACCAAGCTTCTTCAAAATCAGATTATGAATCAGGAAGCTAAAGCATTATCGGATGTCTTTAATATTAACTTTCATAGTCTCAAAGGACCTCAGAATTATATCAAGTTAGATGCCTTTTACCAGACCTTACTTCGTCAGGACAGTAACCGTTTGATTAATCGTTACAAAATGCAACTCTTAGTTTGGTTGACTGAAACGGAGACAGGAGATCTTGATGAAATCAGACAAAAACAGCGCTATATGGCTTATTTTGATGAGATTAAGCACGATGGTAAGTTAAAGGTGGACAGTCTTTTTGCTGAATATGATTTTTGGCAACAGTCCTACCAAAAAGCCCAAGAAGCTAGGGTAGTTGTGACCAATCATGCTTATCTTTTGACGCGTATGGAAGATGATCATGATTTTGTTCGAGGAAAAACTCTTGTGATTGATGAGGGACAAAAGATGGTTCTGGCTTTGGAACAATTTTCACGTCATCAAGTCAATCTTACAGTTCTTTTGCAACATATCCATCGTATTCTTGATAGTGGTAATCAAACCTTACTTCAACAACGCTTGCTCGAAAATTTGCAGTTTGAAATTAGCCATCTAATCCAAGAACACCAACAATTTCCTCAGAAGCAGTATAATCGCCAACAATTAGACCGTTTGCTACAAACCATTTCTGAACTGGAAGGTGAAAATGATTTGATGGAGATGTTGTCTCCACTGAAGACACCCCTTTACAGCCATTTTTGGCTTGAAACAGACTACTATCAGGAACATCGTGTGACTTATTTAAAGGCGTCACGTCAAGAACTCTTAGAACTTTCAGCTTATCTACCAAGTGCTCAAAAAGTGATAATTGTTTCAGCAACTATTGATGTAGGACCTGATGTTGATGTGGCTGATTTGTTGGGCTTAAAACAGGTACGCAAGGTTAGCCTTCCAATGGACACTTTACCCAATCAAGCTATTTGGATTGATCAAAGCATGCCTATGATTGGAGTTTCTTCTGAGGAGGAGTATGAGGTTGCTCTTGCAAAGCGTCTCCAGAAGCTATCTGAAATGGAATATCCAATTTTAGTACTATTCACGTCTCGAAAGAGTATGATGGCTGTTTCGGATTTATTGGATCATAGGGAAGTTCGTCACCTAACTCAAGAGAAAAATGGGACAGCTTTTAATGTCAAAAAACGTTTTGATAGAGGTGAGACCAATCTCCTTCTTGGTATGGGGTCATTCTGGGAAGGCGTTGACTTTGCTCAACAAGATAGGGTAATTGAGGTTATTGCACGTCTGCCGTTTGACAATCCTAAGGATCCTTTCTATCAAAAGATTGAATCTTGGTTTTCTAAGCAAGGAAAGAGTACCTTTGAGAGTTACAGTCTTCCAATGACGGTTTTACGTTTCAAACAAGCTATCGGACGTGCCCAAAGACGCCCAGAACAGCGTTCAGCTATTCTTCTTATGGATAATCGCCCACTCGTTAAGAGCTATGGAAAACTATTTCTAAAAGAAGTCACACAAGAAGTGGTGCTTAAGTATGCTAAGTTTGAGCAAGTCGAAGAGGATATTAAGGATTTCTTAGAAAAGGAAAGTTAACTTTTTTAAACAAATCTTCTCTAAGATTACTCAGGCTTTATGAATTTTACTGAGTTATAAAAAAGATAGACTTAATTGCTCAATACTAGCTATATTGCTATGTAAAGATTTATCATTTTCTGATATAATAAATTCAGAAACTTTTTTAGGAGGCATTATGCGTAAACAACGTTCACCTTGGACAAAAAAGCAACAGCTCATTTTTGGAATAATTGTAATCGTTGTGACCTTAATTGCCTCTGTGACTGCTATTCTTATTGTAGCGACTAAGCCTTACGTAGACGCTGAAAAGAAGGTTATTGCCATAGCAGAGAGCAAAGCAGGCATAAGGACTGTTACTGAATTTGATATTTACCATGGTGAGTCTACCTATTACGGACTTCTTGGAAAGTCTAGTAAAGGTGAGAAGCTGGCTGTTATCATGAGTCCTGATTCAGGTGTGGTTGATATCTACAAGCAATCTGATGGTATTAGTAAGTCAGTGGCTAAAAAAGCTGCTAAGGCCTATGGTGCTAAGGAGATATCCTATGTCCACCTAGGAAAATATGGCAAAACTCCTATTTGGGAAGTGAAGTCGGGAACCCAGTATTATCTGGTTGATTTTATCTCAGGTCAGGTTATTAAAGTGGAAGGACTATAATGAAATGACAAAATTATCAAATCGTGTATTACAAATGGAAGAAAGTGTCACTTTAGCTGCCAGTGCGCGTGCTAAAGCTCTTAAAGCTCAAGGACGTGATATTTTGAGTTTGACACTTGGTGAACCAGATTTTGTAACACCTAAGAACATTCAAGATGCGGCCATTGCTTCTATTGAAAATGGTAAAGCAAGTTTTTATACCGTGGCTTCTGGACTTCCGGAACTCAAGGATGCGATCAGCACTTACATGGAAAATTTCTATGGTTATGCTGTGAAACCAAATGAGGTTGTTGTCGGCACTGGTGCTAAGTTTATCTTATATGCTTTCTTTGCTACGGTCATTAATCCTGGTGATGAAGTCATTATTCCAACACCTTGCTGGGTTTCTTACGTAGACCAAGTTAAAATGGTTGAGGGTGTTCCGGTTACTTTCCAAACGACTGAAGCTAATCACTTTAAAGCAACGGTTGAACAGCTTGAAGCTGCTCGAACTGAAAAAACTAAGGTTGTCTTGCTTAATTCTCCATCAAATCCAACAGGAATGATTTACAGCAAGGAAGAATTGCAAGCAATCGGTGACTGGGCGGTTGAGCACGATATTTTGATTTTAGCAGATGATATCTATGGCCGTTTGGTCTATAATGGCAACACTTTCACACCCATTTCTAGTCTTTCAGATGCAATTCGTAAGCAAACAATTGTGATTAATGGTGTTTCCAAGACCTATGCTATGACAGGTTGGCGCGTGGGATTTGCTGTAGGAGATCCAGAAATTATTTCAGGAATGGCGAAGATTATTAGCCAAACAACATCAAATCTTACAGCAGTTTCTCAATACGCTGCTATTGAAGCATTAACTGGTGATCAGTCTTCTATCGAAGAAATGCGTCAGGCCTTTGAAGAACGTTTGAATACAATTTATCCACTCCTAGCTGAAGTACCTGGTTTTGAAGTCATCAAACCTCAAGGTGCCTTTTACCTCTTCCCTAATGTTAAAAAAGCGATGGAAATCAAGGGTTATACAGATATCAATGATTTTACAAATGCTATTCTTGAAGAGGCTGAAGTGGCTTTGGTAACAGGTGCAGGATTCGGCGCACCTGAAAATATTCGTCTTAGCTATGCAACAGACTTGGATACTTTGAAAGAAGCAGTCCGCCGAATCAAAGCCTTTATGGAAAAATAGAATTAATATAGATTAAAAGAAAAGAGAAGTAATTACATGTCTAAACAATTAGTTTCAATTATTGATGTGCCTAAACATGTGGGTGAGGAAATCACTATCGGTGCATGGGTAGCTAACAAATCAGGTAAAGGAAAATTGGCCTTTCTTCAATTGCGTGACGGGACTGCCTTCTTCCAAGCTGTGGCTTTCAAGCCTAACTTCATCGAAAAATATGGTGAAGAAGAAGGTACTGAAAAATTTGATACTGTTAAACGCCTTAGCCAAGAAACATCAGTTTATGTGACTGGTGTGGTTAAAGAAGACGAACGTTCAAAATTTGGTTACGAGTTGGATGTGACAGCAGTAGAAGTCATCGGTGAATCACATGATTACCCAATCACACCAAAAGAACACGGAACTGACTTCTTGATGGATAATCGTCACCTTTGGTTGCGTTCACGTAAACAAATGGCTGTCCAACAAATTCGTAATGCGATTATTTACGCAACATACGAATTCTTTGATAAAAATGGTTTCATCAAATTTGATAGTCCAATTTTGTCAGGAAATGCTGCTGAAGATTCAACAGAATTGTTTGAAACAGATTACTTTGGTACTCCTGCTTACCTAAGCCAATCTGGTCAGCTTTACCTTGAAGCTGGTGCAATGGCTCTTGGTCGTGTCTTTGACTTTGGTCCTGTTTTCCGTGCTGAAAAATCAAAAACACGTCGTCACTTGACTGAGTTCTGGATGATGGATGCTGAGTATTCATTCCTGACACATGATGAGTCACTTGACTTGCAAGAAGCTTATGTTAAAGCACTTATTCAAGGTGTGATTGATCGTGCGCCACAAGCTCTTGATATCCTTGAACGTGATGTGGATCTTCTTAAGAAATACATTGCTGAGCCATTCAAGCGCGTGTCTTATGATGAAGCTATCGACCTTCTTCAAGCACATGAAAATGATGAAGATACAGATTACGAGCACCTCGAACATGGGGATGACTTCGGTTCACCGCACGAAACTTGGATTTCAAACTATTTTGGTGTTCCAACATTCGTCGTTAATTACCCAGCAAGCTTTAAGGCCTTCTACATGAAACCTGTTCCTGGTAATCCAGAGCGCGTTCTTTGTGCAGACCTTTTGGCTCCAGAAGGTTATGGTGAAATCATCGGTGGTTCAATGCGTGAAGATGATTACGATGCCCTTGTAGCAAAAATGGATGAACTCGGAATGGACCGTTCAGAATACGAATTCTACCTTGACCTTCGTAAATATGGTTCAGTACCACATGGTGGTTTTGGTATCGGTATTGAACGTATGGTTACTTTCGTAGCTGGCACAAAACACATTCGTGAAGCTATTCCATTCCCACGTATGTTGCACCGTATCAAACCATAAGTAAAATTCTCTAGGAGTGCAAAAGTATGAAAAGATGGTTTCTTGGTCTTTTGGCCTTACTTTGTATGGTTTCGATGGTAGCTTGTAGCAAGCCTGCACCCTCACTAGAGGGTGAATGGCAGGCACAAGATGCCTTAAAGAAGGATTATACGATTGCCTTCAAGAAAGATAAGGTCAAGATTGGTGAGCAGAATTATAACTATACAGTGGATGGTCCCAAGTCTAAAGATGACTTTACCTATTATTCGCTAAAAGTAATAGATCAGGGGAAAGAGACGTCTTATACGGTATTTTTCCCTACTAAATCCAAAGAGGTTGCTCTTTTTCTACAACCAAATGATGAGAAAGAACCTATTAAGGGTCAAATGCTCTTTGCACTTAATAAAAAAGAAAAACCAGACTACTATAGCTATGTCAAAAAGTATCTGAAATAGTAGGAGAAGGATTAGCCTAGTGCTGATTCTTTTCTTTTTGGAATTATATGTTTCAATTTTCAGAATATTTTGTTATAATAGCAACATATTACTCAAAGGAGAACTATCATGGCAAAAACTATTCATACTGATAAAGCACCAGCAGCAATCGGACCTTATGTTCAAGGTAAAATCGTTGGCAATCTTTTGTTCGCTTCTGGTCAAGTACCATTGTCACCAGAAACAGGTGAAATCATTGGCGAAACAATTCAAGAACAAACAGAACAAGTTCTTAAAAATGTTGGGGCTATTTTGGCAGAAGCTGGTACAGACTTTGACCACGTTGTCAAAACAACTTGCTTCCTAAGTGACATTAACGATTTCGTTCCATTTAACGAAGTGTATGCAACTGCCTTTACATCTGATTTCCCAGCACGTTCTGCAGTAGAAGTGGCTCGTTTGCCAAAAGATGTTAAAATTGAAATCGAAGTTATCGCTGAGATTGATTAAGGAAGGGAGCCTTGGCTCTTTTCTTTTTTTCTCAACTATGATAAACTATTAAAGATAAATCATTTTCGATGTTTGGGAGACACCATCGCTAAAAAAAACCATTACTGGCGTTTTTTTTTGGCTCCCTCAAGGAGCCTTTTTATGTGTCTCAAACGTCACGAATAAAGAGGAATATTATGAAACGTCAATCAGCTTTGGTCGTCTTTAGTGGCGGTCAAGATTCTACTACCTGCCTTTTTTGGGCTCTAAAACATTATGAAACAGTTGAATTAGTTACTTTTGCTTACGGACAACGCCATAGCTTGGAAATTGAAGTAGCTAAAGAGATTGCACAAGAACAAGGCCTCAAACACCATGTTTTGGATATGTCTTTGCTTGGTCAAATTACTGAAAATGCCCTAACATCTGATATTGAGATTGAGGCAGAAGAAGGAGAAGTTCCTAATACCTTTGTAGATGGCCGTAATCATCTCTTCCTTTCTTTTGCAGCTGTTCTGGCTAAGCAACGTGGTATCACTGACATTGTTACGGGAGTTTGTGAGACAGACTTTTCCGGTTATCCAGACTGTCGTGATGTTTTTGTCAAATCGCTTAATGTTACACTTAATCTTGCCATGGCCTATGATTTCGTTATCCAAACTCCTCTCATGTGGTTAGATAAGGCTGAGACTTGGGCTTTGGCTGACCAACTTGGAGCTTTCGACTACGTTCGTGAAAAAACGCTGACTTGTTATAACGGTATTATTGGGACTGGTTGTGGGGAATGTCCTGCCTGCCATTTGCGTCAAAAAGGACTTGAAAAATATCTAGCAGAAAGAGGAGAAGCTTAATGTTCTTTGCACCGAAAGAAATCAAAAAAGAAACAGGTGAGTCTTTGGTTTACAATTCTCACCGTACAATGGTTTCTAAAGAGTTTACTTTTGATGCTGCCCACCATCTCTTTCATTATGAAGGCAAATGCAAATCGCTTCATGGTCATACCTACCATCTTCAAATAGCAGTGAGTGGTTACTTGGATGAGCGTGGCATGACCTATGATTTTGGTGACCTTAAGAGCATTTACAAGGATCATTTGGAACCTCATCTGGATCACCGTTATCTCAATGAGACTCTGCCTTATATGAACACAACTGCGGAAAATATGGTTTTCTGGATTTTCCAGATGACGAGTCAACATCTGCCAGAGGAGAGAGGGCTTCGTTTGGAATATGTACGCCTTTATGAAACACCAACAGCCTTTGCAGAGTTTAGACGGGAGTGGTTGGATGACTAGAGAACGTGTACTCAAACTGCCAGTACTTGAAATTTTTGGACCAACCTTTCAAGGGGAAGGGCGAGCAATTGGTCAAAAAACCATGTTTGTAAGGACCGCAGGATGTGATTACCACTGTGATTGGTGTGATTCTGCCTTCACTTGGGATGGTTCAGAGAAACCAACTCGTATGACAGCTGACGAAGTCATTGAAGCTTTGGATGCTCTAGGAACTTACGACTATGTTACTCTATCAGGAGGAAACCCAGCTCTGCTAGCGGCTAATATGGCTGAACTCGTTTCAAAACTCAAGGCAAGAGGCGTAACCCTGGCCGTTGAAACACAGGGTTCTCGCTGGCAGGAGTGGCTAAAGGATATTGACCAAGTAACCTTAAGTCCTAAACCACCATCATCCAAGATGGAAGTCAATATGGAAACCCTTGACTTTATTGTTTCTCAGCTTGATCCTGATAAAGTTACCTTCAAGGTTCCTGTTTTCGATGATGCAGATTTAGCCTTTGCTAAAATGATTCAGGAACGTTATCAGCCAGATGTCATGTTTCTTTCAGCTGGTAATCCTGAACCTAAAGCAGAGGGTAATATTGTCCAACATCAATTAGATCGCCTAAAAGAACTGTGGGAGACTGTAGCTGCTGATAATTCGTGGGGGAATGTGCGTGTCCTCCCTCAGCTTCATACCCTACTCTATGATAATGAGCGTGGTGTCTAATCTTCACAGTCTATAAGATTAGAATTGATAGTATTTTGACTTTTTTGATGATTAAGATTAGAAATTTAGATTAAAAATCGACTATATAAAGGTCTAGAAAAATTAATAACGAAGGAAGAAAAATGTCACAACAAGAAGAAATGAAAAACCTCACTCTCCTTGGTAATAAGGAGACACCTTATATTTTTGAATACTCTCCACAAGTCTTGGAGTCTTTTGATAATCGTCACACTGATAATGATTACTTTATCAAATTCAACTGTCCAGAATTTACGTCACTTTGTCCTATTACTGGCCAACCTGATTTTGCAAGTATCTATATTTCTTATATTCCAGACCAGCTCTGCGTTGAGTCTAAATCTCTAAAGCTTTACCTCTTTAGTTACCGTAATCACGGAGATTTCCATGAAAACTGTATTAATACCATTGGTAAAGATTTGGTGGAGCTTTTGAACCCTCGTTACTTAGAAGTTTGGGGTAAATTTACACCTCGTGGTGGTATTTCTATTGACCCTTATTATAATTATGGCCGTCCAGAAACTAAGTATGAAAAGATGGCAGAGCAACGTCTTTTTAATCACGATCTTTACCCAGAAAATATTGATAATCGTTAATATCATGCTAAAAGTCCTTATGTTAAGGGCTTTTTTATTTTGTTAAAACACCTGTCTTTAGGGTGTAAAAGAAAGCTGATCAATTATTTTTTACAAGTAAAAGTAAGGTCATTGTTAGTTTTTTATTGGTCTGTTCTTAGAAACTTCTATTATTAAAATAATTTGACAATAGAAGTATTATCTCCTACAATTAAAGTATAAACAGAAGCGTAAGCGCTTGCTTATAAAAGGTATATTTGTTTTTAAAAAAGGGGATAAAGACAATGAGAAAAAGTTTACGTCTATTTTCGTGCGCTGTTTTAGGGGCAGCAATATTAGCACCAACGGTAGTTGGTAATGATCATGCACAGGCCGATAGTTATTATGGCCGAGGTTACTATAATAACTATTCTTATAATCCATGGAATAACAACTATTATCCAAACTATAGTTATAACTACGGATACAATGGTTATTATCCAGGCTATAATTACAATTATGGCTATAACTACGGTTACAATAATTACTATTCAAACTATAACTATGGCTATAATTATAACTATAATTATGGCTATAACAACTATAATCCTGGTTACAACAACTACAACGAATCAGGTACTTACCGCTATAGCAATGGTTACTTGTACTACATCTTGAGTGATGGTAGCTACTATGTTAACTATAACGGACGCTGGGTTCGTGGTGGTGACTATAATAACAACAATAGTGGTTCTAACAATACACCAACGACAGGTTATGAGGTTTTGAGAAATGACCCTCACTACCGTTACGAAAATGGTACTCACTATTATTTGAAAGATAATGGCGATTACTACTATTATTCAAATGGTAAGTGGGTACTTGTTAAGGCTTCAAGCACAGATTCTGAAGCTCCAACAACTTCAACTGTAGATTCAACGTCATCAGCAAGTTCAGAAGTAGCGTCAACTGTGGATTCAACTTCATCAGCAAGTTCAGAGCTAACCTCAACTGTAGATTCAACTTCGTCTGCAAGTTCAGAGGTAGCGTCAACTGTAGATTCAACTTCGTCTTCAAGCTCAGAAGTAGCTTCAACTGTTGACTCAACTTCATCAGCAAGTTCAGAAGTAGCGTCAACTGTAGCTTCAACGTCATCAGCAAGCTCAGAAGTAGCTTCAACTATTGACTCAACTTCATCAGCAAGTTCAGAAGCAGCGTCAACTGTAGCTTCAACTTCAGAAGCGGCTTCAACTGGTAACTCAAGTTCGACTGTAACTTCTGAATCTTCTTCAACAGCAACTTCAGAGACAGGTTCAACATCAGAAACAAGTTCTGAAGCTCCTGAACTTGAAAAACCACCATATGCGCCTGAAACAAACATTGACTATGATAAGTTGCCAAAACCAACATTGCCACCAACAGATTATCGCATGCACTCAGACCCACGATTTGTAGATGACAACGGTACGTATTACTACCGTGTCGCTATGACTGATGAGGAAAATGCGCGTGGTATCGATGGTTACTACAAATGGGTTGATGGCAAGTGGAAACTCTACAATGGTACTGCCAATGATGACCCTGAGCTTGATCCAGATTTCCATAAACCAGCAGGAAACGACGAATACATGTACGATGACAACGCATCAAGTGTTAAGTTGTATTCTGAAAATGTAGTTGGTACTGGTAAAGCGGGAGAAGCTCTTCCATTCCAAAATGTTGATGAATTCAAAGACTATGTCATTAATAATCTTGCTCCAAAATTCATAGACAATGCTGGCTGGGATTGTAATGTAACTTGGGAAATTGAAGATGTTGACAACTTCAACGCTTCTAAGGGCAGTGCTTGGGCACGTGACTATGTTATTACAGCTAATCTCAAGAGCGGTGTTGACGACAAAAAATATAGTGATGTTGAATTTGGATATGTTAAATTTATTTATCATGTAGAACCAACTGAAAACTCTGATTATGTTGAAGTTGATTCAGCTAAGGCTGCCTTTAATGAAATCAATGCTCAACGTACAGCTGCCGGTTTACCAGCGCTTACATGGTCTGATGATCTTTACAATAGCACAACTCTTCCACACGCCAAAGATATTTCACATACTTACAACAGTGACGGTATTGTTTACCGTCGTGAATCTGATGGTTCAGTTGTTGCAAATAAATGGTTGAGCAGTGGTATTCGTGAACTTCTCATGAGTCCAGATGCTACTCAAGCTGCAGTGGCTTGTGTTGTCGCAGGTGATGGTACTTACTACTGGACTTTGAATTACCAATAAGAAGATGTTAAATTAATTGTCCCAATAATGAGGAGTCTGAGGTTAGTCTTGGACTCTTTTCCTTTATCTATTGAACGTTTAAGCTTTCAATATGGTATAATAGAGCCTAGAAAGAAGGCGAAAATATGCAGGTTAAGAGAGTTCAGGATTATATCTCTAAAGAGTGGTTCGATGAAACCGATGGCTCCTATTTCGAACGACTAAATAGTCGTTTGCAGGTGCTTTTGAAAAAAGATTATCCTGATTTACAAGGACATGATTTCATTAGTAATATTAGCCTTTTGGATTATAGGTTAGTTTTTCTCGACGAGATTATCGCAAATGCTAATGAGAAAAATGAGCACGTGCGTGAAACAGTTCATGATGTGACCAAGAGTTTGCTCTACGAGGACCAGGATGTCCAGGAACAATTGGATAGTCGAATTACTTTTGGTCAAAAAGTGGCGGATGAAGTGGCCCGATTTGGTGGATCTTGGACTTTTATCTTGTCATTTGTTGCTTTTATGGCTATTTGGATGGGGCTGAATGTTGTTCAACCCTTTGGGATTGCCTTTGATAAGTATCCTTTTATTCTGTTGAATTTGGCCTTGTCCACTCTAGCTGCCGTTCAGGCACCATTGATTATGATGAGTCAGAATCGGGCATCGGATTACGATCGATTGCAAGCACGAAATGACTATAACGTCAATAAACAATCAAAGGAAGAAATCCGACTTTTACATGAAAAAATTGATCACTTGGTGCAACAAGACCAATCAGATCTTTTGACAATTCAAAAATTGCAGACAGAAATGATTATGGGGGTTAGCCAACAAGTTGAAAAAATGTCAGACGATATTCGTGTCTTGAAAGAAGAAAGACTAGAAAGGGAGTCTCATGGGAACGAAAAAAATTAATTTAGTTGTTGTAACAGGGATGAGCGGGGCAGGTAAGACTGTAGCGATTCAATCCTTTGAGGATATTGGATACTTCACTATTGATAATATGCCACCTTCTTTGGTACCAAAGGTTATCGAATTGGTAAAACATAGTGAAGAGACAGATAAGATTGCTCTTGTCGTTGATATGCGAAGTCGCTTGTTCTTCGATGAAATCAACGATATTTTGGATAAATTGGAGAGCAATGAGGAACTTAATTTCAAGATTCTTTTCTTGGACGCTACGGATGGTGAATTGGTTTCTCGTTACAAAGAGACACGTCGTAGTCACCCACTGGCGGCAGATGGCCGTGTTTTGGATGGCATCAAGTTAGAGCGTGAGCTTTTGTCACCGCTTAAGAGTTTAAGTCAAAACGTAGTTGATACGACAGAATTGACTCCGCGTCAACTTCGTAAGGCTATTTCTGAACAGTTTTCATCTGAGCAAGACCAATCTTCTTTCCGTATTGAAGTTTTGAGTTTTGGTTTTAAATATGGACTGCCATTGGATGCAGATCTGGTTTTTGATGTCCGTTTTTTGCCAAACCCTTATTATGATCCTGCCCTTCGTAACCTCACAGGTTTGGATAAAGAGGTTTTTGATTACGTCATGAAGCATACAGAATCAGAAGACTTTTACAATCATTTGAAACAGCTTATTAAACCAATCTTACCTGGCTACAAAAAAGAAGGTAAGTCTGTTCTTACTATTGCTGTTGGGTGTACAGGTGGTCAACACCGTAGTGTAGCTTTTGCACATCGTCTAGCCCAAGATCTAAAAAATGATTGGACAGTCAATGAAACACATCGTGATAAGGATCGACGTAAGGAGACGGTGAATCGTTCATGAAAAAACCAAGAATTACAGTAATAGGTGGGGGAACTGGTATTCCAGTCATTCTTCGTAGTTTACGCCATAAGGATGTTGATATCACTGCTGTGGTAACTGTAGCTGATGATGGCGGTTCTTCAGGAGATTTGCGTGATATCATGCAACTGACACCTCCAGGGGATTTGCGTAATGTTTTGGTAGCTATGAGTGATATGCCTAAACTTTATGAAAGAGTTTTCCAATATCGTTTTGATAAAACCGATGGCGCTTTGGCCGGTCATCCACTCGGAAATCTAATCATCGCTGGAATTTCTGAAATGCAGGGATCTACCTATAATGCCATGCAGCTTCTGACGAAGTTTTTCCACATCACAGGTAAGATTTATCCTGCCAGTGAGACTGCCTTGACGCTTCATGCCATTTTTCAAGATGGTCATGAAGTAGCAGGTGAGAGTAGTATTGCCCAGTACGATGGCATGATTGAGCGCGTTTATGTGACCAATACCTATAATGATGAAGAGCCTAAGGCCAGTCGTAAGGTTGTTGATGCTATTATGAATAGTGATATGATTGTTTTAGGTCCTGGGTCTCTCTATACATCGATTTTGCCCAACCTGGTGATACCAGAGATTCGTCAGGCTCTTATTGAGACCAAGGCTGATGTCACATACATTTGTAATATTATGACGCAGTACGGAGAAACTGAGCAATTCTCAGATGCCGACCATGTGGCTGTTCTTAATCGTCATCTTGGCTCCGATGTGATTGACAATGTCTTAGTTAATATCAAGAAAGTGCCTAAGGAATACATGGCAAGTAATAAATTTGATGAATACCTTGTTCAAGTTGAGCATGATTTTGAGGGCTTACGTCGTGAAGCAAAAACAGTTGTGTCTTCTAATTTTTTGCGACTTGAAAATGGTGGTGCCTTCCACCATGGTGACTTGGTAGTGGATGAGCTCATGCATCTAGTGAGGAATAAGTCATGAGTTTCACAATTAAGGTTAAAGAAGAGATAATTGCAGCTTCAAGCAAAGACAAGGCTGAATTGTCGGCATTGATTAAGATGTCTGGTTCTGTTGGATTGACCAACCAAGGATTGACTCTTTCCATCTCAACAGAAAATGCAAAGATTGCGAGACATATCTACCAATTAATGGAAAGTCGTTATCAGAGTAATCCTGAATTGAGACATCACAACAAGACTAATCTCAAGAAAAATCGTGTTTACACGGTTTTTGTAGCTGACCATGTCAATGATATTTTGTCCGATTTACAATTGGCGGATTCTTTCTTTGGCTTTGAAACAGGCATTGAAACATCAGTAATGGAAGATGACGAAGCTGGAAGATCCTATTTACGAGGTGCTTTTTTGGCCACTGGAACAGTTCGTGATCCTGAAAAAGGCCGTTATCAATTAGAGATTTTTTCCGTTTACCAAGACCACGCAGAGGACTTGGCTTCTCTCATGAAAAAATTTATGCTCGATGCCAAGGTTTTGAGTCATAAAAATGGTTTTGTGACCTATCTTCAAAAAGCTGAGGATATTATGGACTTCCTACTTGTTATTGGTGCAATGAACTCTAAGGATACCTTCGAAGAGGTCAAAATTATGCGAGAGACCAGAAATGATCTGAATCGTGCCAATAATGCGGAAACAGCTAATATTGCTAGAACGATTAGTGCTAGTATGAAAACAATTAATAATATTATCAAGATTATGGATACGGTTGGCTTGGAGATTTTACCTGTGGAGCTGCGCCAAATTGCTCAACTCCGTATTGCCAACCCAGATTACTCTATCCAGCAGATCGCAGATAGTATAGAACCTCCTCTGACCAAGAGTGGTGTTAACCATCGTCTCAGAAAAATCAATAAGATTGCGGACGATTTGTAAGTAGAAAGGAAGCTTTTATGGCTTGTACAACGATTTTAGTAGGTAAGAAAGCCTCATATGACGGCTCTACCATGATTGCACGTACTGAGGATTCTCAATCAGGCGTTTTTACGCCTAAAGAATTTCTCGTCGTAACCCCAGAAGACCAACCACATCACTACCACTCTGTGCTTAGCAATTTTTCAATTGATTTGCCAGATAATCCTCTACGTTATACTTCTGTTCCAGATGCACTTGGTAAAGACGGTATCTGGGGTGAAGCTGGTATTAACTCAGCTAATGTTGCCATGAGTGCAACAGAAACAATCACCACCAATGCGCGTGTACTTGGTGCTGATCCTCTTGTTAAAGATGGTTTTGGAGAAGAGGATATGTTGACTTTGGTCTTGCCATATATCAAGACGGCACGTGAAGGTGTCCTTCGTTTGGGGAAACTTCTTGAAACTTACGGAACTTACGAATCTAATGGTATTGCTTTCTCAGATACTGAAGAAATTTGGTGGCTAGAGACCATAGGTGGTCACCATTGGATTGCAAGACGTGTTCCAGACGATGCCTATGTTACTAACCCAAACCAACTTGGCATCGATCACTATGAGTTTGAAAATCCAGACGACTATTTAGCCTCACCAGACATTCGAGATTTTATTAATAAACATCACTTGGATTTGACTTATTCTAATGAACACTTTAATCCACGTTATGCTTTTGGTAGCCAACGAGATAAGGATCGTCATTATAATACACCACGTGCCTGGGCAATGCAGAAATTCTTGAACCCAGAAAAAGATTATGATCCAAAATCATTCTTTATTCCATGGTGTCAAAAACCATACCGCAAAATTACAGTTGAAGATGTTAAATATGTCTTGAGTCTTCATTACCAAGATACACCTTACGATCCTTATGGACCTCAAGGAGATGCGGTGAGTCAACGCCAATTCCGTCCAATCGGTATCAACCGTACTAGTCAAACAGCACTCTTGCAAATGCGTCCTAACAAACCATCAGAAACGACAGGAATTCAGTGGTTAGCCTATGGATCAATGCCATTTGGTACAATGGTGCCATTCTGGACTCAAGTCGGAACAACACCTGCTTATTTCCGTCAAACAACTGATAAAGTGGATACAGGTAATTTCTACTGGAGTAATCGCTTGATTGCCGCTATCTGTGATCCTCATTTCCAACAGCATGAAGCTGATTTGGATGCTTATGTAGAAACAACTATGGCTCTTGGCCATGCTATGATTAATCATGTAGATACTGCTTTAGCAAATGGTGAGAGTATTGATTTTGAAGCTGAAAATCAAAAAATTAGTGATAAGATTCAGTCAGAAACAGATAATCTATTGGCAAAAGTCTTAGATGATGCAAGTAATTTGATGACCAATCGTTTTTCTATGAGTGATTAAAGCCATCAAAAAAGCCTTTCCATAAAATTGGAAAGGTTTTTTAGTATTGTAAACATTACTTGTTTTCTTTATCCAGTTTCGAGAGGAGCTGATAAAGCGTAATAAAGAAGAAAAGATTGAGTGAAATGAGAAGGCCTGATGCCCATGGCAAATCGCTTTCTAAATTTCGAAGAGGTGAATTCCAAGCAAAGTGTGCAGCAAAAGCACCGCAAGCATAAAGTATACCAATAAGACTGTATTTAGAATTAATGAGTTTTTGACGGGAACGCCATATAAGGACTAGTCCCATAGCAAGGAAGGATGTGTAAAGCCAGTGAGACGATACGGCACCAATAGTTCGTCCAAGAATACCTGAAATCGTATAAGAAAAACCATCAGGCAAATCTGAAAGAATATAGGAGAAGTCTTCACTAATCTGGAAGCCAAGACCTGCCGTAATAGCAACAAGCAAGATCCCCTTGTAACTTTTCGTTGGTACCATATAGATAGCAAAGAGAAAAGCTGCCAGTTTTAGGGGTTCTTCAACTAGGGGAGCCATAAGGGCATCCTCAAAGCGGTAGAAGAAGCTCTTTGAAGAAAGATGGGCAGTCACCCAGTCGTGAGAAATGGTATTGGCATAACCAGCTATCCATCCTGTGATAAAGACTCCACCAATTAGAGCAAATATGAGAACAAGTGGTTTCACCTGCCATCTCTTGCCTAAGTACAGAATCAGAAATATTCCTGGTACGATATAACATAAGGCAATCAGTGTTGATAGTCCAATAATACCGTATGCCGAACCAGACAAAGCGCCTGAAGTGTATGATTGCGTATCATAAGTCAGGCCTATGGCTGAAAGCAATAAAAAAAGATATAGGATTAATTTTCGAAACATGTATAACCTACTTTCCAAATGATATTTCCAGTATATCAAATAATTCTTTCTCGTCGAAATATTTCAATTTTTTTATTTTAGGACTTGCAAAATAAATGAAGTGTGGTATACTTAACCAGTAAACTATTAACTGGTTAAGTATTTTGAAAGGAATATCATGAAAAAGAAACGCATTTTTGGCCTAGCAGGATTAGCAGCAGTTGTTTTAGCTGCTGGTGCAGGTATTTATTATACGACTAGTCACCACGGTTCAAAAGGAAATGGTGATTTGAAAGTTGTGACGAGCTTTTACCCTGTTTATGAATTTACCAAGCAGGTTGTAGGAGATGAGGGAGAGGTGTCTTATCTCATTCCTGCTGGAAGTGAAGCCCACGATTTCCAACCATCTACTAAGAATGTCGCTGACATTGAAAAAGCAGACACTTTTGTCTACCTAAATGAAAATATGGAAACCTGGGTTCCAAAAGTTGAAAAGTCTATCAACACAAAAAATACAAAAGTCATTAAGGCAAGTCAAGGCATGGTTCTTTTACCTGGAACAGAGGAAGAAGATCATGATCATGGTGGAGAAGAACATCACCACGAATATGATCCCCATGTTTGGCTCTCACCTAAACGTTCTCAAAAATTAGTTGAAACTATTAGAGACGGTTTGATTGCTCAGCATCCAGATAAAAAAGCAGTCTTTACAACCAATGCCGAGAAATACCTTAAAAAATTAAAGACTTTGGATAAGGAGTATACTGAAGCCTTTAGTCAAGCAAAACAGAAAAGTTTTGTTACTCAGCACGCAGCTTTTGCCTACCTTGCCTTAGATTACGGTTTGACACAGGTACCAATTTTAGGTGTTTCAGCTGAGTCCGACCCTTCTGCAAAACGTATCGCTAGCCTTTCTAAGTATGTCAAAGAATATGATATTAACTATATCTATTTTGAGGAAAATGCTTCAAGTAGTGTTGCTAAAACCTTAGCTAACGAAGTAGGAGTTAAGACAGCGGTTTTAAATCCAATTGAATCACTAACTAAGGAACAGTTGAAAAAAGGTGAAGACTATGTCAGTGTTATGACTGAGAACCTAAAAAATCTTCGTTTAACAACGGACGTTGAAGGTAAAGCTATCCAACCTGAAACGGGAAGTGATGACAAGAAAACGGTTCAAAATGGTTACTTCGATGACAAAGATGTTAAAGATAGAGAACTTTCGGATTGGTCTGGTGAGTGGCAATCGGTTTATCCTTATCTTCAAGATGGTACTTTAGATCAAGTATTTGAATACAAATCTCTATTGAATAAGGATAAAACAGCACAAGAGTATAAAGAATACTACACTAAGGGCTATCAAACAGATGTTTCTAAAATTGCTATTGATGGTAAAAAGATGACCATGACTTTCACTAAGACTGATGGAAGCAGTGTGACACACACTTATCGTTATGATGGTTATAAGATTTTGACCTATACTTCTGGTAAAAAAGGTGTCCGTTATCTCTTTACAGCAACTGACAGTCAAGCAGCAGATAACCCTTACCAGTATGTCCAATTTTCAGATCATCAAATAGATCCAACAAGTTCAGCACATTTCCATATTTTCTTTGGAAATAGTAGCCAAGATGAGATTCTAAAAGAAATGGATAATTGGCCTACTTACTATCCTGGAAAACTTAGTGGCTTTGAAATTGCACAAGAAATGGTTAGCCATTAATACTAGAAATGCACTCATTCGTGAGTGTTTTTCTTTTTTTAAAAAAATCTTTCATTTCTTAAACTCTTAGAAAATTGTTAGTGTCATTAGTTTTAAACAGAAATTTAAAGCATCGTATTTTTTCTAAAAAAATCCTGTAAAAAATTAAATAATTACTACATTTTTTCATTCTTTAGTGGTACAATAATAGTACGATTTTCAGATGATCAGGAGAGACCCATGAACCAGTATTTAGTAGCGATACATTATATTCAACTGCTTCAAGCAGAACTCGATATTCTAAATCATGATGCACGCTTGCTTTTTGATTTAAAGATTGAACCAAATCTTGCTAAAAGAGAGCTTGCTGACTTGAAAGTATCCCTATCTAAATTATCTGACAAAAACCTTTATATCGAAGGTACAATCTGGTATCAGCCAAGTTTGTTTGCAATCATTGATCAAAATTTAGGGGTTATTGATGACTGGCTCAAGGAATTAGATGACTTCTTTGAATTTACCTATAGTACAACAGTTTTCACTGTTTTGAAAGAAAATGAAAATCGAAGTTACGACTTATTACTTGGTCTCTATAGCCGTCTTGAATACGTTATTTCAGAAATAAAAAATTGCCGTTAGATGACTAACGGCTTTTAGTATATAGAAAAATTAGATTCTATTTTAAATATCAAATAATTTGACAAAATACCCAAATGTGTGTAAAATAAAATTTGAAAATACTCTAATAAAAAGAATGTTAAGTTAAAGGAAGATAATAACTAAGTGAGTAAGCAGGGGTTGAAATTGGGGGATTTTGTTAAATATTATTTGGTGAGCCTTGTGTCGCTGAGCTTTTTATGTCTTATTTTGTATGGGCTATATTCTTTAAACGGGCTCATTAATTTTTCTCTAGATAGAGCTTCAGGTCTTGAAGTTAAGCATTATTCAGGACAGACTACCTCTTCGGTAAAAAAAGATGGTGATTATAAGGTTCAGGATATTAGCGGTGAAACTAAGAGCTACAATGTTGATTTGAAAGTAACAAACGATGGGGATAAGGTTATCCAAACCTATGTCTTTGAGTATAAAAAATGATTCTATAATAAAAACTCACAGTCTTAGCCAGATTGTGAGTTTTTTAGATGTCTTTTACCAAAGTCCTAATATCTTTTGCATGAGAAGAGAAGCAAGACTAATTAATAACCAACAGACTCCTCCCACTAGAAGTGCTGAGCCTCCTTTAGTGATTAGTTTTTTGAGATTTGTTTGGAAACCGATAGCTGTCATTGCCATAATAATCATAAATTTTGAAAGGTCTTTTAATGGTGAAAAGACGGCAGGTGTTACACCGAGTGACATTGCAACAGTTGTAATCAGTGAGGCCAAAAGGAACCAAAGGATAAAGTTAGGCACTGCTTTGCTTAGCGAGAATGCTTCCTTTGTATTATCTTTTCGTGACTGCCATACAGATAGACCAAGAGTTATAGGGATGATAGCAAGTGTTCGAGTTAATTTAACAATTGTTGCTTGCTCTAGGATAGATGTTCCATGTAAGCTATCCCAAGAACTAGCTGTAGCAGTTACAGAAGAAGTATCGTTGACAGCTGTTCCAGCAAATATGGCAAAGCCTTGATTACTAAGTCCCAACCAAGATCCCAAGTGAGGAAAGATTAAAGCCGCTAAGATGTTAAAAAAGAAAATTACCGAGATTGCTGTTGCAATAGATTCATCTTTTGCCTTGATTACAGGTGCAGTTGCAGCAATAGCAGAACCTCCACAGATTGAAGAACCAACCCCTACTAAAGTAGTAATTTCGCTATCTAACCTAAATAGCTTTTGGATGAAGTAAGCAGTAACGAGTGCCGTAGCAATAGTGGCTAAAATGATAGGAAGTGAGGTTAAGCCAACTTGGAAAACTTGAGAAAGGTTTAGCCCAAATCCTAGAAGAATAACAGCGTATTGTAATACTTTTTTTGATGTAAACTGCATCCCAGTTTTGAGCTTTTCAGAGTCTGCCACTACAATGCCAAATAAGAGGCCAATGAAAAGACCAATGACAGGTCCTCCAATAATAGGAAATAAGACTCCAAGAGTCCAGGCTACAAGCGAAATAAGTATTGCAATACTTATACCAGGTAAGAATGATTTGATTTTCATTTTTCATCTCCTTAAAAATTACCCATATTGTATCTTATTATTTAGGATATGTAAAGGTGTTGTTAGGGATAGTTTTGAGGGGAAACTATCCCTATAACTTGCTAAGTGGTGTTATTTCTGATAGAATAGTATTAAAATATTATAATTGAAATTTTTATGAGGGAAGGGTTGTATGTATCGTCATTTAAAGAAGTATTTGATTTTTATTGTGGGAGCTTTTATTTGTTCATTATTTTTAGTCTTAGCTTTTACAACCGATAGAAAAAATGATAACAGTGTCAACGCTAAAGCTGAAGCTGCTTATAACCAAACGACTACTGCTTTTATAGGTAATATCGGTGAAACTGCGAGACAAATTGGTCAAGACTATAATATCTATGCTTCTGTTCTAATTGCTCAAGCTATTCTTGAATCGAATTCTGGGCAGTCAGGTCTGAGTCAAGCTCCTTATTACAACTTCTTTGGGATTAAGGGCTCTTATAATGGAAACTCCGTTACTATGCGTACTTGGGAAGATGACGGTACAGGAAAGACTTATGAGATTGATGAAGCCTTCCGTTCTTATGGAAGTCTGAGTGATTCCCTAGCAGATTATGCTGCTTTGATGACGTCATCTACTTATGCAGGTACTTGGAAATCAAATACAAGTAGTTATGCAGATGCCACTCAGGCACTGACAGGGACTTATGCTACAGATAGTCTTTACGCTTCTAAATTAAATAGCATTATTGCATACTATGGTTTGACTGCCTATGATCAAGCTCCAGTTACCCAAGCAACTGGTTCAACAAGTGGCCTTGTTTGGAACAGCTATAGAGGCTCATATACAGATGCTGATACCTTATCTATAGATGAAGCTTGGGCAAGCTATAAAAATTATAAATAATGATGAGAGTCGAAAGGCTCTTTTTTGTGCTTTGAATTGGATAGTTTTGGCGATAAAAAGTCCCCAACATTATGTGCTGGGGACTAACATCTATTAGTTGTCAAAAGTGACTTCTTTAACGAGGTTATCAAGGAATTTTTCTCCCATTTTAGAGAGGGTTGCCTTTTCATGCTTCAAGTAAACAATATCAATTTCATCATCAATACCAAGTGGGATAGAGACAATGTTATCACCATTCAAATTACTATTTAAAATACCTGTAGCAATGGTGTAACCATCCAAACCGATTAATAGGTTGAAGAGTGTCGCTCGGTCTGAAACCACGATAGACTTTTTATGGGGAATCTGAGAGAGAATCTCTTCAGAATAGTAGAAGGAATTATGAATCCCCTGATCATAGCTAAGGTATGGAAATTCTTCTAAATCTTCCAAAGAGACAACTTCATGCTTAGCCAATGGGTTTGACTTGCTGACAAAGATATGGGGTCTAGCTTTGAAGAGACTGGTATATGTGAGGCGGTTGTCATCAAACATCTTAGTCAAGACATCTCGATTATAGCTGTTAAGGAAGAGAACACCGATCTCTGAACGGAAGTTCTTAACGTCCTCAATGATTTCATAAGTACGTGTTTCGCGTAAGAAGAGCTCGTAACGTGTCATATCAGCTCTCTTGAGAAGTGAAACGAAGGCATTGACAACAAAAGCGTAGTGTTGAGAGGAAACACTAAACAATTCACGTGTTTCTGTGTGACTCTTGTAGCGTTCTTCCAAGAGATTCGTTTGTTCCACTACCTGACGTGCATAAGAGAGAAATTCAACTCCATCCTTGGTTAAAGTGATTCCCTTGGGGTTACGGATAAAGATATCAATTCCCATTTCTCTTTCCAAATCACGAACAGCATTTGAAAGACTTGGTTGCGTAATGAAAAGTTGTTTTGCAGCTTCATTCATTGAGCCGGTTTCGACGATTTTGATAATATAATGTAATTGTTGAATTCGCATAGCCTTATTATAGCATATTTTAAGGATTATTCCTTAGGATAAGAGGCGAGTAAAAGGTCTTTTTAGGACTATACCAATTTTTATGCTTGACAATGTCAAATATATCGAATATACTGTCCTCGTTAAGCTTTTTAAAGAGCTTATTGACTATACCAATTTTAAATGAAGGAGACATGACCTCTTTGATCTGAGGTTATTATTGAAAATATGTGTGGAATTGTTGGTGTTGTAGGTAACACAAATGCAACTGATATCTTGATTCAAGGACTTGAAAAGCTAGAATACCGTGGTTATGATTCGGCTGGTATCTTTGTAGCTGGCGAAGCATCTAGTCAATTGGTTAAGGCTGTTGGCCGTATTGCGGAACTTGCTGCTAAAACTGAAGGAGTAGAAGGTACTGCAGGTATCGGACATACTCGTTGGGCAACTCACGGTAAACCAACAGAGGATAATGCTCACCCACACCGCTCAGAAACAGAACGTTTTGTTTTGGTTCACAATGGTGTTATTGAAAACTATCTTGAAATTAAGGAAGAATACCTTTCTGGTCATCATTTCAAAGGTCAAACCGATACTGAAATTGCAGTTCACTTGATTGGAAAATTTGTTGAAGAAGATGGTTTGTCAACTCTTGAAGCATTCAAGAAAGCTCTTCACATTATCCGTGGATCATATGCCTTCGCTCTCATGGATTCTGAAGATGCCTCAACAATTTACGTGGCAAAAAACAAATCACCACTTTTGATTGGTCTTGGTGATGGCTATAACATGGTCTGCTCAGATGCCATGGCTATGATTCGCGAAACTAATCAATACATGGAAATTCACGATCAAGAGTTAGTTATCGTGAAAGCTGATAGTGTCGAAGTCCAAGATTATGATGGTACTGTTAAAGAACGTGATAGCTATACAGCTGAACTTGACCTTTCTGATATTGGTAAAGGCACATACCCTTACTACATGCTCAAAGAAATCGATGAGCAACCAACAGTGATGCGTAAGCTTATCCAAGCCTACACAGATGACAAGGGACAAGTGACTGTAGATGCTGATATTATCAAGGCTGTTCAAGAGGCTGATCGTATCTATATCCTTGCGGCAGGAACATCATATCATGCTGGTTTTGCTTCTAAGAAGATGCTTGAAGAATTAACAGATACACCAGTTGAACTTGGTATTTCTTCTGAATGGGGTTATGGTATGCCACTCCTTAGCAAGAAACCTCTCTTTGTCTTTATTAGTCAATCAGGTGAAACAGCAGATAGCCGTCAGGTTCTTGTTAAAGCTAACGAGTTGGGTATTCCAAGTTTGACAGTGACAAACGTTCCGGGATCTACCCTTTCTCGTGAAGCTGACCACACAATGCTTCTTCATGCTGGACCAGAAATTGCCGTAGCTTCTACTAAAGCTTACACCGCTCAGATTGCAGCTCTTGCCTTCTTGGCTAAAGCAGTCGGTGAAGCTAATGGTAATGAAAAAGCTAAAGCTTTCGACTTGGTACATGAATTGTCACTTGTAGCACAATCTATCGAATCAACACTCTCTGAAAAAGAAGTTATTGACGAGAAAGTAGCAGCTCTTCTTGCAGAAACACGTAACGCTTTCTATATTGGTCGTGGTCAAGATTACTATGTTGCTATGGAAGCCAGTCTTAAATTGAAAGAAATCTCATATATCCAATGTGAAGGTTTTGCAGCAGGTGAGTTGAAACACGGAACGATTGCTTTGATCGAAGATGGTACACCTGTTATTGCGCTCTTGTCTGACGCTGTTCTTGCTAGCCACACTCGTGGTAATATTCAAGAGGTAGCTGCTCGTGGTGCTAAAGTGTTGACTATTGCTGAGGAAAATGTTGCTAAAGAAGGTGATGACATCGTTCTTAATAATGTCCACCCTTACTTGTCACCAATTTCAATGGTTGTACCGACACAATTGATTGCTTATTTTGCGACACTCCATCGTGGACTCGACGTCGATAAACCACGTAACTTGGCTAAATCAGTTACTGTTGAATAAAAATACCAACATCTCTTACAATGTAAGGGATGTTGTTTGTTTTTATCCTTTTTACCCTTGCTTAATTGGGAAATCTAAAGTAGAATAGTATCTATATCACAATCTTAGGAGAGAATTATGTCATTACCAAATTGTCCAAAATGTAACTCAGAGTATGTTTATGAAGATGGAATCTTGCTTGTATGTCCTGAATGTGCCTATGAGTGGGATCCAAACGAAGTTGCAGAAGAAGAAGGACTTGTGGTTCTTGATAGCAATGGAACACGTCTTGCTGACGGTGATACTGTTACAGTTATTAAAGATTTGAAAGTGAAAGGTGCGCCAAAAGATATTAAACAAGGCACACGTGTTAAAAATATTCGTTTGGTTGAAGGTGACCATAACATTGATTGTAAGATTGATGGTTTTGGCGCTATGAAACTTAAATCTGAATTTGTTAAGAAAATCTAAAATAAGCTTTAGGGATGCTAGACTTAAGTATTGTTTGTTTCTCAGGACAGACTATTTAAGTCTCCCAGGAGTGTGATTATGAACTCATTTTGAAAATTGGGTCTAGTCACACTCCTTTTTACTATTTTCAAAATCTTATATCATTTTTTCAAAAAAATTGGTATAATATTCAATAATACTAAATAATTATAGGAGTTTATATGTCATACGTTTTGGAAGTATTACCAGCCCTTTTGAACGGTGCGGTAGTCACACTTCAAGTATTTTTCATTGTTATCGTACTGTCGATTCCATTAGGGATTGTACTTGCTTTCTTAATGCAGATTAAATTCAAACCTTTAAATTGGTTATTAACCCTTTACGTTTGGATTATGCGTGGAACGCCTCTCCTTTTACAATTGATCTTCGTTTATTACGTTCTTCCAAGTGTTGGGATTGTCTTCGATCGTCTACCAGCTGCTATTCTTGCTTTTACGCTTAATTATGCAGCTTATTTCGCAGAGATTTTCCGTGGAGGAATCTTGGCTATTCCGAAAGGACAATACGAAGCAGCAAAAATGCTTAAACTTAGTCCTTTCCAAACCATCCGCTACATTATCCTTCCTCAGGTAGTCAAGATTGTCTTGCCAAGTATCTTTAACGAGATTATTAACTTGGTTAAGGATTCATCATTGGTTTATGTTCTTGGGGTTGGAGACCTTCTTTTGGAAAGTCGTACCGCTGCGAACCGTGATGCGACCTTAGCACCGATGTTTGTGGCCGGAGCTATTTATCTTATCCTTGTGGGTGTTGTGACTGTGGCTTCGAAAAACATCGAAAAGAAATTCAACTATTATAAATAGGAGACCTTATGTTAGAATTAAAAAATATTTCCAAGCAATTTGGTCAACACAAAATTTTTGATAACTATAACCTAACTGTCGAAGAGGGAAAAATCTTAGCTATTGTTGGACCATCTGGTGGTGGTAAAACGACTCTCTTGCGTATGCTAGCAGGACTTGAAACCATTGATTCAGGACAAATTATTTATGAAAATGAAGAGATTCCTTTGGATCAGATGGAAAGTCGTAATTTGCTCGGTTTTGTCTTCCAAGATTTCCAACTGTTTCCACATTTAACAGTCTTAGACAATCTAACGCTTTCGCCAATTAAGACGATGGGAATGTCTAAGGAGGATGCTCAGAAAAAAGCTCAAACTCTGCTTGACCGTTTAGGCCTTGGAGCTCACGGAAATGCTTATCCTTACTCTCTTTCTGGGGGACAAAAACAACGTGTTGCATTTGCGCGTGCTATGATGATTGATCCGAAAATTGTCGGCTATGATGAACCAACATCAGCTCTTGACCCTGAGTTGCGTCAAGAAGTGGAGAAATTGATTTTGCAGAATCGTGAGACTGGGATTACGCAAATTGTTATCACTCACGATATGCAGTTTGCACAGCACATCGCCGATGAGATTGTCACTATCAATCCAAAATAGTGAGGATTTTCCATGAAAAAAATAGTAAAAACAGTTTTGCTTGGCTGTCTTGTCATTTTGCCTTTGTTTGCGCTATCAGCTTGTAGCTCGCGCTCACATTTTGCAACTCAGAAAGATCAGTGGCAAACCTATACCAAAGAAAAGAAAATCAAAATTGGTTTTGATGCGACCTTTGTTCCTATGGGATATGAGGAAAAGGATGGTAGCTATGTTGGTTTTGATATTGATCTTGCAACTGCAGTCTTTAAATTGTATGGTATCGATGTTGAATGGCAGGCTATTGACTGGGATATGAAAGAAACAGAACTGAAGAATGGGACAATTGACCTCATTTGGAATGGTTATTCGGTCACGGATGAGCGTAAGCAGTCTGCGGACTTCACGGAACCTTATATGGTCAATGAACAAGTACTGGTAACCAAAAAGTCTTCGGGAATTGATTCTGTTGCTGGAATGTCAGGTAAAACCTTAGGTGCCCAAGCAGGGTCTTCCGGTTATGATGCTTTCAATGCTTCTCCGAAGATTTTGAAGGATATCGTTGCCAACCAAAAAGCAGTCCAATATTCGACCTTTACTCAAGCCTTGATTGACCTTGATAGTGGACGTATTGACGGTCTATTGATTGACCGTGTGTATGCTAATTACTACTTAGAAAAATCAGGGGTTCTGGATCAGTATAATGTTATGCCTGCTGGTTATGAAGGTGAAAGCTTTGCTGTAGGTGCTCGTAAAGCAGATAAGACACTGATCAAAAAAATCAATCAAGGATTTAGAACCCTTTATAAAAAAGGAGAATTCCAAAAGATTTCTAACAAGTGGTTTGGCGAAGATGTTGCCACAGACCAAGTTAAAGGGAAAAAATAGAAGGATAACAACATTCTAGAAGGGATGTTGTTATTTTTTTATGGAAAATACTTGAAATATAAGAAGTTATAATTTATACTAGTGTTAGTTTATAAACTAACGAAAGGGCAAGCATGGGATATTTTGATTATTCAAGAGAACCGCAAAGTGATATTGCTTTTGTAGATATGAAATCTTTCTATGCAAGTGTGGAGTGTGTTGAACGTGGACTGCACCCTCTTAAGACCTCTCTATGTGTGATGAGTAGGGCTGAAAATGCGAATGGTTTGATACTAGCCTCTTCCCCTATATTTAAGCAAGTTTTTGGCAAGTCAAATGTTAGTCGTTCTTATGACTTACCTTTTGACATTCATTCTCGTAAGTTTCATTATTATAATGCCAAAAAGCAGGGACTTCCAACGGATAGAGATTTTGTAGATTACATCGAATCTTGGGCCAAGGTTACCTTTATCGTTCCTCCTAGAATGGATCTCTATATAAAAAAGAATATCCAGATTCAACACATTTTCCAGAATTATGCCAGTGTTGAAGATATTCTTCCCTATTCCATTGATGAGGGTTTCATTGATCTCACATCGTCACTGAATTACTTTATTCCCGATAGGACTGTTACTAGAAAAGATAAGTTAGATATGATTTCAGGGCGTATTCAAAGAGATATTTGGAGGGAGACAGGCATTTACTCGACAGTTGGAATGTCTAACAGCAATCCCTTATTGGCTAAGTTAGCTCTTGATAATGAGGCTAAACATACGGCTACTATGAGAGCCAACTGGTCCTATGAAGATGTCGAGAGTAAGGTTTGGAATATTCCCCATATGACTGATTTCTGGGGGATTGGTAAGCGGATGGAGAAGCGGCTAAACAAGTTGGGAATTTGCTCCATTCGAGAACTTGCTAATAGCAATCCTGATATTCTTAAAAAGGAGTTAGGTATTGTAGGTTTAGACCTCTTTTTTCATGCTAACGGTATTGATGAGAGTAATGTTCATAAACCTTATAAACCAAAGTCACATGGCTTAGGAAATTCTCAAATCTTACCACGAGACTATGAGCGTCAAGCTGATATTGAATTGATTCTAAGAGAGATGGCGGAGCAGGTAGCCATTAGGTTAAGACGAGCTCATAAGAAAGCTTGTCAAGTTTCCATTAGCATTGGATTTTCAAAGTTAGAGGGCAAGCGTTCGCTACAAGCACAGATGAAGATTGAACCTGCTAATAACACAAGGATATTAATAGGACATGTCATTGCACTCTTTAGGAAGAAATATCAAGGAGGGGCTGTTCGAAGTGTGAGTGTCTCTTATGCAAATTTTGTAGATGAAGGGTTTCAAATTCTTTCTTTATTTGATAATCCAGATGACATTGATAAAGAAGAAAGGCTTCAGTCAGCTATAGATAGTATTCGTCAGGAATTTGGCTTTACGACCATTCAAAAAGCGACTTCTTTACAGGGGGCATCTAGGAGTCTTGCTCGAAGTAAGCTTATTGGTGGACACTCGGCTGGGGGATTAGATGGCTTAAAATGATAGACCGTAGTTACCTTCCCTTTCAATCAGCTAGGGAACATAAAGATAGGGGAATGATGAAGTGGATGGGCTTTTTCTTGTCGGAACACACAAGTTCCCTACATGAAGATAAGACTAAAGAAAATCTTACGAGTCATTTGGATGATTTAGAGAAGTTTACTTTATTAAACCAGCTTTATTCAGGTCAATTATTGGGAAATTTCCAGATAAAGGATCAAGGTAGGTGCTGTAGATGTAGTGGCTATGTGGTTGACTTGGATTTTAATCAAGTTACTATAAAATCTTGCAAGCGACATAAATGTATTCTAACAAAGGATATATTAGAAATTAGTTTGGGGGTTGAAAACATAGATGAGGAAGAGAAAAATTTATGATGATAAACTTCAAATTGATTATTTTTCTGCTAGCTATTTAAAATTTGAAGAGGACTTTTATCGCTATTCTGCCATGGATATTCCCTTAACCTTTTTGACGGATGATATTATGAGGGAGATGGCCATCAGTCAAAAGAATTATTTTTTATTAAATAAAGAGAATGCCAGAGATGGACGCAATCATTATTTCCATTTTGAAGTCAGCCTACCGGATTCCAAGACACTTGTGAGACAGTATAGATATCTTGGGAATGATTGAAATATAGCTATATCAGCAGAAAAAATAGTACTTATCGAATTTGTATAGAGACTTTTCAAGAAAGTTTTCAATGCACGAGTAGTGGCTGTTGATATCAACCAAGATAAACTTGATTTGGCTAAAGAATCTGGTGCTGATTTAGTGGTGAACGGTAAAGAAGTTGAAGATGTAGCAGGCTATATCCAAGAAAAAACTGGCGGTACACACAGTGCTGTTGTAACAGCTGTTTCTAAGGTTGCTTTCAATCAGGCTATCGATAGTGTACGTGCTGGTGGAACAGTCGTTGCGGTTGGTCTCCCATCTGAATATATGGACCTCTCAATTGTCAAAACAGTTCTAGATGGTATCCGTGTTGTTGGATCTCTTGTAGGTACACGTAAAGACTTAGAAGAAGCCTTCGACTTTGGTGCACAAGGATTGGTAGTACCGGTTGTTGAAACTGTTCCTGTTGATACAGCGGTAGAAGTCTTTGATAAAATGGAAAAAGGTGAAATTCAAGGACGTAAAGTATTGGATTTCACTAAGTAAGCAAACATCTATCTATGCTATCCTGACTATGTGAAGAGTCGAGTGGTGTAGACTTGCACTGATACCAGAAAGTTAGACAAATAATTTAAGTGAAGGATTTAGTTCTCTACTATATAGGACTAGGTCCTTTAGTTTTACCTTAATTCGTCTGTTGTTGTAATAGGCTCTGACCTTAAAAAGATAGACAAAATTTTATTCATATGAAAAGTAGCAAAAAAGTTATATAATGATTTCGTAAATAAAGAGTTAAAGAATATTATCATTTATAACAAGGAGTATGAAATGGATTCTACCAACTTGGACTCGGAACTATTCATAGAGTTTAAATCACGTGGGAAACGATGCCAACTTTTTTATATATCGGATAGCCATAGTGAAGGGTTATATGAGACTGTTTCTACTGAACGAGAACGTCTTGCTAAGTGGCTTCCTTGGGTGGAAAATATGAAAAGTCTTGAAAATGAAAAAGCGTTTATAAAGTATGCACGTGAAAAAATGGAGCGCAATGAGTTATTTATGTTAACAATTTGCGTCAATCAGAAACCAGTAGGGATGATAGATATACATAATATTGATTTACAAAAACATCAAGCCGAAATTGGATATTGGATATCAGAAAAATATGAAAATCAAGGTTTTGTAAAACAGGGTTTAAAAAAATTAATAAAAATCATTCCATCCAAATTTAAAATTGATAAGCTTTTGATTTATATAGATGTTGATAATGTTAAAAGTAAGTTTATACCAATCAGTTTAGGTTTTAAAAAGGAAAGCGAAATCTCCCAATTCGAGTTCTATAATGGATTCTATCATGATTTTGAAATTTATGGACTAAATGTGAACGAAGGAAATATAGCAAATGATTAAAGTGAATTTTTTTACAAATAAATAATAATCAGAGAGCTTTGATTTTACCCCATTATCTAGGTATGATGTAAGAGTTAGTACTGAACAGCAGAAAAGGAAAAAATTTTCTGACCCCATATCATTGCTTATTGCTCTATTTTTGTAATTAAGATATAAAAAATACCCACCAGAAAGAAATTCTGGTGGGGTATTTGGTGGGGAACCAAATATAAGTAATTAGATTTTAGCGTTTTAAAACAATTTAAAATGCTGTTAAATCAATCAAGTCACTTTAAATTAGGTTTATATTTTATTCCCACTCTACTGTTGCAGGTGGTTTACTTGTAATATCGTAGACGATACGGTTAACGTGGTCAACTTCGTTAACGATTCGAACAGAAATCTTTTGAAGAACTTCCCATGGAAGTTTCGCAAAGTCAGCTGTCATACCGTCGATTGAAGTGATAGCACGGATAGCGATAGTGTAGTCGTAAGTACGGCCATCACCCATAACACCGACAGAACGAACGCCTGTGTTAACAGTGAAGTATTGCCATACATCACGATCAAGGCCGGCTTTGGCAATTTCTTCACGAAGGATAGCATCAGACTCACGAACGGTTTCAAGTTTCTCTTCAGTAATTTCACCCATAACACGGATGGCAAGTCCTGGTCCTGGGAAAGGTTGACGCCAAACGACTTCATCAGGCATTCCCATTTCAGTGCCAAGGGCACGAACTTCATCTTTAAAGAGGGTATTAAGTGGTTCAATCAATTCAAATTGCATGTCTTCTGGAAGACCACCAACGTTGTGGTGAGATTTGATTGTTTGAGCTGTCTCAGTACCTGATTCAATAATATCAGTGTAAAGTGTCCCTTGAGCTAGGAAGTCTACACCTTTAAGTTTGCTTGCTTCGTCATCAAAGACGTAAACAAACTCGTTACCAATGATTTTACGCTTTTTCTCAGGATCATCAACACCAGCCAAGAGGTCTAGGAAGCGTTTAGAAGCATCAACACGGATAATGTTAAGGCCAAATTTACCTCCGAGCATCTCCATAACTTGGTCACCTTCACCTTTACGGAGAAGACCGTGGTCAACGAAGATACATGTCAATTGATCTCCGATAGCTTTTTGCAAAAGGACACCAACAACAGATGAGTCAACCCCACCTGAGAGTCCAAGAAGGACTTTACGGTCACCAACTGTTTCACGGATTTGTGCAATTTGCATATCTACGAAGTTAGCCATTGACCAGTCACCTTTGGCACCACAGATACCAAAAGCAAAGTTTTTCAAGATATCATTACCATATACAGAGTGACGAACTTCTGGGTGGAATTGGATACCGTAGAAGTTTTTCTCAGTATTTTCCATTGCGGCGAATGGGCAATCTACTGAGTCACCAACAAGATGGAAACCTTCTGGAATTTCTGTAACTGCATCACCGTGGCTCATAAGAACAACTTGTTCTTCAGGAGTTCCTGCAAAGAGTTCTGATTGGGCACGAAGGCGAAGTGTTGATTGGCCATACTCACGGTTACCTGCTTCACCAGCTGGAACAACTTTACCACCAAGTTTGTGGGTCAAAAGTTGCATTCCGTAACAGATACCAAGAATTGGAATACCAAGTTCCAAAATCTCTTCGTCAATACCAAATGAATCTTCGGCATAAACAGAGTTAGGACCACCAGAAAGTACGATACCGATAGGATTGATGGCACGGACTTCATCAGCGGTAATTTTATGGCTCTTCAATTCAGAGAAAACACCAAATTCACGAATACGACGTGCAATCAGCTGATTGTATTGGCTACCATAGTCTAGAACAATGATTTTCTGCACATCATTCAAAGTAGAAATGTCAGTCATTATTACCCTTTCTTTTTACGTCACACATGGACTCTTTCTTATGCAATCATTGTATCACAAATTTATGGACTTAGCACCTAGATTTATACGAGAAACTGTAAGTATCATACTCATCTTTACAATTCTGTTACTTTTTTTGTAAAATAGGGGTACAGAAGGGGGGATTAGATGTTACCAGCGTATATTCGCATACATGATAAGATTAAGGAAGATGTTGATGATGGTACTTGGAAAATCAGGCAACGTCTCCCTAGCGAGCGAGATCTTTGCGAGACTTTTGATGTGAGTCGGATGACTGTGCGCCAGGCGATAACACTTTTAGTGGATGAGGGGATTTTAGAACGCAAACGAGGCAGTGGAACCTTTGTGGCTAGCAGTCGAGTTAAGGAAAAGATGCGTGGAACTACGAGTTTTACTGAGATTGTCAAATCCCAAGGCAAGAAACCATCTAGTGAGCTTATTTCTTATCAACGTGTACATCCAAATGAGTTTGAAATCAAGAATTTAGGTGTTTTACCGCAGTCCTATGTCATTCGTATGGAACGTGTTCGTTTTGCAGACGATCTACCAGTTGCCTATGAGATTGCCAGTATCCCTGAGAAAATTATCCGAGGTTTTAAGGAATCAGAAATTACCGAACACTTCTTCAAGACCTTAACTGATAATGGCTATGAAATAGGGAAAAGTCAGCAGACCATATCAGCAAGTTTGGCCAATAGTAGTTTAGCCAAGCACCTCAAGGTTAAGACTGGCGATGCTCTCTTGAGTCTGACACAAATTTCCTTCCTCCAAGACGGGCAGGCTTTCGAATATGTACGAAGTTACTATGTTGGCGACCGTTTTGAATTTTATTTGGAGAACAATTAACAGTCACGGCTTTTTTCTGCACAAGAATGGTGCTAACACCATGATTTTATGGTAAAATGGAGCTTATGGAAATTGAAAAAACCAATCGCATGAATGCCTTGTTTGAGTTCTATGCAGCCTTGTTAACGGATAAGCAGATGAACTATATTGAGCTATATTATGCGGATGATTATAGTTTGGCAGAAATTGCTGAGGAATTTGGTGTGAGTCGTCAGGCTGTATATGATAACATCAAGCGTACTGAGAAGATTTTAGAAGCTTACGAGATGAAACTACATATGTATTCAGATTACATCGTTCGTAGTCAAATTTTTGATGATATTATGGAAAAATACCCAGACGATAGCTATCTTCAGGAACAAATTGCTGTGCTCAGCAGTATCGATAATAGAGATTAGACCCAAGCAGAAAGTAAGAGAGGAAATGATATATGGCTTTTGAAAGCTTAACGGAACGCTTGCAAGGCGTTTTCAAAAATTTAAGACGTAAAGGAAAACTTTCAGAGAAAGAAGTTCAAGAAGTCACTAAAGAGATTCGTCTGGCACTTCTTGAAGCAGACGTAGCCCTACCAGTTGTTAAGACATTCATTAAACGTGTTCGTGAACGTGCTGTAGGTCACGAAATCATTGATACTCTTGATGCTTCGCAACAAATCATCAAGATTGTTAATGAAGAATTGACAGATATTCTTGGGTCTGAAACATCTGAAATTGAGAAATCTCCAAAGATTCCAACAATCATTATGATGGTTGGTCTTCAAGGGGCTGGTAAAACGACCTTTGCTGGTAAATTGGCTAATAAGCTGATTAAAGAACAAGAAGCCCGTCCGATGATGATTGCGGCGGATATCTATCGTCCAGCAGCCATTGACCAGTTGAAGACTTTGGGACAACAAATCAATGTTCCTGTTTTTGATATGGGTACAGAGACACCGGCGGTTGAGATTGTCAGAAATGGTTTGGAACAAGCGCGTGCCAATAAAAATGACTATGTCTTGATTGATACGGCTGGTCGTTTGCAGATTGACGAGACTCTCATGCAGGAGTTGCATGATATTAAAGATTTTGCTCATCCAAACGAAATTCTCTTGGTTGTAGATAGCATGATTGGTCAGGAAGCTGCTAACGTTGCCAAGGAGTTCAATGAACAACTAGATATCACAGGTGTCGTTCTTACTAAAATTGACGGTGACACACGTGGTGGTGCGGCTCTTTCTATTCGTGAGATTACTGGTAAGCCAATTAAATTCACAGGTACTGGTGAGAAAATCACAGATATTGAGACTTTCCACCCAGACCGAATGTCAAGCCGTATCTTAGGTATGGGTGACCTTCTTACCCTTATTGAAAAAGCTTCTCAAGAGTACGACGAGAAAAAATCTCTTGAGTTGGCTGAAAAGATGCGTGAAAACACCTTTGACTTCAATGACTTCATCGACCAATTAGACCAAGTGCAAAATATGGGTCCTATGGAGGATTTGCTTAAGATGTTGCCAGGTATGGCTAACAATCCAGCCTTGGCTAATGTTAAAGTAGACGAGAAACAGATTGCACGCAAGCGTGCCATTGTATCATCAATGACACCAGAAGAGCGTGAAAATCCAGATCTTTTGACACCAAGTCGTCGTCGCCGTATTGCAAATGGTTCAGGGAATACCTTTATTGAAGTAAACAAGTTTATTAAAGACTTCAACCAAGCCAAACAAATGATGCAAGGTGTTATGTCTGGTGATATGGAGCAAATGATGCGTCAAATGGGTCTTAACCCAAATAATCTGCCAAAAAACATGCCAAATATGCCTGATATGGGTAATATGGACATGTCTGCTCTTGAAGGCATGATGGGTGGCGCAGGTATGCCAGATCTTGGTAATATGGATCTAAGCCAAATGCTTGGTGGTGGTCTTAAAGGTAAGGTTGGTTCATTTGCCATGAAACATGCGATGAAGCGTCAAGCTAACAAGATGAAAAAAGCTAAGAAAAAACGTAAATAAGAAACTTAGAACGCTAGGGCACTTTGCTCTAGTGTTTTTTTCTGAAAATTATTGACTTATATAACTATACACTGTAATATACTAATGTATATACAGTAAAAGGAGTAAATAATGAAACCTAAAAAGAGAATTCAAGAAATGACCTTTGCAGCTTTATTAACTGCAATTGCTATCCTTATCCCAAGTATTATGCCAATTAAACTAATCATCCCACCGGCTTCGTATACTTTGGGGAGTCATGTTCCAATATTTCTAGCTATGTTTATATCGCCCTGGGTAGCAGCTTTTGTTATCTTAGCTTCTAGTTTGGGATACTTTATGGCGGGCTATCCGATTGTGGTTGTTTTTAGAGCCTTTTCTCATATTATATTTGGTTTTTTAGGCTCACTCTATTTGAAAAAATTTCCACAAACGATAGAAAATCATAAATCATCATTACTTTTCAACTTTGTTTTAGGACTTATCCATGCCTTAGGTGAAGTTCTTGCTTGCGTGATTTTTTATTCTGTAACTGGTGAGGATTTCCAAAAACTGTTCTATGTTCTTTTTGTTTTAGTTGGTTTTGGCACTATTATCCATAGTATGATAGACTATGTAATAGCATTAACGATTTTCAAAAGTATTCGAAAAATACGCTAGTTGAAAGAGGGAGGGTTTGTCTATGGCTTCAAATCGAAAAGAAGAATTATTGGCACTCTTAAAGGGAGCTAAAGAAGCAATGAATGGACAAAGTTTGGCGGAGCATTTTGGTGTGACACGTCAAATCATTGTTCAAGATATTGCCCTCTTACGTGCAGATGGTGCCCAGATTATTTCAACTAATAGGGGCTATATCTATAAAAGTAGCGATGACAATTGTTATATACGTAGACTGTTTAAGGTGAATCATACTGTGTCAGATATGGAAGATGAGCTTTTGGCTATTGTTGATAATGGAGGACGTATTCAAAATATCATGATAGATCATCCAGTTTACGGAGAAATTCAGACTTTGTTGAAATTGACTTGTCGTCGAGATGTTAGTCATTTTTTAGATCAATCATCTTCAAATGACTTTCGCCCCTTATCTGATTTAACAAATGGCGTTCATTACCATCTTGTCGAAGTAGATAGTGAACAGGATATGGCTTATATAGAAGAGGCACTAAACCATCTAGGATTTTTAGTTAAAGAATAATACAAAAGAGAATTGTAAAAGTAGTTAGTTTCACTTGAAGTTAACTGCTTTTTTTGATAAACTTATGTTAGTTTATTAACTTACGGAGGTAGCTATGTTTTCAGGACAACGACTTAAGGAAATTCGAGAAGCACAAGGAATGAGTCAGGCAGCAGTGGCTAAGCATCTAGGAATTTCTCGCTCCTCTTATTTTAACTGGGAAAATGGTAAGACGAAACCAAATCAAAAAAATCTATCGGTATTGGCCGAACTTTTTGGTGTAGCTGAGACCTATTTTCTTTCTGAGCATGAGATTGTAGAAGTCTACTTGGAATTAAATGAGGAAAATCGCCAAGAAGCTTTGCGACTCACTAAGGCTCTCCTAGAAGAGCAAGAAGCAGAAAAGCAAAAAGCACCTGTTGTTCCGCTTTACTCTTACAAAGTTTTCGAGCGTTTATCAGCCGGAACTGGTTACACTTACTTTGGTGATGGCAATTATGATGAAGTTTTCTATGATGAAGAATTGGATCATGATTTTGCATCATGGGTATTTGGAGACTCTATGGAACCTACCTACCTAAATGGTGAAGTAGTGCTAATCAAACAAACAGGTTTTGATTATGATGGAGCTGTTTATGCTGTAGACTGGGATGGTCAAACCTATATCAAAAAAGTTTATCGCGAGGAAGATGGGCTACGTTTAGTTTCTCTCAATAAACGTTATGGTGATAAGTTCGCACCCTATGACGAAGATCCTCGAATTATTGGTAAAATTGTCGGTAACTTTATGCCTGTTGAGGCTTAGTCAACTTTTATCGATTGGGCATCTTAAACTAAATCTGATATAATATAAGTAAAGTAAAGCCAAGTCTTTGGCTTTTTTTAAAGAGTTTAAATCATATTTTACTAAGAAAATAAAGAGGAGAGATAAACATGGCTACTATTCAATGGTTCCCTGGTCACATGTCCAAAGCCCGTCGACAAGTTCAGGAAAATCTTAAGCATGTTGATTTTGTAACAATTTTAGTGGATGCACGTTTGCCACTGTCAAGTCAAAATCCCATGCTAACTAAAATTGTTGGCGATAAACCAAAACTTTTAATTCTCAATAAGGCTGACCTTGCTGATAGTAATCGTACAAAAGAGTGGCGTAGCTATTTTGAGAGTCAAGGGATTAAAACCTTGGCCATCAATTCCAAGGAACAATCTACAGTTAAATTGGTGACAGATGCTGCTAAGAGTCTTATGGCTGACAAGATTCAACGACTACGTGAACGTGGTATTCAGAAAGAGACCTTGCGAACCATGATTATTGGGATTCCAAATGCAGGGAAATCTACCTTGATGAATCGTTTGGCTGGTAAAAAAATTGCCGTTGTAGGAAATAAACCTGGTGTGACAAAAGGTCAACAGTGGTTGAAGTCTAATAAGGACTTGGAAATTCTGGATACTCCTGGAATTTTGTGGCCTAAGTTTGAAGATGAATTGGTCGGCTTGAAGCTTGCTTTGACCGGAGCTATCAAGGACCAGCTTTTGCCAATGGATGAAGTTACGATTTTTGGCCTTAACTATTTTAAAACTTACTATCCTGAACGTTTAGAGGAACGCTTTAAAGGGATTGACCTTGAAGAAGAGGCACCAGAAATCATTATGGAAATGACTCGAAAACTTGGCTTCCGTGAAGATTATGACCGTTTCTATAATCTATTTGTCAAAGAAGTTCGTGATGGAAAACTAGGACGTTACACACTTGATATTGTTGGGGTCGATACTGATGGCGACAATTAAAGAAGTCAAAGAGCAATTGGCCACTTTGACAGACCTTGACGATCACCGATGGGCAAGTTTTGAGGAAGATAGTCGAGCTGGTGTACAGACTGCCATTAAGCAACGCCGTAAAGCTATACAAGCTGAGATTGCTGAGGAAGAACGCTTAGAGATGATGCTCAGTTATGAAAAATCGCTTTATGCTCAGGGAATTGAACTCATTGCAGGTGTTGATGAAGTTGGACGTGGTCCTTTAGCTGGCCCAGTTGTAGCTGCAGCGGTTATCTTACCAAAGCTTTGCAAAATAAAGGGTCTCAATGACAGTAAAAAGATTCCAAAATCTAAACATGAAGCTATCTATAAGCAGGTAATGGAGGAAGCAGTAGCTGTTGGGATTGGTATAAAGGACAATCATGTGATTGACGATGTCAATATTTATGAAGCAACCAAGCTTGCTATGGCTGAAGCTATTGAAAAATTGAGTCCCAAACCAGAACATTTGTTAATTGATGCCATGACTTTGGACTTGCCAATAGGACAAACATCAATCATAAAAGGGGATGCTAATTCTTTATCTATCGCAGCAGCTTCGATCGTAGCAAAGGTAACTCGGGATAAGATGATGGCTGATTATGATAAGGAGTTCCCTGGCTACGCCTTTGACCAAAATGCAGGCTATGGCACCAAAAATCATCTGTCTGGCATAGATAAATTTGGTGTTACACCAATTCATAGAAGAAGTTTCGAACCAATAAAGTCAATCATAAAAAAGTAAGTGAAGTGGCGTGATTTTAGCTATTGATATTGGAGGGACCTTTATCAAGTTTGGGTTAGTTGATGATGATTTTAGAATTAGCAACCAATCTAAAGTGCCGACACCATCGTCCCTAGATAATTTCTGGATAACTTTAGAGAGTATTATTTCATCATTTAAGAATGGTATTTCTGGTATTGCCATTGCATGCCCGGGCGAAATTAATAGTAAACGAGGTTTTGTTTTCAAGGGTGGTCTTATTCCTTATTTGACAGCCATTCCTCTGGGGACACGCTTGTCAAAAACATTTCAACTGCCTGTAAAGGTTTTCAATGATGCTGATGCGGCAGCTTTGGCTGAAGCAAGATATGGTAGCTTACAGGATTTGGATTGTGGTGCTGCCTTGGTTTTAGGTACCGGTGTTGGCTTAGGCATTGTCTCACAGGGGGATTTGTTAACTCCTCTGTCGGTTACCCGATATTTGCGTTCTCCAAGTCCCCAAAGCAAGAGTCAAACCTCTCTACCTTTCCAGTGGGAATTATTTATGCATGGCTTAGTAAGCCTTGTCGATAATAAGGGGTCTGCAGTAGGCTTTGTTCATGAAGCCAGTCAATTACTTGGATTGATTCAAGATGATGGTCCAGCCGTATTCTCAGCTATAGGGGAAAATCAATCGGAAGATCTAAATCTTTTATTTAAAGACTATTGTTATGAAATTGCCGTTCTTGTGCTAAATTTGCAGAGCTTCTTCAGGTTGGAGAAAGTTGTTATCGGTGGAGGTATCAGCAGCCAAAATGCTTTGATAGAAGGTATTGTTAATGCTTATGAAGAGTTATTTAATGAAAAGCCAGAATTAGGTTTTGAGCCGATAACAATTCAAGCTTGTCATTTCCATAACGACAGTAACCTCTTAGGAGCGGCATCATATTTTACTTCTGAAAATGCCTTATAATTAACAAAAGTTCCATGAAGGGGCTTTTTTTCTATTTCTCTTGCGAATAATGAAATGGAGGTAGTTACATGAATAACTTTGAACTTTTTAAACTAAAAGCAGCTGGATTGACAAATTTAAATATTCTTAATATTTTAGACTATCAAAAAAATCAAGATAAAAAACTGAGCTTACGTGATATGGCAGTGGTATCTAAGTCTAAAAATGCCGTTCTCTTTATGGAAAAATACAAGAATTTAGATATTAAGCAGCTTAAGGAAGAATTTCAACGTTTTCCGACCTTATCAATTTTTGATAAGGAGTATCCCATTGAGCTGAAGCATAGCTATAATCCACCTGTCCTCCTCTTTTATCAAGGGAATATTGATTTGCTAAGTAAACCAAAGCTAGCTGTTGTTGGGGCAAGAAAGTGCTCCGAAATAGGCAAACAGTCTGTTCGAAAAATTGTTAGTGAACTTGGGAATCACTTTACTATTGTGAGTGGTTTGGCGCGTGGGATTGATACTTGTGCACATATGGAGGCCTTGAAAAATAAAGGAAACACCATTGCAGTTATCGGGACAGGACTTGATGTTTATTATCCAAAAGAAAATAAAGCTTTGCAGGACTATATGTCCAAAAATCATTTAGTTCTTTCAGAATATGGACCGGGTGAACAGCCACTTAAATACCATTTCCCTGAACGAAATCGGATAATTTCTGGATTGTGTCAAGGAGTTATGGTGGTTGAAGCTAAGCTTCGCTCGGGAAGTCTTATTACTTGTGAGCGTGCCATGGAAGAAGGTAGAGATGTTTTTGCTATTCCAGGAAATATTTTAGATGGAAAGTCAGACGGATGCCATCACTTAATTCAAGAGGGCGCAAAGTGCATCATGACAGGGTTTGACATCCTTTCAGAGTTTTCTTGAAAATCAAAGTTCTCCTATAGGGAAAAAGTTTTTTATTGACAGTTAAAGAAAAGGACGGTATTATGTTAGTTGCTCGGTCCAAGATGTTACATTTTTTAATGTCTTGTGACTAGATTTTAGACAGATTAGTGGCGCAGCCAGTTTATAACATTATAAGGAAATAGTCTATGGCGACAGCAACGACAACAAAAACAAAAACTAAAGCAACAAAGAAAACAACGGCTAAAAAGACGACTAAAAAGAGGGCGACACCAAAGAAAAATTTGGTTATCGTGGAGTCTCCTGCCAAAGCAAAAACCATTGAAAAGTATCTTGGGCGCAATTATAAAGTTGTAGCCTCTGTTGGGCATATCCGTGATTTGAAAAAATCAAGTATGTCTATTGATTTTGAAAACAACTACGAACCTCAGTACATTAATATTCGTGGTAAAGGACCTCTTATCAATGAATTGAAGAAAGAGGCTAAAAAAGCCAAGCAAGTCTTTCTCGCAAGTGACCCGGACCGTGAAGGGGAAGCCATTTCATGGCATCTGTCACATATTCTTGGATTAGAGCCAGAGGAAAAAAATCGTGTCGTCTTTAACGAAATTACTAAAGACGCGGTGAAGAATGCCTTTGTGGAGCCACGCGCCATTGACATGGACTTGGTAGATGCGCAGCAAGCTCGTCGTGTCTTGGACCGTATTGTGGGTTACTCAATCTCTCCACTTCTTTGGAAGAAGGTTAAGAAAGGTCTTTCTGCAGGTCGGGTGCAATCGGTAGCTCTTAAGCTTATTATAGACCGTGAGAATGAAATCAAGGCTTTTAAACCAGAAGAATATTGGACTATTGATGGTGCCTTTAAGAAGGGGGCTAAGAAGTTTCAAGCTAGCTTCTATGGCTTGGATGGTAAAAAGCTTAAGCTCAACAATAATGACGATGTTCAAGCTGTTCTTTCTCGTATCACAAGTGACGACTTCAACGTAGATAAGGTAGAGAAAAAAGAACGCCGTCGTAATGCACCATTGCCATATACTACCTCCTCTCTCCAACAGGATGCTGCCAATAAGATTAACTTCCGTACACGTAAGACCATGATGGTTGCCCAACAGTTGTACGAAGGGATTAATCTGGGGTCAGGAGCTCAAGGTTTGATTACCTATATGCGTACGGACTCTACACGTATCAGTCCGGTGGCACAAAACCAGGCTGCTGAGTTTATTACAGAACGCTTTGGTTCTAAGTATTCTAAGCATGGTAGTAAGGTGAAAAATAGCTCAGCGGCGCAAGATGCCCACGAGGCTATTCGTCCTTCAAATGTTTTCCAAACACCAGAAAGCATTGCCAAGTATTTGGATAAGGATCAGCTCAAGCTCTATACCCTTATTTGGAATCGTTTTGTGGCCAGTCAAATGACAGCTGCTGTATTTGATACGATGAAGGTGACCTTGTCTCAAAACGGAGTCATTTTCACAGCAAATGGTAGCCAAATCAAGTTTGACGGTTATATGGCCGTTTACAACGACTCTGATAAAAACAAAATGCTTCCTGATATGGCTGAAGGTGATACGGTTAAAAAGGTTGTGACAACGCCTGAACAACACTTCACGCAACCTCCTGCACGCTATTCTGAAGCGACACTGATTAAGACACTGGAAGAAAATGGTGTCGGTCGTCCGTCAACTTATGCGCCAACGCTTGATGTTATCCAACGTCGCTACTATGTCAAATTGGTGGCTAAACGTTTTGAACCAACAGAACTTGGTGAAATCGTTAATAGCTTAATCGTCGAATTTTTCCCTGACATCGTGGATGTTAAATTCACCGCTGAAATGGAGGGTAAACTTGATAAGGTTGAAATTGGTAAGGAACAATGGCAGAAGGTAATTGATGAATTCTTCAAACCTTTCCAAAAAGAATTGGAAAAAGCTGAAGAAGGTATTGAAAAAATCCAAATTAAGGATGAGCCTGCTGGTTTTGATTGTGACCTCTGTGGTCACCCAATGGTCATCAAACTTGGTCGCTACGGTAAGTTCTACGCATGTAGTAATTTCCCAGACTGTCATAACACCAAGGCCATTACAAAAGAAATTGGCGTTACTTGTCCAACCTGTGGTCAAGGTCAGGTCATCGAACGTAAGACAAAACGTAATCGTGTCTTTTATGGTTGTGATCGCTATCCTGACTGTGAATTTACGTCGTGGGATATTCCTGTTGGACGTAACTGTCCTAAATCAGGCGATTACCTCGTCGAGAAGAAAGTACGTGGTGGTGGCAAACAAGTCATCTGTAGTAACGAAGAGTGTGACTACAAAGAATCTGTTGTTAAATAAAGACATAGCTATCTCAAGTTAAGACTTGGGATAGTTTTTTGTATTTTATCCAAAAAACTGATACTTTCCTTAAATTTGTTTTTTATACTGAGAATGAAAGAAAGGAGAGTTATTATGAAACGTTTAAGTCTATCAGGTTTCCAACTCAAATATATAGCTCTAATTACTATGGTATTCGACCATATTCAATATTTTTTTGAATATACAGGAAAAATACCCATTTGGTTTACTATGATTGGGAGATTAGCGGCCCCCATATTTCTATTTGCTGTGATTGAAGGTTTCGTCCATACACACAATCGAAAAAAATACTTCCTAAGGATTTATGCTTTAGCTATTTTAATGGGATTGATTCAGTTTGGATTTTATAATTTTTTACATCCTCTTGTAAGGCCAGATGGTTTCTTTCCACAAAATATGATGTTGTCATCATTCGTTATCTTGCTCGTAGCTCTTCAAGGTATCGCTTGGATTCAAGAAAAGAAATACCTTAAAGGGATACTAACTTTACTTTTTCCAATATTACTCCCATTGCTAATGGTGCCTTTTTATCTGCTAAGTGTGAACAAACCTATGTTAGGTTTTCTACTAAATTTACTCAATTTCACAGTGTTGCCAGTTCATACATTTATCAGCGATGGAGGAACGTGGTTACTTTTGACTGGTATCGCTATGTATCTTTGTCACAAGAATCTTAAGAAAGAAGTACTTGCTTTTGTGACTGTTAGTCTTGTTTGGGTACTAATTACGATTGTTTTAAGTAAGCTATCTATTCATGATCTAATGTTTAAATACATTGAATGGATGGAAATATTTGCAGCTCCTTTAATGCTTTGTTATAACGGTCAAAGAGGTAAAGGGTCAAAATATTTGTTCTATGTCTTTTACCCAACACATATTTATCTACTCTACGCCTTGTCAGTTCTCTTCTATAGATGATATGATAAGGGTAACTTTGTACGAAAGGAAAGGTTATGGCTCAGATACTTGTTGTTGATGATCAGGAAGATATTGTTCAATTGGTTGTTAAGGCTTTAGAGCTCCAAAATCATAAGGTGACGGGCCTTACAAGTGTTTTGGATTTAGATAAGAACTCGCTGCCACGGTTTGACTTGATTTTACTGGATATCATGATGCCTGATGTTGATGGTCTCCAGTTTTGTCCTGAGATTCGTGATCAGGTGGATTGTCCTATACTCTTTATTACAGCCAAAACGCAAGAGGCTGATATTGTTCAAGGCTTGACTTATGGTGCTGATGATTATATTTGCAAGCCATTTGGGGTTAAAGAACTTCAAGCGCGTGTGGCTGCACACTTGAGACGTGAACATCGTGAGCGCCACCATAAGCTATTAATTGGAAATATTCAGTTTGATTTGTCTGCTCAGGAGCTTTATGTTGAGAATCAGTTGTTAGATTTGACTAAGTCAGAATATGGTATTTGTCAGTTTCTGGCTGAAAATAAGGGCCAAGTCTTTTCCAAAGAACAAATCTACACGCATTTGTACGGCTATGAGGATAAAGGGAGTCCGACAGCAGTGGCTGAACATATTAAAAATATCCGTGCAAAGCTCAAAGATTTTGGGCAAAATCCTATTGAAACAGTCTGGGGGATTGGTTACAAGTGGCACTAATTAAAAAACGAGAGCACTCTCTAAGAACAATCTTGTTATCTTATGTCGTCAGCCTGACGGTCCTCTCGGCAATCAGTAGCCTACTTATTTTGTCTTTGTTCAGCTTGTCTTATCGTTTTGGCGTTGTGATTCCAGCAAATCAGGTAGAAAGTGATTTGTCTGCTGTCAGGAATGATATTGAAACTTCTAAGGTCTTTAATCCAGATGTCTTGCCCGATGGTACTCGCTATGTCTTTTTGACTAGAGATTTTAAGCTTAAGAAGTCTAACATGCCAGTTAACTTGCAAGAAGAATCCTTACTAAATTACCAATTCAAGAATGCTCACGGTGGGATATACGGCTATTTTCAGTCTTTTGAACGGTCAGATGGTATAGTCATTGTCAACTATCAATTATCACCTAGGTATCATAATGCGTGGATGAATCAGCATTTTCCCAATGCTGATCTATTGATGATTGGCTCAATGTTTGCATTCATTCTCCTAATATTTATTATTTTAACTTTTTACTATGCAAATAAATTAAGCCAGCAGCTTAAACCTATATTAAAAGTTACTGAAAAAATTTCCCAACAAGATTTGGATTTTAAAACCTCTCAGTCTACAATTAAGGAATTCAATCAGGTTTTAAGTGGCTTGGATCACATGAGGGTTGCGCTCCGTGAATCTTTGATGGAAAATTGGAAGGCAGAGCAAGATAAGCAAAATCAGATTTCTGCCCTAACACATGACTTAAAGACACCACTGACAGTTGCTCGTGGGAATGCAGACCTCTTAGCCATGACGCCCTTGGATGCGGAACAGATGGACTTATTAGAGCATTTTCAAAAGGGGATTACACAGGTTGATGCTTATGTTAAAGAGTTGTCCGAACTCAACAAAACGAGTTTGACGAAAACCTTGACACTTGAAGACATTTCGGTTAGGGAATTTGTTGAAGACATTTACGATCAAACCTTGTCACTAGGTCAAATCAAACAAATCAATGTAGCATTTGACAAGAAAGAAATTGAGAAAGAAATCATAGGCCATTGGGACAGGTCCTTGTTGAATCGAGCTTTTATGAATATCGTTTCGAATGCCGTAGAGCATACACCCAGTGGCAGTCAGTTGCTCCTGACCGCTAGGGTAGAAGAAGATGAATTCAAATTTATCTGCCTTGATTCTGGTCCTGGATTTTCCCTTGAATCTCTCGAAAAGGCTACTCAGCTCTTTTATCAAGAGGATAAAAGCAGACAGAGTCGCAATCATAGTGGTCTTGGTCTGACTATTGCCAATGATATTATTCGCTTACACCATGGTAGTCTTGCTCTTTCGAATGACGATAGCACGGGTGGTGCTAAAGTGACGATCATTTTACCCCTTTAAATACAGATGACTCCTAGTCGCCAGATGAGGAGTTTTTTGCTATACTACTAAGAGTAAAAATGAAGAAAGATTTGTGGGGGCAGGATTTCATCTTGTTCTCGAAGAGGTATTAGTGTCATGTCTCAATCAAAAGCAGATTATATTAACGTGATTGGAGCTGGTTTGGCCGGCTCTGAAGCAGCTTATCAGATTGCTAAACGTGGTATTCCGGTAAAACTATATGAAATGCGTGGGGTCAAAGCAACACCTCAGCATAAGACAACAAACTTTGCAGAATTGGTTTGTTCTAACTCTTTCCGTGGCGATAGCTTGACAAATGCTGTAGGGCTTCTTAAAGAAGAAATGCGTCGCTTGGACTCTATCATTATGCGTAATGGAGAAGCTCACCGTGTGCCAGCTGGTGGTGCCATGGCGGTTGACCGTGAAGGTTATGCAGAAGCAGTGACAGCTGAAATTGAGAACAATCCATTAATTGAAGTCATCCGAGAAGAAATCACAGAAATTCCTGATGATGCCATTACAGTTATTGCTTCAGGTCCTTTGACTTCTGATGCTTTAGCTGAAAAAATTCACAAGCTAAACGGTGGAGATGGGTTCTATTTCTATGATGCCGCTGCACCGATTGTTGATAAAGCGACTATCGACATGAACAAAGTCTACCTTAAGTCACGCTATGACAAGGGTGAAGCAGCTTACCTAAACTGTCCAATGACCAAGGAAGAGTTCATGGCCTTCCACGAGGCCTTGACAACAGCTGAAGAAGCTCCTTTGAATTCTTTTGAAAAAGAAAAGTATTTCGAGGGCTGTATGCCTATCGAAGTTATGGCTAAACGTGGTATCAAGACAATGCTCTATGGTCCTATGAAACCAGTTGGTTTGGAGTATCCTGAGGATTATAAGGGTCCACGTGATGGTGACTTCAAGACACCTTATGCGGTTGTTCAGCTTCGTCAGGACAATGCGGCTGGTAGCCTCTATAATATTGTTGGTTTCCAAACCCACCTCAAATGGGGAGAGCAAAAGCGTGTCTTCCAAATGATTCCAGGTCTTGAAAATGCAGAATTTGTACGTTACGGGGTAATGCACCGCAACTCTTACATGGATTCACCAAACTTGCTCAAACAGACTTTCCAGTCAAAATCAAACCCTAACTTGTTCTTTGCAGGACAAATGACTGGTGTAGAAGGTTATGTTGAATCAGCTGCCTCAGGTTTGGTTGCCGGCATCAATGCTGCCCGTCTCTTTAAGGGTGAAGATGAGGTTATCTTCCCTCACACAACAGCTATCGGGAGTCTTCCATATTATGTGACTCACGCTGAAAGTAAACATTTTCAACCAATGAATGTTAACTTTGGTATTATCAAAGAGTTGGAAGGGCCACGTATTCGTGACAAGAAAGAGCGCTATGAAAAAATTGCTGAGCGAGCTCTTAAAGATTTACAACCTTTTATTCAAGCTTAGACAACATTAAAATCCCTTACCGAATACGGCAAGGGATTTTATGATTTAAAAGTATTCAATTAGCCAAAGAATTTCTTAGCGATTTCTTGACCTTGTTTGATTTTAGCCCATTGTTGAGGTGTTGCCAACTCATTACCTGAGTCACATGAGGCGAAACCACATTGGTGAGAGAGGAAGAGACGTTCTTTTGGAAGGATTTGACTCGCTTTTTCAAGCAAATCAAGGACACGTTCTTCGTCATCAAGGTCAGTAGTTTTAGAAGACAAAAGTCCTAGTACAACTTCAGCTTTGTTGTCTTTAAGGGTTTCGAGAGCTTTGATATCACCAGCGGTGTCGCTATCCCACTCAAGGAAGAAACGGTCATAGTGTTGCTCTGCCAAGAACTTCTTAGCGATGGCTTCGTAAGTTCCTTCGGCAGCAGAACGGCTTTCATAGTTACCACGACAGTTGTGCGTCCAAACCGTTAAACCAAGTTCGTGAGCATAGTCTACAACCTCGTTATTGATAGCTACAAACTCATCAGCCAATTCTGCTAAATCAGAATTACCTTCCGCAAAGAAACTTGCAGGGTTTGATGGGTCAAAAAGTTCCCAGAGACAGTCATCAAATTGAACAATTTTTCCACCGACAGCCTTGTATTCTTCCAAGAATTCTTTATAGGCATTAATCAAACCATTTTTGAGGTCTTCATTTGTTTCATAGACTTGTCCAGGACCAGCCAAACGGTCAAAGATAGCAAGTTCAGTGTAGGCATGAGCAGGTCCCCAGATAGTTTGTTTGATATCTTCATCACCAGCTTCAGCCTTAACCAATTTGTAAATATCTAGGTAGTGGTGGTTTTTACCTGAGAGAGGCTCAGTGATACGAATACCGATATCTTTACGTGTTTCATATTGACCACCATCATGGTCTTTAAAAGTGTAACCATGCTCAGCAATGTAGCGTTCAATACCTTTGAGTCCCCAGACAAAGTCCAAGTGCCACATAGAACGTCCAAACTCCCCATCAGTAAGGATGTCAATTCCGTTAGCTTTTTGGTCAGACACAATTTGCTTAATATCTGCAGTTTCAGTTTCTTGATAACCAGGAAGGGCATCATAGAAAGGATACTGGATGTCGTCACGATGCTCGATTTCGTCCTTGTATTTACGGAGATCCGTAGGACGAAGAAGGGAACCGACTAATTGGAATTTAGATTTTGTCATTGTATTTACCTCAAAATGTGTATTTAAATCTATAGTACTTCTTATTTGAACTAATGAAAAATAGTTAATTTCTGGCTGTGGATATAGTTTTAGACTATATAAGGTTTAGGTCTGCAAAATGATATTTCCTATGGTAAAATGGAAAGAAAACGATGAAGGTTGGAAACATGCAAAAAACATTCTTTATTATTAAACCAGATGCTGTAAAACGACACTTGATGGGACAAGTGATTGATCGAATTGAGCGACGTGGCTTCATTATTGAGCGTATGGAGATGCTGATGCTTGACGAAGAACGTCTTAAAGAACATTATGCCCAATTGGTTGATAAACCATTTTTCCCTAGTATTTCTGAATTCATGATGAGTGGCCCAGCAGTTATTGGTATTATGTCTGGCCCAGGTGTTATCAAGTCATGGCGTGATATGATGGGAGCAACCAATCCTGGGGATGCTACTCCAGGAACGATTCGTGGAGACTTTGCAACTGCACCAGATGGGGATATGGTTCCGAATATCGTTCATGGTTCTGACTCAGAAGAATCTGCGGCTCGAGAAATTCAGATTTGGTTTGGTGAGTAAGATGGATTTAGTACAGATTCAATATGATTTAGCTAAGGGTGGACTGTTAATTGATGTCAGAAGTCCAGAAGAGTATTCAGAAGGTCATGTTAAGAATGCCCTCTTGATTCCTCATACACAATTTTTTTCTGCTGAGATTCCAGCTGAAAAAGACGCTTCAATTTACCTCTATTGTAAAATGGGGCCTCGTGCAGAATTTGCTGCAGGCGTACTGAAAGAACGAGGCTATACTAAGGTTTCCAACTTAGGTGGCTTGGACGATATGGAAGCACTAGGGTTTACGTTTGAAAAATAATAGAAAATAGACCACCTGCGGTGGTCTTATTTGTTTTCAGAAAAGTATGACAATTACTTGACAACGTTTTCACAAAGTAGTAAAATTCTCATTGAGTTAAGACAAAGCCTATGAAAATGACTTTGCCAGAACTTGATTAACTTAGCGTATTCCAATTGAGATAGGGCTTTTAATTAAGCTTGTAACTACAATTGGTAGAGGAGGATTTCGTATGTCAAAAGTTGCTATTGTTACAGGTGCAGGTCAAGGTATTGGTTTTGCGATTGCAAAACGTTTGGTTGAAGATGGTTTTAAAGTTGGGGTATTAGACTACAACGCTGAAACTGCAGAAAAAGCGGTTGCTGAATTGTCAGCAGACAAAGCATTTGCGGTTGTAGCTGATGTGTCTAAACAAGCTGAGGTGGCAGCAGCTTTCCAAAAAGTAGTTGATCACTTTGGTGATTTGAATGTTGTTGTTAATAATGCCGGTGTGGCACCAACAACACCACTTGATACTATTACTGAAGAACAGTTCCAACGTACATTTAACATCAATGTCGGTGGTGTTATCTGGGGTGCTCAAGCTGCACAAGCACAATTTAAAGCACTTGGTCATGGTGGTAAAATCATCAATGCGACTTCACAAGCAGGTGTCGTAGGTAACCCTAACTTGACTGTATATGGTGGTACTAAATTCGCAGTGCGTGGTATCACTCAAACTTTGGCGCGTGACTTGGCTGATTCAGGTATCACTGTCAATGCGTATGCACCAGGTATCGTTAAGACTCCAATGATGTTTGACATTGCTCATGAAGTTGGTAAGAACGCTGGTAAAGATGATGAATGGGGTATGCAAACTTTTGCTAAAGACATTACTCTCAAACGTTTGTCAGAACCTGAAGATGTGGCAGCAGCAGTTAGCTTCTTAGCTGGACCTGACTCAAACTACATCACAGGTCAAACCATCATCGTGGATGGTGGGATGCAATTCCATTAATATTAAAAAGGAGAGCGGAAGACTCTCTTTTTTTACTTGATAAAACATAATATTTCTGATAATATAATCTTAATTAATTATGCTTTAAAAGGAGCCTTTCTATGTCAGATATTTTACACTATATTATAGAGCACCCATTTTTTAGTCTCATTTTATTGGGAATTGTTGTACTAGCCTTCGGTTTAGCTCCATTTTCAAGTAGTTCTACAGAAAACAAGCGCTCTGCAATCATTAATAAGCACTACAACGATACTTTTAAGAAATAAGAAGGATTAAATGCGCTCAGAAAGCAGATATTAGAGATAGGCAAAAGCCTGTCTTTTTTGTATAATAGAAGGTAACGATTAGTTTTTTTATAATCACAAGTAAGAACTAGGAAAGATAAAAATGCCAAATATTGAAGAATTAAAACAACGACAGGAGAAGATTCGTAACTTCTCTATTATTGCCCATATTGACCACGGTAAATCAACCCTTGCTGATCGTATTTTGGAAAAGACTGAGACAGTATCAAGTCGTGAGATGCAGGCGCAACTCCTTGATAGTATGGACCTCGAGCGTGAACGTGGTATCACTATCAAACTAAATGCTATTGAGCTTAACTATACAGCTAAAGATGGCGAAACATATATTTTCCACCTTATCGACACACCAGGACACGTGGACTTTACTTATGAAGTGTCACGTTCTCTTGCTGCCTGTGAGGGTGCAATCTTGGTGGTGGATGCTGCTCAAGGAATTGAAGCGCAAACACTTGCCAATGTTTACTTGGCCCTAGATAATGACTTGGAAATCTTACCAGTTATCAATAAAATCGACCTTCCAGCTGCAGATCCTGAACGTGTGCGTACAGAGGTTGAAGATGTAATCGGACTAGATGCTTCTGAAGCCGTGCTTGCATCAGCTAAAGCTGGTATCGGTATCGAGGAGATTCTCGAACAAATCGTTGAGAAAATTCCTGCACCTCAAGGTGAAGTCGAAGCGCCTCTCCAAGCCCTTATCTTTGACTCTGTTTATGATGCCTACCGTGGGGTTATCCTCCAAGTGCGTGTAGTTAACGGAATGGTTAAACCAGGCGATAAGATTCAAATGATGTCTAATGGCAAGACCTTCGATGTTACTGAGGTTGGTATCTTCACGCCTAAAGCTGTTGGCCGTGACTACCTTGCGACAGGTGATGTTGGTTATATCGCGGCCTCAATCAAGACTGTTGCGGATACCCGTGTCGGTGATACAGTAACACTTGCGGATAATCCAGCAGCAGAGCCACTCCATGGCTATAAGCAAATGAATCCAATGGTCTTCGCCGGTCTTTATCCAATTGAGTCTAATAAATACAATGACTTGCGTGAAGCTCTTGAAAAGCTCCAGTTGAACGATGCCAGTCTTCAGTTTGAGCCTGAAACGTCTCAAGCCCTTGGTTTTGGTTTCCGTTGTGGTTTCTTGGGTCTTCTTCACATGGATGTTATCCAAGAGCGTTTGGAACGTGAGTTTAACATTGATCTCATCATGACAGCACCATCGGTAGTTTACCATGTTAATACGACTGACGGTGAGATGCTTGAAGTGTCTAACCCATCTGAATTCCCAGATCCTACACGTATTGATGCCATCGAAGAGCCTTATGTTAAAGCTCAAATCATGGTTCCTCAAGAATACGTTGGTGCTGTTATGGAGTTGGCACAACGTAAACGTGGTGATTTTGAAACCATGGAATATATCGATGATAATCGTGTGAACGTTATTTATCAGATTCCACTTGCTGAAATTGTCTTTGATTTCTTTGATAAATTGAAATCATCTACACGTGGTTATGCAAGCTTTGACTATGAATTGTCAGAATACCGTCGCTCACAATTGGTGAAAATGGATATTCTCCTTAATGGTGACAAGGTCGATGCCCTTAGCTTCATCGTTCATAAGGAATTTGCCTACGAGCGTGGAAAACTTATCGTTGACAAGCTTAAGAAAATCATTCCACGTCAACAATTCGAAGTGCCTATCCAAGCGGCTATCGGTCAAAAAATTGTTGCCCGTACAGATATCAAGGCCCTTCGTAAAAACGTCTTGGCTAAGTGTTACGGTGGTGACGTTTCACGTAAACGTAAACTCCTCGAAAAACAAAAAGCCGGTAAAAAACGTATGAAAGCTATCGGTTCGGTTGAAGTCCCACAAGAAGCCTTCTTGTCAGTACTTTCAATGGACGAAGATGAGAAATAAAAGTAATAGTCAGAATGTGATGTTCTGGCTATTTTTGTAAAACAGTTATGATAAAGAAGATTTTAAGATTTCCCTTCTCGAAGCGTGGAAGGATTTATACTGCGACTTTACTCACACTTTTTCTTTTAGGAAATGCTTATGTCAAACATAAATTTCATGTAAAAGCTGTAGAAGAGTTACAGATGGTTCTAAAAGATGATAAAGTCCAATGAGATTTTTGGTAGACGTCAACAATATGTTGCCATTAGTCATGAAGAACCCACTTACTATAATTCTGAAGATAATGTAGCTACTGAGTTGATTGGTAGAAATCATTTTGTTCGCTATTACGACACCATGAGTAGTCTCCATCAAGTTCATTTGGTAGTTTATGATATCAACAAAAATTTTGAAAAGAAAATTATTAATTTGACCCCATATTTGAAGAAAGTAAAAGATTTTAAAGATATTAAGGAGTTGGCTGTGTCTTTAAGATCGATTGATGGTTACGATTATGTTTTCTTGGAGAATTCTCAAAACGGTAAGCAATTTGCTTACAATTTAGATACGAATCAATTTTTAACTAGAGACCTACCAGATTATTCTTATAGTAAGGATGAATTGCTTTATTTTGGTGATAAGACTTCTGCTCGTAATCAGGTGAATGATAGCAACATGTGGGGATATTTAAAGAGAGAAGGAAACTTGGATGAGCTTTTAAGAATGTCACCAGCTCAAACAAACAACCATTTATCAGCTCATCTAAATGTGATCCTAGAGATTGATAATGTAGATACTTCAAAACAAGAGAATCAAATTAATCTATTTAAAGAAAATTCTGAAGTTAAGCCTATTTACGAAGAGGCTGTTAATCAGACAACAACAAACAGTAATACCTTAAAGAAATTTAAAGTATTGACCCGTCAAGGTAAGGAGGGAGATTTTCCGGTCGGTCCAACTGAGCCAGTGAAAAGCAGCCTACCTAATAAACCAAGCCAGCCAAAGAAAGTTCCAGAATTTAATGTTTTTCCTGATTCTATTTTTCCTATTAAACCTTTAAGTTTTAGTGACATTCTTAATAAGAAGGCAGAACAAGACTATCAGAAAGATTATCGAGCTTACGAAAAAGCACGTCAAAAAGCCCAAAAAGATTATGATAGGAAATATGATGCCTATAAAAAGAAATTGGCTCAATATGAGTCCTATAGAGATAGAGAGTACGACAAACAATCACAAATCTATTTTTCCCCTGAAGAGCAGACCAATGATATTTTACATTGGTTGGGAACAAATGGAGAGCAAGCAATTGTAATTTCTGTAGAGGACGGTGCTGGTATTAGGAAGGAAATTCATTCGTTTGCTGATATTAAGGAGTGGGTAGATAAACATGATTACGATAACACTATAAAATCGGACTTTAGAGATTATAAAGAAGCTAAATAAGGATTCATGGGCTTTTAGTCTTTTCAAGAAACCCATTACAAGCATTTTTTTCAGCTTTAGGCTATAATAGACAAAAAGGAATCTTGGGAGGGCCACTATGGATATCATGAGTTTTATCCCCAGTCAGCGACAGGCTATTCTGGAGCGTTTTCAGCAAGTGGAGGCCTTGGGATTAGGCGCAGTTCGTATTGAATTGAAGGTTGCTAATCCTGTTGGCATCATCTATGAGTGCTTTATTTTAGCAGGGGAGAATTATTTTTCTGATCAAGCAGTGGTATCCTTCCGCATTCTCTATGAAAAGGACTTGGAACGCATTTCTTTGGATGTCGTAGATATCCCTGGTCGCTCAAGCTTGTCTAATTATCTCCAGTTAATAGAGATTTTTGAAGGCTTGCAAAATTATCTTAATCGAGAGTTTGCTAAGGTAAAAAATACATGAACATCTGATGGTTATCAGGTGTTTTTTTGTGATAGAAGTTCAAAAATTCACAATCTTTTTTTCACAAGATTGTCTGAAAACTGTGCTATAATGATAACAGAATTGTGAAGTGATAAAAGTTTGTGAAAAAACGAGCAGACTTTGACACTTTGTGACTTATACTTGAAAGGAAAATTGGCTCTATCATTTTAGGGCCAGAAGGACTGTGTTCATGTCAGAAGAAAAGCAATTGTATGGTGCGGATTTAGTGGTTGATAGTTTGATTAACCATGATGTTGATTATGTCTTTGGGATTCCAGGTGCAAAAATCGATAGGGTTTTTGATACTTTGGAAGATAAGGGACCTGAATTGATTGTTGCCCGTCATGAGCAAAATGCTGCTTTTATGGCTCAAGGTGTTGGACGTATCACAGGGAAACCCGGTGTAGTATTGGTAACATCTGGTCCAGGTGTCTCCAATTTGGCTACTGGTTTGGTAACAGCGACAGATGAAGGAGATCCTGTTCTTGCTATTGGTGGTCAGGTTAAGCGTGCAGATCTTTTGAAACGTGCCCATCAATCAATGAATAACGTTGCTATGCTTGAACCGATTACCAAGTATGCTGCTGAAGTACATGATGCTAACACCCTTTCTGAAACGGTTGCTAATGCCTATCGCCATGCTAAGTCAGGGAAACCGGGTGCAAGCTTTATTTCAATTCCTCAAGACGTGACTGATGCTCCGGTCAGTGTTAAGGCTATCAAGCCTATGACGGATCCAAAACTTGGTTCAGCATCTGTTTCTGATATTAACTATCTCGCACAGGCGATTAAAAATGCCGTATTGCCGGTCTTACTTTTAGGGAACGGTGCTTCATCAGAAGCTGTAACTTACTCTATTCGCCAGATTTTGAAACATGTTAAATTACCAGTTGTTGAAACTTTCCAAGGTGCTGGTATCGTGTCACGTGACCTTGAAGAGGATACTTTCTTTGGTCGTGTAGGTCTTTTCCGTAATCAACCGGGGGACATGTTGCTTAAGAAGTCGGACTTGATTATTGCCATTGGTTATGACCCAATTGAGTATGAAGCACGTAACTGGAATGCTGAAATTTCAGCACGTATTATCGTAATTGATGTTGAACCTGCTGAGGTGGATACTTACTTCCAGCCAGAACGTGAATTGATTGGCAATGTAGAAGCAACCTTAGACTTGCTCTTGCCAGCTATTCAAGGCTACAAAATACCTGAAGGATCAGTTGAATATCTAAAAGGGTTAAAAAATACAGTCGTTGAAGATGTTAAATTTGAGCGTCAGCCTGAAGAAGGTACCGTACATCCACTCGATTTAATTGAAGTTTTACAAGAACAAACGGATGATGATATGACAGTTACCGTTGACGTTGGTAGTCACTATATCTGGATGGCTCGTTATTTCAAATCTTATGAACCACGTCATTTGCTTTTCTCAAATGGGATGCAAACTTTGGGGGTTGCTCTTCCGTGGGCCATCTCTGCAGCTTTGGTTCGTCCTAAGACAAAAGTCATTTCTGTTTCTGGTGACGGTGGTTTCCTCTTCTCAGCACAAGAATTGGAGACAGCAGTTCGTTTGAAATTGCCAATTGTTCATATTATCTGGAACGATGGCCATTACAATATGGTGGAATTCCAGGAAGAAATGAAGTACGGTCGTTCATCTGGGGTTGACTTTGGTCCTGTAGATTTTGTAAAATATGCTGAGAGCTTTGGAGCGAAAGGTTATCGTGCAACGAGTAAAGAGGAGTTTTCTAGCTTGCTCCAAGAAGCCTTGGCTAAAGCTGTAGATGGACCAGTCCTTATTGATGTTCCAATCGACTATAAAGATAATATTAAACTCGGCGAAACTATTTTGCCAGATGAATTTTACTAAAAAGAGGGTGTAGACATGTCTGAAGCCATAAAATTATTTCAATATAATACTTTGGGAGCCTTGATGGCTGGGCTTTATGGAGGTACTTTAACAGTTGGTGAATTGTTGGAGCATGGAGACTTGGGTCTTGGAACATTAGATTCTATTGATGGGGAGTTGATTGTTCTTGATGGTAAAGCCTATCAAGCTAAAGGCTCTGAAGGTAAAGTCGAAGTGGTAGAAGTTTCTCCAGATGAAAAAGTTCCCTATGCAGCAGTCGTACCTCACCAAGCTGAAGTTATCTTCCGTCAACGTTATGAAATGACTGATAAAGAACTTGAGGATCGTATTGAATCTTACTATGATGGGGTTAATCTCTTCCGTTCTATCAAAATTAAGGGTCATTTTAAACACATGCATGTCCGCATGATTCCTAAATCAAATGCGGATATTAAGTTTGCTGATGTTGCCACTCGCCAACCTGAGTACGAGGTAGATGATATTTCAGGTACCATCGTTGGTATTTGGACGCCAGAAATGTTTCACGGTGTGAGTGTTGCTGGTTATCACCTTCATTTTATTTCAGACGACTTGACATTCGGTGGTCACGTTATGGACTTTGTTATTGAAAATGGTATTATCGAAGTTGGACCAGTTGACCAACTCGATCAACGTTTCCCAGTTCAAGACCGTCAGTATCTCTTTGCTAAATTCAATGTCGATGAAATGCGTGAAGATATTACCAAGGCTGAATAAAAGATTTTAAAGATATCAATCGATTATAGTTAGAACTTTCCTAGATGATTAGGAAAGTTTTTTTGTTTTTATAATTATTTCGATATCGAAACAGTTGACAGATGTAACGAACAGTGATACAATGACTGTGATATTTCGATATAGAAATAAAAAGGAGACAAAAATGGATAAGATGACAGGAGGCTACCAAGCTCTACAGATTCGTTTATTGAATGGGCGTATCTTTCAAAAACTGCTGAGCAAGGAACCAGATGCCCAATACCGTAGTGAACAGGGGAAAATTTTAACAGTCTTATGGCAAAAAGAGCAAGGAAGGACAACTGCAACTGATATTGCTTTAGCGACGGGACTAGCTAATAACACATTGACCAGCATGATAAAGAAATTGGTCGAGCAAGGTTTGGTTAAGATTGAACAGAGTGACCAGGACAAGCGCAAGAAGTTTGTAGTCTTGACGGATTTAGGTTGGTCGCAAAAAGATATTGGAGATCGCGTCAGTCAGGAACTGGGAGAGATATTCTACCAAGGCTTTTCGGATAACGAAATCCAAGAATTTCAAGCCTATCAAGAGCGTATTATAAATAATTTAAAGAAAAAAGAAAACGTGGAATAAGTCATGTCTATTCAAGCACAAAACGCACAAAATCTATACCTTCATGCCATTCAAGATGGCCGTGTAGCAGAAGCTCAGGCTAGCTCTGTAGGGGATAACTATATCCAACACTCGACAGGGGTGCCAGATGGGAAAGAAGGTTTTGCGGCTTTCTTTGCAGATTTTTTTAAACGTCATCCAGAACGTGATATTAAGATTGTTCGTACCATTGAAGATGGAAATCTTGTTTTTGTTCATGTTCACCAATATCTGAACGGTGGAGAAGCCCAATGGGTAACGACGGATACATTCCGTGCAGATGAAAATGGTCGTATCGTTGAGCATTGGGACGTTATTGACTACTATCGCATACCTGAAAATGGCCAACTAGATCAGATCTTTGGAGATTTTGAAATCAAGGATTTGGGTAAGACAGCAGAAAATAAAAAATTGGTCCATCGTTTCTTGACAGAAATTTTCCAAAACAAGGAACTCGATCAATGGGAAGACTTTGTGGCAGAGGAACTGATTCAGCATAACCATGAGATTGGGCAAGGAAGCCAAGCTTATAAGAACTACGTACGCGAGCACAACGTAGCCTATGACTTTGTTTTCCAACTCTTGACGCAAGGTAATTTTTCAGTTAGCTATGGTCAGGTGTTGATTGATAGCGTTGCTTATGCTCAATACGATATCTTCCGTTTAGAAAATGGAAAAATTGTTGAGCATTGGGATAATAAGGAAGTCATGCCTAAGGTAGAAGACTTGACCAATAGAGGGAAGTTTTAAGAAGGAGTACCTTATGAAAGCAGTTGTTGTGAGCAGTCCAGGTGGACCAGAGGTATTAGAAGTTGTCGAACGACAAAAACCAATTTTGAAGGCCGGTTGGACCTTGGTGAAAATTCAAGGATTTGGCATCAATCACAGTGAAATTTTTACCCGTCAGGGTTTATCGCCGTCAGTTCAATTTCCTCGTGTGTTAGGAATTGAGTGTGTCGGTCTTGTGGAAGAAACGACTCGACCGGATTTGAAGATTGGACAGCAAATCATTTCTATTATGGGGGAGATGGGGCGAGCTTTTGATGGAGGTTATGCAGAGTATACACTTCTCCCAAATGAGCAAATTTATCCAATCAAGACAGAACTTGATTTGGAAAGCTTGATTGCCCTTCCTGAGACCTATTACACAGCTTTTGGCTCTTTTCTTAATCTCAAAATTGAGGAGAAAGATTGCGTGTTAGTCCGCGGGGCAACTAGTGGTGTAGGAATTGCCTTTGCTAGACTGCTTAAAGGAAAATTTCCTGAGATTCACTTGGTAGGAACAAGCCGAAATTTAGCTAAGGAAGACCAATTGAAGGCGGTCGGATTTGATCAGGTGATTTTGGAGAAGGATGGCGTCTTGCAAAGTGAGGAGTCTTTCACAAAAATTCTAGATCTAGTGGGACCTCGCCATATCAAAGATAGTATCCATCACTTAAGTGAAGGAGGAATTATCTGCTCTTGTGGTCAATTAGGTGGCCAGTGGACCTTGGCTGATTTTGATCCAATTGTTGAATTGTCGAAGAATGTTTATTTAACGACCTTTTATTCGGGGAATGTTTCAAATGAAAAGCTCCAAGAGTTGATCGATTTTGTGGAATTGTATCAAGTGGATGTCCGGCCTGAGAAGGTTTATAGGCTAGAAGAGATACAAGAAGCGCACACCTATCTTGAAAGTAGCCAGTCCTTCGGGAAAGTAATTGTGAAAATTGAGGAAGAATATGATTGAATATAAAAATGTAGTCCTGCGCTACACGGATACAGACATTTTAAAAGATGTCAATCTCCGTATTGAAGCTGGAGAATTTATGGTCCTTGTGGGACCTTCAGGGTCTGGAAAAACCACCATGCTCAAGATGATCAATCGTCTTTTGGAGCCGACAGATGGCAATATTTATATGGACGGAAAACGCATCAAGGACTATGATGAACGAGAGTTACGTCTTTCTACTGGTTATGTTTTGCAGGCCATTGCTCTCTTTCCAAATTTGACAGTTGCGGAAAATATCGCTCTCATTCCTGAGATGAAGGGCTGGGGCAAGGAGCGAGTGGCTTCCAAAACAGTCGAACTTTTAGAAAAAGTAGGCCTTACAGCTTCTGATTACGCCGATCGCAAACCCCATGAGTTATCGGGTGGGGAGCAACAACGGATTGGGATTGTGCGGGCCATCATTGCAGAGCCAAAGATTCTATTGATGGATGAGCCCTTCTCTGCTCTGGATGCTATTTCTCGCAAACAGCTACAGGCTCTTACCAAAGACTTGCACAAAGAATTTGGTATGACGACTATTTTCGTGACCCATGACACAGACGAAGCCCTAAAATTAGGCGATCGGATCGCGGTGCTACAAGAAGGAGAGATTGTGCAGGTGGCGGATTCTGATACCATTCTAGCCCAACCAGCCAATGACTTTGTTGCGAATTTATTTGGAGGTGCTCACCATGTCTAAACTACTTGCAACCTTTCAAGAACGCTTTGGAGACTGGCTCACTGCACTGGGGCAACATTTGCAACTGTCATTACTGACCCTGCTCCTTGCTATTTTTCTAGCTGTTCCATTAGCTATTTATTTAAGTACACGCAAGAGAGCCAGCAACTGGGTTTTACAGGTAGCTGGGATCTTCCAGACCATTCCTTCCATGGCCCTTTTGGGGCTCTTCATTCCCATCATGGGAATCGGCACACTTCCGGCCTTGACAGCTCTCGTCATCTATGCCATTTTCCCCATCCTTCAAAATACCATCACTGGTTTGCAGGGGATTGACCCAAGTCTAGAAGAAGCAGGGGTCGCCTTTGGGATGACCAAGTTGGAGCGCTTGAAGAAGTTTGAGATTCCCTTGGCCATGCCCGTCATCATGTCTGGGATTCGGACAGCAGCTGTGATGATTATCGGGACGGCTACCCTAGCTGCCTTGATTGGAGCAGGGGGACTCGGTTCCTTTATCCTTCTAGGGATTGACCGCAATAATGCCAGTCTGATTTTGATCGGTGCCCTGTCTTCTGCCTTCTTAGCCATCGCCTTTAACCTTCTTCTCAAATGGATGGAAAAGGCCAAATTGCGGACCATCTTTGCGGCTTTTGCGGTAATGGTTATCGGATTGGGAGCATCTTATACGCCAAGTCTTCTTCCCAAACCGGAAAAAGAAAACCTGGTCATTGCTGGGAAGTTAGGTCCTGAACCGGAAATTCTAGCTAATATGTACAAGATTTTGATCGAAGAAAACACGGACATGACAGTGACTGTTAAACCAAATTTTGGTAAGACTACCTTCCTCTATGAAGCTCTGAAAAAAGGGGATATTGCTATCTATCCAGAGTTTACAGGGACCGTGACCGAAAGTCTCCTCAAGCCGGCGCCGCAAGTCGACCATGATCCAGAAGCAGTCTATCAAGCGGCTCGAGATGGGATCAAGAAACAAGACAACCTAGCCTTGCTCAAACCCATGGCTTATCAGAATACCTATGCTGTCGCGGTGCCTAAGAAAATTGCCCAAGAGTATGGCCTCAAGACCATTTCAGATTTGAAAAAGGTGGAAGGACAACTCAAGGCGGGATTTACGCTAGAGTTTAATGATCGAGAGGATGGAAACAAGGGCTTGCAGAAAGTCTATGGTCTTAATCTACAAGTCTCCACCATGGAGCCAGCCCTTCGCTACCAGGCGATCCAGTCTGGTGAAATCCAGATAACAGATGCCTATTCAACGGATGCCGAGCTTGCTCGCTATGACCTTGTGACCCTAGAGGATGACAAACAACTCTTCCCACCTTATCAAGGAGCTCCCCTCATGAAAGAAGCTCTTCTTAAGAAACATCCAGAATTGGAAGGCATTCTAAACAAGTTAGCTGGTAAAATCACAGCAGAGCAAATGAGCCAGATGAACTACCAAGTGGGAGTAGAAGGTAAACCGGCTGCCCAAGTCGCACATGATTTCTTGGTAAAAGAAGGTGTTATCAAGAAATAATGAAAAATTTGCACAAAAAGTAACTTTTTCAATTAACTTTTTTAGTTACTATTTGTCTGTTTTCTATCCTATTTTCAGATATAATAAAGATAACAAATTAAGGAGCCCTTCATGCCAATTAGTCAATATACGATTTCTCAATTTATCGTTGATGCTTTTACAGATACCGTTTTTAAAGGGAACCCAGCTGCTGTTTGTCTTCTGGACGAATGGTTGTCGGATAATACCTTACAGAATATTGCCAAAGAAAATAATCTCTCTGAGACAGCTTTTACGGTTAAAAAGAACGGCTATTACGATTTACGTTGGTTTACTCCCGGTGGAGAAATCGATTTGTGTGGTCATGCGACTTTAGCAACTGCCTTCGTTCTCTTTCAATTTATAGAAGTGGATGTTGATAGTCTAACCTTTACAACTCAGAGTGGGGAGCTTTTGGTAACCAAAAGAGGAGAGCTATATGAGCTGAATTTCCCAGTTTACTCGATGCACCAAGTTCCAGTAACAAGTGAGATGGAAGAAGCAATCGGTGTCCGTCCTCTTGAAGCGTGGCTTGGAAGAGATCTAGTGTGTATCCTCCCTTATGAAAATGATGTCATTGCTGCGACTCCAGATTTCGATAAAGTTAAAGCATTAGATGGCTTACTCCTAAATATCACAGCTAAAGGTAAAAACTATGATACCGTTACACGTAGTTTTGCACCAAAATTATCAGTCATGGAGGATCCAGTTTGTGGTTCTGGGCATTGTCATGTCATTCCCTTATGGGCTAATAAGTTAGGACAAGAAGAATTTAGAGCTTATCAAGCCTCTAAGAGAAGTGGTCATCTTATTTGTCGTCTTGAAGGAGACAGGATTTACCTTGCAGGAAAAGCCGCCCTCTATAGCCGTGGCGAGATTTATGTGACAGACTAGATGTTGTCTAGTATAAGCAATAACGATTAAAGTCATTATAGAAACAAAAGATGTCTAGCTGAGCTAGGCATTTTAAATTTTCCAAATTTTTTTGAAGAATTTTCAGAAAAGACTTGACAATTTTGAAAATAAGCGTATGATATAGAGTATGAACTTAGAAATAGTAATTTTACTATATTAATCTATGTCGACTACGGTTGGTATTGTGAAAAGACTAAATAGTTCTATTAACTATTCTATAGAGCGTTGCGTCCGAAAGTCATTCCTGACACGGCTCTTTAAAAACAAAAGGAGAAGATTATGAAAACAGAACCGATTCGTCGTACCAGTATGTGGAAATTTAAGTTAAGTGCTTCCACCATGACTTTGATTCCCGCTGCAGTGGGGATTAACTATGTTGCCAAAGCCTTGGCGGAGGGGTTAAAGTTGCCCGTTTGGCTGGGGTCTTTGGGAACCTTTCTTGCCAGCATGTTGGCTGGGCCGGTTGCCGGTGCCATCAGTGGTTTCATCAACAACGTGATCTATGGGCTGACCTTATCGCCAATTTCAACCGTGTATGCGATTACCAGCATCGGAATTGGGATTGCTGTCGGAGTTTTGCACGCCAATGGGTGGTTCTCGTCAGCGCGACGAGTATTTGTTTCTGCTATTATTATTGCCATCGTTTCAGCTGTCATTTCAACGCCACTCAACGTCATCTTTTGGGGTGGTCAGACCGGTATCGCTTGGGGTGACTCATTGTTTGCGGTAATGGTCGCCAATCATGCACCAGTGTGGCTGGCCTCATTTACCGATGAGTTTGTCTTGGATATTTTGGATAAAGTCTGCGTGGCCTACCTGGCATTCTTCATCTATCGTCAGCTGCCGAAGCGGATGGTGCACTTCTTTAGCGGTGATAAATGATGACTGATCAAACATTGATTTCTGGAGCGCCACGGGTCAAGCTCAAGTGGTACCAGGTGATCGATCCGATTACTAAGCTCTTGTTCATCTTGGACATGACGTTGTTGAGCTTTGCCAGTATGAATTTATTGCTTCAGGCCGGATTAATTCTTGTCGCAACATTGCTATTGTTATTTTCCAAATTGAGTTCTACCATCTTTAAGGCGCTGGGATTCAGCCTGTTTCTGATTTGCACCATGCTGATCATCCAAGGGTTGTTTTACAGTCGGAATCAAACTGTGCTGTTTTCTGTGCTTGGGGTGTCGTTCTACAAAGAAGGCCTGATTTACGCCACCACTCTGGGTTGTCGAGTATTTGTGATTATTTTGACCAGTGGCTTTTTTATGGTGACCACGAGTATTTCAGAAAACGCGGCCTATTTGGAACTGTCCGGATTATCTTATAAAACCGTCTACGTTCTGATGTCGGTGTGTTATATTTTGCCGGAAATGATGCGCAATATGCGGAAAATCCAGCAGGCACAAAAAGTTCGCGGAACCAATCCGCAAAAAACGTTGATTCAGAAATTAAAGTCAGTCCTGCCGGTTCTAATTCCATTGGTGATTAAGACCTTGGATCAATCGATGGCGCGGTCGATTTCTCTCCAACTGAGAGGTTTTGATAATCTCAACCGGACTGTCAGAACCTCCCAGCGCGTGTATCGCCTGTCGCGGATGCTGCACATTGGTCTGACTGGATTGGCAATTTTATTGATTGGGTGGAAGATATGGAAGAAGATAACCGGATTGTAATTGAAAATTTGACCACCCGTTATCCGGGTACTGAGCAACCACAACTGCGTCAGATTAACGCGGAGGTTCATACCGGCCAGGTGGTTGGGATTATCGGGAATAGCCACTCCGGCAAATCGACTTTGTGCCATGTGCTGGCAGGGGTCATTCCCAAAATTGTGTCTGCTGAGATTGAGGGCGACTGGCACATGTTTGGCCAGCGAGTGTCCGACAATTGGCCCGTTTATAATGCCATGAATGGAGTTGTACTGCAAAATCCAGCTGGCCAACTAAGCGGGTTGGCAGACACGGTTGCCGATGAAATCGCCTTTGACTTGATTAATCAGGGAATGGCTGAAGGACTGATTCAAAAACGGGTTGAAGAAGTTGCCACGCAAATGGGGCTGATTGAACAGCTGAATTTGCGTCCCGAGAGCCTTTCCGGTGGTCAGATCCAGCGGTTGGCAATTGCCACGGCGATTGTGGCTAATCCGGCTGTTTTGATTATGGATGATCCGACCAGTCAGATGGATCCCCTTGGCCGCCGGCAATTTTTCCAATGGCTGGCCCAAGTCAAAGAGACGACTGTCTTCATTGTCACCAGTGAAATTGACGATTTGTGCGAAGTCGCCGACGTTGTGTGGGTGCTGCACGAGGGTCAAATGGTAGCCCAGGGCAGGCCGGGTGAGGTGTTTAATCATTTGGCAGCTGACTGGCAGATTCCAGCCCCGACAATTCAGCAACTTGCTCAAAAAATGGATTGGCACTTGGCTGATGGCCGGTATCCGGTGAATGGCGCTGATCTGAAGGAGGCTTGTTATGTCCACAATTGAACTGAACCACCTGACGTTCACTTATCCGGAACGGTCCTTTAGCTTGGATGTTGAAGACAAACACTTCGCCGATCCGATGGTGGCGATTGTCGGCCAAAATGGTGCCGGTAAATCAACGCTCTTCAAATTGTTGACGGGCTTGCTGACACCACAAACCGGTGTGATTAAGATCGATGGAGAAATTTTTAATGATCTTAAACCAGTCGAAAAGTTACTGAAGGTTGGGATTACTTTTCAGAATCCTGACGATCAGCTTTTCAACCCGACCGTTCAACGAGAGGTGGAGTGGAGTGTCGCGCAGGTCATGGATGACCACGACACGATTACGAGGCGGGCTTTAGCGGCTCTAAAAAGAGTTGGCTTGGATGATAAAGCAGCTGAAAGTCCATATGACCTGTCATTGTCGGAACGCAAGCTGTTGAGCGTTGCCACAGTTTTGGCAGTGGATCCGGCGATTTATTTATTTGATGAGCCGATGATGTCGCTTGATTGGGAAAGCCGGCGCAAGTTGACCGCAATTTTCCATCAGTTGGCTGATTCGGGCCACCAAGTTGTGACCATCACCCATGACATGGATTGGGTCGCCGCCGAGTTTGAGTCGGTGTATGTTATGGAACACGGGAAGTTTGGCTTCGCCGGCAGTCCACGGGAATTGTTCAGCGATCACGAACTTGTCCAGCGAGTGGGATTACTACCACCGCGGATTATGGACATAGCGGAGTCGCTGGGTGATTCACAGACATATTTATCGGTTAATGATTATTGCCAGAAAAATCGAGATGTATAGAAAAAGTCACCTCTGCGGGTTTTCCAGGTTGAAGGATTAACTTCAGCTTCTGGCAAGAACTCACGGTTCTTTTCTATCATTTGTCAAGTCTATCAAGGCTTTAAGTAAAAAAAAGAGATAAGACAGTATCTATTCTGAGGTTACTGTCTTATTTTTAACACTTTTTGATCTATCAAGCCCAGTTCAAAAAAGAAAAACAAGAATTTGTTGCCCGTAAGTTGGATACCGTGGGATGGACCAAGTACCTCTCAATTAGTGTACTTTGGTGGCTAGCTTTTGGTCTTATTTACCAGTCAATTGGAGCTAATCGTCCTTATCGTGATTCTATAACTGATGCGACAAACGGTGTTGGTCAGCTCTTGATGACAGCTGTTTACCGCGAACAATGGATTTTTTGGGCCGCTACCAATGTTTTCTCTATCTATTTGTGGTGGGGAGAAAGCCTTCAAATTCAAGGGAAATATTTCATTTATCTTATCAACAGTCTAGTTGGTTGGTACCAATGGAGCAAGGCAGCAAAGAAAGCTTAATACTTATGTTTATCAATTAATAAGAGGATCCAGTAGGGTCCTTTTTTTGTGTTTTTACAGTGAAGCAAAAGTCTTGCTTTTCTTTTTATTTGTGCTATACTTGTTCTTGTATCAGATACAAGTTATCTAAAGGAGTTTATATGGATACAAAATTTTCAGTGGCCTTACATATCCTAACCATGATTAGTGAGAGCAAGGATACCTTAAGTTCTCAAGCACTAGCAACTAGCGTTGGCACCAATGCGAGTTACATTCGAAAGGTAATCGCCTTATTGAAAAATGCTGGACTAATCCAGTCTCATCAAGGAAAAACAGGCTATCAACTCAGTAAATCGCCAAAGGACATCACCTTACTTAACATTTATTTTGCCACACAAGAAGTCAGCCACATCAGCCTATTTCCAGTTCATCAAAATAGCAATCCGGATTGTCCAGTAGGGAAACATATCCAAGGAGCCGTTTCACCACTATTTGCTAGCGCTGAAGCTCAACTTGAGAAGGAACTAGCCCACCAAACCTTAGAAGAGGTCATTAACAATCTTTATCAAGAAGCCAAACAAAAACGAAACTGATTTGCATGCAAATCAGTTTTAAAAAGACTAAACTTGTATCTTTGTCAAATACAACAAAAAATAGAAAAGAGAAGACAATGAAAGCCGCACAACATACTACTTATAACAAAAAGAATATCACACTAAACATCACAGAAATCGCAAAACCAAGTATCACAGACAAAGAAGTTTTGGTAAAAGTCACTGCAGCTGGTGTTAATCCTCTGGATAACATGATTTCCCGTGGTGAGGTCAAAATGATTGTCCCTTACAAACTCCCACAAACTGCGGGAAATGAATTGGTCGGTATCATTGAAAAGACCGGTAGACAAGTCAAAAATCTCAAAGTCGGAGACCGAGTTTTTGGACGTTTACCACTTGATCATATTGGTGCCTTTGCTGAATACGTAGCTGTCGATAGCCAAGCCTTAGCCAAGGTTCCAGACTATCTGTCTGACGAGGAAGCCGCTGCTGTGCCTTTGACTGCCTTGACCATTATGCAAGCCCTAGAACTCATGGGAGCTCAAGCTGGCAAAACCATCTTTGTCTCTGGTGGTACAGGCGGTGTCGGCGGTATGGCCATTCCGATTGCTAAGGCTAAAGGTTTGACAGTCATCACCAATGGGGCTGGAGATAGCGCTGAGCGTGTATTGAACCTAGGAGCAGATCGTTTTATCGATTACAAAACAGAGGATTATACAAAAACTGTTAGCCAGGTTGATTATGTCCTTGATACTCTTGGGGGCTCTGAGACTGAAAAACAAATGTCTATCATGAAAAAAGGTGGTCAGCTTGTTTCCCTCCGTGCTATGCCAAATGGTGACTTTGCCAAACGCATGAACCTGCCAAAATGGAAACAGATCTTACTTGGACTAGCTGGTCGTAAATTTGATAAGATGGCTGACAAATATGGGGTTCACTACCATTTTATCTTTGTAGAAAGCAATGGCGCTCAATTACAAGAGGTAGCTGACCTCTTTAGCAAATTAGAAATCAAGCCATCTATCGATACAGTCTATCCATTTGAAGAAGTGAATAGCGCCTTAGACAAGGTCGCTAATGGTCGCTCACGTGGAAAAACAGTCCTCAGCTTTAAGAAATAAAAAGGAAAATACAATGTCATATCTTACAAGTAAAACTCAATACATCACTGTTCAAGGAAATCAAATTGCCTATCGCGAACTCAGCAAAGGCGAATCAAAACTACCTCTTCTGATGCTGGTCCATTTGGCAGCAACCCTCGATAACTGGGATCCAAAACTCTTGGACTTGATTGCTGAAAAACACCATGTGATTGTGGTCGATCTTCCTGGTGTCGGAGCCAGTCAAGGCAAAGTGGCGCCAACCATTCCTGGAATGGCTGAGCAGACGATTGCCTTTATAGAAGCCCTTGGTTACGATAAAATCAATCTCCTAGGTCTTTCTATGGGAGGCATGATTGCCCAAGAAATCATCCGAATCAAGCCTGAATTGGTCAACCGTCTCATTTTAGCAGGAACAGGACCTCGAGGTGGAAAAGAGGTCGATAAGGTCACAGGGAAAACCTTTAACTATATGTTTAAAGCTGGACTCGAGCGCATCGATCCTAAACGCTATATCTTCTATAACCATGATGAACAAGGAAAAATCGAAGCCTTGAAAGTTCTAGGACGAATGGGAATGCGAACCAAGGAATTTGCGGACAAAGACATGAGTGTGCCAGGTTTCTTGACTCAACTCAAAGCTATTAAACGTTGGGGGAAAGATTCTCAAGACGACCTAACATTTATCACCCAACCAACCTTAATCGTCAACGGCGACCAGGATATGCAGGTTCCAACGGAAAATTCTTATGATATGCATGAGAAAATAAAAGATAGTAAGCTCATCATCTATCCAAATGCTGGTCACGGTTCGATCTTCCAATATGCAGAAGAGTTTTCGAAAGAACTCATTGCTTTCTTGGAGGACTAATATGGTCAAAACCATTCTAATAACAGGTGCTACTGACGGTATTGGTAAACATTTGGCAAAGAAACTGGCTAGTGAAGGCCATCATGTCATCCTTCATGGTCGCAATCCTCAAAAACTTGAGTTGGCGCTTCGAGAGGTTCGGGCCGTTTCCCTGAGAGGAAGAGTTTCAAGCTACTTGGCAGATTTTTCAAAATTAGATGAGGTTTATCGATTTGCGGAGGAAATCAAGCGTGACTTTCAAAGGATCGATGTCTTATTTAACAATGCAGGCCTGTATGCAGGAAAAGAACGAAAAGCGAGTGCTGAAAATGTCGAGTTGACTTTTATGTTATCCGTTCTCGTTCCCTATATGTTAACAACTGAGCTAAGCCCCTTGTTAGAAAAAGCGCCTGACGGCCGTGTCATTAATACCTCTTCCTATATGCATCATTTTGCCAAGGTTAAGGATTTGGACTTTGGATTTGAGAAAGAATACAATCCAGGATTGGCTTATAATAATTCCAAACTCTATACCATTTGGATGACACGCTATCTAGCAAGAGATTTCTTTTTAAAAGGTTCAAATATCACTATTAATGCCTACCATCCTGGTCTTATCTCGACTAACTTAGGGAATAACTCTAGTGATGAAAAAACGAAGAAGTCCCTCTTTGGACGCCTGATGAAATCTCTCTCAAAAGATCTAGATCAGGGAATCGAAACAGGTTATTATCTCACCTTATCAGAAGAAGTCAGGGGCTTGACTGGCTACTACTTTGATGAAAAGAAAGTCAAGTCTGTATCTGAAAAAGGCTATTCATTTGAAAAAGCACGGAAATTAATGGATTACTGCCAAGAAAAGGTCAAAATGTTTAAAGAAAAGCAGGATGTTTAATATCATAAATACAAGAAAAAAACTCAAGTTTTCATTGATAAAACTTGAGTTTTTCTTAGATGAGAGCTAACAAAATGGTAAGAATCAGAGCGATTCCCAATCGAATGACATGGTGGGCTAGATGGAAATTTTCTTTTTGCTTGCCATTCCAATAGGCTCCGTAGCAAATCACCCCACAACCAATCAGCCAAAGAGATAGTGCGACAATCGGGAAAAAGAAGTAGAGGAAGAGAGACAAAGTCGCAAGGCTACTTCCGATGAGGAGAAATTGATTTCCTAGAGTGTGATTTCCTTTTTTAACTTCAGAAAGGGAGGCCAACAAATGAAGCAGGACAAAAGCAAGCGCTAAGAAGACTGTGATGATGCTAAAGATGGGATAAAGTGACATAGATGTTTTCTTTCCAAGATATGATTGTCTAAGTGCTATTTTTTATGACTGATTTGATTAAGAATCATAAATGATACTACAAGATTTAAAACGATAACCAGTAAAGTCAAAAAAGAGTAACCATAGAGTTTGACTGAAATTTCAATTTTTAGAAATGCGATGGAGAACAAGCTCGTTAAACTGCCCGTTAACAAGCCAGGAACATATTTTCGAAGGACAATTGTCTGAATCAGATGTCCGAAAATATGGTAGATATAAGCAATTACAATGGTTGCGTAAATAGTATAGTTGCTAAACTGGTAGCTAAGAAAAAGTGATAGAAGCAGGATCAGAAACTGCTCCAAGACAATGACATTGAAAGTAAAAGGAGTGTAATAAGAAAGGAATCGAATATCTGGAAACTGTGCTGATAGTTTTTTGACAAAGGAGGGCATCCATATGATTTCCTCAAGTTCGTGAAGCATGAATAAGGCTGGAAAGAGAAAATAAAATTGAGTGAGGGTCATTAAAAAAACTTCTTTCTAGTTTGAACCAACTTTCAGTATCTCCAAATAAAACTGGACAGCTTCCTGCTCGCTATAGGACTTGCCTTTTTTCAACCACCAGCTGAGGGTTTCAATGAAATGGCTGACGACCAGATGCTTGAGATAGGAGTGAGGGATGGTTGGGTGCGATTGAATCAGCTCCTCGGCAACCATTGGATAGACATCATGTTCTAGCTCTTTTCGCAGTTGCCGGATAAAATAATCATTTTTGGAGAGTAAGAGACTGGTTACATGGTCTTGATTTTTCTTAAAATGTTGAAAGATATGTGCTAGGTAGTCTTGTGGAGAGAGGTGTTGAGCACGCTCAAACAAATGGTGAAAGAGTTTTTGGCAGAGCTCATCCAGTAGTAACTCTTTGCTCTCATAATGGCTGTAAAAGGTCGAACGTCCTACATCAGCCAAGTCAATAATCTCCTGAACGGTGATGGTCTCATAATCTTTTTGGTTAAGTAAGCGCAAGAAAGCTTGATAGATGGCTTTTCTAGTCTTGGTAATGCGACGATCTTGTGCAGTCATATGGACACTATGAACAAACTGTTCAGTAACGTACACAGCGAACGGTTTGCCCCTATCCTTTCTGTTGATAGTATTGGATAATAGATAATGAACATGATGTTCATGAATCTATTATAACAAAGGAAGAAATATAATGAAGACAAAATATGCGGTTTGGTTGGCTTTTTTATTAAATCTAAGCTTTGCCATTGTTGAATTTATTGCGGGGGGAATCTTTGGTTCCAGTGCAGTTCTCGCTGATTCGGTCCATGACTTTGGAGATGCAATCGCCATTGGCATCTCAGCTTTTCTAGAGAGCATTTCCAATCGGAAAGAAGACAGCCATTACACCTTGGGCTACAAGCGTTTTAGCCTTTTAGGTGCCATGGTGACCGCTGTGATTCTGATGACAGGGTCTGGTATGGTGATTTTAGAAAATGTAAGCAAGCTTTTCCACCCTCAGCCCGTCAATGACGAAGGGCTTCTTTGGTTGGGAATTATTGCTATCAGTGTCAATGTGCTGGCGAGTCTGGTCATTCGCAAGGGGCAAACCAAGAATGAATCCATTCTCAGCCTGCATTTTTTGGAAGATACCTTAGGTTGGTTGGCTGTCATCTTGATGGCCATTGTTCTCCGATTTACTGACTGGTATATCCTGGATCCGCTCCTGTCCCTTGCCATTTCCTTCTTTATTCTATCAAAAGCCATTCCACGTTTTTGGAGCACGCTCAAGATTTTCCTGGATGCTGTACCAGAAGGGGTGAACATCCAGAAGATAAAGACGGATTTGGCTGAATTGGACCATGTTGCTAGTATCAATCAGCTCAATCTTTGGACCATGGATGGATTGGAGAAAAATGCTATTGTTCATGTTTGTCTGGAGAATGTCAAACATATGGAGATCTGTAAAGAGTCTATCCGAGACTTGCTCAAAGAGAGTGGCTTTCAAAATGTCACAATCGAAGTTGATGAAGACTTGGCAACCCACCGAGCTCACAAGCGAAATATCGAAGAGCTGGAAGCAGAAAGTGAGCAGCAACACCATCATTAAGGTTTGTTTTTAAACTCTTAGAGTCTACCTTTAAGAGTTATTTTGATACTAAGTTCCCTAAAGTAAGCCTTTTCATGATAAAATAGAACAAATGTAGAACAAGGAGTAATTATGAGTAAGAGAGCTGTGTTGATGATGACCTTTGGGTCACCAGAAGAGATTACCTATGAAGGAGTAGCGGAATTTTTCACGAATATCCGACGTGGTGTTCGTCCTGAACCACATGAAATTCAGACTTTATATGACAATTACGTACGAATTGGCGGAACTCCACTTCAAAGGATAACTAGAGAAGAAGTGGATCTGGTTGCTTCTGCTCTTGGAGAACGAGCGTCGGTCTACTTTGCCAACAAATTTTCCCGCCCTTTTATCACTGATGTAATCAAAGAGATGGAGAATGATGGAATTGAAGAATGTTTGTGCTTGATTTTAGAGCCTCATTATTCTTACTATTCTGTCATGGGATATGAGAAATTTTTAGAAAGTGAGCAGATTAGGTTCCAAATTATCAAGGATTGGTACCAAGAACCTTCACTTCTTCACTACTGGGCTGATGAGATTAGAAATATTTTAGATCAAATTGGAGATGACAGCTATAAGGTGATTTTTTCAGCTCACAGTGTACCAGTTTTGGCACTTGATTTTGGCGATCCTTATATCGATCAGATTTATGACAATACTCGCTTGATTGTGGAAATTTTAGGTCTTGAAGAAGACCAGTATACCAATACATGGCAGAGTGAAAGTGATATTGGTATTCCTTGGATTAAACCTGATGTCTTAGAATACCTTCATGATGAGAAGGAACACCCTGACCACTATATTTTTGTCCCGATAGCTTTTATTAGTGAGCATATTGAGGTTCTTTTTGATAATGATGTGGAGTGTAAGGAGCTTTGTCATGAGCTTGGTGTGGCCTATCACCGTCCTCCTATGCCAAATAGCGATTCTCGTTTGATTAAAGCACTTCTTTCAACCATTCAGTCTCATATAGACGGTGACTATCGTTACTATCATCCTCAACTAGAGACTTTTGATGAGTTGGAAGCTCCTTCAAACACAGGACAGATTTTAGAAGAGGAAGAAGATATTCAGATGCCTGATTTCGTCAAAAAATTGATTGCTAAAAAAGGTCGAGAGAATGTCAAGATGCCATATCTAGTTAAGAAAATGCTTGAAAAGAAATATGGAAAAAAATATGATTAAGTAACTAAATATGACTGTAATAGGGAGTGTTTTGAGCGATTTCTTGTTAAAAAGTGTATACTATCAGAAACGAAAGAATAGAGGTTTTTAAATGAAATCAGTAGTTTACACAAAGGCAGGTCAGGTCGGCATTGAGGAAATCAAACGTCCAAGCATTCAAGAGGCAGATGATGCCATTATCAAGGTAGTACGTACTTGCGTTTGCGGATCGGACCTTTGGAGTTACCGTAATCCGGAAATGGAAGAAGGACATAGAAATAGCGGTCATGAGGCTATCGGAATTGTCGAAGAAGTTGGCGAGGAAGTTACTACAGTAAAACCAGGTGACTTTGTCATTGCCCCTTTCACACATGGTTGTGGACAGTGTGATGCCTGTCGTGCTGGTTTTGATGGCTCTTGTGACAACCACCCAGGTAATAACTGGTCTGGGGGCGTGCAGGCTGAGTATATCCGTTTCCACTTTGCTAACTGGGCCCTTGTCAAAATTCCTGGGCAACCTTCAGATTATAGTGAAGGCATGCTCAAGTCACTTTTGACACTGGCTGATGTCATGCCGACGGGTTACCATGCGGCGCGTGTGGCTAATGTGCAAAAAGGTGACAAGGTGGTCGTTATCGGAGATGGGGCTGTTGGTCAATGTGCTGTCATCGCAGCTAAGATGCGTGGTGCTTCACAAATTGTCCTTATGAGTCGTCACGAAGATCGTCAAAAAATGGCTTTGGAGTCAGGTGCAACTGCAGTTGTTGCTGAACGTGGCGAAAAAGGCATTGCCAAAGTCCGTGAAATCCTCGGGGGAGGAGCAGATGCAGCTCTCGAATGTGTCGGTACAGAAGCAGCGGTGGACCAAGCTCTTGGAGTCCTTCATAATGGTGGTCGCATGGGATTTGTTGGTGTTCCACACTATGAAAATCGTGCCATTGGATCAACCTTTGGACAAAATACAACGATTGGTGGCGGACCAGCCTCTGTCACAACCTATGATAAACAAGTTTTGTTAAAAGCTGTTCTTGATGGCGACATCAATCCAGGCCGAGTCTTTACGACAAGTTATAAATTGGAAGATATTAATCAGGCCTATAAAGATATGGATGAACGCAAGTCTATTAAATCTATGATTGTGATAGAGTAACGAATTAAGTCAATCACTTTTGATTGCGGAAAAGAATTTTCTAATTGGAAATCTATTTCGAATGCACATGACATTGATATTTTCTTTGCGGATCCAGGATGTCCTGGGCAACGAGGTCTCAATGAACATTCTAATGGCTTATTAAGACGAAATGGACTACCTAAACAAATGGCTTTTACGAATATTTCTCAAAATTATTTATCAGCTACAGCTGATAAAAGAAATAGAATACCTAGGAAGTCTTTGAATTAACAAACACTATACCAAGTTTTTCTCTGTTACATGAAAAATCTAACTTAATTTGACAATTTAGGGAGATAAAAATAGGGAGTGAAAAAAGCCCAATCAGACAGATCTTCAAAGGAAGATTTGTTTTTTTTTTTAACTTTGGGTTGACAAATGTAAACCTTAGGAGTAGAATAACATTGTAATGTTTACAAATGTAGATTTAGAAAGGAGAGGTCATGCAAATTTCCAATGCGGAATGGCGCATCATGAAGATTATCTGGATGGAAGGTAAGCAGACCAGCACGGATTTGATCGCCGTCTTGTCCGAGCGCTTTGACTGGTCGAAGTCAACCATCAAGACTCTCTTGACCCGCTTGGTGGAAAAGGGGTATTTGACTAGAGAAAAAACAGGCAAGGCCTTTGTTTACTCGGCTTTGTTGAAGCAGGACCAGAGTTTAGACTTGGTGGTTGAGGAGGTGAAAGACAAGGTTTGTTCCAAAAGGATTGTTCAGGTGCTTGAAAACTTGATTCAGGCGAGTGACTTTACGCTTGCAGATCTTAATCAGCTGCAGCAGGTCCTGGAAGAAAAGAAAGCAGAGGCTGTCGAAACAGTCCGCTGCAATTGTATGTAGTAGAAAGAAGGAAATTCCATGTTTGGATTGTTGATTAGTATTGTTTGTTTACTTGTGGTTGTCTTTATTGCTTGGTGGTTCTTTGCAGAGCATGAAAAGGTAAGCGGCCACGCTCGTCAGAAATCAGGTTATCAAGAAATTGAAGTCGAAGTCATGGGGGGCTATTCGCCTGAAACCATTGTCCTGAAAAAGAATGTTCCAGCCCGGATCATCTTTAATCGCAAGGATCCATCTTCATGTCTGGCTCAAGTGATCTTTCCAGATTTTGGCGTTCATGAAGATTTGCCTTTAGGTGAAAAACATGTCATTGAAATTACGCCAGAAAAAGCGGGCGAATATGGGTATTCATGTGGAATGAACATGATGCATGGTCAAATGATTGTGGAATAAAGGAGTTAGGTATGGTAGAAAAACAAAAAGCAGTTGTGGAAAACGGAGTGCAAAAGATCCGTATTACAGCAGAAAAGGGCTATAGTCCCAAAGAATTTCAACTTCAAAAAGGGATCCCTGCTGAAATCACCTTCCATCGGGTCAATCCTTCCGGCTGTTACAAGGAAATTTTGTTTGAAGATCAGGGGATTTTAGAGCCTTTGGAAGTCGGTGTGGATAAGGTGATATCCTTTACCCCGACAGAAACAGGGGACTTTGAGTTTTCATGTGGAATGAAGATGCAAAAGGGTTCCTACACGGTTGTGGAAAAACGCCGTCGTGTCTTAAGTTTACGGGGTCGCTTTTGGATTACTAGTATCTTTACCCTTCCTTTATTGATCTTGATGATTGGGATGTGGGCAGGATTTGTATCCCATTCAGTCAGTCGCTGGGGGACTTTTCTAGCGACAACGCCGATCATGTTGGTAGCAGGAGTACCTTTTATCAAGAGTGCCTGGGCCTCATTTAAGAAGCACCATTCCAATATGGATACCTTGGTAGCTCTTGGAACCCTGGTAGCCTATGTCTATAGTGTATTTGCCCTTTTTACTGGTCAGCCAGTATACTTTGAGGCTGCGGGTTTTATCATCTTCTTTATCCTCTTAGGGCAAATCTTTGAAGAACGGATGCGTAACAATGCCTCCGAGGCTGTGGAAAAGTTGTTGGATTTGCAGGCAAAAACGGCTCAAGTTCTCCGTGATGGGAACTATGTCGAGGTGGCGGCAGAAGATATCCAAATTGATGACTTGATTCGGGTCCGTCCTGGGGAAAAGATTGCGGTTGATGGGACGATTGTAGAAGGAAGTACGACCATTGATGAGTCGATGGTGACAGGTGAAAGCTTGCCTGTGGAAAAATCAGTTGGTGATGCAGTTATCGGCTCCACTATCAACAGCAATGGGACCATTCTCTTTAAGGCTGAAAAAGTCGGTAGTGAGACCCTCTTATCTCAAATTGTGGACTTTGTCAAAATGGCCCAATCCAGTCGTGCTCCCATTCAAGATTTGACGGATAAGATTTCAGGTATCTTTGTTCCAGTGGTGACGATTTTGGCCATTGCGACTTTCTGGGTTTGGTCCGTGCTTCTGGGCGCGTCGCTTCAAGAGGCCATGCTCTATGCAGTCTCTGTCCTCATTATTGCCTGTCCTTGTGCCCTTGGTTTAGCAACCCCAACAGCCCTGATGGTCGGAACCGGCCGTAGTGCCAAGATGGGGGTTCTGATTAAAAATGGAACAGTTCTTCAAGAAGTGCAAAAGATTCAAACCGTTGTGTTTGATAAGACAGGGACTATTACTATTGGTCAACCACTTGTAACCGATGTTGTAGGAGATGAAGCGCGTGTCTTGACACTGGCTGCTAGTCTTGAAACTTTTTCAGAACATCCACTAGCCCAAGCGGTGTTATCTCAAGCAGAAGAAAAAGGTTTGGTGTTATCCCCTGTGGAAAACTTCCAAGCGATTGAAGGAAAAGGGGTCCAAGGTCAGATCGACCAGCAGTTGGTGACCTTGGGAAATGGCAAACTTCATGACGGGACAGCGATGGATCCGGAGCTTGAAAAACGGATGGTAGAGTTGCAAGAGCAGGCCAAAACAGTGATCAGTTTGTCTGTGGATGGGCAAGTGATTGGCTTGATTGCCATTCAAGATGCTCCGAAGGCCAGCTCAAAAGAAGCGATCAAAAAGCTCAAAGAACGGGGCTTGAAAACGGTCATGTTAACGGGGGATAATGAACGGGTGGCCCAAGCTATTGCTAAGCAAGTGGGAATTGACACCGTCATTGCTGATGTCCTTCCTCAAGAAAAAGCTAGCGCCATCCAAAAACTGCAAGAAGCTAGCAAGGTCGCCTTTGTTGGAGATGGAATCAATGATGCTCCAGCTCTCTCGATCGCGGATGTGGGGATCGCTATGGGATCTGGAACGGATATTGCGATCGAGTCCGGTGGCATCGTGCTCACGCAAAATGATTTGCTTGGCGTTGTGCGCGCCTTTGACATGAGTCAAAAGACCTTCCGCAGGATCTTACTCAATCTCTTCTGGGCCTCTATCTACAATATCCTTGGGATTCCAATTGCTGCTGGAGTCTTTGTAGGACTGGGATTGACCCTCAATCCAGAACTAGCAGGTCTTGCTATGGCCCTTAGTTCTTTGTCTGTTTTGACTAGCTCGCTGCTTCTCAATGTTGCGAAGATTGATTAATGGGAACAAAAAGAGAGTGGGACAGAAATCGGTAATTCGTTAGAATTCGATTTCGTCGTCCCACCTCCGCACAGTTGAGTAGGGCTGTAAAAGCTGATGAAATCAGCGTAGTAGAGCCCACTCAACCACTGCGTCTTGCTTGACAATCCAAAAACAATTAAGAGGCTAGGACTTTTGTCCCAGCCTCTTTTTGTTCGATTTCCTACAGCTACAAGTCTTAAAGATACATGTAAATTATAATAAAATATCCTACTAGATAGCGAAGGAAAACCAACTAGCATGACCGAGTCATATGAGGAGCTCTTGTCTCTTGGAGACAACTATCCTCAAGGACAAGTTGAAGTCCTCAACATCTATGGCAATACAGGTAAAGAGAGTGATGAGCGCGTGACCAATCTATCCAGTCAATCCCTAGCCTGTCTGCTTAAAGGTCATGTCAAATCCTACCAAGAAAAGGAAATCACAGGTCCTAACGGCCAACACAGTAAACTCCATGAAACAGGCTTGGTTGATAAGCCTCTAATTGCTTTCTTGTGGGGGAAGTGAGTTGATAAGAATACAAAAAATTCTAGTAGAGGCTGTCTACTAGATTTTTTTAATACAATGATTGAGTTGGCAAAGAAGAGAAGTAAAAGAACGAATCCAATTTCATCTGACATTTCATGTAAAGAATGTTAAAATAAAGATAAGATAATATAACCGTTTACATTAATTGAGTAACGTTATACATATATTCAGAAAATAGATTTTTCCACTCGCTTGTCTTTCTTTTGTTAGCTTTAGATTACAGGAGGTAGAGCTATGAAAAAGAAAATCTATCGCATTCTATTCTTGATTCCCTTGCTGCTATCAGTTTTGGTTTTGAGCGGTTGCAAGGTGATGATGCCTAGTGATTACATAAAAATTAAGCGAATCATCATCGAAGATTGTAATAAAGTGGGTCTTCATGGCAAAGTTACCATCACTGACTTACATTGGACTCCACTAGAAAGTCCAACTTACTACGTATCTTATACCTATTCTGAGAACACCTACGATGGGCAAACAATAAAATTGGAAGAGAATAATAGGGCTATTCCTGAAAATAGGTCATCTGATTCTTATGACAGTATTCAATTTTTACACTATAAGGAATCTTTTTTGGAGCAGAAATCTGTCCAAAAAGTTGAGAAGAAAATTGAAAAACAATTGAAGAAACAAAAACTCGGTATCCCTATTGACTTTTTTAGTTTTCTACCTAACTTCAGTCATGATGAAAAGGAGAAAATATTGGATACTATTGCCTCCGAAAATCTTAAGGAAGGTAAGAAGGACTTTGCTGGTTATTATCAAATTCCATACCAAACCTTGATTGATCAAGAGTTGGTTTATATGACTATTTTTATTGATGATAATGCATCAGTCAAAGAACAAGATATGAAAGATGCGGCTAAAAAGTTAGATGCTAGTGATCTTCCGAATGGTAAATATAATTTCTTTTATTCCAATACCAAGGATGAGAATCATGATTCAATCAGTTATTCTTTTAAAGTAAAAGATGGGAAAGTCGTCTTTTATGAGGATGAGAATCTAGTACTAGAAGATGAAGAGCAAAAGTGAGGGGTTGAAGAAATAACTATGTTGAGGAATTAGAAGTTACTCTGATGTTTTGTTTGAACGGGAATATAAGGAAAATATCCATTTTTGCTATTTCTTCTTGACACCGGCTAGATGGGCTTATATAATGTTACAAACAAGTTTGGAGGTAGCTGATGATCCATAAGCATGAAATACCTATTTTAGAGTTTGACGACAACCCACAGGCAGTCATTATGCCGACTCATGAGGGGCTTGATGTGCACTTGCCTGAAAAATGCGTTATGCTTTCTTAGAGGATGAGATTGATCGCTTTGCGAAAGTTGTCGGAGCCAAACAAGTAGCTAGCTTTGTCTCAGCTACCAAGACCTATCCAGTTTATGTCATGGAGTACCAAGGAGAGGATATCTGCTTGGCCCAAGCACCAGTTGGATCTGCAGCTGCTGCCCAATTCATGGATTGGTTGATTGGCTATGGGGCGAAGAAGATTATCTCAGCAGGTAGCTGTGGCGTCTTGGTGGATATGGAAGAAAATACCTTTTTAATCCCGACTAAGGCTTTGCCAGATGAGGGAGCTAGTTACCATTATGTTGCGCCTTCTAGGTATATAGAAGTGGATCATCGAGCACTGACTGCCATTGAAACAGTTCTAAGACAAGCGTCCATTCCTTATCAAGAGGTCATGACTTGGTCGACTGACGGCTTTTATAGAGAAACGCCTGACAAGGTGGCCTATCGCATTGAAGAAGGGTGTAGTGTTGTGGAGATGGAGTGTGCCTCACTTGCAGCAGTAGCCCAGCTTCGTAATGCAGTTTGGGGCTTGCTCCTATTTACCGCAGATACTCTTGCAGACCTGGAAAATTATGACCAGCGTGACTGGGGTTCAGAAGCTTTTGGTGAGGCCTTGGTGCTCTGCTTAGATATCATTGTTCAGATGTAATCTTAATTCGATAGAAAAAAGAGCATGATTGTATGGCCATGCTCTTTTTATGTCTCGATTTTTATTTCAAAATATCCCAGAGTTCTTGGGCAGTATCAGCTATAAAATCAGGATTTTCTGCCAAAAGGGTTTCGTTTGTCCCAAATCCCCAGGTAACAGCCAAGGTCTTGATACCAACTGTTTTTCCGCCAATCATGTCAAACTTGGTATCGCCAACAATGACAGACTGGTCCTTATTTGCATTATTTTCAGTAATAGCACGCTGCAAGACGTCAGCTTTGTGGAAAGCAGCAGGTGTGGCTCCATAGATGCCGTCAAAAAACTCAGTGATGCCAAGGTACTCACACATTTCCAGAGCGGTAGGCTCATTTTTGGAAGTCGTGATATAGATTTTCTTATTTGGATTTTGACTCAGCTTTTCGAGGACTTCTCTTATACCGTCGTAGAGGTGGGCTTCAAACTGTCCTTTAGTGCCGTAGTAATCACGATAAAGTTGAACAGCTTGTTCAGCACCATCTTCGCTAATTTCTTCTTTAAAAGTAACCTCTAGGGGAGGACCCATGAAGCTTCGAATTTTTTGGTCGCTAGGAACAGGTAGGCTCAGTCTCTCAAAGGTTTGGACAAAACCATTGTGGATGCCCTCGGAACTATCTATAAGAGTACCATCAAGGTCGAAGAAAATGTGTGTAAATATCATATGATTCTCCAATACAATGTTGTTTGTTTATTATATCACGATAGGATGTCATAGTAAGTTTTGAGCCAATCGTTATTCCAAGCTGGACATGACTTTTTTACGTGTAATCGTACGTTCTTGCTTATTTCCGAGTGCCTTTATACGAGCTTCAAGAAGAATTGGACGTCCTTGTACACTTCGAGTATAAATCAGATCATACTTACCAACGCTCTTTTGAATACGGTCAAGAAATACGGTTGCATCATCCTTTCGTTTTTCAAACATACTTGGCACAGCAAAATATTCAGTCTGATCTGCGACTTTGCGACTAGCTTTTAAGATATAACGTTGATTTTCAATAGGGGCGAAAAATTCAGTAATAGCTTGAGCAAAAATTTCTTTCTCTCTCATGCTTGCACCCTTGAGATAAATGGCGTTATATAAGGCTTGTTTACTATCTCTTACTACTCTAGGGGCAGACTCTTGAGTCTCAATCTGACCCACATCGAGCAAGGCTTGATGAATAGCTTTTCCGAATATTTCCAAACGCTTATAGGGGCTTTTATAGATGGCATATCTTCCCCAAACGAAAGCAAGTGCAATAATGGCAAGTAGAAGAATTGTAAGATTAAAGTTTGACAGTGTTCCACCAATCAGATATTTGCCAATGTCAAAGATAGTATAGGTTACGACGATTGCTTGAAATAGTAGGAGTGCTTTCTTCCAATCATTAAGGTAAGCCATGGGTAAAAAGTGTTTGTCGACGTCAACCTCATTAGCAACTTCCATTTCTTCGTAAAGGGGCAAGGCTTCTTGCCAACGATCTTTTAGTTCCTGTCTATTCTGAGATTGCCATACGGTGTTTTGATTGAGTTTGTCCAAGCTTTTCTGGTTGAATTTGAGATTATTAAGCCCCAGTCGCTCCATGCCAGACTCGATCGTCTGATCATGATAATGAAGGCCTAGAAATTGCTTCATGCGACGATTTAACAAGTCTAAGTCAGGACTAAACTCATATAATTGAAGCTCGTTAATCTCAGCATCCTTTTCCTCAACGGTTTGACTTTCATACCATTTTCGAGGAGACAAATTAATAGACACCAAATGCCAGATATTACTGGTTTTATCAGGATTATCTGGCCATACACGGATGGCACGTCCTCGCATCTGATTACTTAGCATGAAGCTTCCAACAAAACTAGCTAAAATAAGGGAGTTAACACAAGGGGCATCCCAACCTTCGCCCAATAAAGACTTGGTCCCAATAATCACCTGAATATGTCCTTCTTGGAAAAGTTGGGTAAGGGCAGTCACTAGATTATGGTGAGAACCAGAAACACTCACCTTAAGATAGTCTTCTTGGCTCACCTGTCCAATAATATCATAGGATAAACGAGAATCAGGAATGAGTCGCTCTAGATGTTCTTTAGCTGAAGTTGGAATAATCACTAAACTTCCTGTCAATACAGCCACAGGCACCGTCCAAGACTGTTCAATCATTTCTCTACGAATAGATTCAAAGTAAGAGAGCACACCTAGTTGGGTAAATTGTGCACTGTTATCGCCTAGATGAATTTGAAAATCCTTACGTATAAAGTCTGTCAAAACAAGTTGACGGAGATTATTTTCTAGAGACTGGTATTCTGCCTTAAAAATATCTCTAACAGCATTGAGTTTTCCCAATGATTGATTAAGCAGGACATCTTGCTTCTTATTCCGGATAAGTTTAACTTGATTTCTCTCGATAAGACCATTTGCTTTCAAATCACTTTTCAATTGGTTAAAGGCTTCCTCGGTAAATCCAAACCATTTTGGAACCTGAAAAATAACGCCATTAAGCAAGGTTTCAAACCAGTCAAGCGTAAAAGTTGGCAAGGTTTTTGCAGAGAGAAGTTCTTGAAAACGTTGAGGAAAAGGCAATTTTTTAGACCGTAAGAAAATCAGGGTAGCGGAAAGGTATTTAGGATTAGCCAATAGGTCATCATCGCCAATTTGGCCACTTAGTGCTGGGCTAGACTGAATAGTGTTCGAAAAGTTTATGTCTGTAGACAATTTAGTTAGAAAGTTAAGTTTCTGCTTTTCAAATTGGTCCAATTGTTCGCGTTCTTCCTTTGTTGGAAAGGCGAAGTAGACATAGTCCTGGTGAGGACAGAGCGTCCCTTCCTTAACAAGTTCAGGCACTGTAATTTCTTCATCAATCTCACCACACATGCTAATATAACGTTCCCAAAGTGCAGGTTCTCCCTCGTATGGGGGGGTTGCTGTCAAAGAGATCATCTTTATATTTGGAAAAGCTTTTTGAAAACTCTCTAAACTCTTCCACCATTCATTTCTTAAATGATGGCATTCATCCAGACAAAGAGTCCCTAAATCTTGGTCCCCAAAAGTTTTTCGAATATCGAAACCTTGAAAATCGAAATGCTCTTGTTGAGACTCATCATCTGTGTCCTCAATAAGACTATCTCCCACGACTTGGTTCATAGCACTGTGCAGTGCCTGATAGGTCGCAACCGTAATCATTTTAGGCTTTTTTAAATCCTGTGAAATGAGTTGTTCTACTAGATTGTCATCACTTAAAAAAGCTTGTTTAATCCGATCTACCCATTGTTGACGGATGGTAACTGTCGGAACTAAAATTAAAGTTGGATTACCAAAACGCTGTATAAATTCAATTCCTAAGGTTGTTTTACCAGAACCAGGAGCAGCCACCAAGTGAATCTTCCCATCATTCATAAAGCTTTCGGCTTTATCGAGAACACGCTGTTGGTACTGTCGCCATTGTCCCTTAAATGAAAGCTGATTTAACATAATTTCCCTCCAATGTTACTTATCATTATAACATAGATTAATTTTCCCAAATATTGCTCTACCTATGGAACATTCAAAACAATCTATTATTAAAATCAGTAATATTACAGAATCAACTATTCTTTGCTTAAACTAACAAGTAGTGATTGACATTAAAGAAGTTTTAAGATAACTTTAAAGTAACGATTTAATCCGATCTTATCGAGGAGTTGCCATGAAAAAAATAAATCTTCTTTATCTATTAGCCATTCTGGCCATCATATCTGGTCTTTTACTATATTACTTGCCAGACATGACGTCTGGATATAATGCAGAGTCAAATAATACAAGTCAAACTTTTAAGGAGAAGATGATTGTTCATGATTTTGGTACGACAGAGTTGAAAAAAGTTCCTAAACGTATTGTTATCCTCGACAACCTCTATGGTGAAATCTTGAATCCTTTAGATATCACTCCTGTAGGTGCAACAACTGGTCAAGCTGATAGTCAAGAATTTTCAACCCTCTTTAAGAAACAATACAAGGATGCCAAGGTGGTTTCAGTTGGTTGGCAGGGGAGTCCAGATTTGGATAAGATTGCTGAGTTAAAACCTGATTTAATCCTTATGACCGGCGAGCAGGAAGACCTCTACGAGGAGCTGTCTGAAATTGCACCAACTGTTGGCTACCAGATCAACACTGATGAAAACTGGGACTATCACGAAACCTCATTAAAGGTAGCAGAAATCTTCGACAAACGTGATGAGATGAAGAAGGACCTGGATAGAGTGGATGCTAGGGAGGCCGTGTTCGCAGAGAATGTCAAATCTAAGTTTGGCAATCAAAAACTTATGTATTTGCGCGTGACAGACAATGACATCCGTTATTACGCTTACGGGCATTTTGGTTATCTTTATGATACTTATCATTTCAATCGTGCTGAAACCTTCAATCCAGATGATATGTTCCAAGTTATCGATCCAGATAAACTAAAAGACATTAATCCGGACCTCCTGATTATTCAAGCAGATTCTCAAGAACTCCTAGATAACAAACTTAAAAATAACCCTGTCTGGAGTAGCTTAAAGTCAGTTCAAAATAACAAGGTAATTTATGCTGATTACTCAACCTACATGCTGGGTTTTGGGATTGTCTCCCAAGAGGCCATAATGAAACAGATCTCTGATGAATGGGGATTAAATTAAACTAAAAACGACCGTGATGGTCGTTTTTTCTATGTTCAAAAGTAGTCTAACTGATAAACAAGCGTCGAATATGTTTCCTCAAGGCAAAATAGAGCTGAATGGTCATGGGAATCCAAATCAAGGGCTCGCATAGGATAACGCCAAGGTAGCCCATAGAAGGAATAACCAAAAGAACAAAGAGAATTTTTCCAAAAAGCTCAATGAAACTAGAGGTTAAGGGTGTGAGTTTTTTACCTAGGCCTTGGAGACTATTTCTAAAAATAAAGAGCATCCCCAAAATAGGATAAAAGAGAGAACTGATACGGAGGTAGCGACTGGCGTTGTCAATAATCACAGCATTTTCAGAACCAGAGATAAGACCAGCCAAGAAGGGGCTTGCTATATAGAGAAGGGCACAAGCAATGACAGACCAAGTGATAGAAACAAGGCTAGATTGCTTTAAACCAGCGACAATGCGTTTAAACTGTTTGGCCCCGAAATTCTGAGAGGTAAAGGTGGTCACCCCAGCCGCAAGTGAGGTCAAAGGGAGAACAGCGAAGGACATAATGCGTCTTGCCGCGACTTGGGCACTGATGATAAGAGGTCCAAAGCCGTTAATGGCATATTGTAAGGTCACAGTCCCAATCGAAACAATAGAATTCATGAGTCCCATGGCCATCCCTTGTCCAAAAAGGGCCAAATAAAGGCTTGAATCAAGAACAAAGTCTGACTTGCTTGGTAGAAGGAAGGTCACTTTTTTCTTAATATAGTAAAGACAGAGGATAGCTGAAAGTCCCTGTGAGATAATTGTCGCTAAGCCTGCTGATTGAACACCAAGATGAAGTTGTGTAATAAAGAAAAGGTCTAAAACGATATTGACTAGAGCTGAAAAAATCAGAAAATAGAGGGCGGTAAGACTATCCCCAACAGCCCTTAAAAGCCCGGCGCAAAGATTATATCCTAAGCTTACCCCAACACAAGACACAATCATAGAAATATACTGGTAGGACTGCCCAATAATAGAAGAAGGCGTTCCTAAAAATCTAAGCAAAGGATAGAGACCAAAATGCCCTAGAATCATAACCAAGGCACTTAAGCCTAAACCAATCACAACGGTGGCCGCCACAGACTGACGAAGTTTCCTAAAGTCTTTGGCACCATAATAACGTGCAATAACAACGCCCATACCATTTCCAACGCCAAGAGCAAAGCCGATAACCAAATCAAAAATAGCAGAAGAAGCTCCTACAGCAGCCAAGGCATCTGGACCTAGAAAACGACCCACAATCATGACATCAGCAGTATTGTAGAGTTGCTGGAAAATATTGGATATCAAAATTGGTAGAGCAAAGATTAAAAGAGACCGCAAAATAGGGCCTCGTAAAAGATCAACTGACGAATTTTTCATAGAACTATTATAACAAGATTGTAATTGTGAAACAATGACAAAAAGCCATCCTAAGATGACTTTCGCCTATTTTTTAGATAGCGGCCGAGTATTTGTGTCATATGATTGTAACCCGCCGCGATCATTGGAATTTGTAAGTAAATATAAGGTAGGGTGTACTGGCTCTTAGTCTCTGATATGAGGTGAAAGAGAATGCCACCGAAGAGATAGAGGAAGGCATAGAGGCCTAGTGTTGCTCCATCTCCCATTCGTTTATAAGTGAAAGCATAGTAGAACACACCACCAAGATATAGGACTAGGAGATAGCCTTGCATATAGGTCACAAAAAAGAGATGCAGGGTCCCATCGTGATAGATAGAGGTCGCAAACCTATTCCACAAAGGCTGAAACTTGTCTTTACTTGGACCGTTCCAGATGGACTGGAAGCTTCCCTCCGTCCAGGAGCTGATAAACTTGGTTCTGAAAAACCAACTGGCCTCATCGGGATGTGCTAGGAGGTATTGAACACGCTTATCAAAAAGATGATTGGCGCTTTTTTCAATCTTTTCGATATTGCCCTTTTTCTTAGCATAAATGTCACGGACATAACCGGTATACCATCCTGGCATTCGTTTAGAATCAGGTTGGTCCTGTAAGCCCATGGCCAGCCAAGCAATCTGAGGCGTTCCAGGAATTTTTTGATGAGTGGTAATCTCATAGTAACTGGTTGTCGCCTTATGCAAGCTCATCGGAAAGGCAAAGAAAGCCAAAACCAAAAGTAAATAGCGGTAACGTTTCTCTCTGAGAGTCATTAGTATCAAAATACCAGATAATGCAATAATGAGAATAATATTATTGCTTCTTACCCAGTAAGCCAATGATAGCATGACCACCGAAAAAATCGCATTCCTAGCCTTACCACGTTTTAAGTAACGTAGAAAGAAGAGAATGGCAAAACTAGAAAAGAACAAACCATACATAAGTCCATAGGCAAACATAATGTTAAAAACTAGAGGCAAGAAACCGAAGCTCATGATGACAGCCAAACGACTGACTAACGGTTTCGTAAACAGTTCATCCGTGATTTTCCATGTCGCATAGTTCATACCAATGACCATGCCAAGATTCAATGCATAGAAAACCGAGATGACCGGCAAAGGAATCAGATAGAGAACCAGGCGTTCAAAACTAAGCAATCCCAACTGATGAGGATAGCGGTAGAAGTAGGCTCCTGGTTTAATTAAGGAGAAGTTGCCAGCATTAAACTGGACCGCCCCTTTAAAGACAGTACCTGCATCGTCTCGACCAGCAAAACTCGTCAGAAAAATCAAAAGTAGGCCAAAACTCACAAAGCAAACGGAAAAAAAGATGAAAATCTGTTTTGTTGTCAGTTCCTTTAAGATTTTGCGCCAGAGAAGTGTCAAAAGCAGAATGACACCACCTGAAACATAAACATACCAAGGAACGCTACTAATCTCTGCCCACTCAAAGTATCCGGTCATCATGGTCGTGCGAATGAGTAAAGCAGTCACAAATAATAGGCCGAAGACTAATAGCCCCACGTAGCGACCTAGCCATTCTAAAACAGAACTCGTATTTGACATAAGAGCCTTCATACTGAAAGTCTCCTTTAATATAGGTAATTACCCTTATAGTTTAGCACAGTCGTCGGAAAAATGTAATGAAAACTAGAAGAAAATATCATTCATTTCTGAAACTTACCTACTTAGTTTACGACATAGAAAAACTCTCTTGTATCAGCAACAAGAGAGTTTGATTTTATAAAGTAGTTTACTTCATCCGCATGCTATCGATTTTTTCTTCAGTTGGTGTGACACGTAAGGTCTTTTGTCCCGTATAAGTTACAAATCCAGGCTTACCAGCCGTTGGTTTGTTGAGTTTCTTAACATCAATCATATCCACTTGAACCAAGTTTGATAGACGAGCCTTAGAATAGTAGGCTGCCAATTCAGCCGCATCGGTCTTGACCTCGTCAGTTGGGTTAAGATTGTCCTTGATAACTACGTGACTACCTGGGATATCCTTGGCGTGGAACCAGAGCTCCCCTTTTTTAGCCATCTTGAAGGTCAACTCCTCATTTTGCAGGTTGTTACGACCAACCATGATAATGGTCTTGCCATCAGAAGCTAAATACTGTTCAGGTTTCTTACGTTTGTGGCGTTTGTCAGTTGAACGACGCTTCATAAACCCAGCCTGAACAAGCTCCTCACGAATATCCTCGATTTCATCCATATTGGCTTGAGAAAGACTGAATTCAACACTTTCTAAATAATCAATGGTCTGTTTGGTTTCCTCAATCAAACCAGTCAAGTGCTTAACAGCCTCCTTGAGCTTCTGGTATTTCTTGAAGTAACGTTGAGCATTTTGGTTAGGAGTCAGAGCCACATTTAGAGGAATGGTAATCTTTTCACCAGTGTAGTAGTTGTCTAACTCGACACTATCCTTGTCATTTGGCACCATGCTGAGGTAGGTGGTCAAAAGTTCCCCTTTTTGACGGAACTCCTCAGCATTTTCAGTCGCCGCAAGCTCTTTTTCCTGTTTAACAAGTTTCTTCTTGTTTTTTTCCAGCTCATTTTGCACACGATGGATCAAATCACTAGCCTGTTGAGCCACACGGTCACGCGCCGCCTTGTCCAAATAGTAGTAATCCAAAAGGGCAGACAAGGTTTCAAACTTAGGTTGGTCCTGACTATCAGAGAATCTTACAGCTGAAAATGCTTTTGCCGTTAAGTTTGGCTCTACTTCACGATTGAAGAAGGCACGGAAATTCTTAAGCTTATCAGTCTCAAGTAAAGCTGATAATTCATTGGCCGTGTCACGCCCCAAACCTTGGAAAAGTTTTTGAAGGTTTTTAGCTGACAAATCCTCCGTCTGCAAGATTTCAAAGAGCTTTTCGTCTGGAATATCGAAAGGATTCTTGGCATCCGTCTTTGGTGGGGCAATATAGGTTGACCCCGGTAGAATCGTACGATAGCTATTTTGTGAAAAACCAACATGCTTGATAGACTCGATGATTTTGCTCTCGTTTTTATCAATCAGGATAATATTGGAGTGTTTCCCCATGATTTCCATAACAAGAGTAACCTTGACGCTGTCACCGATTTCGTTTTTGTTTGATACAGAAATCTCAAGGACACGGTCATTTTCCAACTGTTGGATATCCTCGATAACCGCTCCCTGAAGGTATTTCCTCATAATCATGGTATAGGTGTTTGGATTCTGCGGATTTGGCAAGTCAGCCTTGGTCGTCTGAATACGCCCAAAGACAGGGTGAGCCGAAAGCAGAAGCTTGTAATTCTGACGATTGTTACGGATGGTCAGGACCAACTCACGCTCAAAAGGCTGATTAACCTTTTGGATACGCCCGAAAAGCACCTGTTCCCGCAACTCAGTCGTCATATGATGAAGAAAAAAGCCGTCAAAAGACATGGTGTACTTCCTTTCATGTTAGTGTTAATAATTATTTTTTTAGTTGTGACAAAGCATAAAACGCCTATTCATTATAGCATAAAGCCTCTAGAAATGCTTGGGGAGGGGAGAGAAAAGTTATATAGAGAAAAAGAAGTAAGAACCCTGAATTTTTCAGTTAACTATCTGAAAGAATATTGACTTATAATAATTCAATAAGATATAATTGTTTGTCAAGTTATATATTTAAACTGGAGGGATTATGGAAAGAAGAGAACTTTATTTAATTATTACATTACTTGTCATATCGTTGATATGTATATTGAGCCAATCAATAAAAAATGATTTAAGAAAAAGGTTAAGTAGATATAAAAAACAAAATATTACAGTAGATGAAAAAAATTTATTAAGGAAATTTTAAAAGAATCTATTGATGATTATTATTTATCCATAGATAATAGTGATTCTATGGAATCAAAAATTTTTAATTATATAATTTTACCTTTATTATTTACTTTTTTTGTTGTACGTATTTCAAACATAGGTGATCCTACACTTAATATTATAAATAACGTATATAATTCTATTTTGTTATATTTATACAATCCGCATGGAATTAAAATTATTCTGTTTATATTTTCATTATTGATTGGCTTTACTATTTGGCTAAACAAGACAATTAAAAAAAGAGATAATCTTTGGAGATTTGTTGAAAAAAATTTTTTAATAACTTCTATTTTAATACTATTATCATCAATACTAATGCTTTTTGTTTTGCTAACAGAGTTAATATATGGAAGTTTTTCAAGTACTGATATATATATTCCTTTATACTATGGAGCAATTTTATTCTTTATAAAAATAATCAAATTATTTCTTAATGAATTTATAAAGGCTAATTCATTAGAAGTTCCTAAGAAAATATTTATCTCAATTATTGTAATTTTTATAACATTCGGTACTTTATTTAGAGGAGAACTTGAGATTGGAGGGGCTTACTATTTTTATACAACAAATGGGGAGCCATTTAGATTCATTTCTAAAGAAGTTGATATTATGATTTTGGAAGGTGCAGACGATGAAGTTTTTATAAGATTTGGTAGTAAATATAATCAAATAAGAGACAAAATCATTAAATTTCCTGATTCAAAAAGAAAAATCAGTAAAGAAGTAAAAAATAATAGCTTTTATTCTCAAAAAATTTATATTTCTAAAAAGACATCCGAAGGCAATGATGAAGTATTAGTGAAAGTTACTTTTGAAAAAGATAATATAATTTTGAATATAGGTAAACAAAAAATAGACTTTGTAAGGGATGGTTCAATGAGATTTGTAGAAATTCAGAACAAGAATATTAATTCAGATATTTCAGGAGCGAGTTACGTAAATCTAAACTTAAATACTGTAAAAAGACATAAGTTGTTACTTAGAGACCCTAGTTGTCTTAATCGTCATTAATCCCTTTGAAATTACATCTGACTTGTGGTATCATTTAATATGCTGAAAATTAAAGGAGTATTAAATGGATAAAATTAAAAAGATAAGTAATGCGACTAATTTGAAATACTTGGCCATTACTCTCATGTTTTTAGACCACATTCATGAGATGTTTGCCTTTATGGGGGCACCGATGTGGCTAACAATGATAGGGCGTTTGGTTTTCCCTATTTTTCTCTTCTTGGCAGCAGATAGTTTCCATTACACACATGACCGAAAAGCCTACATGAAACGTCTTTTATTTATGTTTTGGTTTATGTCTATCGGTAACACGATTGTAGGTTCTATTTTCCATAATGGTGATGTTGGTTTGATGAACAATGCCTTTTCAACCTTCTTGGTAACGGGTATCTATATCTGTTCATGGGACTTACTGTTTAAAGGACTTCGTGATAAATCAAAGGATGAAATTTTAAAAGGGATTGGTCTCTTCCTATTGCCTATCATTCTGGCCATTCCAACGCTAATCTTGGCATCTATGTTAACTGGTGGTGGTCTTCATCCGGTTGTTTTACGTCTGCTCGCTTTAGTAACCATCATGATTCCAAGTATCATTACGGTAGAGGGGAGTTTCCTACTTGTTATCCTAGGTCTGCTTTTCTATATTTTTAGAGAACACCGAAATATCCAGCTTGTGGTTTTGGCTGTTATTTCTCTGATTTTCTATCTGATTGACCCAGTTGATGTTCAGTGGATGATGGTTTTTGCTGCGATTCCTATGTATTTCTATAATGGTGAACGTGGTAGTGGGAACAAGAATTTCTTCTATATTTTCTATCCAGCCCATATTTATCTCTTGTGGATCCTAGCAAGTTTGTTTAGATAAAATGACAAAGACAGTCCTTGTACTGTCTTTTTTTCGTGCTTAAAGGCCATTTTTATGGTTTGTTTCCTGCTTCTAAAACTGCTATAATTTAAGGCGTAATAGAATCTTGTGATAAGCAAATTGGAGGTATATCATGACAAAAGTAGCAGTAGTATTTGCGGAAGGTTTTGAAGAAATCGAAGCCTTGAGCCCAGTGGATGTCTTCCGCAGAGCAGGATTTGACTGTAGCATGCTAGGACTTGAAAGTGTGTCAGTAACTGGCTCACATGGAATTCAAGTCGCTATGGATGGTGTATTTGATGGCAATTTTGCGGATTACGACTTGGTGGTCCTTCCTGGAGGTATGCCTGGATCAACTAATCTACGCGACAACGAAACTTTGATTGCCTCTCTTCAAGAGGCTGCAAAAGCTGGAAAATACGTTGCTGCCATTTGTGCGGCACCAATTGTTCTCGAACGTGCTGGTCTTCTTGAAGGGCGTAAATTCACATGTTTCCCTGGTGTTGAGGAACAAATTGCATCTGGCGAGCATCAAACTGACTTGGTGGTGGTTGACGGCAATATTGTCACTAGCCGTGGTGCCGGAACAGCACTAGCCTTTGCTTACGCACTGGTTGATTTGTTGGGTGGCGATGGTCAGCAGTTAGCTAATACCATGGTTTACGACAGATTGTTTAAATAATAGTTTATTTGAGCCTTTTATCAAAAAGTCCTAACACATGATGCTAGATAAATAAACAATCTATGTTAGCTTGTAAGATGATAGAGAACTTATCAAACAAATGCCCTAATCATATATTAAAGAGACCAAAGCCTAATTTTATAAGCTTTGGTTTTTTCTTTTCTCCTTTGACATCCGTTATGAAAACGGTTATAATAATGACAAAATAACCTTTAAATGAGTCCAGAGAGGCTTGAAAGGTCGGACAGGTTAAAAACAGGGTTCTCCTGTGATTTTTTGTGCGACCTTGCCATGTGGCGAGGTTTTTTTGATGACATTTTGTAGTTTAGAAAGGGTTGTCATGATTTTAGTTGAAGATTTAACCATTGTGAATCAGCGTGAGATTGCACCTCGTATTTTCGAGATGGTGCTTAGGGGAGAGATGGTTGCAGATATGCAGGTTGGACAGTTCGTCCACCTCAAAGTCCCAGACCCAAGTAAGCTCCTTCGTCGTCCGATTTCCATTTCAGAAATTGACTATGACAAGAAAGTGGCGACCATTGTCTATCGAGTGGAACGCGAGGGAACAGCTATTCTGTCTAAGATGGTAGCTGGTCAAACCATTGATACCATGGGCCCTCAGGGAAATGGTTTTGATATTTCCGTTATTGAGGCTGGGCAGAAAGCCCTCCTAGTTGGTGGAGGTATTGGTGTGCCACCTTTGGTTGAGACGGCTAAGCAGTTGAAGGCTAAGGGAGTGGAAGTTGTATCAGTGATTGGTTTTGCCAATAAGGATGCCGTCATCTTGGAGGACAAGCTCAGAGCTTGTGGTGATGTTTATGTGACGACCGATGACGGTTCATACGGTATCAAGGGTTACGTTTCAACGGTTATTGATGGTTTCTCCTGGACTCCAGATGCCGTCTACAGTTGCGGAGCTCCAGGCATGCTTAAATATGTCGATAGCAAGTTTGAAAATCATCCTCATGCCTATGTTTCTATGGAAGCTCGCATGGCTTGTGGTATGGGTGCTTGTTATGCCTGTGTGGTTCACGTTAAAGGAGAATCTGACGCCAAAAATCTTCGTGTTTGCGAGGAAGGGCCAGTCTTCCCTACCGGAAAAGTCATCGTCTAGGAGGTTACTATGTCAGAGATTAAATCAGAAAATCGATTAGCTATCAGCCTTCCAGGGCTTGACTTGAAAAATCCTATTATTCCAGCCTCAGGTTGCTTTGGTTTTGGGCAAGAGTATGCCAAGTATTATAATTTGGACAAACTAGGTTCTATCATGATTAAGGCAACGACTGCCAACCCTCGTTTTGGTAATCCAACACCCCGTGTGGCTGAGACGCCATCAGGCATGCTTAATGCCATTGGCTTGCAAAACCCAGGTGTTGATGCCGTCTTGTCTGAAAAACTCCCTTGGTTGCAGGATCATTATCCTGAGCTTCCAATCATTGCCAATGTGGCTGGATTTTCAAACGAAGAATATGCGGAAGTCTCTCACAAGATTTCCAAAGCCAGCAACGTCAAGGCTATCGAGCTCAATATCTCCTGTCCAAATGTGGACCATGGCAATAACGGCCTTCTCATCGGACAAGTCCCAGAGCTTGCCTACGCGGCAGTAAAAGCCAGTGTCTCTCACTCTGATGTGCCCGTCTATGTCAAACTGACACCGAGTGTGGCTGACATCACGAGTGTCGCTAAAGCAGTCGAAGATGCCGGTGCGACTGGTTTTACCATGATTAACACCTTGGTCGGTACACGCTATGACTTGGCTACTCGCAAACCTATCATTGCCAATGGCCAAGGTGGTATGTCAGGCCCAGCTGTCTTCCCAGTAGCCCTTAAACTCATCCGCCAAGTTGCTCTAGCATCAGACCTCCCAATCATCGGTATGGGTGGCGTCGACAGTGCCGAAGCGGCTATCGAAATGTTCATCGCTGGTGCATCAGCCATCGGTGTCGGAACAGCCAACTTCGCAGATCCCTATGCTTGCCCTAAAATCATTGACCGACTCCCTGAAGTCATGGACAAGTACGGCATCACAACACTTGAAGACTTGCGTAAGGAAGTTCGAACAGACTTGTTGGGGAAATAGAAGATTAATACCCTTTTTAAGGAATTTAACAAAGGTATAATTACTTTCATCCCCCTTTGACATTCCCTTATAAAAGCGCTATAATAGAACAAATTGAACTGAACCTTTAATCGAGTCCAGAGAGGCGAGAAAGGTGTACTGAGATGCTACGGCATCACTAAAGGGTAGGGACTGCCCTATTTTCGTGCAACCTTCGCTGACTGGCGGAGGTTTTTTGTGTGAAAGGATTTAAGAAATGAGAGAAAATCGTCCTGTTATTGCCCTTGATTTCCCGACTTTTGAGGATGTAAAGGCTTTCCTTGCTAAGTTTCCTGCTGATGAAAAGCTCTATGTGAAGATTGGTATGGAACTTTACTATGCGGCTGGGCCTGAGATTGTGCGCTACGTTAAAGAGCTTGGCCATAGTGTTTTCCTTGACCTTAAGCTTCACGATATTCCAAATACTGTGAAATCAGCCATGCGTGTCTTGTCTAACCTTGGCGTTGATATGACTAATGTGCATGCGGCTGGTGGTGTGGAAATGATGAAGGCTGCGCGTGAAGGCTTGGGAGATGGTCCAATCTTGATTGCTGTAACACAGTTGACCTCTACCTCTGAAGAGCAGATGCGTGACTTCCAAAATATCCAAACCACACTTCAAGAATCAGTGGTTCATTATGCTAAGAAGACTGCTGAAGCAGGTCTTGATGGTGTTGTCTGCTCAGCACACGAAGTAGCAAAAATCAAAGAAGCAACAAATGAAGATTTCGTTTGTTTGACACCTGGTATCCGTCCAGCAGGAGCAGCAGTTGGTGACCAAAAACGTGTCATGACACCTGCCGATGCTCGTCAAATTGGTTCAGATTACATTGTTGTTGGTCGTCCAATTACGCAAGCTGACAATCCAGTAGCAGCTTATCACGACATTAAGGCCCAATGGAACGGTCAATAAATTTTCAAAAAGACCTTATTTCATAGGAAAATAGATTGAATTAGGTTATAATAAAGAATAGAAAACGCTTTACGGAGGATAATAATTATGACATTAGCAACACAAATCGCATCTGATTTGCTCGATATCAAGGCTGTTTACCTTAAACCTGAAGAACCATTTACATGGGCATCGGGAATCAAATCACCAATCTACACAGACAACCGTATTACTTTGTCTTACCCAGAAACTCGTACACTTATTGAAAATGGTTTTGTTGAAAAGATTAAGGAAGAATTCCCTGAAGTAGAAGTGATTGCAGGTACTGCAACTGCTGGTATTCCTCACGGTGCGATTATCGCTGACAAGATGAACCTTCCATTTGCCTACATCCGTAGCAAACCAAAAGATCACGGTGCTGGTAACCAAATCGAAGGTCGTGTGGTTAAAGGCGAAAAAATGGTTGTTGTTGAAGACTTGATTTCAACTGGTGGATCAGTACTTGATGCTGTAGCAGCTGCAGAGCGTGAAGGGGCTGATGTTATCGGTGTTGTGGCTATCTTCACTTACGAATTGCCAAAAGCTGAGAATAACTTCGCTGATGCTGGCGTGAAATTGGTCACTCTTTCAAACTACACTGAATTGATCAAAGTGGCTAAAGTGCAAGGCTACATCACAGCAGACGGACTTCAACTCTTGAAAAAATTTAAAGAAAACCAAGAAACTTGGCAAGACTAAATATCATGATTGAAGGCGGAACGTTTCAGGCGTTTCGCTTTTTTTAGTATAATTTAGGAAGTAATAGAAGCAGGGAGAATATAAGATGTCAGTAAATGAGTGGTCAGATGCAACGGCAATGGCTGAGGCCGTGCGAAATAAGACGGTCAGTCCCCGAGAACTAGTAAAGGATACTATAAGTGAAGCGGAGAGGACGAATACTAAAATCAATGCTATCGTCAGTCAACGTTACGAGAAAGCTTTAGAAGAAGCAGAAACTAGAGACTTTTCAGATAAACCTTTTGCTGGTGTCCCAATTTTCCTAAAGGATTTAGGTCAGGAGCAAGCTGGTGAGCCGTCAACAGCGGGTTCTCGCCTATTTACAAGTTATCGGGCTAAGGAAACGGATAATTATGTTAAGAAACTTGAGGAATTGGGCTTTATTATTTTAGGACGTTCTAGCACTCCTGAGTTTGGCTTCAAAAATATCAGTGACGCCCAGATTCATGGTCCTGTCAATCTACCTGATGATGTGAGGCGTAATGCTGGTGGCTCAAGTGGCGGTGCGGCTGCTATTGTGAGCTCTGGCATTTCTCCTTTGGCCCCAGCTAGTGACGGTGGGGGCTCTATTCGAATTCCAGCTTCCTTTAACGGCCTAATCGGTCTCAAGCCTACCAGAGGACGAATTCCTGTCGGTCCTGGTTCGTTTCGTGGATGGCAGGGAGCCTCTGTCCAGTTTGCTTTAACTAAGTCTGTTCGAGATACAAAACGCTTGCTTTATCATATGCAGACGTGTCAGATGGAAAGTCCATTTATCTTGCCAAAGCTCAGCAAAGATTCTTTAGACCAACCAGTCAGACCTTTGAAGATTGCTTTTTTGACTGTATCTCCTATCGGTGGTAAGGTGTCAGAATCTGCTATTGCGGCGACAAAAAAGGCTGCTAGAGCATTGGAAACTCTAGGACATCATGTCCATGAAATCACCCAACAGCCTTTAAATGGTGTTGAAGCTATGCAGTCTTACTACATCATGAATAGTGTTGAGACGGCTGCCATGTTTGATGGTATAGAGGCTGGTTTGGGACGTCAGATGACGCTTGAAGATATGGAGTTAATGACTTGGGCTATTTTCCAATCTGGGCAAAAGATTCCTGCCAAAGTTTACTCTAAAGTCCTAACTCAGTGGGACCAGTATAGCCATCAGATGGCGAATTTTCATGAGTCTTACGATATTCTTCTGACTCCTACAGTTGCGGATGTGGCACCTAAGCATGGGCAGTTTGCCCTCTCTGAAAGCCTACAGAACCAACTCAAGCATATGTCTGAGTTTGATTGGCCAAAGCAACAAGAACTTATTTGGGATATGTTTGCGGATAGTTTAGATTGGACGCCTTTCACCCAACAAGCTAACCTGACAGGACAACCATCGATTTCTTTACCTGTCTATCGTGATGGGCAGGGGCTGTCCCTTGGTGTTCAACTGACAGCTGCCAAGGGAAGAGAAGACCTCCTCTTACACTTGGCCCAACAAATGGAAAAAGGTTCGGTTTTTAGCTAGCTATACTCATTCTCGGTTCAATTTTTTGTAAAACCCTTTCAAATAGTGTAGGCTTAGATTATAAGTTTTTTAACTTAACTTCATTTTTTAAGGAGACACACATAGATGAAAAAGAGATTTTTCGCCGTTTTTAGCTTAATTTTGGCTGCGGTCTTTTTGGTTGCCTGCTCGTCACAAAGTACAGGTGAGAAGAACTGGAAAAAGATTGAGAAACGTGGTAGCATCAAGGTTGCGACTGCTGGAACACTTTACCCACAAACCTACCACGATGATAAGAATAATTTGACTGGTTATGACGTTGAGATTCTCAAAGAAGTTGGAAAACGTCTTAAGTTGAAAATTGAATTCACTGAGATGGGTGTAGATGGCATGCTTACTGCTGTAAATAGCGGGCAAGTCGATATCGCTAACTACTCACTCGAAGACGACAATAAGAATGTTAAAAAATTCTTACGTTCTGAACCATACAAGTATTCCTTCACTTCAATGGTCGTTCGTGAATCGGATAATTCTGGAATCTCTTCATGGAAGGATCTCAAAGGCAAAAAGGCAGCCGGTGCTGCAAGTACAAAGTACATGAAGATTGCCAAAAAAATGGGTGCTGAACTCGTCGTATATGATAATGTTACCAATGACGTTTACATGCAAGACTTGGTAAATGGACGTACAGACGTTATCGTCAACGATTACTATTTGCAAAAGATGGCAGTAGCCGCTATCAAAGACAAGTACCCAGTTAAGATCAACGACGGTATCTACAGTAACCCTTACTCAACAAGCTTTACCTTCTCATTGAAGAATAAAACCCTTCAAGAAAAGGTCAACAAAGCCATCAAAGACATGAAGAAAGATGGTACCCTTACCAAGATTTCAGAGAAATTCTTTGCTGGTCAAGACGTTACAAAGAAAACAAAAGTTGACTATACTGAGATTGATATCTCTGATGTTGAATAATATAAGCGATCCAATTGGATCGCTTATTTGCTAAAGAAATGTTTAGAAAGTTAGACTTATGATTATTGATTTTTCACTGATTCTAAAAAGCATTCCTTATGTCCTATCAGGTCTGCCTTATACCTTAGGAATCTCGCTTTTAAGCTTTATGGTTGGGAATGTTTTTGCTGTCATACTTGCCTTTATGCGAATGTCTCAAAAGCCTTGGTTAAAGTATCCAGCCCGCATTTATATTTCCATCATGCGTGGGGTTCCTATGTTGGTCGTGCTCTTCATTCTTTACTTTGGTTTGCCTTATGTTGGTGTTCAGCTACCTGCCCTTCTTTGTGCCTTTATTGGCTTCTCCTGTGTTAGTGCCGCTTATATGGCAGAGATTTTCCGTTCATCCATAGTTGCCGTAGATAAGGGGCAGTGGGAAGCAGCTCGCTCTCTTGGTCTTCCTCAGAAGTCTATTATCCGTCGGATTATCTTACCTCAGGCTATGCGTATAGCAGTAGCCCCTCTTGGTAATGTTATTATTGATATGGTTAAGAGTTCCTCATTGGCTGCTATGATTACAGTGCCTGACATTTTCCAAAATGCTAAGATTATCGGTGGGCGTGAGTATGACTACATGTCTATGTATATCCTAATCGCCCTTATTTACTGGACTTTGAGCTTTACTTTAGAACTGCTTGAAGGCTATCTTGAAAAACGTTTAGCTACCTATTGATTTTTGAAAAAATTGTTTGAATATCTAATGAAATATTGAAATTTATTTAATTCTAATCTTATAAATGTGGTATAATAAAAGCGATTTAAAAATCAGAAAGGTCTTTTGGAATGAAGAAGAAAACAGTCGTTGCAACGACACTATCAACCCTACTTGTCTCAACTGCCATCTTGGCTAATGCTGTCCAAGCTGACGAAGTAGAAACTCATGCAGCTGTAACAGCAACAAGCACTAAAGTAGTAGCTACAGAGGCAACTACCAATGCGACATCTACTGCAGCAAGCGAGTCTGCAGCTCCAGTAGCTAGTTCAACATCAGTTGTTACTGCTTCAACAGCTGAAACAAGTGAGACACCAGTTGCCACAGCCAGTGAAACAGCAACAGCAGCCGCAACTCCTACAACAGAAGTCGTGACAAATGCTAGCACAAGTGCCAGCAACGACACTGTAACTGTTCTTCACACCAACGATGTTCATGGTCGTATGGTTGAAGATGATCGTAACGGAGTTATTGGTGATGCCCTTTTGTCTGGTATCGTCAATGATTCTCGTTCAAAAGGAACAACCCTTGTCTTTGACTCAGGGGACTCATTCCAAGGTCTTCCAATCTCAAACAGCTCTAAGGGTGAGGACATGGCAAGCGTCATGAATGCTGTTGGTTTTGATGCCATGACAGTGGGTAACCATGAGTTCGACTTTGGTCTTGACCAATTGCGTCGTTTGAGCAAACAAATCAATTTCCCAATCATCACATCTAACGTTTATGTGAACGGCGTACGTCTTTTCCAACCATCTACAATCGTTGACAAAACACCTGGTGTTGATGGAGATGAAGTAGTTGTTATCGGTGTTACTACACCTGAGACAGCTACTAAGACACACCCACGTAATATCACTGGTGTCTCTTTCACCGATCCTATTACTGAGGTTAAAGCTGTTGTTGACCAAGTGGAATCAAATGCTCGTGCTGAAGGTAAGGAATACAAGACTTATATTGTCCTTAGTCACTTGGGTATAGATACAACAACTCCAGTTGAATGGCGTGGATCAACATTGGCAGAAGCTCTTTCAAACTATGCACCTTTGAAAGGAAAACGTGTTCTTGTCCTTGATGGTCACTCACACACTCTTCACACAGCGACATACGGCGATAATGTCACTTACAACCAAACTGGTAGCTACCTTAACAATGTCGGCCGCGTCGTTTATAATTCTGACCGTATCTTGTCACATGGCGTGATTTCACACGACGAAGCTAAGAAGAATTATCAAGTTAACCCAACAGTTAAAACTATGGTTGATGACATCCAAGCTAAGTACAAGGCAGATTCTTCGAAAGTAGTTATCGAAAATAGTCCAGTTAAACTTAGCGGTGACCGTATGGATGTTCGTGTTCGCGAAACTAACCTTGGTAATGTTGTCGCTGATTCTCTCTTAGATTACGGACAATCAGCCTTCACACACAAGTCTAACCTTGCCGTAACAAACGGTGGTGGTCTTCGTGAAACAATTGCCAAAGACAAACCAATCACTAAAGGTGATATCATTGCCGTTCTTCCATTTGGTAACTCAGTTGCTCAAATTCAAGTGACAGGTCAAAATATCCATGATATGTTTGTCAAATCTCTTGGTTCTATTCTCCAAGTTGACGAAAGTGGTAAAACTGTTCTAGATGAAAATGGTCAACCTCTTCTTGAACCATCTGGTGGTTTCCTTCAAGTATCAGGAGCTCGTGTTTATTATGACACAACACTTCCAGCAGAAAAACGTATCTTGTCAATTGACATTTTTGATCCAGAAACTGGTACCTATAAACCACTCAACACTAATGAAACTTACTACCTTGTAACGAATGACTTCTTAGCTGCTGGTGGTGATGGCTACACAATGCTTGGTGGTCCTCGTGAAGAAGGTCCTTCAATGGATACCGTCTTTGCGGATTACTTGACACATGCAGACCTTTCTAAGTATGCAGTTATCAATCCAAACTCACGAACCATTTCTATTTCAAGTGCTGATTTTGCTGCCTTGAACAAAAAAGAAAATGCAGAAGATCCTACACTCAATCCATTGAGTCCTGTTACGCCATCTAGCGTTGCTGAAGACCTTAAAACAACTAAACCAGTTGTATCTAAAGTAGTAACGACACCTAATGGTAAAGTATTCTTCGTTTCAACAAGAAACGAAGCACTTAAAGAAACAGAAAAAGTGGCAGAAGCTTCTGCTCAAACTGAAGTTCTTCCTACAACAGGTGACAAGGCCTCACACGCTGGACTCCTCGGACTTGGTATGTTGCTAACTCTCTTTGGACTTAGTGGAAAACACAAAGGTAAAGAGAAATACTAAGAAGTTTGCAGATAAAAAAAGAGTTAACCATTTGGCTAACTCTTTTTTGTTTTCTTGTTGTTGCTATGTGTTTTTCGATACTGACTTGGTGTTTGGTCGTAATAGTGTTTAAATTGACGGTTGAAATTTGATAAATTGTTAAAACCAACATCAGTAGCAATTTCCAAAACTGGTTTAACACTATTACGGAGCTCTTCACAAGCAGCATTAAGTCTTGCTTGAATGATAAATTCGGTACAAGAGGTACCAGTTTGTTGCTTAAAAATCGTCATAAAGTGAGTCTTACTATACCCCATAAGCAATGACAACTTATCAATAGTGAGATTTTCGGCATAATGCTGGTTAATGTAATCAATAATTTCCCGAATTTTTTCATTCTTACGATAATGATCATCAGAAGTCTTTCGCTCTACCAAGCGATAGAAGTAGAAGAGATAGATTAATTCCTCTAGTTTTGACTTGAGAAGAAGTTCATAGTGACGATCTTTCTGACGAATTATCTTAAAAATCTCGAAGAGAAGTGCTTTAATTTCCGTATAACCCTCGTCTGATGGTCTTAGACATTGTTTAAACTTAAAATTGGAATTCTGTAAGGGCTGAAGATAACGGAGACTAAGCAGATCCACCAGAGACTGTCCCAACATATCCAAATGAAAATGAAGAGTATCAGTATGATGAGACTGATTATCTATGGGATGAATCGAATGAAGCTCATTAGGACATATCAAAAAAATATCTCCAGCCTGACTGTCAAAATAGTCATAATCAATATGATAGCGAGCTGTCCCCTCATAAACGTACTGTATTTCAAGCTCAGGATGCCAATGAAATAGAATATCAGGGCGTCCATTTTCGACCATAGTTTCCTCCAGTCGAAAAGGAAGCAGATTATCATCAAAATCTATTAAATGTTTAAAATCAGTATCAGTAGCTGCTTGACTCATGATTAACCTTTCAAAATCATAGGATAATACCATGATAGCATTTTCTTTCTTAAAAAGCATGAGTTAATCGTCTTATAGTATTGGTAGTTTTTTTATTTACATAATTTTATTTCTGTATTTAAGTATGCAAAATAAAAAGATGACTAAGCATCTTTTTTACATAAATTTAGTTATGTTTATTTCCCTAGACAGAACTGACTAAAGAGTTGTGTAATGAGTTCATCTGGGGCGGCGTCACCAGTAATTTCTCCTAAAACTTCCCAGGTGCGTGTCATATCAACCTGTAAGAGGTCAACAGGCATGCCTAATTCAAGACCTTGATTGACTGCTTCAAGACTTTCGAGAGCTTTTTCAATGAGTGAAATGTGACGAGCATTTGAGAGATAAGTAGCATCTTTCTCCACTAGGCCAGCATTATCAAAGAAGAGCTGATTGATGCAATCTTCGATTTTGTCAATATTTTCATTCTTGAGGACTGAAATTGGAATGACATCTTCGGGAAGCTCTTCCATTTGGATTGCTTGTGGTAGGTCTGTCTTATTTAGAAGAATGATGCGATTGCTATTTTGACTGATTTCTAGTAATGTACGGTCTTGCTCTGTTAACGGTTCGGAGCTATTAAGCACAAGGAGAACCAGGTCAGCCTCTTCGAGAGCTTTCTTAGAACGCTCAACACCAATCTTTTCAACCACATCATCTGTGTCTCGAATACCAGCGGTATCGATTAACTTAAGTGGAACACCCTTGATATTAACGTATTCTTCAATGACATCACGGGTGGTACCTTCAATGTCTGTTACGATAGCTTTCTCCTCGCGTAGGAGATTGTTAAGAAGACTAGATTTTCCGACATTTGGACGACCAATGATTGCCGTTGAAAGGCCTTCTCGTAGGATTTTTCCTCGTTTAGCAGTGGCAAGAAGATTTTCTAAAAGTGCTTGGAACTCTTGCGTTTTTTCACGGACAAGAGCTGTGGTAACTTCTTCAACATCATCATATTCTGGGTAATCAATATTAACTTCGACTTGAGCCAAGGTGTTAAGTATTTCTTGGCGAGTGTTGTTAATGAGATCCTTGAGCGACCCATCAAGTTGAGAGACGGCAACGGCCATAGCCTTATCAGTTTTAGCACGAATCAAATCCATAACAGCTTCAGCCTGAGTCAAGTCCACACGACCATTCAAAAAGGCACGTTTGGTAAATTCTCCAGGCTCAGCCATACGAGCTCCAGAACGAATAAGGAGTTGGAGGATTTCATTAGTCACAGCAACCCCACCATGAGTGTTGATCTCCACGACATCCTCACGCGTAAAGGTCTTTGGCGCACGCATAACACTTACCATGACTTCATCAATGGTTTCCTCATTTTCGACAATATGGCCGTAATTGATAGTATGTGAAGTAACTGATTCTAGATTTTTTCCTTTGAAAACTTTATTAGCAATGGCGATAGCATCGGTTCCAGATAAGCGAACGATACCGATAGCACCTTCACCTAAGGGCGTTGAAATGGCAGTAATCGTATCAAATTCTTTGGTAATTGACATAGTTATTCCTTTGGATTTTTTCTGTATAAGTTTTAAAATGATTTAATTTCATTGTAACGCAAAAGAGCAGTAGTCGCAAGGATTGGTGCTAATAAAGCCAAGAAAAAAGAGCCTGAGCTCTTTTGGTTTATTTGTGGCGTTCAAAGTATGATTTGGTTTCTTTAATGATGATTGGTGAAAGGACTAGGAGGGCAATCAAGTTAGGCAATGCCATCAAGCCGTTTACGATATCCGCAATTTTCCAAACAACATCAAGTGTGAGGTAACCACCAAGAGCAACCATAACCACAAAAATGAGGCGGTAGAGTGGAAGGAATTTCGTTGATTTGAAAATGAATTCGAAACAACGTTCACCATAGTAAGACCAACCCAAGATTGTTGTAAAGGCAAAGAGAACCAAAGAAAGTGTTAAGGCAATTTCACCAAATGTACCAAAAACAGAAGAGAAGGCGGCTTGTGTCATTGGGGCACCTTCTAGGCTACCTGACCATTGACCAGTTACAAGGATAGCAAGACCTGTAAGCGTACAGATGATAATCGTATCAATGAAAGTACCTGTCATCGAAATCAAACCTTGTTCAACAGGTTCTTCGGTCTTAGCGGCAGCGGCAGCGATAGGAGCTGATCCAAGACCTGACTCATTTGAGAAGACACCACGCGCAATACCAAGTCGCATAGCGACCATGACTGTTGCACCAGCAAAACCACCTACTGCTGCTTTACCAGTAAAGGCAGATTGGAAGACCATTTCAAGAACTGGTAAAAGTTGATTAAAGTTTGTAAAGATGACCACAAGAGCTGCTAGGATATAAAGTCCAGCCATAAATGGCACGACCTTTTCAGAAACTTTAGAGATAGATTGGATACCACCAAAAATGATGGCAGCAGTTATAAGAGCAAGTAAGATACTTACGATTTTTGGTGACCAGTCAAAGCTGTTTTGAAGTGAGGCGGTGATTGAGTTAACTTGAGAGAAAGTACCAATCCCCAACCATGCAACAAGCACACCTGCAAAGGCAAAGAAGTAGGCCAAAGGTTTAGCAATTATTTGCCATTTTCCAGAGAAACCATGTGTGATGTAATACATTGGACCACCAGAAACATTACCTTGGTCGTCAAGTGTACGGAATTTAATAGCCAAAAGGCCTTCGGAATATTTGGTTGCCATACCAAAGAAAGCCGCAATCCACATCCAGAAAAGGGCACCAGGTCCGCCAGTTTTGATGGCTGTAGCTACCCCAACAATGTTACCTGTACCAACAGTTGCAGCAAGAGCTGTCGCAAGGGCTGCAAAACTAGAAATATCACCTTCCCCTTTATCTTCAGCAAAGATAAGTTTAAAAGCTTTAGGAAGACGAAGAACTTGCAAAAGTCCAAGACGAAGCGTAAGGTAAATCCCAGTTCCTACAAGAAGGACCAAAAGGGGTGGACCCCAGACAAAATCATCAATGGTAGTAAAAAAGTCTAACATGAATGTAACAATCTCCTTTAACCGAGACGTCAAAAAAGAGGTTTGGCTTAACCAGACCTCTGAGAATACAAAGCTATTACTACAAGTTAAAAACTTGCGATGCTTTCTGTCCTTTTACCTGAGAGTTTCGGTTGTTACCCCTTGCCCCTTCGGTGTCTTGTTTACAGCTAAGGCTGCTTCAAGATCTCTCCAGAAGTCCGTCAATCACCAGTCTTCCTGATGACATCACTCGGTTTTTATTTTATTGTGGTTCTATCTTATCTAAAAAACCGAACAGTGTCAACATTAATTTTCATCAAAACTATAAAAAACCGAATATTATACTTAAGAATGCCTTTCACCAAAACCTAGAAAAGCTTGGAATAACAATCATTTTAAGCAAACAACCTCCCAATAATAACAAACGATTATTTACTAAAGTTATTTCACACTCATTATGAATAGAGTCTGCATTTTCATCCAAAAAATGATAAAATAGTAGAGCTTATTTTTGAGAATGGAGAATATGATGAACCCATTATTAACTGGTATGAATGACAAACAGGCCGAAGCCGTCCAAACGACTGAAGGTCCTTTGTTGATTATGGCAGGTGCAGGATCAGGGAAGACACGTGTACTTACCCACCGCATTGCCTACCTTATCGACGAAAAAATGATCAATCCTTGGAATATTTTGGCCATTACCTTTACCAATAAGGCAGCTCGTGAGATGCGAGAGCGTGCTATGGCTTTAAACCCAGCAACTTCAGAAACCTTGATTGCGACCTTCCATAGTATGTGCGTGCGAATCCTTCGTCGTGAAGCGGACCATATTGGCTACAATCGAAACTTTACTATCGTGGATCCTGGTGAACAACGTACTTTGATGAAACGTATTCTCAAGACTCTTAACCTTGATCCTAAGAAGTGGAATGAACGTGCCATCTTAGGGACGATTTCCAACGCAAAAAATGACCTCTTGGATGAAGTGGCTTATGAGCACCAAGCTGGTGACATGTATACTCAAATCGTTGCTAAATGTTACAAAGCCTATCAGGAAGAGCTCCGTCGTAGTGAAGCCATGGATTTCGACGATTTGATTATGATGACTCTGCGTCTCTTTGATAAAAATCCCGATGTGCTCGCTTATTATCAGCAGCGTTATCAGTATATTCACGTGGATGAATATCAAGATACCAACCATGCGCAGTATCAGTTGGTAAAACTCTTAGCATCTCGCTTCAAGAATATCTGTGTCGTGGGTGATGCTGACCAATCAATCTACGGTTGGCGTGGGGCTGACATGCAGAACATCCTTGATTTTGAGAAGGACTATCCTGAAGCTAAGGTTGTCCTCTTGGAGGAAAACTACCGTTCAACCAAGAAAATTCTCCAAGCAGCCAACGAAGTTATCAAGAACAACCGTAACCGCCGTCCTAAGAAACTTTGGACTCAAAATGATGACGGTGAACAAATTGTTTATTACCGTGCTAATGACGAGCGTGATGAAGCTGTTTTTGTTGCTTCAACTATTGATAACATTATTCGTGAAGAAGGTAAGAACTTCAAGGATTTCGCTGTACTTTACCGTACCAATGCTCAGTCTCGTACCATTGAAGAAGCTTTACTCAAGTCTAATATTCCTTATACCATGGTTGGAGGAACCAAGTTCTATAGCCGTAAAGAAATTCGTGATGTCATTTCTTACTTGAACTTGATTGCCAATCCTGCGGATAATATTAGTTTTGAACGTGTCGTTAATGAACCTAAACGTGGAGTTGGGCCTGGGACACTAGAAAAGATTCGTAACTTTGCCTATGAGCAAAACATGAGCCTCCTAGATGCTTCAGCTAATATTATGTTGTCTCCTATTAAGGGGAAAGCAGCTCAGGGCGTTTACGATTTTGCTAACATGATTCTGAACCTACGTGATCAGCTAGATGGACTAAGTATCACTGAAGCTGTAGAGGCCGTTTTGGATAAGTCTGGTTATCTGGATGCTCTTTCGATGCAACAAACACTTGAAAGTCAAGCGCGCATTGAAAATATCGAAGAATTCATGTCTGTTACTAAGAATTTTGACGAAACCAACACCGATGGTACGGAAGACGAGACAGGTATTGACCGTTTAGGCCGTTTCTTAAACGATTTAGCTTTAATTGCTGATACGGACGATGGTGATATGGAAGCAGCAGAGGTAACTTTGATGACTCTCCATGCTGCCAAAGGGCTTGAATTCCCAGTTGTCTTCCTAATTGGTATGGAAGAGGGAGTTTTCCCTTTGTCACGTGCCTCAGAAGAGCCAGATGAACTCGAAGAAGAGCGTCGTTTGGCTTACGTAGGTATCACTCGGGCAGAAGAGATTCTTTTCCTTACCAACGCTAATACACGTACGCTTTTTGGTAAGACTAGCTATAATCGTCCTAGCCGTTTCTTACGTGAAATTTCAGATGATTTATTACAATATCAAGGTCTAGCACGTCCAGCCAATTCATCATTTGGTGTTCGTTTTACAAAGGAAGAGCCTACACAATTTGGTCAAGGCATGAGTTTACAACAAGCGCTTCAGACCAGAAAAGCAAATGCACAACCGCAAAGACATACTGGCGCTCAGCCATTTTCAAAAGCTACTGGGGGACTACCTTTTGGTAAGACTTCAGACCCTAGCAACTCAGCTACAGATTGGGAAATCGGAGATATCGCTCACCACAAGAAATGGGGAGATGGTACCGTCTTAGAAGTAACTGGAAGTGGCAAGACACAGGAACTTAAGATAAAATTCCCAGAAGTTGGACTTAAAAAAGTCTTGGCAAGCGTAGCACCTATCGTGAAGAAATAGAAAGGGACCTAAAGGTCCTTTTTATAAGCCCTCCCTATCACATTGATAAAAAATTTCTATTAGACAGCTAGCTTTTCTGGGTGTAGAATGAAGGGAACTTTTGTTTTGGAGGACACCCATATGTCACGAGAATTTTCATTTGAAACCTTACAATTACACGCTGGACAAACACCTGACAAGGAAACAAAATCACGTGCTGTTCCAATTTACCAAACCACTTCATATGTTTTTGACGACGCTCAAGAAGGTGAAGATCTCTTCGCCCTTAGAAAGCCTGGTAATATTTACACACGTATTACCAATCCAACAGTAGGAGTACTTGAAGAACGTATTGCAGCCCTCGAAGGTGGTGTTGGGGCCTTGGCTACGGCATCAGGTATGGCTGCAATCACCTATGCTATTCTTGGTTTGGCACATGCTGGCGATCACGTTGTTGCTGCGACAACCCTCTATGGTGGGACATTCAATCTCTTAAAAGAAACCCTTCCACGCTATGGAATCACAACAACTTTTGTAGATGTTGACAATCCTGAAGAAATTGAAGCTGCAATCAAAGATAATACCAAGCTTGTCTTGATTGAGTCTTTGGGAAATCCGCTTATCAATATTCCTGATTTTGAAAAAATTGCTGAGATTGCTCACAGTCATAAGATTCCATTGGTTGCTGACAATACTTTTGGAACTCCATATCTCATCAATGTTATCTCCCATGGTGTAGATATCGTGGTTCATTCTGCAACTAAGTTTATCGGTGGACATGGAACAACTATTGGAGGTCTTATCGTCGATTCTGGTAAATTTGACTGGGAAGCTTCAGGCAAATTCCCACAATTGGTTGACGAGGACCCATCTTACCACAATATCAGCTATACGCGTGATGTTGGTCCAGCAGCATTTGTAACTGCCCTTCGTACACAACTTTTGCGTGACACAGGGGCTGCCTTGGCACCTTTCAATGCTTTCTTGCTCTTGCAAGGACTTGAAACACTTTCACTTCGTGTCGAACGCCACGTCGAAAATACTAAAAAAATCGTAGACTTTTTGGAAAATCATCCAAAAGTTGAAAAGGTTAACTATCCTGGATTACCATCAAGTCCTTACTATGATTTGGCACAAAAATACTTCCCTAAAGGACCAGGTTCTATTTTCACTTTTCATGTTAAAGGTGGACAAGACGAAGCACGTACCGTTATAGATAATCTTGAAATCTTCTCAGATTTAGCCAACGTTGCTGATGCAAAATCTTTGGTGGTGCACCCTGCAACAACAACTCACCAACAATTGGCAGAAGCTGATTTACTAGCTTGTGGTGTCACTCCAAATCAAATTCGTATCTCAGTTGGTTTGGAAAACGCAGATGATTTGATTGAAGATTTAAAACTAGCCCTTGATAAAATTTAAGTATCCCGATACTAACTTATTTAACCAGCTCTTTAGCTGGTTTTTTGTTATACTATCCCTATGAAATTTGTTTTTGATTTGGATGGAACCCTATGTTTTGATGGTATGACCATGTCAAAAGACCTACAAAAGGTTCTTTTAACTGCATCAAAATACGGACATGAAATTATTTTTGCAACAGCACGCTCTTACAGAGACTGTCTTAGTATTTTAGAAGGAGAATTGAGAAAGCTGACAGTAGTTGGCTTAAACGGTGGTGAAGTCTTTCAAGATGAACACTTAGTATCGCAATACACAATACCTTCTCATGATCTCAGAACGATTGTTAGCTACTGTGATACTTATAATCTCCCTTATTTTATTGATGATACCTTTAATTATGCTATTCAAAATCCTGAGCAAATCCCTTTTCTTTCAAATGTTGATCCATTAAACAAAGCAAGGATTTTGCCTGTTCATGAACTTAATGAGCCTATCAAAGTTGTTATTCCACTTGTAGAGCATGAAGATATACGTGAAGACCTTATCTTTAATCTAAACAAACTGGAATGTTTAGACCTTAGTTATCATGATATCGAAAGGTGTCTTTACATTAATCCTAAAGGTGTGACCAAGGCTAGTACTGTTTTAAACCACTTTGGTAAAGACTTTGTAGCTTTTGGAAATGATCAAAATGATATTTCTCTTTTCAAAAATTCTATATATGGAGTGCAAATTGGTGATTATCCCTACCTAAAAAACTTTGCGGATGAGGTTATTCCTACAATTAATGCAGTTATTGCTGAAAAAATTAAACTTCTGTTTGAAAAGTTCTAAACAAATGTTTAGGCTTATTGCTATATTTACAGTACAATAGTAAAAAAAGTATTGGAGGACGACTAACATGCCAACATTTATTGGAAAACCAGTTACAGTAGCAGAAGACAAACAACTTCAAGTTGGAGATACCTTGCGTGACTTTAACTTAACAGCAACAGATTTGACGAAAAAATCACTTTCAGAATTCGATGGAAAGAAAAAAGTTATCTCTATCGTTCCATCAATCGATACTGGTATCTGTTCAACTCAAACACGTACCTTTAATAAGGAATTGTCAGAATTAGACGATACAGTAGTTATTACTATTTCAGTGGACCTACCATTTGCACAAGCTCGTTGGTGTGGTGCTGAAGGACTTGAAAATGCCATCATGCTTTCTGACTACTATGATAATAGTTTCGGTAAAGATTATGGTGTCCTCATTGAAGAATGGCACTTGTTAGCACGTGCAGTTTTAGTGGCAGATGCTGACAATAAGATTACTTATGTCGAATATTTGGACAATATCAATACTGATCCAAACTATGAAGCAGCAGTAGCAGCGGTTAAAAGCTTATAAAATGAGGCTCAGGTCTCTTTTTTATTTTGTCTTTCTTACAGTTTTTACTTGCAAAAGTATTAGCTTCTTGCTATTATTGTATAGCAATACTCAATATGGATAGTAAAATATAAAAAAGGAGATTCAATGTCTGAAAAAGAAAGACCTCAACTGATTATCGATTACGAAGCTAATACAGACAAACTTGTTCGTTTAGGCGATGTTGTCGATCAATTTAAAGGAAAAGCTGTCCCTGCTAAGGCAGAACCTGGCGAATTCGCTGTCATTAATCTATCAGATATGACACCCAACGGTATTGCCTACGATGACCTTAAAACGTTTTCTGAGGAACGTCGGAAATTATTACGTTTTCTTTTAGAAGACGGTGATGTCCTTATTGCTTCTAAGGGAACGGTTCAGAAAGTTGCTGTTTTCGAGGATCAGGGCAAGCGTGAAGTTGTCGCCTCATCAAATATCACAGTATTACGACCTAAGGAAAAACTCCGTGGTTTCTACATCAAGTTTTTCCTTGAGACAGAGATTGGTCGTGCCTATTTAGACTATGCTGATAAGGGAAAGGCTGTCCTAAATTTGTCGACAGCTGACCTCTTGGATATCAAAATTCCTGAGATACCAATTGTGAAGCAAGATTATCAAATTGCTGCCTACTTGCGTGGGCGTGCTGATTATCACCGTAAGATGGTGAGGGCAGAGCAGGAGTGGGAAAATATCAAGCATAATGTTACAGAAGCCCTATTTGCGAATTAACAAAGCCAGCAAACTAAGATTTGTTGGTTTTTTTTTCATTATTCTCGTGTATAATGGAAGTAGTAAATATGTTATTAGGAGGTCATTATGACTACCAACACTATAGATTTATCACAACCTGTTGCAACAATCATTAAAGAGCATCCAGAGGTTAAGGAATTACTGATTGATCTCGGTTTCAAGCCCTTGTCTAACCCAGCTATGCTAAATACTGTCGGTAAGGTGACTAGTCTAAAAGCTGGCTCTAAGTTAGCTAATATTCCCCTAGATAAAATCAAGCAAACCTTAATTTTCAACGGTTATGACGTAATTGGTGACTAATATGGAAGATAATCGTATTCAAATACTCAAAGAAATTCTACTAGATTTGCACCATGGAGCCAGTCCTGAGAGTGTTCAAGAGCGCTTCAATCAACACTTCAAGGGAGTATCTGCCCTCGAAATCTCTATGATGGAGCATGAATTGATGTCATCAGAAGATGGGGTTACCTTTGAAGACGTAATGAGTCTCTGTAATGTCCACGCAAACCTCTTTAAAGGTGCTATTGCAGATGTGGAAGTGGCAGACGCTGATCAAGAGGGCCACCCTGTTTATGTGTTTAAACAAGAGAATTTAGCCCTACGTTCAGCTATTCTCCGTATCCGACGTATCATAGAAAATATTAGTAAGCCTGAAAATGAAGATTTTAAATCTGACCTGTTCAATGGACTTAAGCATCAGATGACTCTACTTGGTCAATTCCATAATCATTATACGCGTAAAGAAAAGCTTTTCTTTCCAATAATGGAGCGTTACGGCCATGACTCCCCTCCAAAAGTGATGTGGGGAGTAGACGATGACATCCGAAAACTTTTTAGAGCGGCAGAAGCTAAACTAAAAGAACTTCCAGGTGCTGATTTAGAAGAATTTTCAAAGTCTTTCGAAGCATTCTCAGAAGAGTTTGAAGCCATGATTTTCAAAGAAGAGGCTATCTTACTTATGATTCTGCTTGAAACCTTCACGCAAGACGATTGGCTTTCGATTGCCGAAGAAAGCGATGCCTATGGCTATGCAATAATAAAACCTACAGCAGTCTGGAAACCTAAGCGTGAACGTTTTGAGGAGGTAAATGCTGATACATCGCAAGAACAATCTGAACTAAGTAGTGACGAACGTCTGGACAATACCCGAATTATTGACACTCCCGAAGGGCAGTTCACCATCAGCTTCACCCCAAAACCAAAAACTGAAACTGTCGTAGATAGAGAAACAACGCAACCTTTTGGCAATGGTTATCTTTCTGTGGAGCAGGCCAATCTTATTCTAAATCATCTCCCTTTGGAAATTACTTTCGTCAATAAAGACGATATTTTCCAATACTATAATGATAATGTTCCTGCCAATGAAATGGTTTTTAAACGAACACCTAGCCAAATTGGACGAAACGTTGAACTTTGTCATCCGCCAAAAGTACTTGATAAGGTCAAGAAAATTTTTGAATTACTAAGGAGTGGTGAGCGTGACCAAGTTCCAATGTGGTTCAAATCTGAACGTTTAGGAAAATTCGTCTATGTTACCTATGCAGCTGTCAGGGATGACCAGGGAGACTTTCAAGGTGTCCTAGAGTATGTGCAAGATATTCAACCCTTCTTTGAACTAGAAAGCGATCTAAAAAGAGATATTGATTAAAAAGCTAGCAGTCTTGCGATTGCTTATGACTATAATCCGTAAGAGGTTAGAGACTTTGCTCTCTGCCTCTTTATGTTTCTACCTAGCTCTTTAGGATTGCTTTTGATATAATTAAAAGTATGATTTCAGGAATTATTAATCTAAAAAAAGAGGCTGGAATGACCAGTCATGATGCTGTATTTAAACTACGCAAAATATTACAAGAGAAAAAAATTGGACATGGTGGTACCCTTGATCCAGATGTTACTGGTGTCCTACCTATAGCAGTTGGAAAAGCGACTCGTGTCATTGAATACATGACTGAAGCAGGGAAGGTCTACGAGGGAGAAATTACCATTGGCTTTTCGACAACTACCGAGGATGCTGGTGGAGAAATCGTCCAAACTACCCCAGTAACTGAGCTAGATGAAGCCACCGTTGACAAAGCAATGGCTAGCTTTGAGGGAGAAATCACACAAATTCCTCCTATGTACTCAGCAGTTAAGGTCAACGGAAAGAAACTTTATGAGTACGCACGCGCTGGAGAAGAAGTAGAACGTCCACAACGTCAAGTGACCATTACCGAATTTGTCCGTACCTCACCCATCGAGCTAGAAAACGACACTGCGAGATTCACCTTCCGTGTTGCTTGTAGCAAGGGAACTTATGTCCGTACCTTATCTGTCGATTTGGGTGCTAAGCTCGGCTACGCGAGTCATATGTCTGCTCTTCGTCGAACAGCCTCAGCTGGTCTAACCTTAGATAAGGCACTAACTCTCTCTCAAATTTCAGAAATGGTAGAAGCAGGGGATACGTCCTTCCTCCTTCCCATCGAATTCGGTGTTCAGGATTTGCCAGCAGTACAAGTCACTGAAGATGATGCTAAAGAAATCTCATTTGGTCGCTTTATTGCTATTGATAGCCAAGAACCCTTAGTTGCGGCCTTTTTAGGAGACAAAGTTCTAGCCATCATGGAAAAGCGAAATCAAGTTTATAAACCTAGAAAAGTATTAAGTCAATGAAAATAACTTCTATTAACGATTATAAAGATATCCATCAGGAAAAGGATACAGTCCTTGTCTTAGGCTATTTCGATGCGCTTCATCGTGGTCATAAGGTCCTTTTTGATAAGGCGCGCCAGATTGCTGACGACAAACAGCTTGAAGTAGCTGTTCTTACCTTTAATGAAAGTCCTCAACTGACTTTTCAACGGTATACGGATGATCTCCTCCTTCATATCACAGCACCCAAGAGACGCTGTGATCTTTTTGAAGCCTATGGAACAGATCAGCTTTACTTAACAGATTTCAATAGTGATTTTGCCCGAACAAGTTCAGACGATTTCATTGCTCGTTATATTAAACGTCTAAAAGCCCAAGAGGTTGTTGTGGGCTTTGATTACAAATTTGGACATCATCGAACAGATGCGGACTACCTAGCCCGTAATTTTTCTGGTAATGTTCATGTCATTGAGGAGCAACAAAGCGATGGTGAAAAGATTTCGTCAACACGTGTGCGTCAATTAATACGAGAAGGCAAGGTTAAAGAAGCCAATAAACTCCTTGGCCATGAATTCTCTACACGTGGCATCGTGGTGCATGGTGATGCCCGTGGACGTACCATTGGTTTTCCAACAGCAAATTTAGCACCTATTGATAGGACTTTTCTACCAGCTGATGGTGTCTACGTCGCCGATGTTGTAATTGATGGCAAACGTTATCGTTCCATGACTAGCCTAGGAAAAAACGTTACCTTTGGGGGGACAGAACTCCGTCTTGAAGCCAATATCTTTGATTTTGAAGGCGATATTTATGGAAAGACAATTGAAGTTTTTTGGCTGGATTATATCCGTGATATGATTAAGTTCAATAATATCGATGAACTATGTGCTCAACTGGAGGCTGATAAAAAAATCGCGGAAAAATTTTAAGAAAGCGTAGCCAAAACTAATCAAATAATGTATAATGATTAGGAATGTTAAAGTGAAAGGGGTGTTTGCGTGGTAACTTTATTTTTATCACCTAGCTGCACCAGCTGTAGGAAAGCACGAGCCTGGTTGACCAATCATGAAGTTGCTTTTGACGAACACAATATTATCACGAGCCCATTAACTCACGATGAGTTAATGAAGATTTTGTCTTACACGGAAAATGGTACTGAAGATATCATTTCAACTCGTTCAAAAGTCTTTCAGAAGCTGAATATCGATGTGGATGATTTGACCATCAAGGAACTCATTCAATTGATTTCTGAATACCCAAATCTTCTTCGTCGACCTATCATTATGGACACCAAACGCATGCAAATTGGTTTCAACGAAGATGAAATTCGTGCCTTTTTGCCTCGTGATTATAGAAAGCAAGAATTACGCCAAGCGACCATTCGAGCTGAAATTGAGGGTAACAATGACTAAAGGAAATTATTCCTACCCACTCGATCCATCATGGAGCACTGAGGAAATTACCACAGTGCTTCATTTTTTGAGTCAGGTAGAAAAAGCATACGAGAGCAAGGTTGACCGTGACCAACTCTTGCAAGCCTATAAGGCATTCAAAACCGTTGTTCCAGGCAAAGCGCCTGAAAAACAACTAGACAAGGCCTTTGAAGAAGCTAGCGGTTTTTCAACCTATCAAGCTGTCAAAGCTGCTAAAGCAAAAGATAAAGGATTTGTATCACTTGGAAAATAAACTGATTTTCGCCAAAGAAATCATCAAAGAAGCCGGTGCTTTTATTAAAGAAAGTTTAAGTAAAACTATCACGGTCGAAGAAAAGACGGCTTTTGATGATTTAGTAACTAATATTGACAAACAAACACAAGATTTACTCGTGGCACGTATTAAATCCTCCTTCCCTTCAGACAATATTTTCGCTGAAGAAAATGGCTTGGTTCATAATATCAAAGATGGAAATGTCTGGGTCTTGGATCCTATTGATGGAACGGTCAATTTTATTGTCCAACAAGATAATTTTTGTGTTATGATTGCCTACTATGAAGAGGGGCAAGGAAAATTTGGCCTCATTTATAACGTCATGGCTGATCAACTTTTCTATGGTGGTGGCCAGTTTGATGTGTATTGTAATGACAAGTTGCTTCCAGCATATAAAAACCGACCTTTAGACCGTTGCCTAGTCGCTAGCAATGGAGCTATGTATGCTAAAAATTTTCACGGCTTAAAAGACCTTATTGATAAGACCTTGGGTGTTCGTGTCTACGGTGGTGCTGGTTTAAGCATGTCAAAAGTCCTATCTGGTCAAATTTTAGCTTACTTTTCAGTTATTTACCCATGGGACTATGCCGCAGCAAGTATTATGGGAGAAAAATTGGGTTATCACCTTGAGACCATTACTGGAGAACCACTAGATTATTCTAGTCGTCAAGCTGTGATGCTTGTCCCTAAAGACAGACTTGAAGAAATCAAGCATATTATGGGCTCAGAAAATTAATTTGAAACATAAAACCATACTGGACAAATCAGAACAGCAAGTTCTCTTGGTTAGTCCAGTTTTTTGATAGAAAGGAAACTATGCAATTTCCATCAGACTTTATAGAAAAATATAATAACCTCCTTAGAGATGAAGCTGAGGACTTCTTTGCATCTTTTGATCAAGAAGCCGTATCCGCCTACCGTACCAACCCTTTGAAAAAGCAACAGAAGGACTTTCCTGATGCTATCCCTGAAACACCTTGGGGCCATTACGGTAAAATCTCCGGAAAATCTGCCGACCATGCAACTGGTTTAGTTTATTCTCAGGAACCAGCTGCTCAAATGGTTGCTCAAGTGGCAGCTCCATCCAAGGGAAGTCGTGTCTTAGACTTGGCAGCTGCTCCAGGCGGAAAGTCTACTCATCTTCTTAGTTACCTAGATAATACAGGACTGCTGGTCAGTAATGAAATCAATCCAAAGCGTAGCAAAATTCTGGTTGAAAACATTGAGCGTTTTGGAGCGAGAAATGTTATTGTGACAAACACGTCAGCTGATAAACTAGCCAAAGTTTTCAAAAATTATTTTGATACGATTGTCTTTGATGGACCATGTTCTGGAGAAGGAATGTTTCGTAAGGATCCTGATGCAATCCAATATTGGCATAAGGAGTATCCTAATGAACTGGCACAATTACAGAAGGACATCTTATCAGACGGTTTGAAAATGCTCGCTCCTGGTGGACAATTGATCTACTCAACCTGCACCTGGTCTCCTGAGGAAAATGAAGGTGTTGTTGCTTGGATTTTAGAAAATAATCCTGATCTTGAATTGGTGGCAATCCCTAAATTGAATGGCATGAGTGATGGAATTGATTTTCCAGAAACAGCTCGAATGTATCCACACCATTTCAAAGGTGAAGGCCAGTTTGTGGCAAAATTCCAGGATAAGCGCGTACCTGAGCAAACACGTATCAAAGAGGGAAAATCTAACCTAAACAAGGAGCAGAAGCAACTTTGGGAAGATTTTGCAAAAAAACACCTTAAAACAAGACTGGATGGTTTACTGCAAGGTTTTGGGGACAATCTCTACCTGCTTCCAAAAGGGCTCCCAGACCTTTCTAAAGTTAAAATCGCTCGTAACGGTTTGCATCTTGGTGTCTTCAAGAAAAAACGTTTCGAACCAAGTTTTGCTCTTGGAATTGCTTTAACATCTGATGAAGTTGTTTCAAGTATAGAGCTAAGTCAAGACCAGTTTGCCCAATACGTTTCTGGTAATGTGGTTACTCTAGATCAAACATATCCTAACGGTTGGTATCAGCTTTTAGTGGACGGCAATGGTTTTGGGTTTGCTAAAGTTGTTGGAAATACGGTTAAAAACTACTATCCTAAAGGATTAAGATTTCACATTTAAGAACCTGTAACCAAACTTTAATATGACTTAGTTATCCTATACTTGTTATAATTAGATAGGTGTCTTTTAACAGCATATCTATGAGACACTTTCTTACTTATGTTACAAAATGTCGGAGGACAAAAATGAAAAAAACAAAAGTCCTTGCAGTGATTCTGTCACTGGCAATGGCCATGCTGGTTTTAACTGGCTGTGCCTCTTGGATTGACCGTGGCCAGTCCATTACAGCAGTTGGTTCTACGGCCCTTCAACCTTTAGTGGAGGCGGCAGCAGATGGGTTCACTGAAAAGAACCCTGACAATATCGTTAACGTTCAGGGGGGCGGTTCTGGTACTGGACTTTCTCAAGTACAATCCGGTGCCGTTCAAATTGGTAACAGTGACCTTTTTGCCGAGGAAAAATCGGGAATTGATGCTAGTAAGCTTGTTGACTTTCAAGTTGCCGTTGCTGGGATTGCAGTTATTACAAACAAAGAAGTCTCTGTAGATAACTTGACAACAGAACAACTGCGTAAGATTTTCACTGGTGAAATCACAAACTGGAAACAGCTTGGTGGTAAAGACCTAGAGATTACTATTATTAACCGTGCAGCTAGCTCAGGATCACGCGCAACTTTCGATGCAGTGATTATGGATGGTAAATCACCAATCCGTACCCAAGAGCAAGATTCTAACGGTATGGTTAAGTCAATCGTTGCACAGACACCAGGTGCTATTTCATACCTATCATTTGCTTACCTTGATGATTCTGTTAAAACATTAAAGTTAAATGGATTTGAACCTAAAGCTGAAAATGTTGCAACTAACGATTGGCCGATTTGGTCCTACGAACATATGTATACCAAGGGAAAACCGGATAGCTATACCAAACAATTCTTAGATTACATGATGAGTGACGAAGTTCAAGAAAACGTCGTCGCAAAAATGGGTTACATTTCCATCCATAGCATGAAAGTTACCAAGGATGCTGATGGTAAAGTCTCAAAGAAGAGTGAGGAGTAAGCATGAAAAATGAAGAATTGGTGAAACAATTAACATCACCCTCTAAAAATTCACGCCTCGAGAAGTTTGGTAAAACAATCACTTTCCTTTGCCTGGCCTTGATTGTTTTCATCGTGGCGATGATTTTACTTTTCGTTGCTCAAAAAGGGCTGGCGACTTTCTTTGTCAATAAAGTGAGCTTGGTCGAGTTTCTCTTTAGTGGTGATTGGTCACCATCTGAAGGTAAATTCGGGGCTCTACCTATGATTTTGGGATCATTCGTAGTGACTTTGCTTTCAGCCTTGGTTGCAACCCCATTTGCCATTGGAGCAGCCATCTTTATGACTGAGATTTCTCCTAAAGGGGCTAAATTCCTACAACCCGCTATTGAACTTTTGGTCGGGATTCCATCCGTTGTTTATGGATTTATTGGTCTCCAAGTCGTGGTTCCATTTGTTCGCTTAATTTTTGGTGGAACAGGTTTTGGTATTCTTTCAGGTACCTTTGTCTTGTTCGTCATGATTCTACCAACCGTAACCTTTATGACAACAGATACGCTTCGTGCAGTGCCTCGTCACTATCGTGAAGCTAGTCTGGCCATGGGAGCTACACGCTGGCAAACGATTTGGCGTGTGACACTTAATGCAGCTAAACCAGGTATTTTCACGGCTGTTATCTTTGGTATGGCCCGTGCCTTTGGTGAGGCCCTGGCCATCCAAATGGTTGTCGGAAATTCCGCCGTGATTCCAACTTCTTTAACGACACCAGCAGCAACATTGACATCCGTCTTGACTATGGGAATCGGGAATACAGTCATGGGTACTGTTTCAAACAATGTCCTTTGGTCTCTCGCCTTGGTGCTCTTATTGATGAGTCTTGGTTTCAATATGCTGGTGAAATTCATTACCCGTGAGAGAAAGAGAAATTATGAACGCTAAAAAAATTGATAAAATTGCCATCAGCACGCTTTATGCGATTGCTGGCATTATTGTAACAATCCTGGCAGCCTTGATTCTCTATATCTTGGTTCGCGGGATACCACACATCAGCTGGTCTTTCTTGACTAGTCGATCATCATCCTACAAAGCTGGTGGAGGAATTGGGGTTCAACTCTACAACTCATTCTTCCTATTGGTTATTACTTTGATTATTTCTGTGCCTCTTTCAATGGGAGCTGGCATCTTCTTATCAGAATATGCTAAAAAAGGACGACTTACCAACTTTGTCCGTACCTGTATTGAAATCCTATCTTCACTACCTTCAGTGGTGGTCGGACTCTTCGGTTATTTAATTTTCGTTGTTCAATTTCAGTATGGATTTTCAATCCTATCAGGTGCCTTGGCCTTAACTGTCTTTAACTTGCCACAAATGACTCGTACGGTGGAAGATAGCTTAAGAACCGTTCACCATACCCAACGTGAAGCTGGCCTAGCTCTAGGTTTGTCTCGATGGGAAACTATCTGTCACGTTGTTGTTCCAGAAGCCTTACCTGGTATTGTTACTGGTATCGTTCTTGCTTCTGGTCGTATTTTCGGAGAAGCAGCAGCGCTAATCTATACAGCAGGTCAATCTGCACCAGCACTTAACTGGAGCGACTGGAATCCGCTTAGCATCTCTAGTCCAATTTCGATTTTCCGCCAAGCAGAGACACTTGCTGTTCACATCTGGAAGGTCAACTCAGAAGGTACGACACCTGACGCCACTGCAGTATCTGCTGGTTCAGCAGCAGTGCTCTTGATTTTCATTCTGATTTTCAACTTTGGTGCACGTCGTTTGGGAGCTTACCTCCATAAGAAATTAACATCCGCTTAAAGGAGTTATTATGACAAAATATAATTGGGACGAGCGTCATATTATCACCTTCCCAGAGAAGGAGCTCGCTCTTGAAACAAAGGACTTGCATGTCTACTATGGTCAAAAAGAAGCCATCAAAGGCATTGACATGCAATTCGAGAAAAATAAAATCACAGCTCTTATTGGGCCTTCAGGATGCGGTAAATCAACTTTTCTTCGTAGTCTAAACCGTATGAATGATACGATTGATATTGCTAAGGTTACTGGACAAATCCTTTATCAAGGAGTCGATGTTAACGCAAGTAATATCAATGTTTATGAAATGCGTAAACATATTGGAATGGTTTTCCAACGTCCAAATCCATTCGCCAAGTCTATTTACAGAAATATCACCTTTGCTCACGAACGTAAAGGTGTAAGAGATAAGCAAACCTTGGACGAGATTGTTGAAACATCACTTAAGCAAGCTGGACTTTGGGATCAAGTTAAAGATGACCTTCATAAATCTGCCTTTACCCTTTCAGGTGGTCAGCAGCAACGTCTTTGTATTGCAAGAGCTATTGCCGTGAAACCGCAGATTCTCCTCATGGACGAACCTGCAGCTTCATTGGACCCTGTAGCTACTATGCAGCTCGAAGAGACCATGTTTGAACTTAAGGAAGATTACTCTATTATCATCGTGACGCACAATATGCAACAAGCAGCGCGTGCTAGTGATTATACAGCATTCTTCTACCTTGGTGATCTTATCGAATATGATGAAACCAAGAAAATCTTCCAAGATGCTGCCCTACAGTCAACCAGTGACTATGTATCAGGACGCTTTGGATAGAAAGGAGCACTTATGACTGAACCAATCATTTCAATTAATGATTTATCGGTGTATTTCAATAAGAAAAAAGCCCTCAATAATGTGACAATGGATTTCTATCCAAATGAAATCACGGCCCTTATCGGTCCTTCAGGATCCGGGAAATCAACCCTGCTCCGTTCTATCAACCGAATGGGAGATTTAAATCCCGAATGGACACTTACTGGTGCTGTTTCATACAACGGTCACAATGTCTACAGTCCTCGAACAGATACCGTTGAACTCCGTAAAGAAATCGGAATGGTCTTCCAACAACCCAATCCTTTTCCAATGTCAATCTATGAAAACGTGGTTTATGGCCTTCGTATCAATGGTATCAAAGATAAGGCTGTTCTTGATCAAGCAGTAGAAGAATCACTAAAGGGTGCTTCAATCTGGGAAGAGGTTAAAGACCGTCTCCATGACTCAGCACTTGGACTTTCAGGAGGGCAACAACAACGTGTCTGTATTGCACGAGTACTAGCCACATCTCCAAAGGTTATCCTTCTTGACGAACCAACGTCGGCCCTCGACCCTATATCCGCTGGTAAGATTGAGGAAACCCTCTATAACCTTAAAGAACAATACACCTTGTTGCTAGTCACTCGTTCTATGCAGCAGGCAAGTCGTATCTCACAACGAACAGCCTTTTTCGTTGATGGAGAACTCATCGAGTATTCATCAACGAAAGACATGTTCCTAAATCCACAACATAAAGAAACTGAAGATTATATTACCGGTAAATTCGGTTAAGAAAGGACAGATTACTAAAAAAATTATGATGTTACGAACTCCCTTCGAAGAAGAATTAGAAAAACTCCACAACCAATTTTACGCTATGGGTACAGAGGTTGCAGCTCAGCTTAAGAAAGCTGTACGTGCCTTTATCAGCCATGACCGTGATTTGGCTAAGGAAGTCATTGAAAATGACGAAATCGTCAATAACTACGAAACCAAACTTGAGAAAAAATCACTTGAAATTATTGCTCTACAGCAACCTGTATCAAGTGATTTGCGTACAGTTATCACCGCACTTAAAGCATCTAGCGACGTTGAGCGTATGGGTGACCATGCCGTTGCTATCGCTAAAGCAACCATCCGCATTAAAGGTGAAGAGCGTCTAACTGAAATTGAAGCTGAAATCAAGAAAATGGGGAAAGCAGTCCGCCACATGGTCGAAGATGCTCTAGATGTTTACTTGAACAGTGACGAACGACGCGCTTATGAAATCGCAGCTTCAGATGAAATCATTGATAACTATTTCCGTGATATTCAAGCCATGACAGTAGAAGGTGTTCGTAAGAATCCAGATGCTGCCTTCGCTGCCAAAGAATATTTCCAAGTACTTATGTATTTGGAACGTATCGGTGACTATGCCCGCAATCTCTGCGAGTGGGTTGTCTACCTCAAATCTGGTAAAATCATTGAACTGTAGGCAAAGCTTCCAATCTATGTTATAATGGGTTTGTATTGAATAATTCAGACCCTTTTCTTTTGTAAAAGAGTCTAATATCGAAACATTTGTCAGTCTGTTTCGATGCGAAAAGTTAGATTAGGAGTATATACGTATGACAGCATCTGTTGCTCGTTTTATCGAAAGTTTCATCCCTGAAAATTACAATCTTTTCTTGGACATTAATCGTTCTGAAAAGACCTTTACAGGGAATGTTGCCATTACAGGTGAAGCCCTTGATAACCATATCTCCCTTCACCAAAAAGACCTTACCATTAGTTCCGTTCTCTTGGATAATGAATCGTTAAGCTTCCAAATGGATGATGCTAACGAAGCCTTCCATATTGAACTTCCAGAGACCGGTGTTTTGACGCTTGTCATTGAATTCTCTGGTCGTATTACAGATAATATGACAGGGATTTACCCATCATATTACAGCTACAATGGTGAGAAAAAAGAAATTATTTCAACGCAGTTTGAATCTCATTTTGCGCGTGAAGCCTTCCCATCTGTTGATGAACCAGAAGCTAAAGCTACTTTTGATTTCTCATTGAAATTTGATGCTGAAGAAGGCGATATAGCCTTGTCAAACATGCCTGAAATCAATAGCCATTTGCGTGAAGAGACTGGGGTTTGGACTTTTGAGACAACCCCTCGTATGTCTACATACCTCCTTGCCTTTGGTTTTGGAGCTCTTCAAGGTAAGACAGCGAAAACACAAAACGGTACTGAAGTTGGTGTCTTCGCTACAGTTGCACAAGCTGAAAACAGCGTTGACTTTGCCCTTGATATTGCCGTTCGTGTCATTGATTTCTACGAAGACTACTTCCAAGTCAAGTATCCTATCCCATTGTCATACCATCTCGCACTTCCTGACTTCTCAGCAGGTGCCATGGAAAACTGGGGACTTGTTACCTATCGTGAAGTTTACCTTCTTGTAGATGAAAATAGCTCAGCTGCAAGCCGTCAACAAGTAGCCCTTGTAGTTGCCCACGAATTGGCTCACCAATGGTTCGGTAACCTTGTTACAATGAAATGGTGGGATGATCTCTGGCTTAACGAAAGCTTTGCCAATATGATGGAGTATGTTTCAGTAGATGCCATTGAGCCTAGCTGGAATATCTTTGAAGATTTCCAAACAACTGGTGTGCCTCATGCCCTCCAACGTGATGCTACAGACGGTGTTCAGTCTGTCCACATGGAAGTCAATCACCCAGATGAGATTAATACCCTCTTTGATAGTGCTATCGTTTATGCTAAAGGTAGCCGTCTCATGCATATGCTTCGCCGTTGGTTAGGTGACGAAGCCTTTGCTAAAGGACTTAAAGCTTACTTCGAAAAACATCAGTACAACAACACTATTGGACGAGATCTCTGGAATGCCCTTTCTGATGCTTCTGGTAAAGATGTCTCTAGTTTCATGGATACTTGGTTGGAGCAACCAGGTTACCCTGTTGTTAGTGCAGAAGTAGTTGACGACACTCTCATTCTTAGTCAAAAACAATTCTTCATTGGTGAACATGAAGATAAAGGTCGTCTTTGGGAGATTCCATTGAACACAAACTGGAAGGGGCTCCCAGACACACTCTCAGAAGAGCGTATTGAGATTCCAAATTATAACCAGCTTGCTGCTGAAAATAAAGGAGCTCTTCGCCTTAATACAGCAAATACAGCACATTACATCACAGATTATCAAGGTGAACTCTTGGACCAACTCTTAGAGGAATTTGCTAACCTTGATACTGTAAGTAAACTTCAGATTTTGCAAGAACGCCGCCTTCTTGCTGAAAGTGGCCGTATCTCATATGCAAGACTAGTCGCTCTTCTTGATCTTGTCGAAAAAGAAGAAAGCTTCTTGATTGCTCAAGCTAAGTCTCAAATCCTCGCTGGTTTGAAACGCTTTATCGATGAGGATACAGAAGCAGAAGTGCATTACAAGGCTTTAGTACGTCGTCAAAACCAAAACGACTTTGAGCGTCTTGGTTTTGATGCCAAAGATGGAGAATCAGATGAAGACGAAATGGTTCGTCAAACAGCTCTTAGCTACTTGATTCAAGCAGACTATCAACCAGCAGTCCTTGCGGCCGCAAGTGTTTTCCAAGCTCATAAAGAGAACATTGAAAGCATCCCTGCAAGTGTCCGTGGTCTCGTTCTCATTAACCAAATGAAACAAGAAGACAGTCTAACTCTTGTTGAAGACTATGTCAATGCATATGTAACAACAAATGATAGTAATTTCCGTCGTCAATTGACTCAAGCAGTTTCATACCTTAAAAACCAAGAAGGTCTCGACTACGTGCTAGGTCAGCTTAAAGACAAACATGTTGTTAAACCTCAAGACTTGTACCTATGGTATATGAATTTCCTCAACAAATCATTTGCACAAGAAACCGTTTGGAACTGGGCGAAAGATAACTGGGATTGGATTAAGGCAGCCCTAGGTGGCGATATGAGCTTCGATAGCTTTGTTAATATCCCAGCAGGAATCTTTAAAACGCAAGAACGTCTTGATCAATATATTGCTTTCTTCGAGCCACAAACAAGTGATAAAGCCTTAGAACGTAATATCTTGATGGGAATTAAGACAATTGCCGCACGAGTAAACTTGATTGAAAAAGAAAAAGCTGCGGTTGAATCAGCCCTTAAAGATTATTAATAAGTAAAACAAGCTTTCCATGAAGGAGAGTTTGTTTTTTGTGTGTAATATTTTACATAAATTTAGTTATGTTTATGGATGGCCATAAAATGATTTTAGCATAATTAAATTTATGTAAACTATAAAATAACCACTCCGAATAGGAATGGTTAGACTAGGGTAATTATAAATTATCTAGAGCATTTTTTTGCTCATCATTGACGATATGAGTATAAAGATCAGTGACCTGAGTGGAAGCATGGCCAAGTTGGTGGCTAACTAGAACTTGAGACTTGGTAGCATCATAAAGACGTGTTGCCAGAGTATGTCGTAGTTTATGGGGAGTCACACGTATCTTGAAATCCTGAGAATATTTGGCGACCATTTTTTCGATACTTGAAGCATCAATACGGTTTGGAACACCTCGATATTCTGTTAAAAATAGGGCAACATCTTTCTTTTCAGCCTTATAGCGTTTATCACGTATACTAAGATAATTCTCAAGATAAGGTTTTGCAAAACTTGCTACATTAACTGAGTCCCGTTTGCCTCCTTTTCGAGTGACATCAATGACCATCAATTTAAGATTGATATCTTTAAGGTCTAGATTAACAGCTTCAGAGAGTCGAACACCAGAAGCCAGCAGCAAGGCAATGATAGCTAGATCACGTTCTTTATTCTTATAAAACGATGATTTAGCGCGATTTGAGAGCTTAACTTCGTATTCATTTTCGACATAATCAAGGAATTCCATGGTCTCATCACCTAGAAAGAGTTTCTGTTTGATATTCTCAGCACGTGCAGCTAGAGTTTCTTTCTTTTTCTTAGTAGAAACTTTTTTCATAACGTTACGATAGAAATATGGCTCACCATCAGGTCCCTCGACCTCCTCGGTTAAATATTTATAGAGACTAGATAGAGCTGAAAGTGTACGATTAATGGTCGTTTGAGAGACACCCTGTTTCTTGGAATAAGTATTTAAAGATGGACGCTCACGTAGATATAGGACAAACGACTCCATATCTTTTTTAGTTAGATTTTCAAGAGTTTTGATGTCAATTGAGGCAATATCATCAGCATCTGAAATACCTGAGTCAATCAGCCAGTCAAAAAAGCGTTTATATTCCTTAAGGTATTCGTATAAGGTCGTAAAAGAATATGGAACCGATAGTTTAGACTGATAATACTCCAAAACAAACCAGGGCATAAGAGATTTGTATTCTTCAATTTTTTCGAGTAAGAGTTCACGTTTCATTTGTTTTTTCTCCAAAATTACTTAATAGAAGTATACCACACCCTTATCTTTCTTTCAAGAAAATTACAGTTTTTCGGAAAGATGTTATAGGGTGTTTTCTCTTAGAGGCTTTATAGGTTTACTATCTGAATATATAAAATACCACACTAGGTCAATCAGATACTGACTTCCAGAACCAATGCTAAAATATCTATATTGTTATTTCACTTTGAAAGATTTTTCCCAAGAAAAAACAATCTAGAGTTTTCCAGATTGTTCAAACAATGATTAAGCTACGATAGCTTTTGCAACCTCCTCGGTTGTCATACGTGAGAAATAATGTGTTGTGTCAATAGTTTTAAGTTTTGCCAAGACATCTTCGTACTCGTAAGGTACACCAACCAACAAGTCTTCAATATCTGATACATCTCCGATACCAAAGAAATCTCCGTAAATCTTAACAGATTTAATGATTGAATTTTCAACATTGGCATAGGTTGAAATCTTACCGGCTGGGTAACGAACATTACGTTCTACTGTGTATTCTGGTGACTGTCCGTAAGTCCAATCCCATGTATTGAATTGTTTCTCATAAGAATCCTGAATCTTAGCCAATTCGCTTTCAGAAAGGACGTATTCTGTCATTTCTGGGTAGAATTCTTTCATTTTTTCCAAGATTTTATCTGAGAATTCATTTACAGTGATTTTTTCTGGCAATTCGTCGACGATGTTGGTCACACGAGCACGTACAGATTTAACGCCTTTTGATTCGATTTTGTCTTTGCTGACTTTAAGGGCTTGACCAAGAACCGACATATCAACGTCAAAAAGCAAGCAACCATGGTGCATCATACGACCTTTATAGTAAGCTTGAGCATTTCCACAGAACTTTTTACCATCGATTTCAAGGTCATTTCGGCCAGTAAATTCAGCCTTAACTCCCAAATCAGCAAGTGTGGCGATTACAGGTTGAGAGAAAGTCTTAAAGTCAAAAGCACCTTCATCCGCCTTATTAGAGATGATGGTATAGTTCAGATTATTCAAATCGTGATAAACAGCGCCACCACCAGATAAACGGCGAACAACCTTGATACCATGAGCATCTGTATATTCTTTGTTAATCTCTTGAATGGTATTTTGGTGTTTACCAACAATGATAGCTGGACGGTTAATCCAAAGAATGAACAATTCATCTTCATTCACCAATTCACGAAAAGCATAGGCTTCCAAAGCAATATTATAGGCAGGATCATTTGATGTGTTTACGATGTATTTCATGAGGTCTCCTCTTATAATGTGATACTTATATTATAAAGGAAAACGGTGGCAAAGTACACGAAGACGCCTTAGGTATAAGGATTTTCATGATATAATAGTATAAAATATATGGGGAGTTTTGACATGATACAAAATCCTAGTAAATTGAGTCTCTTTTTCTCAAGGCTAACTAATAAAATAAATAAAAAGTTCAAAATAGCCTTAGCTCTGCTTCTTTTTGTAACCCTTGGAATTTTTCTCTATAATGCCTACCAAAGAGCTTATAAGCCTTACCTCTATGATAAGGAGAATTACTATTACAAGGCTTATCATTACAAGGTCAAGAAGATAAAATCACAAAAGAAGATTGTCAAAGATATAGAGATTGAAGTTCTACACTTTGGAAAAGACGATTTCCCTGATAATCTGTCTACATATAAGGTCAGTCATTATACTGATAAAGGAATTGATCCACGAAGACTTTTCTTACATATTACTTTTACAGATAATACCAACATGACTTTACCATTTGGACAGGTAACTTCTACTGAAAACTATTCTGAACGTTTTGAAAACTATTTAGATCATAAAGTTTTTGAAGTTGGTCCAGGCTTTGATAAAGAATGGTTTTCTAATGCAGAGAATTACAGACGAATGATTCAGCGTTTCCCTGGATTACATGATAAAACAATGGATACTGACTTCGAATTATATCTAAGAGATTTTCTCTTTTTGATAGTTCCTGGCGATGCCCTATATCAAACTGGAGCTGTCAAAGATGGTGTAAGTGAATACCGTTTTCAGTTGAAAAATCCTAAATCAGGAAAAATGCAACGTTATATTATCTATGGAAATGAAGGCGACATTCCAATATGGGATTGGCAGACTCCCTTTGTTACCTTTGATAAGGATGATGCTAACAAAGAAAGAATCCAAGACTTCTTCGATGACTACGATATTAGAGAGTATGGGAATTACTGGGATGAAATGTACAATATAACGTTTCCTCACTTAAATAGCTTTAGGGGTGACAAATACAACTTTTACAAGATGGCCTTTTACTCAGATGAATTTACAAATTTTCCACTAAGCCTTGATTTAACAGGTAAGAGCGAGAACTTTAAAATTACCATTACAGATTCATACCTACAAGAAGAATCCAGAACTGCAAAAGATCAAATCCATTATCTAAAATACTCAACATCTAAAACTTATGATGCATCAAATAAAGAAGCATATATTAATGATATATTGAATCATTATCATAACTGACAGAATTAAATTTATGTAAACACAGCTAACCATCTAAATTAGCTGTGTTTTTTTTCATGAAAAAAACAAGACCATTTCTGATCTTGTTTCCTTCTATGCAACTAGATTTTTATTTTGTGTGCCAGATGTCTTTGTCATACTGTTCGATTGTACGGTCAGATGAGAAGAATCCTGCTTCAGCGATGTTGTAAACAACTTTTTTGTTCCATGCATCTTGATCTTCGTAAGCTGCGTATACTTCTTCTTTCTTGTCGATGTATTCAGCCAAGTCAATCAATGTCATGAACCAGTCTTTAGAGATAAGTTCTTTTTGGAGACGTTCCAAGCGTTCTTTATCTCCAACTTTAACGAGGTCTTCACTTACGATAAAGTCAACAGCTGCTTTGATGTTAGCATCTTTTTTGTAGTAATCACGTGATACATAACCTTCTTTTTCGTAAAGGTCGATGATTGTATCAGAGTCTTTACCGAACGTGAAGATGTTTTCTGGTCCTACCAATTCAGCAATCTCAACGTTGGCACCGTCCATTGTACCAAGTGTAAGAGCACCGTTAAGCATGAATTTCATGTTACCTGTACCTGAAGCTTCTTTAGAAGCCAATGAGATTTGTTCTGAGATATCTGTTGCTGGGATAAGGTGTTCAGCAACTGTTACGTTGTAGTTTTCAACCAAGTGAACGTTGAGGTATTTGCTTACTTCTGGATCATTGTTGATGAGTTCAGAAAGTGACAAGATCAAGTGGATGATGTCTTGAGCAATAACGTAGGCAGGAGCTGCTTTACCACCAAAGATGATAGTGATTTTACGTTTTGGAAGGTTTCCTTTTTTGATTTCCAAGTATTTGTGGATGACATACAAAGCATTCATTTGTTGACGTTTGTATTCGTGGAAACGTTTGATTTGAGTATCAATAATTGAGTTTTCATCAAGATCGATACCTTTGTTGGCTTTAAGATAACGTTTAAGAGACAATTTGTTATCATATTTGATTTCAGCCAAACGTTTGTGAACTGCTGGATTATCTGCAAAGGCAGCCAATTTTTCCAATTGAGTTGCGTCAGTAAGGTAACCATCACCAATCAATTCTTTGATGTAATCAGCAAGTTCTTGGTTTGAGAATTCCAACCAACGACGGAATGTAATACCGTTTGTTTTGTTGTTGAAGCGTTCTGGGTAAAGGTCGTAGAATGGTTTCAACTCAGAAGATTTAAGGATTTCTGTGTGAAGTGCTGCTACACCGTTAACGCTTGTAGAGAAGTGGATATCCATGTGTGCCATGTGAACACGGTTGTCTTTGTCAATGATTTGAACACGTGGATCTTCGAATTTTTCACGAATGATAGCATCCAATTTCTTGATGATAACAACAAGGTGTGGAACAACTTCTTCAAGGTAGTCAAGAGGCCATTTTTCAAGGGCTTCAGCCAAGATAGTGTGGTTTGTGTAACCAACCATTTTGCTTACGATTGCTACTGCTTCATCAAATTCAAATCCATGTTTTTCTGTCAAAAGACGGATCAATTCTGGAATTACCATTGATGGGTGAGTATCATTGATTTGTACGTAAGCGTAATCTGGAAGATCGTGAAGGTTAGATCCACGTTCGATAGCTTCGTCAATCAAAAGTTGAGCAGCATTTGATACCATGAAGTATTGTTGGTAGATACGCAAGAGCTCACCTTTACGAGTTGAGTCATCTGGGTAAAGGAAGAGTGTCAAGTTCTTTTGGATTTCGTCTTGATCAAAAGTGATTCCTTTATCAATCAAATCGTAGTCCACACCATTGATGTCAAAGAGGTTAAGGTAGTTCTTAGTTTCTTTCTTATAACCCAAGATATCCAAACGATCCAAACGTGATTTCAATGTGAAGTTTTTGAATGGAACATCATAAGAGATATCAGTTGGTACCAACCATGATTGATCTTCAATCCAGTAGTTTGGTTCTGCATCTTGTTTGTTGTCTTTGAAGACTTGTTTGAAAAGACCACAGTGGTAGTTAAGACCAACACCTTCACCGTTGATGCCAAGTGTTGCCATAGAGTCGATGAAACATGAAGCCAAACGACCCAAACCACCGTTACCAAGAGATGGTTCTGGTTCAACGTCTTCAATTTCGCTGATTGATTTACCAGCAGCATCCAATTCAGCTTTAACATCCTTGTAGATGCCCAAGTTGATCAAGTTGTTAGACAAAAGTTTACCGATCAAGAATTCAGCTGAGATATAGTAAACTTTACGTTTGCTATCGTTTTTTGGTTTTGGAGCAGCTGCTTCTTTTACGAATTCCAACAAAAGATAGTAGATTTCTTCGTTTGAAAGGTCCTTAAGATTTTTGTTTTTTGCTTCAACATATTGTGTAAATGTAGCCATTTTAGTTATTACCTCGATTATATCTTTCTGTAATGTCTGTCAAAAATTCTTTCTTGTCGACAGTAATTTCACCTGGAAGCATACGCCATTTCCAGTTTTGACCAACTGTGTTAGGGAAGTTTGTACGGCTATTTTCAGGTTTATCAAGGATATCCTGCATAGTCGCAATAGCTGTGTTGCTTACAGTAGCAAAGAGGGTGCGAAGAAGAGCACGTGTGATTGGTTCACCTTGACGACGGTTGATGTATGCATCAGTATAATCACGTTGCTCTTGCGTCAAGTTGTCGTACCAACCGTTGATTACTTCGTTATCATGTGTACCTGTGTAGGCAACTGAATGTTGTGTGTATACGTGTGGAATGTCAATGCTATTTCCAGTAGTATCGTAGAATCCAAATTGAACAATCTTCATTCCAGGGTAACCACAGTCTGCAAGAAGTTTACGTGTCTTATCATCAATGTTACCAAGGTCTTCGGCAATGATTTTAAGATCACCCAATTCTTCTTTAACCACTTTGAAAAGGTCATAACCAGGTCCAGGAACCCATTCACCATTTTCAGCAGTTTCATCTCCTCCAGGAATTTCCCAGAAGTCAGAGAACCCTTTGAAGTGGTCAATACGCAAGTAATCATAAAGTTTAAATGATTCTTGAATACGGAATACCCACCAAGCATAATTTTCTGCTTTGTGTTTATCCCAAGCATAGATTGGGTTACCCCAAAGTTGACCAGTTGCTGAGAAGTTATCTGGTGGAACTCCTGCAATGTAACGCGGTTTACATTCAGCGTCTAGTTTGAAGAGATGCGGTTGAGTCCAAACTTCAACACTATCAGCTGAAATGTAGATTGGCATGTCACCGATGATTTGAATACCATTTTTGTTAGCATAAGCTTTTAGTTCTGCCCATTGGCTAAAGAAGAGGTATTGTACCACTTGGTGATATGTGATAACATCAGCAAGTTCTTTGCGAAGTTTCTCAAGAGTTGCTTCATCGCGTTTAACTGCTTTTTTATCATCCCAATCTTGAAGTGCTTTGTTATCGAAGTGTTCTTTGATAGCCATGAAATCAGCATAATCTGCTAACCAGTTAGCATTTTTAGTTTTAAAAGCTTCGAATCTTTTAGTTTCTTTCTTATCTGCTAAAATTGCTTTAACTGCTTTTTCAAGAATTGGACGACGTGCTTCGTAAACTTTAGCATAGTCAATAAACTCAGGATCTGACCCAAAGTCAGCGTCTTTAACATCAGCTTTAGTTAAAAATTTGTCACGAATTAGGAAATCCAAATCGATAAAGTGTGTATTTCCTGCTACCGCTGAGAATGATTGGTAAGGTGAATCCCCATAACTTGTTGTAGTAAGTGGCAAAATCTGCCAGTAAGTTTGTTTTGTTTCTTTTAAGAAATCAACAAAGTCATAGGCTGCTTGACCGAAAGATCCGATCCCGTAGTCACCTGGAAGTGATGTGATGTGCATCAAAACACCGCTTGCTCGTTTGTTCATAACGTTTACCTCAAATTATTTTTTACACTTATTATTATAATGCAAACGTTTGCATTAGTCAAGATTTTTTAACAAAAAAATAAAAAAAATTTATAGCTCTTTAAAATAAAATTCGTAAAACAAGCGCTTACATTACGGGAGTATTTTCTTAAATCTTTATTTCTATTGAATTCGAAAAAATAGGTTTCTTTTTTAAACGAAAAAAGTAGCCGGCTGTTTTTCTAACCAACTACTTGGATGCTCCTTAACCTATTAGGGATAAGTTCAGACGCTTTCTCTTTCTATAAGTTTAAATGGAATAATGACTTTTTGCGACTTAATCTTAGTCGCTTTAAGAATCCCAAGAAGGTTTTGAACACTTTCTTTAGCTAGTGCCTGAATATTAATGTCAAATGTGGTCAAGAAAGGATGCATGATTTCAGCAAAAGTCGAATTATTGAAAGAAATAATAGCATACTCTTCAGGAACTCTAAATCCTTGGTTGTTTAACCATTGAATGAGACGAAGGGCAATAAGGTCATCCTTAACAATCAAAGCTGTCGGAGAAAATCTTTCCAATTCCTTTTTAAAAGTCTCGATTGTTCGAGCTGAAAATACAAGTTCAGGTAAGACATCCAAATTTAGATTGTCTGCCGCTTCCTGATACCCTTGATAACGTTCCTGTCCTACTTGCCCAAATAAATCGTCTGTGACAAAACCAATCTTTCGGTGACCTTTTGCCTGTAAGTAGTTCACAGCTTCATGACCTAGTTCCTTATTATCATTATCAATATAGGTTACTTTATTTTCATTATCCACTGCTGCTCCAACCACTACAAAAGGTACTTTTTGTTTTAATAAGTAATCTTTAACCGGATCTTTCTTTTCTGAATAGAGAATTATAAAGCCATCTGCCCGTTTTTGGCGATGCATGAGCTCAACTTGCTTGACTAATTCCTCTAGAGTAGCACCCGTAGCAATACTAACGACCTGAGAATGACAACTAGCCTCTTCATTGATTGCTGTTAAAATCTCCATATAGAAGGGCTGGCTGATATTTTCACGGTCAGTTAAGGGAGGAAGAACAACACCTAAACTATGAGTTAAGCCTGTTGCCAACATTTGTGCTGCTGAGTTTGGTACATAACCTAATTCTTCCATAGCTGCTCTTACTTTAATTTTTGTTTCTTCTGATATAGCCGAGTTATCTTTTAATGTCCTACTTACCGTTGATGGGCTGACTCCAGCCTTCTTAGCAACATCTTTAATTGTAGCCATTATGTCCCTCTCATTCTCATAAAATTTTCTTTATAGTCGTAAAATATAAGAACAATTATAAACTAGATGGGTGTTTTATGCAATCGTTTGCAAAAAAATAATTTTTTTAACAAAATACTTGACAGATTGTGGAAACGGTTGCATAATGATTATCGTAAACTAAATTTCTGGAGGAAATAGAAATGAAAAAATGGCAAAAGGTATTACTTGGTAGTGCTGGATTACTTGTGGCTGGATCGCTCTTGGTAGCTTGTGGGTCAAATTCAAGCAAGAGCTCAAGTTCAGATAGCAAGACTTTGAAACTTTGGGTACCAACTGGCGCTAAGAAATCTTACTCAGATACAGTAGCACAGTTTGAAAAGAAATCTGGTTACAAAGTTGATATGGTTGAAATGGAAGATCCAAATGCTCAAGAAAACTTGACTAAGGATGCTTCTACTGCTGCAGATGTCTTCTCACTTCCACATGACCAACTCGGTAAATTGGTAGACGCTGGAGCTATCCAAGAAATCCCAGAGCAATACTCAAAAGAAATTGCTGATCAAGATACTGAGCAAGCTACTGTAGGTGCTCAATACAAAGGTAAAACTTACGCCTTCCCATACGGTATCGAAACACAAGTTACATACTACAATAAATCTAAACTTAACGAAGATGATGTTAAATCATATGAAACAATCACTTCTAAAGCTAAATTTGGTAGCAACTTGAAAGAAGTTAATGCTTATGTAACTGGTCCTCTCTTCCTTTCAGTTGGTGACACACTCTTTGGTCCTAACGGTGAAGATGTTAAAGGGACTAACTGGGGCAATGAAGCTGGTGTGAACGTTCTTAAATTCATCGCAGCTCAAAAAGACAACAAAGGATTTGTTAATGTTGATTCAGCTAACATGATGGCTAAATTCGAAGATGGTTCTGTTGATGCTTTCCAATCTGGTCCATGGGACTACGCTGCAGCTGCTAAAGCTGTCGGTAAAGACAATCTTGGTGTTGCTGTTTACCCAACAGTTAATATCGGTGGTCAAGACGTTCAACAAAAAGCCTTCATGGGTGTAAAACTTTACGCAGTTAACCAAACACCATCTAAAGGTAACGCTGAACGTATTGCTGCTTCTTACCAATTGGCACAAGCTTTGACAAGCAAAGACAGTCAAAATAACCAATTCACTAATGAAGACCGTCACATCATCCCAGCCAACAAAGAAGTTCAAGCTTCTGAAGCAGTTCAAAAGGATGCACTTGCACAAGCTGTAATTACTATGGGTTCATCTAATCAGTACACAACTGTTATGCCTAAACTTAGTCAAATGTCAGTCTTCTGGACTGAAAGTGCTGCTCTTATGAGTGACGCTTATAACGGTAAAATCAAGGAAGACCAATTCCTTACTAAATTACAACAATTTGATAAAGATTTGGCAGCGGCTAAATAAGAATCCTAACAATGACAAGGTAAAGAGGTGGGTCAAGTTCCTATCCTCTTTATCTTTTATTTGTAGACAAAATAGAAACCATCACTAATCACACATTTATCTGAGGAGATATCTATGTCACAAACAATCTACGACACAACTCCTATGCGCCAAGTCTTCAAAGAAGGTACATGGGATGTCAAATTATCCTTTCTGGTAATGGGATTGACAAACTTGGTTAACAAACAGTTTACCAAGGGATTGCTTTTCCTCCTTTCTGAGATTGCCTTCTTAGTAGCATTCGTTATCCAAATTGTCCCAGCTCTTCAAGGAATGATTACTTTGGGAACTCAAGAACAAGGTGAGGCCGTTAAAGAAGTTAATGGCGTTAAACTTACAGTTCAGGTTGCTGGAGATAATTCAATGCTTATGTTGATTTTTGGACTTGCCTCATTAATCTTCTGTGCAGTCTTCGCTTATATTTACTGGTGTAATCTTAAGAGTGCTCGTCATCTCATGGCTCTCAAACAGTCTGGACGTAAAGTTCCTAACTTTATCGAAGACTTCAAGACCTTGGCTGATGGCCGTTTCCACATGGGTCTTATGACTGTCCCACTGATTGGAGTTTTGCTCTTCACAATCTTGCCTTTGATCTACATGATCTGTTTGGCCTTTACTAACTTTGACCACAATCACCCAGCACCTAAATCACTCTTTGACTGGGTTGGTTTCTCAAGTTTTGGTGAAGTTTTACAAGGTCGTATGGCTGGTACTTTCTTCCCACTTTTGACATGGACCTTGATTTGGGCCGTTGCTGCAACAGCAACCACTTTCTTCTTCGGTATTGTCCTTGCCCTCTTGCTTAACACTAAGGGCCTTAAATTCAAGAAAGTATGGCGTACACTCTTTGTTATCACTATCGCCGTTCCTCAGTTTGTATCACTTCTTTTGATGCGTAACTTCCTTAATGACCATGGGCCTTTGAATGGTTTGCTTCAAACCTTGCATATCACTAATGGACCTATTCCCTTCTTGACTGATCCTCTCTGGGCGAAGTTCTCTATTATCTTTGTTAATATGTGGATTGGTATTCCATTCACAATGTTGGTCGCAACTGGTATCATCATGAACTTGCCAACTGAGCAGATTGAAGCAGCTGAAATTGATGGAGCAAGCAAGTTCCAAATCTTCAAGAGCATCACTTTCCCACAAATTCTCTTGATTATGGCGCCATCATTGATTCAACAATTCATCGGTAATATCAATAACTTCAACGTTATCTACTTCCTTACTGGTGGTGGACCTACTAATTCTGAATACTATCAAGCGGGTTCAACTGACCTCTTGGTAACTTGGCTCTACAAACTGACTGTTAGCGCTAAAGACTACAACTTGGCATCTGTTATCGGTATCTTGATTTTCGCCATCTCTGCAACATTCAGTCTCTTGGCCTACACAAGATCATCTTCATTCAAGGAAGGGGCTGCTAAATAATGAAACGTAAGAAAAATCTTTACCTAACTGGTACTTATATTCTATTGACAGTTCTAGCTGTTATCTGGTTGATCCCTATTATCTGGATCTTCCTTACAAGTTTCCGTGGTGAAGGAGCTAATGCGGTACCTTACTTCTTCCCTAAGACTTACACTTTTAATAACTACATCAAACTGTTTACCAGCGATGCTTATCCATTTGGAAAATGGTTCATCAATACATTCATCGTTGCCACATGTACATGTATCCTCTCAACTTTAATTACCGTTGGGATGGCCTACTCACTTAGCCGTATTAAATTCAAACACAGAAATGGCTTCTTGAAATTGGCACTTGTACTTAACATGTTCCCTGGTTTCATGTCTATGATTGCGGTCTACTATATTTTGAAGGCCCTTAATTTGACACAAACCTTGACATCTTTGGTTTTGGTTTATTCTGCTGGGGCAGCACTTGGTTTCTACATTGCGAAAGGTTTCTTTGATACCATTCCTTACTCATTGGATGAATCAGCAATGATTGATGGAGCAACTCGACTTCAAATCTTTACCAAGATTACCTTGCCACTTTCTAAACCAATCATCGTCTACACTGCCCTCATGGCCTTCATGGGACCTTGGGTAGACTTCATCTTTGCATCTGTTATCCTCGGTGACGTTAAAGATAAATATACCGTTGCCCTTGGACTCTTCCAAATGCTTAACCAAGACGCTATCAATGAATGGTTCCTTCCATTTACCGCAGGTGCTATTATCATCGCCATTCCAATCACCCTTCTCTTTATCTTCATGCAAAAATACTATGTTGAAGGTGTAACCGGCGGATCAGTTAAATAATAAAGGATAAATGATATGACAACTCTTAAACTGGATAAAATTTACAAAAAATACCCAAATGCAACTCACTACTCTGTTGAAGATTTCAGTATCGACATCAAAGACAAGGAATTTATCGTTTTCGTAGGTCCTTCAGGATGTGGTAAATCAACAACTCTCCGTATGGTTGCTGGTCTTGAAGAAATCACTGAAGGTAAACTCTATATTGATGGTGAAGTGGTTAATGACAAATCACCAAAATACCGTGACATTGCCATGGTATTCCAAAACTACGCACTTTACCCACACATGACTGTTTATGAAAATATGGCCTTTGGTCTAAAACTTCGTAAATATAAAAAAGACGATATTGACAAACGTGTACGTGAAGCAGCTGCTAGCCTTGGCCTGACTGAGTTCTTGGAACGTAAACCTGCTGACCTTTCTGGTGGTCAACGTCAGCGTGTGGCTATGGGACGTGCCATCGTTCGTGATGCTAAAGTCTTCCTTATGGACGAACCTCTCTCAAACTTGGATGCTAAACTTCGTGTCACTATGCGTGCTGAAATTGCTAAAATTACTCGTAATATTGGCGCAACAACCATCTATGTTACTCACGACCAAACAGAAGCCATGACTCTTGCTGACCGTATCGTTATCATGAGTTCTACTAAAAATCCTGATGGTTCTGGTACTATCGGTCGTATCGAACAAATTGGTACACCTCAGGAACTTTACAATGAACCAGCCAACAAATTTGTTGCTGGGTTTATCGGAAGTCCTGCCATGAACTTCTTCAATGTCAAAGTTGATGGCAATCGTATTACTAACGCTGAAGGTTTGGATATTGCGATTTCTGAAGGTCAAGCTAAAATCTTGAAGGAAACAGGATACCAAGGGAAGGAAGTTATCTTCGGTATCCGTCCTGAAGATGTTTCAAGCAGTCCAATCGTTCAAGAAGTCTATCCAGATGCCAATGTAGATGCTGAAGTCGTCGTTTCAGAGCTTCTTGGTGCAGAAACAATGCTTTACCTAAAACTTGGAGAAACTGAATTTGCTGCCCGTGTTGATGCGCGTGACTTCCACAATCCAGGTGAAAAAGTAAACCTTACTTTCAGCGTTGCAAAAGGTCATTTCTTCGACGCTGAGACAGAAAAACGTATCAGTTTGTAAAGTCAAAACCACCCGTGAGAACGGGTGGCTTGCTCTTCGGCTGAAAGCCTCTGCTACCGGCCGAGGCCTAAAGGCCTACCGAATGGTTTCCCTTCAGCACCACCTTTGCTAGCTGACCCGTCTAGCGGGTCTCTTTAAGATTACTTTCTTTTATTCTTCTCACCTGTAAACGGATCATACTCCTCAAATAGACTTAGCTGATCTGCTATCACGTCTTCTTGTAATTGATTACGAATATATTCTTCAATTCGCTTCTGATTTCGTCCAACCGTATCAACATAAAACCCTCGACACCAAAATTTGCGATTCCCATATTTATACTTTAAATTAGCGTGTCGATCAAATATCATTAAGCTACTTTTGCCCTTTAAATATCCCATAAATGAGGAAATACTTAGTTTCGGTGGTATACTCACCAACATGTGAATATGGTCTGGGCAAGCTTCTGCTTCATGAATTTCAACACCTTTTCTTTCGCATAATAATCGTAAGATTTGACCAATACTTGCTTTGTATTTCCCATAAATTATCTGACGTCGATATTTGGGTGCGAACACAATATGATACTTACAATTCCATGTAGTATGTGCTAAACTATTATTATCCTGTCTCATCAGGGGTCCTCCTTTTGTATATTAGTTAGCGGTCGGGAAACCTTATCTAATATAACACTTTAGGGGGACTTTTTTGATACATCGCTAAAAGCTTTTCGGAACCACTAGCACAGCTAGTGGTTTTCGTGAGACAAGAAAAAATAAAAAAATCAGCCTTCTTGAGCTGATTTTTTGTATGGCATGATTAAACTACCTTCTAACTTTTACTTCCTGACACTCACTAAACAACTCTCTCAATCTATGATATAATATCCCTTGGCACCTCGACACCGCCTACGAAGGGAGGTGAGTTTGCCTATGATGGATTTACTATTCAAAACTATCATCGGACCCATTGTGGTCGGTGTTATCCTTCGTCTGATCGACAAGTGGTTAAACAAGGATAGATAGTGCTAAAAAAGACCCCGAGCTTATGTGGAAGTTAGCTTGGGGTCTTTTCTTGCCTATGATATAGACTTACTATTCAATACAAGTGTATTATGTCACAAAAGCTTATAATTGTCAAGAAACTAGAGTATCTAGGAACTAGTCTTTCTTCTCAGTCTCATAATCCTTTTTATCTTCATCAGTCTTATTTACAGCTGCTTTAAATTCGGCTAGCATTTTACCGATAGATTGGCCGAGTTCTGGCAAGCGTTTAGGACCAAATATGAGGAGGGCTCCTAGGACAATAATGATAAGTCCTGGGGCTCCGATATCACGTAGAATTCCCATGAGATTTCCTTTCTATTTATCTTTATATTTTCTTTGTTTACGTTTATAAATGAACTTACTTAGAGTTACGCTAACTTCATAAAGCAAGATTAAGGGTGCCGTCATGGCCAGGTCACTGATAAAGTCAGCTGGTGTTAGAATGACCGCCAAAACCAAGAGAATAAAGTAAGCGTAGCGTCTATAGTGTGTCAGAAAAACTGGTGTTATTATGCCGATAGATGTCAAAAAACTCACAACTACGGGAAGTTCAAAGAGAACAGCCAAAGGCACTGTCGTATGCAGTAAGAAACTAAGGTAGTTCTGTGCTGTAATTTGTGTATTAAAGAGCCCTTCGCCTAGTTTTAAAAGCACTTCTAAGATAGCTGGACTAACAAAATAATAACCAAAGGCCAAGCCTAATACAAAACAGACAAAAGTTGCAGGTATATAAGCAAAGATAGCACGCGCTTCATTGTCCCTTAAACCTGGTTTCACAAACTGCCAAATCTGGTAGGTGGTGAAAGGCAAAGTGACCGTAAAAGCCATAAGACTAGCCAAGTTAATGTAAATCCAAAGAATATCGTTAGGCCCTAGAACTAATAAAGGCTTGTCAAATCCTCTGGTTAGATAAGCATAGAGTTGCCCAGCAAACAACAGAGTAATACAAAAAACTAGGAAAAAGCATAACACTACTGCAATGAAACGTCTCCGAAATTCCACCAGATGCTCAACAATAGTCATCTCATCTTTATTTCTTGCCATGCTGTTTCACCGTCACAAAGACAATAATAGCAATAAAGATAAGTTGTGGAATCAAGACTTCCCAGCTTGGATAGATACCAGCCCAATCAATGGTTGGGAAACCACTAATCAAATGATTAGACATCATATTAGTTAACTGAAGGGCATGAACACTGACACCGAGCATCTTGAAGGCCAAGGCATAAATCAACCAAGTCAAAATAAAGAAAATGCGGTGCGGTTTAATATAGTGACTCGCTTTAGTCATAGCCACAGCAATGATAACAAGAACTGCAATAGCTGAAGCAATACCAATCAAGAAATTAGCTGTCGTGATACGTGGGACAATACCGACATAGAAAAGAATAGTCTCGGCCCCTTCACGGAAGACAGCCAAGAAACTGAGTGCAAACATGGACACAAAGCTTCCAGTAGCCGTCACCGTCTTCATCTGGCGGTCCATAAAGTCATTCCACTGTTTGACTGAAGACTTGCTATGGAGCCAAACTCCAATCAGAATCATCATCGCAACTGCAAAGATACCAACGCCACCTTCAATAATTTCACGGTTAGCCCCCGAGGTCACAGCTGGAAAGACAACTTGTAAGATAACAGCTATAACTGCGCTAGCAAGAACACCAGCAATGGCTCCGCCATAAACCCATTTGAGTCCCTTACGCATCTTGGCTGCCTTAAGAGTAGTCACAAGTGCCATAACAATGAGGAGGGCTTCAACCCCTTCACGTAAGAGAATCAACATGGCATCAAAGGCATTATAAGAAGCACTTGTATCAATAGCAGATAGGTCTGTAATCAAGGCTTGCAGTTTGTCCTGATAAACTTTTTCTTTTCCCTTAACCATGATAACAGGTGTTTCACTTTCCACACGCGTATAAAGGCTTGGATTAGTTGTGCTTACATCGCCTTCAATGGTTGGCCAGATAGTGATGAACTTCTTCATAGTTGCCGCAGCCGTTTTGTCATCACCTGCTTGGAATTGACCTAGAGCCTTTTCCAAGAGCTTAATACCATCTTTTAGGGTTAAACTTGTGCTTGTGCTATCAAGAGGGACACCCTTGATAAAGTCATCAATCCCACCCTTGAGATCATCATAAGATGACTGGATGCTGGTGAAATCAGTAGGCTCCGTCTCAATGCTACTTCGCAAAAGTGAAATGGCCGTCTCAATCTTGCCGTAGTAGGCAGTACTGTGGTCACGGACAACAGCTTCATTTCGCGTCCAAGCATTATTTAATTCACTGTAAGTTTTGCGTGTTGCAGCCAGGTCTTTGGCCGTAATGGCATCCTGTAAGTTTTTGAAATAAGGCTCTAGGCGTGTTTCAAGTTTTTCCTTTTCGGCATCTAAATCAACAGGATTTTGCTCTTTCTCAAATTTAAGAAGGGCTGACGAAATGGAGGTTAGGTCCTCTTCTGTCACGTCACCCTTAATATCAAGAGCCTTGCTAACTTTTTTACCTGCCTTGGAATCGTGATTTTCTTTAGTTTCGAAATCAGTCTTAATCTCAGCAACCAATTCCTTAGCTTTTGTTTGATTTTTATTTTGAACAGCTGTTGTCGCATCTGTAATTTTGATATAGAGGTCACTGTATGATTCAGCAGCTACTGGATAGGTCCAGAATAAGGCTAAAAGCCCAAGTAAAACGAGGAGTTTATTCAAAGAGTGCTTGACCAAGGTAGCCTCCTTTCTCCACCCCAGCAAAGCAAGCAAAGAGCCCACTTCCGATATGGGTGATGTACTCGTTCATCTTGTCTACAGCACCAAGATTGGTCTGAATTTTAACAAAACGGTCTGGATCCTTCTGGTAGGCAATGAAAATCAAACCTGAATCAAACTGGCCAGTTCTCTCATCAATGCCATCTGAATAAGAATATGAACGACGTAAGATAGGAAGGTCTACTTCTTTAGCCAAACGCACATGCGAATCGACTGGTAATTTTGACAAATCTACTTCGTCAAACTCATCTTTCTTACCAAAGGGAGCGCCTGATTCCTTGTAACGACCAAAGGTGTTTTCCTGCTCTTGCAAATTAGTACGATCCCAAGTTTCAAGGTGCATCTGTACCAGACGAAGAGCCATATAAGAACCACCCTTCATCCAATCTTTACTATCAGTCCAGACAACCTTGTCGAATTCCATTTCTGTCGTAACATTAGCAGTACCATCCTTGAAGCCAAAGAGATTTCGAGGCGTTTCCTTGCGGTCTCCGATGGCTGCAAACCCTGATTTGCTCCACTTCATGGTGATTTTATTACGACCTTTACGAATCAGATTGCGGACAGCGTGGAAAGCTACTTGTTCATCATCTGCACAGGCTTGAATAACGATATCTCCACCCGTATACTTGTCCTGCAACTGCTCCTTAGGAAATGGAGGCAAATCACGGAAGAGCTTAGGACGTTTGGATTCTAAACCAAGTTTTTTAAGAAAATCAGCCGAAACTCCAAAAGTCAGACTCAGGCGATAGGGATTGAGTCCTACCGTTTCGCCTGTATCCGTAGGAGGCAAGAGGGCATTAGAACCATCTTTTTTGACTAACTCTCCTTCGACCAATTTACTACTATAATCGGTCCAGTCTTTAAAAAGCTGGATGACTTCTTTTTTATCGGTTGTATGAAGATCTAGCACCACCAAGTAGCAAGCCTTCTGCATAGGAGTCGTAATCCCAGCCTGGTGCTTGCCAAAGAAGCTAATATCTTCATCACCATCATAAGCCTTTTTACTTGAACTATCCTGATTAGCGAAAAAAGCAGATGCACCAGAAAGACCAAGCGCAAGCCCAGCCCCTCCAATACCTGCTTTTTTAAGAAATTCACGACGGTCCATTTTTTGATCTAAAAATTTTTCGTCAGTCATTTTTCTTATTTCCCATCTAGGATAACACCCATTTGTGATAATGGTTCACCAAGTTTAGTTACAGCTTCGGCCAATTCCTTAGTATCTGCCTCACTCAAATCTGTATAAGACTTATAGTTTTTCTCATCAATCATGTGTTTGTCCAAAAGACCATTCACATTCTTGAATTCAGTTTCAAGAGTCTTCACAAGTTTAGCATCTTTCTTCTGGATCAACGGCTTGAAAAGTTCAAAGATTTTTTCTGCCCCTTCAATATTGGCACGGAAGTCGTAAAGATCAGTGTGTGAGAAGACCTCTTCTTCACCTGTAATCTTTTGAGTGGCTACTTCATTCAGAAGGTCAACAGCACCTGTCAACATGATATCTGGAGTAACTTTAACAGTTGCAATTTTAGCTTTGAGTTCCTTAATGTCGTTAACCAATTGATCTACATAGGCATCTGTACCCTCTGTCGTGTTGTCTTGCCACATGATACGTTCGATACGGTGGAACCCTGACCAACCGTCTTCTGATTTATTTTCGTCCATGTAATCAACCAAACGGTAGTCTATTTTCACGTCAGACTCACCAAAGCTTTCTGCAATCGGTTCTGAACGCTCGTAAGCCATACGAATCAATGGGTATTGTTTCTTAGCTTCTTCAAGATTTCCTGACTTGAGGGTTTCACTGAATCCTTCAGTATCTTTCAAAAGCTGATCAATTTCGCCTTCTACGAAAGTCTTATAATCACTTGTAGCCTGCTTCAATTGCTTTTGCTCACTGGCTGTGAGTTTTGAGCTAGTTGAGCTTGAATGACTTGAATTACCAGATTTGGCACAAGCCGTCAATAAAAGTCCTGATGCCAAAAGAACAACACCAAGTTTGCTAAGTTTTTTCATGAATGTCTCCTATTTTCAAGATAGTGTTCGACATTTGTCGTTATATATGTGAATCGTCGTTTTAACATTAATAAAGAACGAACGATGATAAGTCAATAATGATCTCTCATATGTAAGAGAACATATCTAAACTAACAGAAGAAACCAGCACTGTCAACGGTTTTAGGCTATTTAAGAACTATTCTAAAGAGCAGATAAGAATGATTCTAAATAAAAGAAAAACAACAGGAAATAACCTGTTGTCACTTATTTATTTCATCCGTCGTTTTCTAAGGAATCCTAGGCTAAGAATGCTTAGCAGACCTGCTAAAAAGAGTCCACGATTTGTCTTTTCACCAGTGGATGGCAGTTGTTTATCAGTCTGACGACTAGCTTCAGTCTTAGCCTGACCATTGTCACGATTAACAAGTTCAGCATCTCCGACAAGATTCTCTTGACTTGAGGTCTTGGCACTTGTTTTAGTTACCTCAGTCTCTTTTCCACCAAATGACTCGGTCCTTTCTGAAGGCTTAGCTACTTGGTCAGTTGGTGTCTGAGCATTGGTCAAACGAATAATAGTCGCTGTTAGTGGATCCAAGGTCAAGATATGATTGTTGATTGCAACACCTGATAACTCACTAATTCCGGATAAATTAACTTGACTGCCATCTGCCAAAACCTGATAGGATAGGCCATTTGTAATCTTGCTCAAATCAAACTGACGAGCCTTGCTATCAGCATTGACATAGACAAGGTAACGGTCTCCATTCGAAGCAACAGTTTGGTATCCCAATACCAAATCTTCTTGAGCGACATTGTCCTGACCAGGAACTGTCAATAGCGTCACACGAGCATCCACATCCGCTTTCGATTTGAAATTGAAGGCATCTGTCGACTTACGTAAGGCAATTAACCCTTTGGTAAAGGCACGTGTTTTCGTATTTTCTGGGAATGCCTGACTATCAGTTGCTTTAGTCCAGTCAAAATGATTGACGGCATCACTAGAATCATAAGAATCATGGATAAAGTAAGGATAGTCAAATGGATTGCCCTTTTCATCCACTAAAAGATGTGACTTATTCGGCACCTTGTCCTCAGACACAGGATAACGGTAGGCAGGATCACGGAACTGTTTGGTGCGGCCGTATTCCTGACCAGAGTGAATAAATGGTGTTCCCTGAGCAGTCAAGACCATGAGGTTTCCTAGACGCAAGCGACGATGAATTTCAGCATTATTCTCAGGCTTGCTTGGATCCTTCTTGATTGATTGGGCGATGATATCAAAAAGGGTCAAATTATCGTGAGCAGCAATATATTGAATCACATCACCTGGAGAATCAGCCTCGAAGTTAGTTGGCTGTGCCTTGATATTGTCAAAGACCTTATTAATATCACGTTTGCCACCTGTGATAAAGGCAGGTGTCCCCTCGTTTGGATAACCTGATTTGAGGGTGTTTCGAATATCGTCTGAAAATACAGCTACGGTATCTGTGTCTTTCATCCAAGACTGATCGGCAGGCTGAACAGGGCTATTTTCATCGCCAGTATAAGTCACCCAGCCCTCACCAAGCATAATAAGGTTTGGATTAAGGGCACGTGCAGCATGGTAAGCTTGCTCGATACTTTCAGCATCATGGTCACCCATCATATCAAAACGGAAACCATCCACCTTGTATTCCTTAGTAAGATAAGCAATCGAATCAACCAAGACACGACGACTCATATAGTGAGTCGTGCCTAGACGCCCCCCTCCAAAACTCGAACGAGGAGTACCATCAGCATCCATAAAGTGATAATAATTTGGCTCAATGTCTTCAAAAATAGCTGTCTTGGCTGTATGATTATAGACCACATCCAAGATAACGCCCATACCGTGGGCATGAATAGCAGCAACTAAATTCTTGAATTCTTCGATACGTTTAGCTGGATCACTTGGATTTTCAGAATACATGCCAGTCAAAGCGAAATAGTTTTGTGGATCATAGCCCCAGTTGTAGTTACTATCACTTGATGCATAGGCATCCAAACGCTTCCCATTTTGCATTTCATTGACAAAATAGTAGCTTAATACTGGTAAAAGCTGAATATGGGTAACACCGAGATCTTTAAGATAATCCAAACGCTCTGCAAAGGCTGCAAAAGTCCCAAACTGGTGTTTCAATTCAGCTGAGATAGCCTTATCAGAGGTGAAATCTCGTACATGAGCCTCATAAATGATGGCATCTTCTCGAGATTTAAAGTTTGGAATCTTAGCGTAGTCAAGATCTTTTGGTCCATAATTAGCAGGATCTACAAAGGCAGCCTTGGCAATCTTGTGTTCAGGTCCCTTGCTGGCATCGTCACTATTCCAAGCAGCCAAAGACTTAGCATAAGGATCCAAAACGATTACAAACTGATCACCACGTTTAATGCGATATTGATAGAAATAACCTGTTAAGTTTTCCAAACCAAGATCAGTCGCAAGCAAGTCAGCTTGCCAAGTACCTCGAGGTCCTTTGCTTAGGGCATGTTCAGCAAGAACCATGTCTTGATTATTCTTATCATAGACAATGATATCTACTTGATCTGCACTTGGTGACCAAAGTGTCACATGTGCCTTAGTACCATTCTCTTGAAGACGGGCACCCAATTCACCATCGTAACTGTAGAGCGCATCCTTCAATTGCCAACTCTCAGACGTTTTAAAACTATCATTGCCCAAAGTGACCTTGTAAGGCAGATTTTCCGCAGCAAAATCACCTGTTAATGTAGCTTTTTTGAGTTTAGCATCCAAGTCAAGCTGTTTAAGAGTTGCACTGTTACCATCCTTGTCTGTCACCTTTAGGTCTTTGAGAATGTCTCCAGATGAGACCTCGTCTAAGTTGGTGAAGCTGAGTTCAATTTGGCTTGGACTAAGTTGCTGAGCCCCAGTCAAACGCACATCCTTGACAAAGTAAGGGTTGGTGTAGACTGTCGTATCAGTATCTCGTACGAAAAGCTGACGAGTTTTTTTCAAGTCACTAAATTTATAATCATTTGGTTGAATTTTCACATCATCTCCTGTTTTGCTCTCATCTAAGAGTAAAAATCCGATAGATTTAGCAACCTCTGTTAGCGGAATGTCTAAATAGGCACCATACTTACCATTTGGTTGGAAATTGACACCATCAGGCCAATTACTTGGGGCATCCTTTACATCTCCCCAATACCATACAGACTTATTACTATAGTCGCCATCCGTACGGAAATAATTGATACGAACGTGATCTTGAGGGATAGGTTGATAACTGTAAACTTGAAAATCCTTGTCAATCCAGGCCTCATTCATTTGAGGACTTAGAATTTCAACAGTTTTATCTCCTGAAAGGTTCGTTCCAGCGGCATTATTAATCAAGAAACTAAGCTTTTTAGGTGTTGAAGACAACTTCACATCCAGGTAAACACCATAATCATCCTGTTTGGCTTCTGCAAATGAGGTTGCCCCTGTTGGCCAAGCACCTTTCTGAGATGATGGCGTCTCCACATCATCCCAAGTCCAAAGCCCAAGCGATGCCTTATCCTGACTTGGTAACTCTTGGAAATGCAAGCGAATAGTCCCCTCAGCAATAGGTTCCTCAGATGCATTAGTGAGAGCTTGACTATTATTAGTACTTACTGTTTTTGGCGTGTTTTCGCTAGTTTCAGTTAGCTTGGTAGGCTCAGTACGGCTAGTGTTTTCTTCTGAAAGAGAAACTGGCTCATTTTCCTTGGACACTGTGGCATTCTCAGCTGTTAGAGGAGCTGTTGGCGTTTCAGTTACTAGACCACTGGTGGTAAGACTAGAATCAGCTGATTCTACCTGTGTACTTGAGGCAGGTGTTGACACTACTTCTTCTGCCTTGACTCCATGAGTAGCAGCAAAGCTCAAAAAAACAGCTCCAATGGTTACAGAAGCCAACCCTAACTTGTACTTGCGAAGGCTATAACGAAGAACTTTTTCATCATTAGCTTGAGTATTTCTTTTCATACTAACTCCTTTTGTTAACGTTTTCATGTTTTTTAATATACCATTTAGATTAGATTTATGCAAGCGTTTTCGCTCCTTTAAAATAAAAAAAGAGAGAACTATAAAATTCTCTCAATCTATTAGTTATAAACAGAATAATAACGCTTAATCCCTGCCACAATTGCGTTAGCTAAAGTCTCTTGATAAGCAGAGGTATTCAAACGGGCTGCTTCTTGAGGATTTGACAAGAAGCCAAGTTCAAGGAGAGCTGCTGGCGCTGTCGTTTCACGCAAGACTGCAAAGGTTTGACGTTTCACGCCCTGATTCTGAGCGCCAGTCGCATTAATAAGGCTGGACTGGATGGCATTGGCCAAAGTGTCACTCATACTCAAACGAGTCGGATTAGCATGGTAGGTCGCATTAATGCGTGATGGGTATTCTGCATAAGGTTGGTAATAATAAGTTTCGATTCCCTGTGCTGCTGAGCTGCCTTATGCCAAATCAAATCATCTTGACCATTAGCTAGACTCCAAGATGGGATAAGAACCTCTTTAACACCCAATGGTGCAACAATATCTCGAACCACCGCATCAAAGGTACCAGTTACCTTGTTGTTGTTCTCAATTGAGAAGCTAGCCTTCGGTTTTAAAACATCAGTATCATTAGATGAACCTGAAGCATGAGTCAATTTAGCAGGTTCAGCTACAACCTCACTTGAAACCTCAGAAGCAGTCGATACCCTAGCATTTTCAGAACTCGCTACCGTGTTCGGCTGAACTACAGATTCAGATGCTACAACCGTTGTTGAGCTTGCTTGACTGACTTGTGGAGTATTTGAGTTTGTTACTTCACTTGTAGCAGTAGCAGCTACCACCACGGTTGAACTTGGTGTTGCTGATGGTGACTCTTGCGCAAGAACTGCTCCACCACCAAAAATATCTGCTGCAGTCGCAGGTTGATACTGGTTCCCTTCAGTAACTGTAGGCATTTGAGTGGCTACCTTATCCGCACTGGTCACCTGAGTGGTCACCGCCATGAGGACAGCTGCACTGGCATAGTAGATAAAATCTTTTGTTCGCATTTAACTTTCCTTTGACACTTTTTAATACGTCACCCATTTCACCATAGAAAATATCTTACGAATAGAGGAAAAGTGATAATTCTCTAAAAAAACTACAAAAATGATAAAAATTTAAGTAATTTCTATGCTAATAGTACTAACACAATCCAAAATAATAACGTAAAAACCTATAAATATAAGATTTCAATCCTGTATATAATATTATGAAAATAGGTAAATAACAACATAACTATCAAAAATCAACACTAAAAAAGCCCTTAGAAGTTTCCTTCTAAAGACCTTTGATTGATAGATTAAGCAAAGACAGAGAAGAATGGTGCACCAAGCTTAGTATCCATTGCATCTCTACTCTGAACACCATGAATGTAATCCAATGAATACCATCCATTGTTATTGGCGTTAAATGGATCACGAACATATGTTTTACCATTATCATAGCCATGAAGTACGATTTCATGCGTGTAAGGATAATTGATAAATTGACTTGCTCCTACTGCCGCCAAAACGTGTTGCCCTGACATCAAAGCTGAGGCAATGTTAGCAATACTTGAAAGTACGTTGCTCTTCAGACCCCAATTTTTACTTGCTAATACAATACCATCTGCATCAGTACCAGCGACTGATGTTTTGTTAAATGAATTTGTATTGTAGTACAAATAATCCGCAACTGTCGTTGGTGCAATGACAGTTCCCAAGATATCTGTAAAAGTCATGGCAAGTGATGTTGGAACACAGCCAGATTGATCCATATTGCTGACACCATACCACTTAGAAGCCCAACGAGGGTCACGTTGAGAATAATAAGTCGTCTGAGGCTCAACACGACGATTACGTGGAGCAAGAGCTGTCTCACCAAGGTTAAACCCGTCTACAGTATTGTCTACATAGTCTACATAAACATGAGTCGTATAGTTACCTATGAGATTCTTATGATTAACAGTCGATACATTGATTTCAGTATGTGTTCCAGTAGGTGCTGTATTGTACCAAGAAAGGTTTCCTTGGTTACTTTCTGACCATACAGCTACACGAATATTCTTAATCTGACGTCCTTGTGGCGCTTGATCAACCACTACTGTGAAACTACCTGCTTCTGAATTAACATTAGTGATATAGGTTTGCGTTTTAGTCTTAGCATTACGGAATTCAACTGTTGTCGTTGTCCCTCCTACACCAACTTGTGACCCATCATTTAAAATGTAGTACAAATGAATATTGTACAAACCTGTTGAATTTTTGTGGTGAGTAGCTTGAACATTTACCGTATAAGTGCCATTAGCTTGACGTGTGGCTTCATACCAACGAATATCATCTTGTCCATCTTTTTCAGACCAAATAGGTACTTGAACAGTACGAACACCTTTAGGACTATAAACATCACTGATAATGACATCAAAAGTACCAGTATCATTATTGTTATTAACAACTGAAATAGTACCGACTGGCTTATTATGTTTTACGTCTACAATGGTTTCAGTGACATAATGACGTTGGTTGGCATTATCTACGATGTAAACGTCAGCACGGTAATTTCCTAGTGAATTTTTATGCTCACTAGCCTTAATAGTGACACGGTAGCTACCATCAGATTGGCGACTTGCCTTATGCCAAACGAGATCATCTTGTCCATTAACTAGGCTCCAAGATGGTACTAAAACTTCTTTAACCCCATTTGGTGCTACGATATTGCGGATAACAGCGTCAAAAGTACCTAAATCAGCATTATTATTTTCAATAAAGAGGCTTGCACTAGGACGAGTTTGAGAAACTTCTACCACTTTTTCAGTAAGGTAGAAACGTTTGTTAGAGTCATCTACAAGGTAGGCATCGGCACGGTATTTACCAGTTGAATTCTTATGATCCGTTGCTTTGATAGTCACTCGGTAAGAACCATCGGCTTGACGAGTTGCCTTATGCCAGATAAGGTCGTCTTGACCACCAGCTAAACTCCATGAAGGAACAAGAACTTCTTTCAAACCTGTAGGAGCAACAATGTTACGAACAACTGCATCAAAAGTGCCTGCTGCAGTATTGTTGTTTTCAATCGTAAGGCCACCACTTGGTCGAGCATAATCAACAGCCACTACTTTTTCAGCAATATAATGGCGATTGTTAGAGGTATCCACGATATAAGCATCGGCACGGTAATTTCCTTTAGTGCCCTTATGCTCACTTGCCTTAATGGTTACACGGTAGCTGCCATCAGTTTGCTTAGTCGCCTTATGCCAAATAAGGTCGTCTTGACCATTTTCAAGACTCCATGAAGGAACAAGAACTTCTTTCAAACCTGTAGGAGCAACAATGTTACGAACAACTGCATCAAAAGTACCTGTTGCAGTATTGTTGTTTTCAATCGTAAGGAGACCACTTGGTCGAGCATAATCAACAGCCACTACTTTTTCAGCAATATAATGGCGATTGTTAGAGTTATCCACGATATAAGCATCGGCACGGTAATTTCCTTTAGTGCCCTTATGCTCACTTGCCTTAATGGTTACACGATAGCTGCCATCAGTTTGCTTAGTCGCCTTATGCCAAATAAGGTCGTCTTGGCCATTTTCAAGACTCCATGATGGCACCAAAACTTCTTTAACACCTAGTGGTGCTGAGATATTAGTGATAACGGCGTCAAAAGTTCCAGCCTTAGCATTATTGTTTTCAATAGCAAAACTTGCTTTAGGTTTCAACTGCTCAGGTGTCTTACCAATGAAGACTTGCGTAGTTGTTCCACCAACACCCGTCAATTGACCATCTTTTTGAACATAATAAAGGTGGATATTATAAAGCCCTGTCGAGTTTTTATGAGCTGAAGCCTTAACGTTTACTGTATAAGTTCCATTATTTTGACGGTTAGCCGTATACCAGATAATGTCATCTTGACCATTAATTTCTGACCAAATTGGAACAGAGACTGTTTCAACACCATTTGGTGCTTTGACATTAGAGATGACAACATTAAAGCTACCAACAGTTGGATTATTGTTGACAATAGAAATGGTTCCACTCAAATTGCCTTGAGTTGCATCAACCTCAGCACTAGCATTAGCTGTGAAACGTCCTGTATAATCCACGCTGTGGTCAAAGACATGTTTACTTGGCAAGAGATTAGACGTAGCTGAAAACTGCCATGCACCAGTTTTGGCATTATAGCGCATGTTTTTAGCGCTCGTTGCTGTAAGAGTTGATGATGGGTACTGTGCGACCCAGAAATTCTCAATACCAAATTGAGAGGTTGAGACAAGTCCACGATGGCCTAGATTGTTCTCATCCAACCAGCTGGCACTTGTATAGAACATCAAGTTGTTGTAACCATGCTTACGCATTTCATTAACCCATGCTTGAGTGTTACGGTTGATATTTGGAAGCATCTTAGAGTCTTCGAAATCGTTAACCATAACAGTGCTCTTTGAAAGGTTAAGGTTTTGTGCAGCTTGAATGAAGAAACGAGCTTCTGCGCGCGCCTCTTCCTCAGTCGTGTAACGAGAAAAATGATAGGTTGATACTTGAAGACCCGCGATTTGCGCATTGCGAACTTGTGACGCTGCCTTAGGATTATTGTACCAAGTATCCTCTGTCAACTTGACTACGACCCCACCAACACCTTGGCGTGCAAGAGCACGATAGTCATCTACACTGATTTCACCATTATGGCTGCTGACATCGATAAAAGTCTTCGGTTGCACCTTAAGGGTTGGAGAAGGAACATCCGTAGAATTCGTTAATTTAGCAGGTGTTGCTACAGTGCTATTTGACATTTCTGAACTTGTCGCACTCGTAGAAGCAGTTGCACTTTCTGAACTAACAACTGAAGATGTTACTGAAGCTGATGTCACAGCAACAGTAGAGTTAGCTACCGAAGTTGATACCGTTGCCGTTGCAGCCTCGGAACTCTGTGAAGCAGGAGACGTAGATACCGCTGGAGCACTAGCTTTTGCCACTTCACTCGTAGCTGCGGGTGCTGAAACCGTTGAACTAGGAGTTACAGGTAAGGCTGCTTCTCCACCAAAAATCTCAGCCGCTGTCACAGGTTGATACTGATTTCCTTCGGTAACAGAAGGCGTTTGTGTCGCCACTTCGTCTGCTTGAGCAACCTGTGTTGTGACAGCCAAGAGAACAGCCGCACTAGCATAGTAGATAAAATCTTTCGTTCGCATTTAACTTTCCTTTTGCATTTGTAATACTTGAACCATTTTACCACAGAAAAACTCTCGTGGAAAGGTTATTATTAAAAAATTTCTAAATAAAATAGAAATATTATAAAATTATAAATAAACTTTCTCTCTTGATAGAAAACTCTTTAACTTATTATTCGTATGTTTCTACAAAACTATTGAAAATCTGTAACAATTTTTTCAAATAAATACAAATGAAAATGTATAAAAAAATTCCCGAACCTTTGTCCGAGAATTTTATCAGCTTTATTTACGTTTTGGTGGGTTATGGATAGCTTCTCCAAGTACATCAGCAAAGGCTTCGTACATGTTTTCAGAGAAGGTTGGGTGACCGTGGATAGATTGCAAGAGCTCATCTACAGTCAATTCATTTTCCATAATTGTTGACGCTTCGTTAATCAATTCAGCTGCAGCCGGTCCAATGATATGAACACCAAGGATTTCATGGTACTTCGCATCTGCAACGACTTTAACAAAACCTTGAGCTTCGTTTGAAGCAATAGCACGTCCATTACCAGCAAAGCTTGATTTACCAATGAGGACATCACCATATTTAGCGCGTGCATCTTCTTCAGTAAGACCACACATTGCGACTTCTGGGTGTGTGTATACAGCAGCAGGTGTGTAGTCAAGGTGAGCCTTACGAACGTTACCATGCATAGCATTTTCAGCTGCAACTTCACCCATACGGTAAGCAGCGTGAGCAAGCATCTTAGTTCCGTTTACATCACCCGGTGCATAGATACCAGGGATTGAGGTTTCTTGATAAGCATTCACTTTAATACGACCACGGTCTAATTCAAGGTTAAGATTTTCAAGACCATCCAACTGAGGAACACGACCGATTGAAAGAAGGGCGCGATCAGCTACAATCTCTTCACCATTATTAAGTTTAAGGGTCAATTGGTTGTTGGCTTCAATAATTTCAGAAACACCAACAGAAGTCATAATCTTCATGCCCTTCTTAGCAAGGATTTTTTGAAGTTCAAGTGATACTTCTTTATCCATAGCAGGGATAATGCGGTCAGCCATCTCAACAACAGTTACTTCTACACCGTATGAAGCATAAACAAGACCAAGTTCGATACCAACGACACCACCACCCATAACAGCAAGTGATTTAGGCAATTCACGCAAGTCAAGGATATCATCTGATGTCATCACAAGTTGTGACTCAATTCCAGGGATATTGATACGTGAAACTTTTGATCCAGTAGCAAGGATAATATTACGTCCCTTGATTGTTTCTGAACCAATAGTAACTGTCTTATCTGGGTTAACTTGACCAAGACCATTGAAAATAGTAACCTTGTTAGCCTTCAAAAGACCTTGAACACCACCAGTAAGTGTCTTAACAACAGAGTTCTTAAAGTCAACAGTCTTATCCATATCGATAGTGTAGTTTGTTGACGCTAAGTTGATACCACGACCTGCAGCAATCTTAAGCCCATCAAGGATTTCTGCATTTTTAAGGTAGGTCTTAGTTGGAATACATCCTTTATTCAAACATGTTCCACCAAATTCAGATTTTTCAATGATAGCAACCTTACCACCAAGTTGTGCCCCACGAATGGCAGAATAGTAACCAGCAGGACCACCACCGACAACAATAATATCGTACTCATTATCAGCAAGTGGTGCTTTTTCTGCAGGAGCTGCTGGAGCAGCTGTGGCAGGAGCTTTAGGAACTTCAAGACCAGCAGATTCTAATTGAGCAGTTGCTTCTGCAACAGGTGCACCGGCTGCATTATCAGCCACAACTTCACCCTCTGCTCCAATATAACCAATAACCTCAGTAACTGGTACAGTTTCACCAGCCTGACGGGTAATCTTCAAAAGAACACCAGAATCTTCTGCTTCAAGTTCCATGTTCGTTTTATCTGACATGATTTCAAGAAGGATATCTCCCTCATTAACCACATCACCCTCTTGTTTCTTCCACTCGATGATTTCGCCTTCCTGCATGTCCACACCAAGCTTAGGCATAATAATCTCAAAAGCCATTTATAAGATACCAAGAGCGACCAGAAAGCGACTGAAAATTAGGCGTCTGACACGTCAGCCTGCTGACGTAGACAGACGGTCTATTTTCCAAGCTTTCCGCTCGGGTTCAGTTATACCCTCTGGTTCGCCCTCTCCTTTCTATTTAAAACTTCAGTTTTCAGATATTTTTTTACTTAAATCAACAATTCCATTGGATTTTCAATCAAATGTTTTAAATCAACCATGAATTTGGCACCATTCATACCATCTACAATACGGTGGTCAATAGTCAAGCATAGACCCATGATTGGACGTACGACAACTTCACCATCAACAACAACCGGTGTCTGAATAGTTGCTGAAACACCAAGGATAGCTGAGTTTGGTTGGTTGATGATTGGGTTAAATGACTTGGTTCCAAACATTCCCAAGTTAGTGATAGAGAAAGTAGAACCTGACATTTCTGCCGCCTTCAATTTACCAGCCTGAGCTTTCTTGATGACATCCTTAGAGGCCACCACAAAGTCAGACAAACTCATCTTATCTGCACCATGAACGACCGGTACAATCAAGCCATCATCGAGACCAACGGCAATACCGAGATTAACAAATTTGTGTAATTCGATATTTTGCGCATCATCAATCAAGGATGCATTGAGGTAACGGTGTTCCTCTTTCATAAGGGTACGCACAACTGCCAAACCAATCAAATCAGTGAAGGTCACCTTCATGCCAGTCTTATTCATGATTGGATCAAGGACTTGCTTACGAAGAGCCATAAGGTTAGTCATGTCCACATCGTAGTTAAGGGTAAAGGTTGGCGCAGTTAAGTAAGAGTGCGTCATTCCCTTAGAAATAGCCTTACGCATAGCAGACATTGGGATAACTTCCACACCTTCTGGCAAGACTTTTTCTGGCTTAGCTTCAACCACAGGTGCAGCTGCAGCTTCCTTAACTTGGGCTGGGGCACTGATTGCAAGGACATCTTCCTTGGTAATCTTACCACCAAAACCTGTTCCAGATACGGTAGCTAAATCAATACCAAGGTCCTTTGCAATCTTACGTGCCAATGGAGTTGCCTTAGGTTGAGCACCCTTAAAGTTCTCAACGTCATCAGCATGAACACGACCTTTCGCTCCAGTTCCTGGGACTTGAGCGAGGTCAATCCCCAACTCACGCGCTACTTTACGTGCTTTAGGTGTTGCACGTACTTTGCCACCTTCGTGTACGACAGGGGCTTGGGCTGCCACTACAGGTGCTTCCACAGTAGCAACTTCTTCAACTTGCGGAGCAGCTTCTGTAGCTGGTGCGCTCGCAGCATTATCGGCCACAACTTCACCTTCTGCTCCAATATAACCAATAACCTCAGTAACTGGTACAGTTTCACCAGCCTGACGGGTAATCTTCAAAAGAACACCAGAATCTTCTGCTTCAAGTTCCATGTTCGTTTTATCTGACATGATTTCAAGAAGGATATCCCCCTCATTAACCACATCACCCTCTTGTTTCTTCCACTCGATGATTTCGCCTTCCTGCATGTCCACACCAAGCTTTGGCATAATAATCTCAAAAGCCATATTTTATGATACTAAGAACGCTAAAATGCGACAGAATTTTAGGAGTTTTACGTTAGTGTGCTTGCACACAAGTAAAACTATCTAAATTCCGAAGCATTTCGTTTGAGTTCAAATCAACTCAAACGCTTTAACGCCCTCTCCTTTCTACTTTAAATTATATTTTCCGATACTCTCACAGTTAAAACAAGAAACACATTTTACTAGCGAGACATATCACTTAACCGTCGCTAGAAAGTTAGTTTCCTTTATTGGCCATCTTGATAATAGCAGCCTTAATCTTTTCAACATCTGGCAGAACCGCTTGTTCCAAGACACGCGCATAAGGTACAGGAACATCTTCACTTGCCAAACGTACAATTGGGTGGTCAAGGTAATCAAATGCTTCACTTTCAGTAACCATAGCAGCAATCTCACCGATGAATCCACCAGTCTTATATGCATCATTGACCAACATCAGTTTACCAGTCTTCTTAACTGACTCGAAAATCAATTCCTTATCAAGTGGGATAAGCGTACGTGGGTCAACGACCTCAACGTTAATACCTTGTTCAGCCACTTCTTCAGCAGCCTTAAGAACACGTTCCAACATACGACCATATGTGACAATAGTAAGGTCAGTCCCTTCACGCTTGATTTCACCTTTTCCAAGTGGAATGTAGAAATCAGGATCTTGAGTCACTTCCTCTTTCTTACCGTAAAGTGCTTTTGGTTCCATGAAGATAACAATGTTATTGTCCTGAATAGCAGATTTCAAAAGACCTTTAGCGTCGTTTGCATTACCTGGAGCAACCACTTTAATCCCTGGAATGTGAGTCAACCATGACTCAAGAGATTGTGAGTGCTGTGCCGCAGAACCAATCCCTGAACCAGAAGCTACACGGAAGGTTACAGGAGTCTTCAAACCACCACCAAACATGTAGTTGTTTTTCGCACCATTATTAACGATAGCATCAAGGGCAATCGTGATGAAGTCCATGAAAGTCAAGTCAACGATTGGACGAAGACCTGTGATGGCAGATCCAACAGCTGCACCAGCGATAGCTGCCTCTGAAATTGGTGTATCTTTAACACGTTTTTCACCAAATTCTGCCAGCATCCCAACTGATGTACCGAAGTCACCACCATAGATACCGACATCTTCACCCATAAGGAAGATGTTTTCGTCTTTACGCATCTCCTCGCTCATAGCAAGGTTTACTGCCTCACGCAAGGCCATCAATTTTGTTTCACTCATACTTGTATTCCTCAACCTTTCTCTTTAGTCTACCCATACATCTTCAAAGGCAACTGAAAGTTCTGGATCTGGGCTATTTTGGGCGAACTCATAAGCTGCATCAACCTCTGCCTTGACTTGGCTTTGGATAGCATCTAACTCTTCAGCGCTTGCGATATTTTCAGAAACGAGATAGTCACGGTATTTAATAATTGGGTCGTTATTGTTCTTCCACTCGTCAACTTCTTCCTTAGTACGGTAAACACCTGCATCAGCAGTTGAGTGACCAAACCAACGGTAAGATTCTACCTCAACGATAGCGGGACCGTTACCACCACGGACATGCTCAACAGCCTTGCCCATTGTTTCGTATACAGCCAAAACATCGTTACCATCTTCACAGTAGAAACCAGGAATACCATAAGCTTCCGCACGTGTATAAAGGTGAGGTGTGTTTGTTGCTTTATGGATATCCATTGAGATACCATAACGGTTATTGATGATAAAGAAGATAACCGGCAATTTCCAAGTAGCTGCCATATTGACTGACTCATGGAATGAGCCTTCATTAGTTGCACCATCTCCTGAAAAGGCCACAACAATATTTCCTGTTTCTTTGTATTGCTGAGTGAGAGCTGCACCTACTGCAAGAGCATAACCACCACCAACAATACCGTTAGTTCCGTAGTTACCTTTTTCAAAGTCAGCCAAGTGCATAGAACCACCACGGCCCTTAGAAACACCTGTCGCCTTACCTGCAAGCTCCGCCATCATTTTATTCAAATCCATGTCTTGGGCAATAGATTGTCCGTGACCACGGTGATTTGAAAAGAAGATATCGTCATAGCTCAAGTGTTGAACAGCTCCAACGTTGGCTGCTTCCTCACCAACTGAAAAGTGAGTCATTCCTTGAACAAAACCACGACGAACCAATTTATTAATACGTGAATCAAATTCACGGATACGTTCCATTTTAGTGAACATCTCAAGATGTGTCTCTTTAGAAAGTTTTACCATATCGATCTCCTCTATCGAAATTTTACTATACATCTAGGATAGGTTAAAAAAACTTAATGGGCAAGAAATATGCTTGAAAAATGAAAAGCCTTACATCTTTATCACTTATAGGCAATTCGTATGCTCTTTTTGTTTGTGATATGGTATAATAGCATGATTGTATAGATTTTACCCGAATAGGAGAATATTTGATATTGAGTGATGTCATAATTCACGGGCTTACGGCATGTATAGCTTTTATTTTACAAATTATTATCTTCAAGGTGACCACGCAAAGGCCGCTTAGATACTGGATTATTATTTTAGCTGGTATAGCAATTTTTGCCTCTAGTTATTTGGGCATTTTGTATCCAAAATCCGGTTTTATTGCACTTGTACTCTTTCTAGCTGCCAAATCCTACAAAAATCTAAGACATACCATTTTGGAGACTTTCTTCATACCTTTCACCTTTGCCTTAACGGTAAGATTGGTCATTTTCCTGATTATTCCAATTTTTTTCCCTGCAGTCTTGGATTACTATTTTGCTGGTCCCTTTATTCTCTTTCTTGCTTTTTTACTTTGGTTTGCACAAAGTGCCCTTCTTCAGGTGGACTACTCTCGAATGATGCAAATTGATAAAGCAAGACCATGGTACAGGTCAACGTCTGTCGCTCTTTCTAGCTTAGCCTTTATTTACTTTGCTTCTGAACTCGTTTCAACAGACATTCACTTTACCATTGCCTTTCTTATCATTACGGCTCTGATTCTATCTAAGCAGGTTAATCTCTATAGAAAAGACCTCAATGCTCAAACACAAGCAGCCCAAGAGGAACATTCTCTCCTTCTTCAAAAATCAAGTCAGAACATCAATACCTGGTACCAGAAAAAGACTAGCCAAGAGCTCTTCATCAAAGACGAAGCTGAAAACCTCTACGATATCATCCGTTTTCAACAAAATGAGGAAGCTCAGGAGTTAATTGACTACTTACTGACACCGAATCCGCTAGATAAGAAGATTGATCATTTTTATCGAGACAAACTAGAAAATATTAAACTGCCAGATTTACAGGTACTCTTTGAAGCTAAATTTCTAAAGGCAAAAGAACTGGATGTTTGGGTTAGTATGGAGGTCCCAGAACCTATTACCGTCTATCCTATTTATCCTTTAGACTGGGTATATGTCCTATCAACTATCTTGGATCATGTCATTGACCAAGCACAAGATAGTGAACAGAAATACCTTAGCTATGCTTATTTTAAAGATGAGGATAGTCAACACTTTGTCGTTGAAAGTTCAAGTACTAAAGAAGATTCAGCTATTACATCTGATTTCTCTGATTCTGAACTAAAACGCGTCAATACTATTCTATCTACTTATCCAAACATTAACATTGTTTCAAATACACGTGCTGGGATTTATCGCTTACAAATTGAGATTGACATGACTAAAGGAGGTTACAATGATTACTAATATTATCAATCCTCTCTTACAGGCCGTTAGTTTCATTTCTATTTGGTACCTCTACCAGACTATGTCTAAGATTAAGCCACTACGAGGACACCTCTTACTTCTATTTTTGTCCTATGTAGCTGCAGCGTCCTATTTTAGTCTCGTAAAAATCGTTGTGGACCCGCTTTTCTTCCTTGTTGCCGATTTGGCCCTTGTCAAAGAGCGTTCTTTCTATCATCGATTGCTTTACGCTTTTTATCCAACTATCCTTTTTGATATGGCAACACGACTACTTTCAATTGTCATTATCCCTCATGTCTTACATATCAAAGGTGATATTACCCTCAACACTAACTTACATATCTTGGCCTACATCTTAGCACCATTAATCATTTACCTAATGCTTAAAATCTTCGCCGTAGACCTAAATCAGATGAGTAGTCTTGACGAAGCTTGGGCTAGACGTAACTGGTTGCGAAGCACTGCCTTCCTAGCTGTCTATTATGTCTTCTTTACTGTTATCCATGGTCTTAACAGTATTCTTCCAACAGCAAATGACCCTAAAAATTTATTTGAAATAGTTTTCAAGGTCAGTCCTAATAGTTCTGTTATCTTAGTTCTCTATATTGCCCTACTACTATGGGATTTTTACAACTGGAACCAAGCTGTCCACCAACAATCTATCGATAGACTTAACAAAGAACGTCATAAATTGTTGGGTACCATGACTAACTATAGCAAATCCTTTATCCAGATTATTATGCAAAAGCAAACGTCCTTCGACTTATTCAAGAAAAATCTCAAGGAGGTTTCTCTTGCCTTGGAAAATGAAGATACTGCCAAAGCTACTAGTCTACTTGAGATTTATAAAACGGACAATGCTAGCATTGGTAATCCAGAGACTCAAGAAAACTTGGATAGGCTTAGCAATCCAATAATATCTAGTTTCCTCTCTAACCGCATTTTAGAAATGCGAGCTGCCCATATTGATATTGCTATAAACATCAGTCCTCAGTTTGGTGAGATTCCTTTATCTGACCTCGATTTATATCAACTGCTCCAAGCTTCGGAAAGAGCGATATTTAAACTACTTCGTCCTGACGTCAAGGTCAATAGTAGTTACCTTCAACTAGATCACTCACAACTCCTTGTTGTTGAATTACCAGTTTTGGCTGATAAGGTTAACAAAGATAAAGAACTGAATGATTTAGTAAAGAGTTTGCCAAATGTTGACTATCGCATAGGTTTACATGCAGGTTATCTGACTCAAATTATTGAAATCTTTGAACCTGGTTATTAAGATCATATTTAAAAAGAGCCACCGGCTCTTTTTTTGGTGTGCATATAAAAAGAAAGCGATTGCTTTGAAACCATTCGAAACAACACAGCTCAAAACAATAAGGAATAGTCTATGACAAGGTGTGACAGCATTTCTACCTTTTATAAAATCTATTTTTTAGTTTCCACTGTGGAAAAGGTTTCCCATTTATTCGTGCACGTCTTCCCATTGGAAAAATTCTATCAGCCCAATTCTTTTTTAGATGTTGCCGTATTTGAATCATACACCCACCTTCAATCAACAAATCTGGTGTGGATTCATAATCTTCAGTAAATACAAACAGATTAATGCCATAATCATATGTCATTCGATAGCATTAAACTTTTGTTTGTTTCTCCATCAAACCAATACTTTCTATATCTACAATCTTTAAAACTCCCGAAATAGATTAATTGTTTTTTTAACAATTGTACAATTAGAGATAATAACAAATGCTCCTATTCTCAAATCGAGCAATAACAATCCTTGATTACATCTGATCTACGTGCAAACAATTAACTATAGGATAAATGTAAATTGATTATTTTCCATAAAAAAACAAAAAATTCACTGTTAATTCAATTAAATTGTACCATACTGTTAGCTAAAGTCAGGCGTTTCCTAATTAATAGAATCATACTCACATGTACGGGAAAAAAACAAGTAAATCGTCATCTAGCGAAGAAGTCTAGGATAACCTCCGCGTGTGCGGGAAAAACTCATCATAGTCAACGTTCCAACCTTTAGCCTCAGGATCACCCCCGCGTGTGCGGGAAAAACATGTAAATTATGAGCGTTATCCGATGTTTCACAGGATCACCCCCGCGTGTGCGGGAAAAACTTCAGTGTCTAGCAAGGATTGGATAAGTCGGACAGGATCACCCCCGCGTGTGCGGGAAAAACATTATAACGAAGCCTTGGAAAAGTGTCCGATTGGGATCACCCCCGCGTGTGCGGGAAAAACAAAATATAATTGCAGACCCGTATGGAAATGTCAGGATCACCCCCGCGTGTGCGGGAAAAACTTTCCATTGGCTCGATGGGAATGGGTACGATCGGGATCACCCCCGCGTGTGCGGGAAAAACGTTTCTACATGCTATGGTGTATTCTAAGAGATAGGATCACCCCCGCGTGTGCGGGAAAAACTTGTTAAACAAGACTTGGCACGGTATTGTCCGTGGATCACCCCCGCGTGTGCGGGAAAAACTTGGTTATTAATGTTTGCGGGTATTGTTTTACTGGGATCACCCCCGCGTGTGCGGGAAAAACATAGAACTTACATCAAAACCATTAGCAATCTTGGGATCACCCCCGCGTGTGCGGGAAAAACGCAAAGTGGTAGTAACCGATACAATTACTTGTGGGATCACCCCCGCGTGTGCGGGAAAAACTGTGAGTTTACCAGTGCCGGATAACTCCATGCGGGATCACCCCCGCGTGTGCGGGAAAAACTTAGAAAATAATGGGGTTGCTACTGCATGGCTAGGATCACCCCCGCGTGTGCGGGAAAAACAGCGTTACTGTCAACAGCAAAACAGATAAGCCGGGATCACCCCCGCGTGTGCGGGAAAAACTCAATTTGACTAACCAATCCGATGCTAAAGCCGGGATCACCCCCGCGTGTGCGGGAAAAACAGCACCTTGTCAGTTAAGCAGATTCAAGTATCGGGATCACCCCCGCGTGTGCGGGAAAAACGCAAACGTCTGAATATTGAACGAATAGTCAGTGGGATCACCCCCGCGTGTGCGGGAAAAACATTGGATACCTGATTTATATATTCTTGATTGTAGGATCACCCCCGCGTGTGCGGGAAAAACTTAATAATTCGTCTCGCAAAGCGTACAATTGCGGGATCACCCCCGCGTGTGCGGGAAAAACACTAAAAGATCCCAATGAAATTAAGACTTTTCTTTCATTCTAGCTAAAAATTTATTTACTTTAGTTGATAAATGATAGATTAGTCTAGCATCTTTCAAAGCTCTATGAGGAACTGAATCCTCGATTCCATATGACTTTAGGGCAGTCTGCAATTGATAATTATCCAAGAATAACTTCTCATCCTTGACATATCTCATTATATCATGAGTTTTATTTATTAATAAGGGTAAACCAAATTTATTCAGTTTATTATTGATAAACTGAATATCAAAATGGATATTATAGCCAACTAAAGTTAAATCACCAATAAACAATAAGAATTCAGAAAGTACTTCTTTTAAATCACGTCCTTCTTGATCTAATAAGGATTTAGAAATACCTGTCAATTTAAAAATTGTAGGAGGTAATTTCTCCTCATACTTAATCAAAGCATTAAATTCCTCTACTTGTTGTCCATTAAACTTGACTGCTCCAATTTCAATGATTGTATTCTTTTTCTCGTCTAGGCCATCAGTTTCGATATCAATAACAACATATGGTTTTAAAGAGTTAGCTTGTGGTCCTCTATAACTAGAATATCGTTTTATTTTACGAGACTTCGCAGCGTTACTATATCCTAATTTAGGATGATTTTCTGAAGTTGTCTTTGAGTTAGGTATTAATACTAGTGGAATACCATCAAAATCCACCACAGATTTTTGGGAATTTATCGTATCAAACTGATAACCAATCTCGTTACGATAGTAATAACTAATAGTCGCCTCTCCTTCACCAACATTTGCCTGAATTCTATTCCATAATTTCTCTCGAATCCTAGAATTAAAATTACCGATGTAAACTCCTATAGCAATCTCTTGCATCCATTTAGTGAGATCCCCCCTAAGAGACGGAGGTACACTTTTTAATGTCACTACTGTAAAGGGCATCTCACAGCTCCTCCTTGTAGCTAACACCATGCTTTACAAGCATATCTTTGTCATCCCATAAAGATAGAGTATCGACAAGTAGTTCTTCATCATCGTCAAGATCAAATAAATATTGAATATCCTGTACAATTCGAACTATTAATTTACCATCAACAAAGGAATCTCTAACCTTCTGACGAGCAATCTTTCCAATATCATCAATTTCAGTAAAATTAGCTGCGATTTCAAACGCCAACGGAATCGTTAATTCAGCTTTATATAAATCTGCTATGTCGTAGATAAAAGATAAATCATGGCCCGTATGTACAAATCCTAAACCTGGTGAAGCTCCTAATGCAACTACTATACTATGTACTAATCCATATAAAGCTACATTGGCAGCTGACAAAGCTTGATTAACAATATCACCACCTTCAAAGTCATCAGGATTGTACTCTCTTTTAGTCCAAGAAACTTGATATTTTTCAGATTGCAACCGATAGACTCTTCGAACTCTTGCTCCTTCCCGTCCACGTAGTTGTTGCATAGTCATCGCAGATACATCTTCATCTGGGAATCTCATTTGATACATCTTACGTGCAACCACTAAGCGTAATCGAGAATTTGAGACAAGTTTTGCTTGTTTCTCTAAAAATTTTGTTGAGTGTGCCAAAGATCTCCCATGTGCATATTGACGAACACCACGCTCGCCAACCCAAACCATACTGGTTCCAGTATCTCCAATCAATTCTACAGCTCTATGACTAATATCGGTACCTGGTCCTAATAACAATACACCAATCATAGCAGCAGGTATTCGAACTGTTCCTCTACTATCCAGAACTGTGATTGCACTATCAACACGATTTATTTTAGCATGTTCAACGTAAATAAAACTAACACGATCGCTAATTTTAGGTAGTTCTCTCAAAGAAGTTTTCTTAGCTCCATTTTTTTCTACCATGACTCATTCCTCAAGTGGTACCACTGTCATCAAGCCAAAACCATATGCTTTTTTCTTTCCAACTCCCTCGGTCAGCATTTTTTTGAAAAGCGTATCATCACTAACAGTTAAAGTTCCTTCGTAAACAACTTTTGATAGTCGTATGGGTTTTTCTGGTTTCTGAAAAACTTCATAACCACGTTCAACAATTGAGAAACTTTCTCCTACTAATGAGAAGCCATTTTTCTCAGATTGTTTCACTAGAAAGTCCATCTGATGTTTAATCGTCACATGCGGTTTTACAACTCCTCGTTTTGATTTATCGGGTGAAGTAATTGAAATAACCGGATTTAGCACTATTCTAAAATTCATTCGAAAACCAGTTTTGATGCTATCTAAAAAATGTTGATAGTCCTTAGTTTGAGCGCTTCCTACAACACCATATTTTTCAAGTTTTTGTAAATTAGGTTTTTCTTTACTTACAATAATAAGATAATCCTTACCTTGAATACGATCGATTCGCCATAATTTTCTTGTACGGATTGATTGCTCTAATTCCGATGGAAAACTCTCTTCCACCCAAGCATGATAAGCTCCTACATGCGTTAAATCTCTAACCTTTCGTCTATTATATCGATCAATTTCTACCCTAGAAATGTACATTACTTCAATCTCCTATACTCTCAAAAATGTTATGCTCTGTATTCTTATTTAAATAGTGAGGATTTTGAACACTGATTAATTCACGTACTTCATATCTAAAACCAAATCTTCTCCCTTTTTGTGAAAATGACCTAACATAATCTTGCCTCAGCTGATAAACATCCTTGTTGACTAATTGACTATCTAGATAAACTTCCAAAGAAATAGCATCCTTATCATGAGATTTTTTCATAAACCATAGAGAAGCTTGCCATTTCAGCGATTTTAGGCTCTCTAATGGATTAACATCTGTCTCACCTAAGATAAAGTCTGCAGTTATTGGGAGTGCCCTTCTTCCCATAAAAGGTTGGAAATAGGGATTTTTTAGAGCACCTTTAATGATATCTATAAAGCTATCATCTGTATGGGAGAGGGCTACAACAAATACAGCGTCTTCTAGATAATACCGATTCGTAACATAATTTCTATCAAATTTACCCTTTTCTGTATACTTCTGTGCAACATGGAAGTCTCTTAACAGATTTCCTTGCTGATCGACACGAACAGCAAAATCAAGTTCATTTAGTTTTTGAATTTTTTCATCTTCGTCTCTCCTATAACCTAAACTAGCAGCAAGTAGTCCAATTACCGCACTTTTGGAAGGATAAAAATCTGTATGCCTAGTTTCAAAATGTGAACTCGTTCCCCATGATTGTAAGGGGCCAGCAAATTTCAACAATATCGTCTTCATAGCATTCACCTTTTTAAATATATTGGGCTATCATTTCTGAAAAATCTTCCAATAATTTTGAAACTGAATCTTTTTCCTCCCCAATTTGTTTTAGACTGTCGCTCTCATGCAAAGTAACATAGAAGGTCATAAGTGGTTTGTCTACAAATTTCTCAACCTTAATAAACTCTTTGGCGAGTTTATCGATAGATTTAATAACATAGCCTTCTATTGATTTAACTGGTTCTTCAAACGCACTGACAAGATTAACCGGACGATCACTTCGAACCGTTACAATTAAAGTCTGTGGTAGCGTTTGATTAGCAAATGTATTTACTTTCCCTGTTGGAAGTGACTTTGCAAAAGCCTCAATGAACAAAGATAAACTATTCTCCAACGATTCCTCATTTCCTAATTGTTTTGATAATTCATGAATCGCAACATTTGCATAGCGATATAGTGTAGAAGAATTAAACTCTACCGTTCCAAGCATACCTGCCCCTGCATTATCCTCTGGAGCTAAATCATCAACAGCCGTAAAGAAATCAAATTCAGTTTGTACAGCATGTGTGGAGATGGCATGTGCAACCTGAGAAGAAGAATCCTCATTAAGAGTTGGATCTTCAGCTACCATTCGACCAAACAGGGCGATATCAATAGCTGGATCTGCATTAGCCAACTTTTGAAGCTCTTTTTTATGTGTTATATTGTCATAGGCTGCTTGAGCTAACTTCTTAGCTTGACTATCACCCATAAAATAAAGTGCTTTAACTTCACCTTTTTTCTTGATTCCAGCAGCTATCAATACTTTATCAGCTTTTTCCAAAGCATCTTCAATACTGATAGAACTATCTAGTTCTACTATTTTATCTGCAACATATCTCACAATTTCTTTTGTTCTAATACCAACATTCGACTGATCACCATGAGTATTAAAATACTCTCTCATCGCTTTCTTCCATGCTTGAGAACTTACGCGAGATCTTCTAACTCCTCCATACTGAGCTGTTTTCGGGCTACCTGTATCATCTCTATTCATATTTGAAGGTGGTAAGGTTTGAATAGCATGAATATCTAAAAATAATCGTTGTTCAGTTGTCATTGTTTTTTTCTCCTTTAATTTGTTTATAATATGCTCTTGCCCAATTTAGGCGGACATTTTCTTGACTATTATTTAAAAACCAATATAAATCATTTGCTAGGCCAGAGTAATTAACCTGAATCACTGGTGACTCCACTTTAAGTAGCGAAATCAAATGCCTTAAATGATAAGTAAGTTCTTCAAACGTTGATGAGGTAATCATGGTATTGAATCGTCTATCAATTGAAGTGGTATCATCTTCTTTCCTAAGCTTACCAAGTGCAAAACCTATATTTTCATAGGGCTTAGAATCATCTAGCATCACACTTGTTGAAACACCTTGCTGATGCAATGCATACAATTGAAGCGCTGTATAAATAGCTAATTCCTCATAGCTTGGTTGCTGATAAGAACTTAAAAATTCCTCTGGTAAATTTTTGAACAGAATTGGCCACATTTCTGTTGCTTCACTCAAGGGTTTCCCCAATGTTTTCCTAATTTTTGCTAGTGTAGCTTTATCATACGTTTCCTCTTTTTGGTTACTCAATTTAAAAATAATCCTGTTTGTAACAGTCCAAACTGTTTGTTTAGTTTGTTGTGACATTCTCTACTCCTATTTTAACTGTTGACGAAGCCAATAATCAAACGAATTATAGGCAGTTGCAATATTCTTAATTCGCCCATCTTTTTGGATACCAAGATAGTCTCTCGTACCCCCTTGATGTAAAATAACTTCTGCTTCAGCTTTAACTATTTTCTTCAGTAAATCTCTCCATTCTTGTATCTTAGAATCTTTATCATCTTCTGGTTGAATGCTAGCTAACCATTGTCGGAAAGGTTGGTCGATTTTGAAATATAGACTTTCAACCATCTGTTGAGTATAACTACCATTAGAGATATTTCGAATTTCCTTTATATCATTAATATACGTTTTATATGTTCTAGAAATAATTATTTTTGTTTCTTCTACTATTTCATTGATACGAGGAACCCAACCACCCTCGTCTAAATCCGTTAAAACCAAATCATTGATAAAAATTGAGTCAATAACCTCATCCGTTGGAAGCCTTGATTGAGGGTTTCCATCGTCCTGCATACTAATTGCAACAATATTTGATAGTCGATTTCCTATTATATCATCAATATTTGTAAGCCATTCGATAACGCCTGGTTTTCTATGTTGAAGACTAGTATCTTTTATAGATAACAAGCCAAAAGATCGCCATAAAGACTGATTCAAAAGATGTTTCTTTGGTGTATAGCTATCCCTATTTTTACCCGAAACATTATACTTCCAAAGTGTCATTGGCTCCAAAAAATTATCCCTATGATTGATATCAGGTAATTTCACAATATCAAAAGAGAAAGCTTTATTTAAATTAAAGTCTGGGTCAATATAGACTCCTTTACTCCAAATAGTATATAAACTAGCTATATTGGTAATATCTTTTTCATCAAGGTAACTTTTAATGATATCAGAACTTTTACGTTCCCAGCAAGGTCGCTGAATATTTTCTACATTACCACATTCATTATACGGTGAAATATAATTTAGTAACAACGTTTCGAATAAAGTGTTACCTTTAATATAAATAGCACCAATATCAAATAGCCATCCTTTCGAAGGTGTATATTTTTCATTTCCAAAAATGACCTTATCGGATACTCCTGAATACCCTTGAAATGTGATTAGCCATCTAGCTAATTCTGCGGCAGTTAGAGTATTTTTATTTTCTTCATCTTTTGAGGAAAATAAAGCTATCTTATTTCCACTCTCAGATATAATTCTATTTATATTTTTACCCAAAATACTAGTTCCTTTAGCTTTGCTAATTTTATCTCCAGCAATCTCTTCTTTCGTTACCTGAAAAAATGGATACTTTTGGTCAAATAAGTAAAAGCGATCTCGCCATTTTTCTAAGTATTGATTAACAATATTTGGAAATCTTTTATTAGTCCAAAGTTTTTCCCATGTTTCATAAAGAGCTTCTTCATAATTCTCAATATCCATCTCATCCACTGGTTCAAGCTGATTCCATCCTTCATCAATAGTAAGATACTCATAAGCATTTCCATCTATATCAAATCGGGAAAAAACTGTATGCAAAACAGCCAACAATACTCGTAATACCGCAAAATCTTGTGTTTTCGTATCTCCTGCTAATTCTTTATACTGATGAGCATTTGTAAATAAATCCTGTAAAGAAACATCTTTTGTGGATCCTTTCTCGTCATAAACAACAGAAATCCAGGGTTCATCAAGTAAATTAAACCGACTCATTCTTATCCAACCTTTCTATGGTAACACCATATTTTTCATCATATAATAGTTTAAATCCATTCAGTATAAACTCATTGTTTTTATCAAAAATAATCCCAAGAGATCCCTTTAACCATGATGAGTTTCGCCATTGACTTAAGTGGCTATTGTTATATCTTTCAAGCTCATTAATCGTTTGATCAATATTATAGGCTTTGGATAAACTCATCGGAAGTCGTAAAGTATTTTGTGCTACCTTTTTTGCAATTATAGGATCAGTAATATTCTGAGATATATCTTTATTTTCTATGAACAAACCATACCCATCAGATATTTTTTTTAAAGCAATCACTTCAACTGTATCTTCAATATCTCGAACTTGAGCATATGCTTTTTCTTCACTATCATTTGGATGGAGGTTCTTTAACCAACCAATCAGACTGTTAGTTCGAACTCTCGATTTTTTTAAGACAGGATTAGCAATACGGTATGACTTTGCCTTTGTTTCTTTATTTTTAATCTTATCATCATGTTCTATCTTAGCATCCAAATATTTTTTATGAAATTCTGGCTTTGGAAACGTAATTGTTAGGTCTGAATTATAAACCTTTTGGACTAGCGGTGAAATATCATCAGGAAGTCGTATTTTATCTGGTAAAAAGTATTGAGTTCTAGCTAATAGGTAGTCCCCATAAACCAAACGCGTTCCTTCATCAAAATCAAACTCTTCAAATGTTCCTAAAACATAAAATCTTGCTACTTCGTGCTTTTGGGGACGTTTGATTTTGTGACGATGTAGTCGTCCGATACGTTGAATAAGTAAATCCATAGGCGCTAAGTCGCTTATCAGTACATCAAAATCAATATCTAACGACTGTTCAATCACCTGTGTACCAATAATGATTTTCTTTGGTGGACGCATTGCTTTTTTCCCAATTTCTTGCAGTAAATCCTTTTCTTTTCGGATTCTTTCAGTTGCTATGAAATTAGAATGAAGCAAATCTACCATATCATCTCCAAAAATATCTGAAAAATTTCTTGCCAATTCTTGAGATTTTCTCACCGTATTGACAATTATTCCCACTACTCCACCATTATCAAGAGCTTCTTTTACAATATCAAATAACTGTTCTTCTGGTAAACGATGAATGTAGATATTATTTTGTTCTTGCTTTTCGAACGTTTTAACTTGATGAATGTTAGGGCCATCATTATAAGTGATTAAAGGATAGGCGTCTATTTTTATCTGATCTGTATTTTCAATATCTCGCCATTTCACTCCCATTCCAGCCATATAGCTTTTTATGAGTTTTTCTCTTTGTTGGGCAGGTAACGTTGCTGATAAAATAATTACAGGAACACCATAAGCTCCCATCCATCTGATGGCTTCCAACAAATATTGGCTCATATAGGCATCATAAGCGTGAACTTCATCAATAACGATAACTTTTTTACTAAACCCCAAATGTCGTAAAGCCAAATGTTTTTGTTTTAAAGCCACCATTAAAAATTGGTCGACTGTTCCAACTACAAAATCATCTAATGCTGAAGTTTTTCTCCCAGAAAACCACTCATTGACAAAAATACTACCGTTTTCCGAGTCGTCCATATTAATTGTATTTCCTTTAGGTAGCTCGATAAAATCCGTATTTAAGGCTGCTTTTCCATGAACCAGCTGAATGGAAAAATGATCAGAATTGTTACCCTTTATATTCTCTGTCCACTGTTCAATCCTCTTAAAAATTCCATTGGAGGTTGCTTGTGTGGGCAATCCAAAAAACAATCCACTACATCCTTTTTTACTAGATAACTGCTCTGATACCGCTAGAGCCGCCTCTGTTTTCCCGAGTCCCATTGGCGCTTCCAGTATCACTATCCCAGGATTAGTCGTCTTTTCGATTGTTTGTGAGAGTATCAGCTGAAAATTTCGTGGACTAAATCCAAATCTTTCCTGATAAAGAGTAACAAGGTCAACGAAAGTTTCAGGTTGCCACAAGTTAGATTTTTTCCACTTTTTAAACCCAGTTTCAATACGTTGACTCTTGCTTTTCACATCAGTTTCATCCAAACTTAACAAAGGAAAAAAATGCTCATTACTAGCAATCCAGTCAGACATTATAAGTAAACCTGATAGAATAACTTGAGCAGGCTGTTTGATTTTTGGAAGCTGAGACACAGAATTAAACCCTGTTTCTGTTAAAGCCCAGTTTAAAAAAGCTTCTTGAGTTGACTTCCATTTCTGATAAACGAGACTATCTTTCTTTTCATCCTGGTAATAATTGGAGGGATAGCTCTTTTGAGAATTTAAACCGTCTAAATCATCAACTGGTCGTCCATGGTGTCCACCAATAATTGTTGCAATATCTTCGTCCACGCCATAATGGGATAACAAATATTGACCTGCAATGCTATGATGACTCTTTTTAGGGGAGGCTAATTGGAGAGAACTAATCCCAGAAAAACCTGCGCGTTCCAATTTTTCTAACAATTGAATATCCAAATCTACTGAATTTGCATAACCTTTTTGCGTCTGAAAAGCTGGTGTTGCTTTACCGATATCATGAACAGCCCCTAGGAATTGTGCCAATCTTTTCCCTTGGTTTTCAATATTTGCTTTAGCATTAATAGAATTTTCAATTAATACCTTTTGTCCTTCACTTAACCAATGTTCCCATAAGAGGCCTGCAATATTTTTCGTGTCTTCTAAGTGTTGAGTTAATGGTAACCAAAGAAGTCTACTATTTTCCTCTGTTTTCTTAGCCCAAAAATTATCATTAATATGTTTCATATACAAATTCCCTTTAACATTGTATCACCACTATATTTTATACCTAACACAAAAAATAAACAATATATAATTGAAAGAGCTTCCAATACTTCATTTAATAGCTCTTTATTCATTTCTAGCTATCACTTTTAACACCAAAAAACTCCCCTTATAGTTTCTAGTGAAATAATGTGTTATTGTCACTGTCTCTATAAAGGGAGTCTAGTTATTTTATATTTTTAAGTATCAACCTTCAACTACAAAGTATAGTTATTAAAAGCCGATACGATACATTTGGTAAGTAATTGTTTTTCAGGTCTTAAAAGGCGCCACCACCGCCTCCTCCGCCACCACCAGAGAAGCCACCGCCTCCAAAGCCGCCACTACCACTATTTGAATTGATAGAAAAGCTACTTACGGTATCTGAGGCAGAAACATAAGATTCTAGATAATTGACATTGTTCAGCATAATAAATGGTGTTGCAGAATAAGTAAACTCATCTAGAGATGGATTACTGAGGTGGATGTTGTATCGTTTTAGCACATCACTAACTTTTTTCGCCTGTCCATAGAGTGTCGCATAAACCAAGATACGATTCCATAGGATGACAGATTCTAATTCTGACTCTTTAAAGCTAGGAATACTCTGAATCATATTTTTAAAGCTATGCCACTGGTAATACGTTGAAATTTGAGTTTCATCAAGACATCTCTGACGACGTCTTTTCACCAAGAACCAGAATAAAACGGTAAGTCCTGCTATAGGTAGAAGTCCGAGGATATAGTAAAAACCAACTCCTGATCCAAATGCACCAAATAAGAACAAAGTTGAAAGTATACAAAGCATCATTGAAAGTGCCAAAGCTGCTACTCCCAATATGTTAAATGTCTTTTCTTTCGCACTAAAATCTCTATAAATTTTAGGAAGTCCTAGCGCAAATTCCTCTTTTTCAACGCCTTTGGCTACTTGATAGCCGTCATTAGAGAATTGATATTTGACACGTTTTCCCTGAGATCGAATAGTTTCTCGCTCATAGCTTGTTCTAGCACTCTTGAATTGTTTTTCTAGAGCATCTTTATCAAGATAATAGCGCGAGAACATTTCACTATCTCTAATTTCCATGCGACCATCAAACAACATATCTAAGAATGATACTTCAAACGAAGAGAGACCTTCCTTTTCAATACGTGTCAGAATATTACTATCACCTTCTCGCCTAAAAGTGAGATAACCTCTATCAATCAAATCGAGGATGGTAGCTTGCACCATATATTTGAACTTCAAAGGACCCGTTTCTTCTTTTAGCCCTGTTTTATCGAAAGACTGATTATAAACATTCTTAGCTAAGACCAAAGGTGCTAAATCTTGAGGGGCTTCATAAAGACGTGCATTGCGAGGGAAAGAAGGCGTTCTAGTGCTATAAAGAACAATAAGGTAACAGAAAATACCAATAAGAACAAAGCTTAAAATTACAAGTGGCAAAATGACATAAAAAATGCGTCGGTAGTTTTCTTTAGACTTTTTGATATCTCTTTCTTTTTTTAGAAACTCTGCCTCATTTGTCTTATGTAATAAATAAGCCTGATTATTTTCCCGTAAAGTACTGGTCATCGGCCAGTAGGCATGTAATTCCAATTTACCTGATGATGGTAAATTGTCTACATGAACCTGATAACCTGTAGCAGTACGTTTAACCTGTGGGTCTTTTCCAAAATAGCCCGTGTGGGCGTAAAGCTCTCCTTGACTTGCATCTAGACCATCAACTGTGAAATCAACCTGTCCAAATCCTTTATCCCAATCAGAGATTGGAAACCAATTTAAAACTGCAATATCTGAATATAGATTCAACAACTGTTGGATTTGCCAAGTAACTTTGAGGACAACCCTATCACCATCTGAACCTGAATTATAAACTTTGAGTTTAACACCATCATAAGAGTCTGTTTTTTCAACTGTAATATCTGTTTTTTCTTTCCCATTTACGGTTGCTGAAACCTTGGGATCATCCATAATAGAATAACCACCAACTTTCCCCAAGGTTACATACTGACCTTTATAGTCACTATCAAAATCATAAGTCACTTCCTGAGTAAACGTCGCATTACCATCATCATGTATAGAAAGGTGACCAACATAGGAAGGTAGACTATACTCTACCTCATCCTCGTCAGCTTGAACGTGTTGCAAAGAAAGTGGCAGAAAACAGGCTAACAAAACAGTTAAAGCAAGGTATTTAACAAGACCTTTCAGTATCTTTTTCATCATTTTGCTCCTTTAAGGACTAAAAAAGCAGGTGCAACACCAAGTGTCTCGATGTGCCCTGCTCTGATCTGCTATTTAGGCTTGATAAACAATCTCACCGTCACAGATAGTGTATTTAACACTTCCAGTAAGCTCTTCGCCTACAAATGGTGAATTGGCTGCTTTAGACTTAAAGTCTGCTGTGACCTGACGTTGTTCCTTGTCTGCAAAAATCACAAGGTCAGCTGGTCCATTTTCAGCCAAATAACCAGCATCGAAGCCATAAAGATCAGATGGGTTGCTAGTCATTACTTTCAAGAGTTCCGTCAAGCTTAAGTGTCCTGCTTCAACCAAGTAGGTCAATCCAAGAGATAGAGATGTTTCAAGACCAGTCATTCCTGATGGTGCTTTAGTCACATCATCGACATTCTTTTCATCGGCATGGTGTGGCGCGTGGTCTGTGGCAATGACTGAGATGACTCCAGATTTCAACCCTTCGATGACGGCCTGACGGTCAGATTCCAAACGAAGTGGTGGGTTCATCTTGGCATTAGCACCTTTTGAGAGCAAGAGGTCTTCTGTCTTAGAGAAATGTTGTGGTGCCACTTCGGCTGTAACTTGTGCTCCAAGTTTTTGAGCAAATTCAACCACTTTTACAGATTCAGCTTTTGACAAGTGTTGAATATGAACATGGGCTTGTGTATCATAAGAAATCATGACATCACGCGCAATCATACTGTACTCAGCTACACCTGTTGCCCCACAAATATGGAATTCTTTTTTAGCAATATTTTCATTGAAACCGAGAATACCATTTAGATCAGGATCCTCCTCGTGAAGGCTGATAAAGGTATTATTCTCCTTAGCTAGCTCCATGGCTTTTTTGACAATACCAGCATTGGTCAATGGAATACCATCATCTGAGAATCCGACAGCACCGGCTTCAAGCAAACCCTTGAAATCAGTGATGTTTTCACCATCAAAATTCTTAGTAATAGTCGCAACAGACTTAACATGGATATTTTCCTTAGCTGCCGAAGTCAAGACCTCCTCCAAGGTTTCCTTATCTGAAATCGTTGGATTAGTGTTAGCCATCATTACAACTGTTGTAAAACCACCCGCAGCCGCTGCCAAGGCACCAGTATGAATGTCTTCCTTATGAGTTTGACCTGGCTCACGGAAGTGAACATGGATATCCACCAAGCCAGGAGCAACCACAAGACCAGTCGCATCAATGACTTGAGCATCTCCAGCTTCGATATTTTCAGCAATCTTAACGACTTTTTTACCATCAACAAGAACATCAGCTTGCGTATCCAAACCAGACTTAGGGTCTACAACACGACCATTTTTAATCAGTAACATAATCTTCCAACTTTCTATTTTACTTCAACCAATCAATTGGGGATTGGCCCTGAGATACAAGGTAGGCATTGGCTTTTGAAAATGGCTTGCTGCCAAAAAAACCACGATAGGCCGACAGGGGACTCGGATGGGCACTCTCAATAATGGCATGTTTAGAATTAGTCACTAGTGCCTTCTTCTTACGAGCATAGCCACCCCAAAGTATAAAGACAACAGGAGTATCCTTTTGATTGAGAACCTTAATCACAGCATCTGTAAAAGGTTCCCAAACCTGACCAGCATGCCCATTTGCTTGACCTGCTGGAACTGTTAGACAGGCATTAAGCAAAAGCACCCCTTGCTTTGCCCATGACGTTAAATCATGAAAGGATCTAGGACCTAAATCTTCCTCTAATTCCTTGAGAATATTTTTCAAAGACGGGGGAGCTGGAAGGCTATCAGGTACCGAGAAGGAAAGTCCCTGTGCTTGATGAGGCCCATGATAAGGGTCCTGACCAAGGATTACCACCCGCACTTCTTCAAACGGAGTCTCCAACAATGCATTAAAAACCTTGTCACGTGGCGGATAAACCGTCCCCTGGCTATAAACCTGGTCCATAAACTGATTTATCTTTGAAAAATAATGGTCAGGCAACTCCTCTTTCAGAAGCTTGTGCCATGTCAAATGTTCCATAAAAACCTCTTTTTAGACTGTTTTACACCCTAAATTATACCATAATTTGTAGGGAATATTCGGAAAATACTGAAAAAACACCATGATTACGAAGCATTTCCTATCAAGTTTTAAAAATACATTACTCCACAAGTTTAAAAGGCTTACAACCTTTAACTCGTTATAGTTTTATGCTATAATTTAAACTTGTATTTTAACAGAAAAGGTAATCCTATGACTACGTATGAAAATTTAAGAGCAGCCAGACGAGGTCCCATTGTCAGCATCGCTGCCTACCTTCTTCTTACCATTGCAAAACTTCTAGCTGGACACTTTTTAAATTCTAGCTCTTTGATTGCCGATGGTTTCAATAACTTGTCAGATATTTTAGGGAACGTGGCCCTACTCATTGGATTGCACCTAGCTAGTCAACCTGCTGATGCAGATCATAGGTTTGGTCATTGGAAGATTGAAGACTTATCAAGCCTAGTCACTTCCTTTATCATGTTCGTGGTAGGCTTCCAAGTCCTAATTCAAACAATCCAAAAGATTTTTCTAAGAGAGGAAACTGTAGTCGATCCCCTTGGTGCAACCGTCGGAGTTCTTTCTGCTATCGTCATGTGTGGCGTTTACTTTTACAATAAAGGACTTGCCAAAAAGCTGAAATCTAGCGCTTTGATTGCGGCCGCTAAGGATAATCTCTCCGATGCCGTAACTTCTATTGGAACGTCAATCGCCATTGTTGCAGCATCCTTCAACCTCACGATTATTGACTATATTACAGCCATTATCATTACCTCCTTCATTCTAAAGACAGCCTATGATATCTTCATGTCAGCAACCTTTAGTTTGTCAGACGGTTTCGATGAGAGAAACCTCAAAGCCTATGAGAAAGCGATTCTTGAGATTCCAAAAGTCACTAAGGTTAAGAAGCAGCGTGGCCGTTCTTATGGTAGCAACGTCTATCTTGATATTGTGGTTGAAATGAATCCTGACCTCTCTGTTTACGAGAGTCATGCCATTACTGAACAAATTGAAGAGGTTCTCAGCAAGCGTTTCTCTGTCTATGACACTGATGTCCATGTAGAACCAGCTGCTATTCCCGAAGATGAAATTTATGGCAATGTCCTTCACAAACTCTCTCGCAATGAAAAGATTATTCTGTCAAAAATTCCTGACTATGAAAATCTCTTAGCACCAGACTTCTACTTAATCGATGAAAATGGTCACCACCACAATCGTGAAGAAGTCATTGCCAATCACCAACCACTTCTCAATAATTTTGACAGCTTCAAGATGACATCTGTTAGTCAAAAAACGAAATTAATTAGTTATGAGTTGGAAGGAAATTTCCACACTAGTATCTGGCGTCGAAATGAAACCTGGTTCATGATTTACCACCAAGTCACAAGGATAAAAGATGAAAAGTAACGAGCAAGCAAGCTCGTTTTTTCTGCTTTCAAATAGTTTTGTGTAACATTCAATCGATTCTAAAAATTACATTAAAATACTAAATGTTAGGAAAACTCTAACTTTTATATGTTATAATGAAGATGTTTGTCACTACCGAATTTAGGGTTTTGACTGGCAAATGATATTAATAGATAAAAATAGGTTCTGCCAGCTACAGAACCCCATAGATATTAAAGGAGACACATTGTGAAAAAGAAAATTGTTGCCGTCCTTTTAGCAGCTTGTCTAGCCCTAGCACCGAGTTTGTCTAGTGCAGACGAATTGATGGATATCACACGCGCTGCTGGTTATACTGAAGCCACTGAGGCCTATCGCCCAAAATCAACCCTCTTAATCGATGGAAATACCGGAGATGTCCTCTGGGAAGAAAATGCTGATGAGGTGCGTGACCCAGCTTCTATGTCTAAGGCCATGACACTTTATTTGGTCTTTGAAGCTATGTCTAAAGGAGAGATTTCTGAAGATACTGTTATTACAGCTACTCCAACCGACCAAGCTATTGCCGATATTTACGAAATTTCCAACAACAAGATTGTTGCGGGTGTTGATTATACCGTTTCAGAACTCATCACTATGACAGCGGTGCCTTCCTCTAACGTTACAACCGTGATGCTAGCCAACTACTTGACCAATAATGATCCTGATAAATGGCTAGACATGATGAATGAGAAATCTAAAGAGCTAGGGATGACCAATACCAAATGGTTCAACGCTTCTGGTGCCGTTGCTGTTGCCTTCAAAGGTTACTACAGTCCTCAACGTTATGATAACAACCAAACCAACCAAACAACTGCGCGTGATTTGGCTATCATGACCTATAACTTCATCAAGAAATACCCTGACATTCTCAAGTACACTAGCAAACCTGTTGTCACTGTTAAAAAGGGAACACCTTACGAGGAAACCTTCGAGACTTACAACTACTCTATTCCAGGTGCCAAATACGGAATTGATGGGGTTGATGGGTTGAAGACAGGATCTAGCCCAGAAGGTGCTTTCAACTATATTGATACCATCAAGCGTGGTGATCAACGTATGATTGCTGTCATCATGGGTTCTGGTGATTGGTCTGACCAAACAGGTGAAGAGATTCGTCATACCTTTGGTAATGCTCTCGTTGAGAAGATGTACAAAGACTTCTCTTACAAGAAAGTTCTTAGCAAGGGTGAACAAGAAATCGACGGTAAAAAATACAATGTCGAAAAAGACGTCTATGCCACCGTTAAAAAAGGTAAAGACCCTAAAATCTCTGTTAAAGATGATCACATTGTCATTGATAATGGTCTGAAGACAGTGTCACCTAATATCAAAGCTACTTCTGTTAGGGCAACTAAAGTTAAGGGATGGTTCGATTTTGGAAGTAACCAGAAAGATAAAAAGGCTACTAAAACAACAGATAAAAGCCAACTCCCAGTTTATTTCTGGTTGCTATGTCTTGTCCCAGTTGGACTCCTCTACTTGATTTACCTTAATGAAAAAGGACGTCGTCAAAAAGTTAAAGAACGTCGTCAAGCAAGACAAATCAATAAATAAAAGAAAGCGTGTCCATGACACGTTTTTTTATCCCCTATTAAAGGAGATCACCCTAAGAATAATGATAAAATCACCAAAAACTATGCTATAATGGTAGGATATGACATTTTATTAGGAGACATATAACAAAAATAGATTAAAGGATGCCTTTTAAAAGAGCGTCTAAACGCTGTTACTAAGGAGATTATTTGTGAAAAAGAAATTATTTGGACTCTTCCTGGTAGCTAGTATGGCTTTAGCTCCCAGTCTGTCGTCTGCTGACCAACTCGTAGATATTGCACAAAAAGCGGGCTACAAGGAAGCCACCGAGACATACAGACCTAAGTCATCACTTTTGATTGATGCCAATACTGGTGATATCCTTTGGCAAGATAATATCGATGAAGTCCGCGACCCTGCTTCCATGAGTAAGGCCATGTCCCTCTACTTGGTTTTTGATGCACTATCAAAAGGGGAAATCAAAGAAGACACCGTGATTACAGCCAAGCCTACTGATGAGGCTATTGCTAATATCTACGAAATTTCAAATAACAAGATTGTTTCTGGAGTTAAATACACGGTTTCGGAACTGATCACTATGACAGCTGTGCCATCTTCGAATGTTGCTACAGTCATGCTTGCCAACTATCTCAGTGACAACGATCCTGACAAATGGATTGATCGCATGAACGAAAAGTCTAAAGAGCTCGGAATGACAAATACCAAATGGTACAATGCCTCTGGAGCTGGTGCAGCATCCTACAAAGGGTACTACACACCTAAACGTTATGACAATAACCATTCTAACCAGACGACAGCCCGTGATTTGTCTATCATGGCCTATAACCTTATCAAACATCACCCTGAAATCCTTAAATACACTAGCCAACAGACAGTAACTGTCAAAAAAGGAACACCATACGAGGAAACCTTTGAAAATTACAACTACTCCCTACCTGGTGCTGATTACGGCCTCAAAGGTATTGATGGCTTAAAAACAGGCTCAAGTCCACGAGGAGATTACAACTACATCTCTACATGTAAACGTGGCAATCAGCGTGTCATTTCGGTCATCCTCGGTGTTGGAAATTGGGAAGATGAAAGTAGTGAAAAAATTCGCCATGCTTTCGGTAACTCCCTCATTGAGAAGATGTTTAAAGACTATTCCTACAAGAAGGTCCTAAGCAAGGGTAAACAAAAGATTGGTGGTAAAAAATACGATGTCCAAAAGGATGTTTATGCTACAGTCAAAAAAGGACAAGAACCTAAGATCAGTGTCAAAGATGATTATGTCCTTGTAGATAATGGCTTAAAAACAGTCTCACCTAAGATTAAAGCAAGTACTGTCAAGGCAACTGTAACTGGCTTCTTCCTCTTTTCAGGCGGTCAGAAGGACAAACAAACAAGTAATAAGCATAACTTTATGAAACACTTTGCCCTGTTCTGCTTCCTCCTATTACCACTTTACGTGATCTACTTGATTCTTATCAATGAGAAAAAGCGTCGTCAAAAAACCAAAGAACGCCGTCAAGCTCGACAAATGAATAACTAAAAGAACGTGCTCAACCGAGCACGTTTTTAGTTGTCTCCAAGAAATGTTTTGAGATTAGACATATCATTACGCATTTGATCCAATCCTTCTTGATAAATGGCTTCAAACTTTTCAGGATCCTTCTCCAAACGACTAACTTCAAGTGCGTGTTCTGGACGGATAGCATAAAGATTTCCAGTTTTTTCCAAAGCCTCTATCTTTTCAATACTCTTATTGTAGTGGATGTGGCGATTTGAAGCCACTTGGACAAATTCAGGATACTTACGATAAAAGAGCTTGTAGATTCGCTTACTCGTTTTAGATGGCTGTTTACGGTAGCCTTTAGGACGTGTCAGAACTACAATCAGTTTGTCAAAGCGCAAATTTTCCATAAAATCAATAGGGAGACTATCAGACAGACCACCATCCATGTAGCGTTTACCCTTGTACTCGACAATTTCAGAAACCAGAGGTAGGGCAGAACTTGCACGAAGGGCTTCCATTTGCTCAAAGACATGGTCAATCTTGATATAGTCTGGTTTTCCGGTCTCAATATCTGTAGTGACCACATAGAAGGGAACACCTGAATCAGCAAAGGCCTCCTGATCAAAAACGTCCAACTCCATGGGAACCTTATAATAGGAGAATTCCTTATTAACGAAGTTACCTGTTGTCAGCCATGACCAGAAACTCATATAGCGACGGTCTCCCATAAAACGCTTGTTGTAGCGAAGGGCTCTTTGAGGCTGGTTAGAAAGGTAATTAACACCAAAAAGTGCTCCAGCCGATACTGAAACAACGCCATTCACCTTAATTCCAGCTTCTAAAAAGGCATCTAACACACCAGCCGTATATAAGCCACGCATCCCCCCGCCTTCGAGGACTAAGCCAACTTTCATTCTAAAATCTCCTTTATGATTGGTTCCGCAAGGACTTGATAACCTTGTGGACTCAAGTGCAAACCATCCGTTGTATAGTTGTCATTTAACTGTCCCATGTCGTCAGTAAGGTAATCAAAAAGATCGACATAGGTCACACCGGGGAGGACAGCTAATTGTTGATTTAGCTCACGTACAGTCGTATTATTTCGAATCTTAACCTTAGAAGCATACTGTGATTCTTCACTAACTGGAAAGACACTCAGCAAATAGACCTCAGTAAAGAGGGATTCCTGACGAACTGTCATGATAATATCGGAAATACGAGTGACAATATCTCGAATAGGGTAACTTCTTCCGATGTCGTTAATGCCAATCAAGAGCACCAATTTACTTGGTTCCAAATCTAAGACCTGCTCTTTAAGGTGTTCTAAAAGCCAAACCGAGTCTGTTCCTGCAATCCCACGGTTAACAAGGGGAAACTCTCGACCCAAATATTTTTTCAATGCAAAAAACTCCGTGATGGAGTCCCCTGCAAAAACGATTTGGCCTTTGTCTAACTTTTGATTTTCATTTACAAATTTGGCTAAACGCTCTTCTTGATAGGCCACAAGCTCAGGCCTAGTTGTTTCAATCATACTTTATCCTTTTTTCTTAAATATTATACGCACTACTGTGATTAAAGCTAGAAAAGTTCCAAGTCCAAGAAATAGCCAGGCAAGATTTTCAAAACCTGATTTATTAGCCAAAAGGGCACCGGAAAGTAGAAATCCCAATGTCAATAAGGCTAAAACCAGATTATTTAATACTTTCTCAAAAACTTTAATTCGACCCGAAAAGTTAATAAAATCATGGTTCACCACAATTCGTCCGTTTAAAATTTGCTCCAAGAGCTGATGTAGACGACGTGGAATGTTCTTCCCATTGCGAATCAGATAAAAGAGTTCAATCAAGATACTCTCTTTATTCAGGGCCTGCTTAAGCATATCAGGTCCCATATTTTCTAGGAAGTAATCCTTGGCAAGGGTCATAAGATCCATATTTGGCGCTAACTCTCGGAAAATCCCCTCAATTTGAAGCGAAGCCTTCTCCAAAATGGTAATTTGAGAGGAGGCTTTAAGATGATTTTTCTGGAAAATAGCCATCAAATCCTGCAGCAAATCTGTTATAGAGAGACTTCCCAAGTCAATACCAGAATAACGACCTAACATTTGCTCTACATCTTGACTTAGGACTGCACGATTAAGACCATTATCAAATTGTGTAACGGACAAGATGGCCTTGGTCATACCATCAACATCTTGTGCGGTAAAACTGTACAGGATGTCATTTAAGGACGCACGCATCCCCACTTCCAACTCACCCATAATTCCAAAATCAATGAAATAAATCTTGCCATCACGTACCAACAGATTTCCAGGATGGGGGTCACCATGAAAATAGCCATCTTTGAAGACTTGCTTGATAAATGACAGCATAAGCTTCTTGCCCACATCTTCCAAATCATAACCAGCTTCAGCCAGTTGGCTGTAGTGATTAAGCGGAATCCCATTGATATACTCTTCAACTATGAGGTGAGGTGTCGTGAAGGTATCATAGACCTCGGGGACACCTAGACAAGCAACAGCCCTGTTATTGGCCTTAAAGCACTTCATGGCCTCTGCTTCATTCCTGAAATCTAGCTCCTTAATTAAGGTTTCACGCAGATTTTCCAAAACCTCCTGAACATCGACCATGGGGATAAAATGCTTTGGTATATGCCGTGCAAGCTTAATGAGAAGTTGAATATCTTCCTTAACAACCTCATCAATACCAGGTCTCTGGATTTTTACAATCACTTCCTGACCAAACAATAATCTAGCTCTATGGGTCTGAGCGACAGAACCAGAAGCTAAGGGCTCTTCCGAAAAATCAAGGAAACTGTCAGAAAGCTCATTAGGTAATTCTCGCCTAATGGCAGTCATGACTTCCTCTTTATTCAAGGGAGGAACTGAGCTCTGGAGCTTTGATAATTCTTTGATATAGTTTTCTGGCAAAAGATCAGAGCGCGTGGATAGGATTTGACCAATTTTAACAAAACTAGGTCCTAATTGCTCAAAGGCTTGGCGTAGCTTGACAGGTGTTGTCTGTTGGTCTTGAGGAAGATGCTTTTCACGATAAGAAAGGAGACCAACTGACGAGAAAACCTTCAACACATGTCTCAATCGTTTACTAGCCATTTTAGACTCCTTACATTTTATTTATTTTGACTGAGCAAAGCGTCAAGTTTTTCTTCAAGACGTTTCACATCATCCTTAGTCGCATACTCAACTGAAGATTTCTTAGCATCAAGTTTCGCTAAAAATTCTTGAGCTTCTTCCTTACTTTGACGTTTGAGCTCTTGTTCCAGTTCCTTACCTTCTTCAACAGTCAAACGCCCCTTTTCAACCAACTCTTTGACAAAGCTATCGGCCTTATCAACTGTCATAGCAGTCAACCCGATTCCAGCTAAGAGAACTTTTTTCAAATCATTCATTATCGTTACCTCCATCTAAGTAGGAAAAGCAAAGAGATAGACTCGCTACTTCTTTGGAAAATATAAGAACGCTTTCACGCTTTTATTCTACCACTTTTTCAGAAAATATGTGGAATAACATAAACAAAGTTATTGTGTATTAAAATACTCTCTTTTTACTCATGACAACAGTAATCCTGATATATCAAAGTTGTACGTTAATACTAAAAAAGAATCTCGAATATTTTTGAGATTCTTAGCCATATTCTATTTGTAAAGGGCTTCACCATTACTTTCGATAACAGACTTACACCAAACAAATGATTTTTTCTTATAACGAGCCAAGCTACCACTACCATCATCATTACGATCAACGTAGATAAAGCCATAACGTTTACTGAGTTCAGCCGTTGAAGCTGATACCAAATCAATTGGCCCCCAAGTCGTATAGCCCCAAAGTTCTACACCATCTTGAAGGGCTTCGCCAACTTGAATCAAGTGTTTTTGAAGGTAATCAATACGATAATCATCTTCAACTGTTGGACCATCTGGGCCATCAACGAGAACATCCTTGGCACCTAGACCATTTTCGACGATAAACAATGGCAACTGATATCGATCATAAAAGTCATTCAAAACTAGTCGAAGACCGATTGGATCAATAGCCCAACCCCATTCAGATTTTTCAAGGTAGGGATTTTCTACACCACCTAAGATGTTGCCTTTTCCAACCTTATAGTCTTGCGGATTGTGTGCTGTTGCCACAGACATATAATATGAGAATGAAATAAAATCAACGGTATTCTTCAAGATTTCTTCATCACCTGGAGAAAATTGTATTTCAATACCATTCTCTTTGAAATAGCGTTGAATATAGTTTGGATATTTCCCACGCGCATGGATATCTGAGAAGAGATAGTTTTGATTTTCAAACTCGTGAACAGCCAACTGATCCAAAGGATTAGCTGTCATTCCATAAGCTGGCATGGCAAGAACCATACAACCAATCTTAAAGTCAGGGTTGATTTCATGACCGATCTTGGTTGCTGAAGCCGAAGCGACTAACTCATGGTGAACTGCTTGGTAAAGATCCTGTTTAGAGAGCTCTTCCATCGGAGTTGCAATCCCACCTGACATGAACGGTGCGTGTAAAACAGAGTTCACTTCATTAAAGGTCAACCAATATTTGACCTTATCTTTATAACGTGTGAAGACTGTACGAACATAATTCTCATAAAAACCAATTAATTTACGATTAGTCCATCCATTGTACTCACGCGCCAAGTTGAGTGGTGTTTCATAATGGGACAAGGTTACAAGCGGTTCGATGCCATACTTGGCCAATTCATCAAAAACCTTATCGTAGAAGGCTAGACCTGCTTCATTTGGCTCGGTATCATCACCATTTGGAAAGATACGAGTCCATGCAATTGACATGCGGAAGACCTTAAACCCCATCTCTGCAAAAAGTGCTATGTCTTCTTTATAACGGTGATAGAAATCTATACCTTCTAGTTTTAGATTATCTGGTGTTGGTTGGTCAGTAATCAAAGGATTCAAGGCCCCGGGTTCAAAGGGAACACCGCCTTTTGGCGTTACATCCTGTACGGACAAGCCTTTGCCATCTAGGTTGTAAGCACCCTCAAACTGGTTGGCAGCTGTTGCACCACCCCAGAGAAAATCTTTTGGAAATGTATATGTCATCTTTTATCTCCTTGCATTGTTCAATATACTAATAGTATAACACTTAGAAAACGATTACACATATACTATCTTATTGAAATCTGATACTATAACACGAAAAAAACAGACCGAAGTCTGTTTGAATTAGTCATTACTTTCAAGAGCATTTGCTGCTTTGGCTTCTTCTCGCCTAACAACATTATCTTTAACAATCTGATATAGGGTTGCGGCTACTGGCACAGAAACCAACATACCCAAGATACCACCCAAGGCAGAACCTATGGTGATTGCGAAGATAACCCAAATACCAGGAAGTCCGGTAGATCCACCGACCACATAAGGATAGATGAGATTCCCTTCAAACTGCTGCAAAATAACCACGTAGGCAACAAACAAAAGCGCCAAGGTCACAGAGTGCGTCATAATCAAGATGGTACCAATCGTCACACCAATATAAGCCCCCACAACTGGAATCATTGCTGAAAAACCAATCAAGATAGAGATAGTCGCGGCGTAAGGGAAATTAAAGATACTCATCCCAATATAACACAAGGTCCCCAAAATACAAGCCTCAAGCGACTGATAGACGAAGAAATTACGAAATCGATTATTGAGAATAGCAACTACATAGTGGAAAGTCTTACCATAACGTCCTAAATAGACGTCTACCAAACGATTGACCTGATTTCCAAGTTTCTCTTTTCCAGCTAAGACATAACAAGAAAAGACAATACTGATAAAAAGATTAATCAAGGTTGATGGCAGACTCGTTAAAGAAGTCAAGAAACTGGTCAAACCATTCATGATTTGTTGAAGCAACTGAGCACTATAGCTATTGATTAGCTCTCTAACCTGTGTCACACCACCAAAATCTTGAATAATTTTTTGCAAGGATTTGTTTTTAAGCAACCAATTAATCAAGTTATTAATAGCTGAGCGGTCTTGACTAATTAAGGTGTTGATACTGTCAATCAAATCAGGAAGAACAGTGAACACGACCCAAGTAAAGACCAAACCAATGGTTCCCAATGCTGCAAGTAAAGCAATCGGACGCTTAATCTTAGTAATAAAACCAAATGGAATAAACTTGACCAGCAGCTTCTCATAAAAAGACATCAGGATATTGACCACAAAGGCAATCCCTGCTCCAACCAGGAAGGGCTGACTAGCAACGTAAATGGTGTTACAAATTGAAACAACTGTTTCCCAGTAAGTATAGATCAAGAAACAGCTGAAAAAGAGGACAGCCAACCAAATGAACTGATTTTTTGTAAATTTCATAGGCACTCCATAATTTAAAATACCCTTCCATTATACACTAAGAAAGGGGTTCTTACTATCTTTGATCATGAAAGCCACTAAAATTCCACCAACTCTTGATCCGTTAAAGGATCAATCAGTTTGACAAAGTGAAAGTTCGATCCATCGTAATCAAAGACTAAGATGGCGCAATTGCCTGGACAAGACTGAAAGGCACGCTCCGGCTCCACAGCATGAAGAAAAGTCATCAAGGCTCCTGCGTGACTGACAGCCAAAATAGATTGGTTAGGATGTTTATCCACTATCTCTCTTGCACCGTTTACCACTCGTTCTACAAACTGATCTTGACTTTCCCCACCAAACTGAGCATAATGGTCACCGAAATGCCCCTGAATTTGAATTTTAGGATGAAGATACTCTGGCTGACCTTCAAAAATACCAAAATGCATCTCTTTAAGTCCCTTAACACGTTTATAATCAGTACGCCCAGTAGCCAATTCAAGCGTATCAGAAGCTCTTTCAGTAGTCGTGCAATAATACTGATCAAAAGTCAAACCATGTTTTTCAAAATAGGCACGCACCTGACGAGCTTGTTCCTGACCTTTTTCAGTCAAAGGGGAATCACACCAACCTTGAATTCGATTGAGTGTGTTAAAAAGTGTTTGTCCATGTCGCATTAAATAGAATCGTGTCATACTTCACCTCCATAGATATACTCTTCTTCTACTGGATTATAAACTGAGACCAGATCAAATTGACCTTGGTCATAAGTAAAGTGTAAAATACAACAATTTTTAAGACCACGAATATCTGGAACAGGATCTAAAACACGTCTACAGAATTGCAAAATAGATGGACCATGACTAACCAGCAAGGACTTAGAACCATCGGCCACACTCTCCATGATGGCCCTAATCGTCAACTCCATACGATCCCGGACCTGGCTCGTACTCTCGCCACCAAATTGAACAAAGTAATCACCAAAGCCTTGTCCATCAGGTAAGGTTTTAGGAGTAAGATACTCTGGCTGCCCTTCAAAAGCACCAAAATCCTGTCCTTTAAGACCTTTAAGTCTTTCATAATCTGTTCGTCCAGTCACAATTTCTAAAGTATCGCTAGCTCTCTCAGAGGTTGACGTAAAGACATGATCAAAAATTGGCTCTTGCTTGGCTAGATACTGACCAGCCTTTTTAGCCTGTTCAATCCCGACTTCCGTCAAAGGGGCATCGCAGACCCCCTGAAGCCTATGCTGAACATTAAATCGTGTTTGCCCATGCCTCATTAAATAAAATTCTTTCATAATGTTACCTCTAAACCAGAAATCGGATCAATCACCTGAAGAAGCTCCATTTGTCCTTGGTTATAATCATAAACACAAATATTACAATTCCCAAAACGTACTCCTTCAGGAAAGGCTAAGTCCATGGTAATGATTAATCCCCATAAAGCCGCCCCATGACTGACAAATAGTAGATTCTCAGCACCATCTTTAGTGTGTTCTTCTGCTTTTTCTAAAACAGTCTTTAAAACTCTCTGTCCAACCTTGCGAATATCTTCGCCACCGTATGGGACCAAGAGATCTTCAAAGGATCGTGAACCTGGACGATGTTTGGGTAGGAGATGCTCTGGTTGAGCTTCAAAAGACCCAAAATTCATTTCTTTTATTCCCTTGAGCTGGATTACAGTGTACTCAGGCGCCACAATCTTTGCTGTGTCAGTTGCTCTCTCTTGCGTAGATGAATAGACAGCATCAAAAGAAATACCTTTCTTTGCAAAGTACTGCTTAGCTTGTTCTGCCTGACAGATTCCATTTTCAGTTAGGGGAGAGTCACACCATCCCTGAACACGCTTTTGTGTATTAAATAATGTCTCACCATGTCGCATTAAATATAATTTCATTACTTTAACACCCTTTTTTAATATAAACCTAAATAATCTTCTAAGATAGTCAAGACACCTTGATCCTTATGATGCGGTGCTACTTGGTCTGCCACTTGCAAAAGAGCAGGGCTGGCATTTTCCATCGCATAAGAATGACTAGCCATACGCAGGAGCTCAATATCATTGTCACCATCACCAAAAGCCATAACATTTGCCTCATTCAAGTTCCAATGGTTAAGAAGCTGCTTAAGTCCCCAAGCCTTGTGCATGCCTTTTTGAATGAAGTCAATAGCACCAAAACCGCTTGGAACAGCGACAAGATTACCATCAAAATCACGATTAAAGGCTTGCGAAACCTGATTAGCCTCTTCAGGACTCAGCAACATGGTAATTTTGATGAAATCATCCTCTAAATCCTCCAACCTATTCAAACGTTGAATGGATGCTTCCATAGCGGCTTGCTCTTCTTCTGTTATCATCTCTTTACCGAAATGTAGTTTCGTTCCTGATAGCATATAAGCAGATTTGGACCCATTAAATATAGTCGGTTTATCTAACAAATCATAATTAAAATAGCTTAGCAAGTTTTCAACATCATTTGATGCCATAAACTCCTGACACAGAAGCTTGCCATAGCTAACCACCTGACCACCATTTTCGGCGACAAAATGCAGGCGGTCAAAAGTCTCCGCAAACATCGGTTTAAGGCGACTCATACTATTACCTGATGCAACAACAAAGTGCATATCACACGCAGCCATGGCATCCAAAATCTGACTAAAACGCTCCTTATCATAGCTCCCTTTATCGTCTAAAAATGTTCCATCCATATCTGATGCAATCACCTTAATGGTCATAAAGCACCTCCTTGACTAACTTATCCCTATTATAACCCTTTTGGAAAACGCTTACCAGTACCATACTAGGAAAAACTGATACTATTCTTGGATATTTAATGGTCTTAGGATTGTTTTGTAAGCCTAGATTGTTTATAATTATAGTATGAAATTGAAGAATATTTTAAGAATACTATTTTCTCTTCTAATGATAGGTGCCATAGTTGGTGGACTGCTCTACCTCACCATCTATTTCAACAATCGAGATATTAAGAAGCTTTCCATGCCATCAAATAAGGATGGATTGAACTTCACCATAAAGAATAAAGAGCTCTTAGATCAATCTGTCTTACTTGAAAAAGGCAATATTAAAAATGTAGACATGCAGATTCTCTCCTTCAAGAAGGACGGAAAGTATGTCCTACAAAAAGGAAGAACCGAAGATAATAATCCTGAACTCACAGAGCAAAGTATTAAGTACGAAGCTAAGCGACGAGAAGCTCTTGCTCTTATTAACTCTGGTTTTTGGTCTTACGAAGGGCTAGATCGTCCTTTCGCTCAAAAAGAAATCGAATTGGGCAAAACAGGCCTTCTATATGGAGATGATCAAAATAATATCACTGCCGGAACCTATCCAAATATCGACACAGCTAAAATGTTTACCCACATGGGAAGCAACGGTTGGGATACAGGTGCCTTTGGTATTCTCATTAAAGATAAAAAAGTAGATAAAACCTGGGAAAAAGGTGATCCTGACCAACCAAATGCTCGTTCCATTTACGTAGAGACCTATGATGGTATTATCCGTATTATCCAAACCTATGGCCACAACTCCCTTAATAAGGGCTTGAATCACGAAGACGTCTATAAGCTTTTAAAAAATATAGGCTACTGTAATATTCGTCTTGCCTTCCTACTAGATGGTGGTGGAACGACTCGTATGTACACGCGATCTGATAATGGTAAGGAAAAGGTTGCTGGTGCCTTTGTCGACAATAGAACCTATATTGAGTACCTCTACCTCACCAAGCGTGATACTAATGCTGCTGATCCAAATATATGGCGTGATCCAGAGCTCGTAAAAGTAGGTAAATCCAAGTCAATCACTTATGACGACTATATTGAAGCAATCTATTCAAATGGAAAAGTTCCAGGAACCCAATACCAGTTTGAAGTCTCCAAATAATGCAAAAAATCCTCACTAAAATGAGGATTTTTTATCTTATTTTAAATTGTTCAATGCAGTAAGTAGGTAGTGACCATCACGAATACCTTTACCGATACGCTTGGTGTTTTCAACCAAATCTTGGTAATCAGTATCTGAAAGATTGTCAATTGTCGCCTTCAATTCATGAAGTGACTCTACTGCAATTCCACAGCCGTTCTCAAGCACAAAATGAGATAAGGCTGACTGTTTCCAAACGACAAGCGGGAATCCTGAGGCCAAGTAAAGTGACGCCTTGTGAGAGTTGTTATAGCGAAGGTACTCGCCGAAAACACCACTACATGTCTCAGCACTGTCGCCATCCCAGACAAGCCCAAAACCACCCTCAAGAGCTGCAGGAAGCTCATCAGGTAGGAAGGAACCAAAGTAGTTCTCATTCTCAAGAGCTCTGCTTTCGTCGAAGCCGACACCATAAAGGTTATAAGCAGGTTCTGCAGGAAGAGAGTAAAGATAACCAGCTTTTTCTTGTGCCAAGTTACCAGCTACAATAATTGGCTGATTCTTCGTGAAACCTGTCTTCTCTTGGAAATTTGGAATCAAATAGTCAAAAATACCAAGACTGACAATCTTATCTTCTGCAACCCCTTTATCCACTAAAACAGATTTCATAATTGGATTGTGGGCAATGATACCATCAGCAGCACCAAGAAGACCTGATTCTTGAATTTGAATGCGAACCTTATGCTTCAATGGGAAATTCTCAACATTGATATAACGAAGAGCTTCTAAATCGTGGATAATAAAATTAACTTTTACGCCTTTTTTCTGTGCTTTCTTTACATGATGTGTTGTGAAAAAGCTATGATGAAGCATTGGGAACTGGATAAGTAACTCATCACCTTGCTTTAGTTCATTTAAGGCCTGATCAAAAGCCTTAGATTTATGAAGCTGTGCTTTAAGTGTACTCATCTCGTACCAATTATCAACTGAAAGAACCAAGGCTTGATAACCTTCTCTCTTTACAATTTCTTCAACATCATTCCGTGCCTTATTACCGGCATTTTTAACATTGTTATCGTGTAAAAATTCTTCTTTTAAATAGTATTTCATCTCTTATTTCTCATTTTTCAAAAGCTGATTTTTCAGGATAGCGTTCTTTCAAGATTTCCTTAAAACGAAGGATATTCTCCTCTTTAAAGTCAACATCATCATTCACACAAAGCAGTTTTTTATGTTTATCTTTAAAGATACTCTCTAACCTATCAACTTGATTCAGATCTATCGACTCTCCAAAATTCTTTGACATAGGATAAAACTGATTACTTTCAATTTGCCAATGCTGACAGATGTATTGATTGACGTCTACTCCATAGTCTCTAATTTTATTTCGTGACGTTTTATCTAATGTTGGTCCCTCAATTTCCCACAAATGTGCTAAGGTACTCTTTTTCATCGGAACAGGTAAATGCTGGTTTACATATCCCGTAGGTCCCCATGGCAAGAGTAACAGGTTTTTCAAAATCAAGGACCCATAACGGTAATTAAAGAATTTCCAAGGTGAAGATTTCAAAGCCTTCTTATTAGGAAAATGACGATAGATCAATTCAACATTATTGTGATAAGTATTCGTAAATGGTGACCAAGGAACCAAAGCATCATATACAGCTAAAAGCTTAGGTTGCCCATTCTTATAAAAATCTGAAGGCTGACTATCTTTAATCAAGTACATATCATCATTGAAATAGAGATAGTTTTCCGACAAGCCTTCGATACGATGGAGATTAAGCTCAATTGCTGCTGAATTGTAAGTAGGTAAATACTCTTTAGGGATAAATTCCTTATGAGTTACCAATTTAAGTTTTGGATGCTCCAAGTTCAACCATTCAGGTTTTTGTCCATTGGTGACTAAGTAAACACGATTTACCCAAGGAGCATGCTTTTCAATCATTCGAAACCAGTAATTAAAAATGCCATAATCACGATAACGTTGCTCTCCATCAATTTCTTGGTCCAAATCTGCAACTTGACCAATCACAGCTTGCTTCTCACGGATAAACTCTGGATCACTACCATCAACCCAGAGAACAACGATATCAATCTTTTCTTGTGTCATTTAGTAAATTCTTTCTCAACGACTTCCAAGGCACGCTCAATGACCACGTGCATGTCGTAGTATTTATAATCTGCAAGACGACCACAGAAGATAACCTTGTCATTTTTCTCAGCTTCTTCTTGGTACTTAGCAAACATGGCATTGTTCTTTTCATCATTGATTGGGTAATATGGTTCATCTCCACGTTTCCAATCAGCTGGGTATTCACGTGTAATAACTGTCTTAGGTTGTGTACCATACTCAAAGTGCTTATGCTCAATGATACGAGTATAAGGAATCTTACGCTCTGTGTAGTTGACCACGGCATTTCCTTGATGATTTTCTTCATCCAAGACTTCGTGTTCAAAACGAAGACTGCGATACTCCAACTCACCATGTTTATAATCAAAGTACTGGTCAATCATTCCTGTAAAGACAACTTTTTCAGCTGAAGCTTCAAGCTCTTCACGATTGGCAAAGAAGTCGACTCCAAGCTCTACTTCTACATCTCCAAGCATATTTTCAATGATGACATTGTAACCACCGATCGGAATTCCTTGGTAACGGTCATTAAAGTAGTTATTATCAAAAGTCAAACGGACTGGGAGACGTTTGATGATAAATGGTGGAAGGTCTGTGGCAGAACGTCCCCATTGTTTTTCAGTGTATCCCTTAATCAACTTTTCGTAGATATCTGGGCCAATCAACTTGATAGCTTGTTCTTCCAAGTTTTTAGGCTCAACATCTTTCATATCAGCCGTTTGCTCAGCTATCTTGTCCTTAACTTCTTGCGGAGTCTTAGTGCCCCACATAGCATAAAATGTATTCATGTTAAATGGAAGGTTGTAAAGACTGCCCTTGTAGTTAGCAATTGGTGAGTTGATATAGTTATTAAACTCAGCAAATTGGTTGACATAATCCCAAACTTTTTTATTTGAGGTATGGAAAATGTGAGCACCATACTTGTGAACGTTGATACCTTCAACATCTTCACAGTAAATATTGCCACCGATGTGATCACGCTTGTCAATCACTTTTACTTTTTTGCCACGTTTTGTAGCTTCATGTGCGAAGATTGCTCCAGACAAACCAGCACCAACGATAAGATAATCGTACATTATAAACTCCTTTTTATAATTTAACTATTCGATTGATATAAGGGATTTTCATTAATATCATACTTATTAGAAAACTAATCACTAATGTGAAAACAGGGAAAAATAAGTGTGCACCTTCTATGTTAAACCCTATCAACTTTTGCCATATTTGCATAACATAGGTATGTATAATAAATACCCCCATCGTTTGGACTGATAACAAGTAGATCATTCTATGTTTAGAAGCATCAATGGTTAGCGTCAATAAGGTAAGAAATAGTCCTAAACTAATTACTTTTACCAAAAGATTGTCATAAAAATATTCAGCAAAAAGATTATGATAAGTAGTTTTTGCTATGAAAAATAATATTATCGGTGAAATCAATAACAAAAGTATGCTAACTATTTTCATCCATCCCTTAAAGATTGATTTTAAATTATCTATATTGAATTGTGCTACAAAACCACCTAAAATGTAGTAAAAGAACCAAGTCCATAATCTAAACGTCTGTATAACATAAATTTGCACTGGCATTTGAAGCAAAAAATTTATCAATTCAAAAATCAAACCAATAATTGTTAATACAGATAGAAAGTATAAATAACTTCTTTTTGAATGTAAATACTTCTTCAATATCGGCAAGCATAAATAAATAAGTACTAGTGAGCCGAAAAACCAAAATTGGAAGAAATAACCCTTTTGTATCAAAGAAGCCAAAATTTTTTTAATTGGATTAATTGTGAAGTCTCTTTTAAGAAACCAAATGATAACGGTCCATGAAGACACTGTTATTAGAACCCATTTTATTTTATGTAGTATATAGGGATATGTTATCTTGCTCTTACCCAATAATAAATAACCATTTACCATAAAAAACAAGGGAATTGAATAAGTACCTAGATAATATAAATAAGATGAGTAATTCCATCGCCCTGTTTCCTTAAACCCTGGCATCATAGTATGAAGCAAAACAACTCCTATACAAGCAATTACTTTTATCAAGTCTAAGTTTATATTCCGTGTTTTCTTCATTCCTAATTTTTTCCTATTATTTCTTTTAATACTTTAACATCTACCACTTTCAAAACTAGAATAGCAAGAAGGTAAATGAGGCCACCAAGCACTGCATACACAAGAACATTTAAAGTAGGTGGAAAATGCAAGAATGGTTTTGCACTTAGCAACAAGCCATACATCATAGCAGATGCGCATACAATTTTTGCCATAGACTCAAGAATCGGTACTTCCTTGAGGTAAGGAAGGCTGAAGTACAATTGAATGAACCATACCAAAGCCTCTGTTAGAACTGATACAATTGAGGCCCCAACAAAGCCAAATGGAGGAATTAACAAGAGATTAAGTCCAACACTGACAACAGCCGGAATAGTCGTAGAGAGCATAAACTCACGATGTTTATTGTGTGGAATCAAAATCTGGATTCCCATAATATTTGTCCAACCAATAAAGAACATCCTAAAGACCATGATGGCAATGGCAATATTAGCTGCTTGGAAGTCCTTTCCTAGGAAAAAACTAACAAAGTCTTTATTGACAACCAAGAGACCAGCAATAATTGGGAAAATGACGAGATTATAAATCAAGAAAGAGAATTCATGCATCTTGTTAACAGCCCTATAGTCTCCACTAGACAAAAGACCAGATACCCTTGGAAGCATTACACTTCCCAATGAAGTCACCAACGTCAACAAAATATTAATTATTTTCAAAGCCTGATCATAAATCCCTACATCATTTGTCGATGACAAGGCACCCAACATTGTACGATCCAAAGTCACGTATAGTGAAATGGCAACCTGAGGGAGAAACAGCAAAATAACAGGTTTAAGATGTTTCTTAGCATAGGATAAATCAAATTGTGGTTCTCCAATGTAAGGTCTCGCTGGTAACCACATACTTAATTGCCCAAGCAATTCAAAGAAGGTCAATAGGAAAACATAGAGATACAAATCACCAGGTGTTTTCACAAATAGGAAGATAGAAATAACTCCTAAAACCTTTACCGTTGTATTCCTTGCGGTAATACGACGAAAATCCTCCAAACCTTGGAATAACCAAGAAATATCCATTCCTTTCGATATCAAGCTTAATCCTAAGATATAAGCCACCATATTTTGCATACCAGGAAAGAACAAACATAATGATGTATACAAGATAAGAGACAAAATAGTCGCAATCAATTGGAGGGTATAAATACCCCAGAAATTTTTACGAATATCCTTTCGATGTCCTGAAATCTCTTTAGTACCATAGTTAGCAACACCTAAAGTTGCCAAAAGAATAAAGTAGGTCACAATCGAATTAAAGTAACCATAAGTACCTAAATCCTTTGAACTAAAAATCCTAGTAACATAAGGTGTCGTAATGATTGGTAAAACAATGACCAGTAATTGATAGGAAAGATTGTAGGCGTAATTTTTTAAAACTTTCATATGTATATGACTCTGTTTAGACTTTCTTGATGATATACCTCTGTTTCAATTACAAAAAATCTTTATCAGTCTTCATCACAAAGAGTCGACTAATCAATAAGATAAGAGGTGAGTAACGAAGAACAAGCATTTGCGGATCAAACATGCCATGAATAATCATAACACCTAAGCAAGCAAGGACAATATCTTTTCGATTAGTCACAAAATAATTCATGACACGTGTTAAAGCAAATAACATAAATGCACTAACAGCCAATCCATCAATTACGAGTAACTGCACAAACGAGCTATCAATAAAGTTATAGTTGCTTGAAAAATTACCGAAGATGTCCATGGTTGTAAATGAAATTGGTCGACCTAATAAGGAAACTCCGAAGTTTCGGAATCCTTGAACACTAAGTCTTAGACGATTATGTGTAAATTGGTCAACAAGATGGAATAAATCACCAGTTGAATAGAAACAGAAATAGAGGATTATAGCCAATGCTATAATAAAACCATATTTGGCAAGATTTGCTGTTATAACATTTCTATCTATAAAATCAAATTTAAAGACCTTAAGACTAATTAAAGCATAAGTCAAAATCAAGAGACTTAGATAAAGTGGACTTGAGGTTGAGGTCTGTTGGTACATATAAAACGTAGCAAATAGTAGAGCTAACAACTCTATATAAGTAACCTTCTTCCCTCTAAACATAAGATAGCTACATAGGGCAAAAAACATACGTTGAGAAGCAAAGGAAACATAGTTAAATCCTAAACTATAACGATAACCACTATCAGCACTCATCAACATATTAGAAATAATGCCCATCTTACTAGCTAGAATAGTTACAAACAGCACTAAAAAGGTGGCGAAGGAGAAAGTCCCTAATAACTTCTTGAACTCTATATCCCTAGCTGAAAAAACCAACAGCAAAACATTAATATCAGGAAGACCATCTCGATTTTTTGACACAATTAACATGGTCAAGGTAAATAATAGGAAAATTATTAATTCCTTCAAGTGGTATCTGAAATAATTTATGGTATCAGGAAGATTAATGAGTTCCTTTATCGTAATCAAAACTATTGTAAAATATAGCAAGATACGATAGAGTGACAAAAAACCATCCACCCTTACAAAATAAGTTGTAGTTACCAGAGATGCAAATAATACCCAAATAAAAAGAGTAAATAAATAGATTTTCTCTGAGATAAAGCGACTGCTATTCACAAGTACTTTCCATACCTTTCAATTATTCTTATAAATGTTGTAATAACATCTGTATTTTTTTAAGATAAATCAGAACAACATACATTCGACATTTCAACAACAGTTTTATGAGTGGATTCAATGCAGAAGAATCATTCTTTATAAAATCCTCTATCTCTTGTCTTTCACATGTATCTTTAACGAGCTTAACTTTTCAATTTACAGATAAATCCTGTTTCGTTATATTGTAGATGTTACTCATCAGTATTCTTGCTTTTACAGTATTAACAAGCTCTGAACTATCCAAATTCCAGTCAGAAAGTAGATCATCAACCATCTTCAATTCTTGAAGTTGATACTGAAGACGTTTGGGGTTATAACCCGACATGGCGGAACCTTTTCTACCAATGACATAAACGTAGTAGGAATCTTGAGAAAGATAAATCTTGTTGACTTTACGATAAATATCAAGATTAAAACGAACATCTTCACCTAACTCATACTGCTCAAAAGAAAGGTTATTTTCAAGAAGAAATTCTCTGCGATATATCTTATTCCAAACTGTGTAAAGCATATCCGATAGGAATAGTTCTTTAAATATCTTGATAAAACCATCCTTTTCGTAATTCCCTTTAAATGGAAGTGACTTTTCAGTACGATGCTTCTCAGTTAAATCTTCCTAAAAAGAATTGTAATAACTAAAAACAGCCAAATCCAAATCTAACACTAGCTTATCAGCAAAATCAGCAAAGAGATTACCAACAAGATAATCATCACTATCAACAAAGTAGATAAACTCTCCCCTGGCTTTGGACAAGCCAAAATTACGTGCCGCACCAACACCATGGTTTTCAATATGATAGACTGAGATATTTGAGTACTCACTAGCATAAGTATCGCAAATACTACCACTACTATCTGTAGAACCGTTATCTATCAATATAATTTCCAAGTCATTATAACGATGAGAAAGAATACTTTTTACACAACGATTTATGTACTTTTCAACGTTATAGACTGGAATAATAACAGAGTATTTCAAATTAAACTCCTAAATCATTTCAGAAAATGTTTTGAATACTGAAGGCTAGTCTTAATACTTTAAGTCTAAACAGTATATATTTTAACTTATTTGGTTGGTCTTTCATTTGAGAAAGAGAAACACTATTCTTAACTAATTCTTGTTTTACTTCTTTAGTAATGTCTATATATTTTTTATCTAATTTAGATTTATATAAACTTGCCAAGATATGAGTCAAGCCATTCACATAATATAGCTGTAAAATTTGTATTTCTTCTTGATTCAATTGAGAACGAACAAAATCAGAATAGAAAATATCTTTATAAAATCCAAACATATCACTAAACTTCTGCTCTTTCCAAGACTGTGTAATGGAATCAGGATTATCAATTAAATAGTGATAATACTTTTGATTGGTAGCAAAGACATTTTTGGCTGAAAGAAAAAGCTTGTAATTGGTTCCCAAATCTTCATAATATTTTCCTTTCGGAAAAGAAATATTATTATCAATAAATAGAGACCTTTTATATATTTTGTCGTTTGCAAAACCTGTGATATAACTATGCTTTAGCATTTGGACAAAAGCATCTTTACCTTCAAACACTTGAGTTACTAATGGATCTGAAACTATAGCATCTTCTTCACCCTTCACAAACTCACGGTTAAAAGAAACAATCTCAAACTCTTGAGATTCCAGCACCTCTGCTAATTCTTTAAAAGTTTGTGGTTCAAGCCAGTCATCAGAATCAGGGAAATAAACATAGTCACCCTTTGCATGTAAAATCCCTGTATTGCGAGCTTCAGAAAGCCCTCCATTTTCTTTATGAATTACTGAGATAAAGTCATAAACTTTAGCATAATCATCACAGATTTGAGGAGAACTATCAGTACTTCCGTCATCTACAAGTAAAATATCATAATTATGCCACTCTTGGACAAGAACGCTTTCTACACAACGTTTTAAATACTTTTCGACATTATATACTGGAATTACAACAGTTAAAAGTGGTTTCATGGATTCTTCACCTAAATTTTTTATTTTATGTTAAATCTTCTCCGCCCTTATTCAACCAAGTTACAACATTAAAATAGCGGTGGTAAGTTTTCAAATCAATCCCAACATGTCCTTGCTTCTCAGCTGATTTAAAATGGACCAATGAAGGTAGATCACTGTAATTCTTCGAAGAGAAAATCACCTTACTCTTGTATGGAAGCTCTTCGAACTCTTTCATCAGCTCGTAGTACAAGCATCATTATCATTGAACTTGAAATACAAATTATCCCAATGTATTCTCTTCAAATGGCGGTTCCATTTTTGAGTTGCTTCCTCTTCATCAGCATAATGCAGGAAATGAAGTTCAATATCATCAAGAAGTGCTAAAGGATAGGCATTATCAAAGTCTTTGATGTATTTCGATTCCTTAACAAATGTCAAAGAGATACTACCACTCAAATAGTGTTTTAAATTCTTAAGCATCTTGATGTAATCAGGAGAAAAGACAAACATCCCTACAAATGGTGTTTGATAAGGTAAGCCCAATTCCTGATAGACTTTTCCAGCCCAACAATTATCACAAATGATCGTAAAATTTTTATTCTTAAGTCTTCGTCTAGGAATAAAATTAATAATTGGATAAACGATTGGTTATAATTTATTTTTTAGTGTTTCACTGTTCATATTAGTACTTCTTAGAACTTCTTTTTATTTCTTATATAACTCCGAGAAATTACGAATATAACTTTGTAATGAAAAGAGTTCTGTTTGGCGTTTGACAGAGGCCTTGCCAAATTGTTCTCTCTTCTCAGCGTTATCAGCTAATTCTTGAATAGCTTTAGACAATTCTGCAGGATGATTTGGTGTGGCAAGAAGGCCGTTTTCGCCTTCTTTAACCATTTCACAGACACCACCATGACGGTAGCCGACTACAGGTTTGCCACAAGCCATTGATTCGAGAACTACGGTTGGTAGGGGATCTGGATTGGTACTTGGCAAGACAAAGATATCAAACATATTATAGAGCTCTGTTGTCTTACTATAATAATCGATACGCTTGATTTGTCCAGCTACTGGTGAGTCTGATATTGCCTTTTCCAACTCATCAACACGCCACTCTTCACCTTCAAAAGCACTCCCTGCCAGAAAGGCTACTGCTTTTGGATTAGCCTTTAAGATTGGAGTCAATGCTTCCAAGAAATCGCCTTGACCTTTCCAAGCATTCACTCGACCAACCATTCCGATAACCAAAGCATCCTGTGCGATACCAAACTGGTCACGAACTGCGCTGGCATCCATTTCATGATAGACGGCATTGTCAACACCATTATAGATGACCTGAACTTGGTCATTTTTTACAAAGCGAGACTGCTTCACGTGGTTGGCCACAGCATTTGAAACTGTCACAATCGTATCAGCATAACGTCCCATCAAAAAGTTGATGAAATCAGAGATTGCTTTTGGTTTGACGATAATCTCGTGAACATGCCAAATCAAAGGAAGTTTCAACTTACGTTTGAGATAAATTCCCTCAAGTACCGCAGTCGTATTATTGTGAATAAGAGTAATGCCATTTTCCTTAGCATATTTAGCAATTTGCTTTGAATAACGATTATAAGAACCAAAATACTCAAGAATTCCCTTAGGATTAAAATATTTACGGCGCAAGATTGGATAATCGATAACTTTTACCTTAGCCCCAACCTTTTTCAATGCACTCACTAAGACACCATCGTTAGGCAAGATGACATGAGCTTCAAAGGCATCTTTATCCAACCCCTTAATAAGCTCCAACAAAACCTTGTCAGCACCATACATTTCGGCACCAGCGTGAAGATATAAAATTTTCTGCATTTCTATCCTTTAAATACTTTCTCGTAGTCTGTAACAATTTTTTCCCAAGTAAAGGCTTCAGCGATACGTTTACTTGATTTTTGATTAAGGTCTTCGATAGCTTGTTCATCCAATTGCTCAGCTTGATCAATGACACTTGCCAATTGGTCTTTCTTCCAATAGAGAGCACCATCTTCACCGACTTCACGGTTAAAGCCAACATCCAACAAGAGGTTGAGCTTAGTAGACTCAAGAGCCTCAAGAAGGGATGGATTGGTACCACCTACTTCATGACCATGGAAGTAAGCAAAAGCATTCTCACGAATGTATTTGAGCAATTCTTGGTCATAGACAGTCCCGACAAACTTCACACGAGGATCCTTGTCAAAACCAGTTTCCTGACGCAATTTGTCATAGAACTTGTTTTCTTCAACATTGGTAATGAGAACAAAGTCCTTGTCAGACTTAGATGCCATAAAACCACGAATCATTGCTTCATAGTTATTCTCAGGCACGAAGCGTCCTACAACTAGGTAATAATTGTTTTCAATGACACCCTTTTCAAAATACCATGTGCGAACCTTATCATCAACCTTAGTCAATCGAGATTTAGTTGTGTCTGTCCCATAGGCAATATAGGTTGTTTGAGGACGATACTTCGCATAATCCTTTTGAATATATGATTCAATGTTCTTACTATCACAAATCAAGAAATCTGCATGTTTTACCATGAGTTGCTCTGAGATTTTCCAATACTTACGAACTGGAAGGCTCCATTTTGCACGAAGCCATTCATGACCATCTGGGTTAACCATAAGGGTACCACCAATAGCCTTGATTTTCTTTTTAATACCTGAGATAAAAGGACCAATTCGGCAGGCCAAAACATAAAAGATTGGTGCTTGATCATTATTTTCCTTAGCAATTTCAATGGCCTTATTGAGAGCTGCGATATCATAAGCGATGGCACGTGCAGGCCCAATATTTGGGACGTCAATATTGTAGCATTTAGCACCATTATGTTCGAAAGTGTCTGCTGTAATACCTGATTTAGCAGAGTTTTCACGCATACAAGCTACATAGTATTGGATATCTTTGTCTTGTTGGAACTCAGTTAACTTCTCAACAAAGGTCTCAAATCCACCATATTTTGCTGGAATTCCCTTAGAACCAACGATATAAACTGTTTTTGTCATTTAATCACCATTAAAAGAAATGGAGAAAGCCATCACTTTGCTCCATCCTTCATTACTACTACTTTAATTGTTTTCAATAAGATTTTGATATCGCGCCAGATTGTCCATCCGTCCATATAAGCAACGTCTAGTTTTACAACTTCATCAAAATCCGTAATTTCACTTCGACCGCTTACTTGCCAAAGACCAGTAATTCCTGGTTTAAAGCTGAGGCGACGTTTTTGTTCAGGTGTATAAGATTCGTACTCATCCAAGGTTGGTGGACGTGTCCCTACTAAGCTCATATCACCTTTTAGAACATTCCAAAATTGTGGAAGTTCATCAAGACTCGTTTTACGAATGAAATGTCCGATTTTGGTAATACGTGGATCATTGTCCATCTTAAACATACCACCAGACATTTGATTCTGTGCCATCAAATTCTTCTTGATTTCTTCAGCATCTACTCTCATAGAACGGAATTTATAAAACTTGAAGATACGTCCATTCTCACCTACACGATCTTGAGCAAAAATGGCTGGTCCACCATCTTTACGAATAAGTGGATAAAGGAAGATTCCAACAATCCCACAGAGCACCAAACCAACTAGAGCTCCACAGATATCAAGGAAGCGTTTCGCCAAGATATCTCCATAGCTATAAAAATGCGTTGAAAAGGTAACAACCTTGAAAGGACCCAATTGTTGGATACGTTTTTCACCCTGACTCATAAATTCAAAGGCATTCAAATTAATGGATACCGGAATTCCCATGAGCTCAAAAGGTGATGCATAATCCCAAATCTTATACTGCTCACTTGGCAGATTAATCAAAACTTGGTCTACCACTGAGTGAGTCGCATATTCAATCAAATTTTCAGGTTTAACACTCTTGATAAATGGATCAGAGAAATAAGGATTATCCAAGACACAAACTGCTGTAATCCTACCATCCATATTGTCCTTCATACGAGATAAAACATTATCAAGACGTGCCTGATCAGAAATCAAAAGAATATTCTTGTTACTTTTACGACGTGTATAGATAGAAGAGCGGAAATACTTAAGAACAGTATTTGTAACGTATAAGAGAACACCTGAAATCAGAGTAACATAAAGAAGTCCGCGACGTGAGATAGAAAAACTTCCATCTGCAAAAAACGAGAGGAAAGTTGCAATTAGAGCAAATATGAAACAATATTTGACAGTTGCAATGAGTTCATCCAAGTAGCCTCTATACTTAAGATTTTCATAATAACTACTGATATAGTAAGACACTACATGTACGACACCTAAAAGGACAATGCTTCCTTGGGTAATCTCTGTATATGGTATTTTACTAGCTACCATGGCTGCAAAAACAACCACAACCAACTGTATAATACCAATTTCAATGCGACGAATTTCTTGTTTTTCTTTCACTCTAAACCCCTTTTTAATCTGTTAAGGTATAAGGAGCCGCATCATCCCCATTAATGCTATCCTTTTCTACGACGATGTGCTCTTGAATGACCTTCTTTTTGGTCTGATTTTTTCCCGTACTCACCATATGATCCGTAAGAACCATATGATCCATATTTATCAACTGTCATGTCAACTTTATTAAGGACGACACCTAAGAACTGTGAACCACTTTGTTCCAATTGTTCAACGGCCTTAGTAACGAAACGACGTTTAATTTTTCCAGCTGCTGTAACCAAAAGACTGGCATCAGCCTGATGGGCAATAATAACAGCATCAATGACCAAACCAATTGGTGGCGTATCAATGATGACATAATCATAACGACTACGAGCAACTTCCATCAAATGTCTAAAATTGTCATTTTGCAAAAGACTTGTTGGATTAGGTGGTACAGGACCAGATGCAATGACATCCAAACCTGAAATATCAGTTTGACAAATCGTTTCATTTAGATCAGCATTTCCAGAAAGGAAATTTGAAAGGCCTTTATAAGGCTCATTTGATTTAAATGTACCTGACAAAACAGAGTTACGGGTATCCGCATCAATGAGAAGTGTTCGGAGCCCAACACTAGCAAATGAAATCGCCAAGTTAACAGATATCGTTGATTTTCCTTCACCAGCTTCAACAGAGCTAACCGCAATCACTTTCATCTGAGCACCAGAAAATTGAATATTTGTGCGAATGGTATTGTAATACTCTTCTGTTTGTTTGGCAAAGTTTTCTTTAGATTTTACTAACTTTAATAGAGGCATTTCTTCTCCTTAAATTTTATCTGTATCAGGGACAATTCCAAGAAGTGTCATTCCAAGGGCATCTTCCACATCTTCTGGACGGCGAATACGATCATCTAGGATTTCACGTACCAACACACCAACCACTGCAAGGAATCCTCCAAGCACTGCTCCAAGAAGCACATTACGTTTGATATTTGGTGAAGATGGTGACTCTGGCAATTTTGCTTCTTCAAGTGTTGTGACATCTTCAACTTTTGTAACGTTCTTGATTTTTTCTGAAGCAACTTCACGAACCTTATTGGCAAGTGTTTGCGCATCTTGACCAGTTTTAGCATTAACAGAAATTGAAATAAGACGAGTATCAGTAGGAATATTAACTGAAATCATTTTAGCAAGTTCTGCTTCTGTCATATTCAATTTTTCATCTTTGATAACTTCTGACAAGACATCGTTTGATGTAATAATTTCTTTGTAGTCTTTTGTCAAAAATGTACCGGCCTGCAAATCTTGAGCAGAAAGGTTTTTGCCATCATTAGCTTGATTAACCACATAAATACGTGTAGACGATGTATATGTTGGCTGAATGAGGAAGTAAGTTCCCAAGAAGGCAAAGACAGCGACATAAAAGGCTGTAAATAAAATAAATACTTTTTTAGTCCAAAGTTTTTGCAATAGTGCAAGTACATCGATTTCAACACGCTTCGTGTTTTCCTGAGTCATAGTTTCTCCTATATATATTGATTTTCAAGTAGTGTTTGTGGATTTTCGATAAAAAGGTTACGAGCACGTCTCGTTCCGTAAGTCTTTTCGATAATAGCGTAAGCATCTTTCATAAATGGTGGTCTTGGACCAAGATTATGCATGTCACTAGCAACCATATGAACCAAATTTTTCTCCAAGAAATAACGAACACGTTTTTTTCTTACTTTATCTTTATCTCCAAAGAGCTTTGGTTTTAGAACATGAGAGCTATTAACTTGAGTATAGCACCCCATGTTGATGATTTCTCGAACACGGTCAGCATTTTCTTCGAGGGCATCATAGCGCTCAATATGAGCAACAATAGGCGTTACCCCCGCTCGCAAAACATTACTAAGCCCACTATGAATTTCTTTCCAAGATGTGCGAGCACTAAACTCAATCAAAGCAAATTGAGTGTTGTGCATACGCGGAATAAGATTCTTTTCAAGTTTCTCCACAATGTCTGAGGTGTAATAAAGTTCACCACCATAATAAATAGTTAAGTCTGGATAAAGTGCTTCTGCTTCTGCTTTCACCTTAGAAAAGTTGGCAAAAATTTTATCCTCTGGAGTCTCAAACATCCCCTTACGACGGTGAGATGTTGAAACAATCTTACGTACCCCTTGGGCGTAGCTTTCACCAATAAGGTCTAAACTTTCTTCTAAAGTTTTAGGACCATCATCAACATCAAAAACAATATGTGAGTGAACGTCAATCACTTATTTTTCCTCCATCAGATTTTTGATAGCTTGAGAGGCACTTGCCACACTCGAATCATCTAGTTTCATCATGTAAAGACTAGAATTTGGCATAGCATAAGAGGTCAATTGTCCGGTTGAACCTGTACCTGTTACTGCTTGAGACGTTACTGTAAATTTAGAGCCTGAATCAAGTTGTGTATTAGCCAAAGCATTAATGGTATCCAAAGACATATTTGTCTGAACAGAGTCTTGGAGATTATTAACGATTGAAGTAAAGTTTGATACTGAATTTAGTGAAGCCAACTTGTTTACAATCGCAGAAATAACTTTCTCCTGATTTTTACCACGGTCATTATCTCCGCCATCTAAACTATAGCGTTCACGAACAAATCCAAGTGCTTGCTCTGAATTCATTTGGATATCTCCAACTGGGAAATCAAACTTCCCATGAAGACTTGTGAAAGCTTGATCATTATGGACTGTCACACCACCAAGTTGGTCAATCAACTTAAGGAAAGATGTGAAATTAATTCGTGCATAGTAATCAATATTAATGCCATAAAGGTTTTCCAGAGTTTTTTCAGATGTTTCGACACCATAAATACCTGCGTGGGTTAATTTATCATACTGGTCTGCCCCACCATCAGGAATCTTAACGTACGCATCACGTGGAGTGGTCGTCAAGAGAATCTTATGTGTGTTCATGTTAACGGTCATAATGATATTGACATCTGAACGTGACACTGTTGAAATCGAACCGTAGGTATCAATACCACTAATATAAATATTGAAGACTTTTGAATCTACTTGTTTTGCAGAGTTGCTATTCTTCTTTTTAATTTTATAAGTATAAATTGTTTTTAGATTTGAAGCATAATTACTATCGACAGACTCTAATAGGCTAGCATAAGAGCCACTCAAGACCATAGCTTTAGATTTGCCAGACTTAAGATTATCATAAGCTTCTTGATATGAGGCAACATCATCAACTTTAACATCAACTTTTTTATCTTTTTTGAGAGCTGACATCAAGGTCTCGATATTGTTCTTATCAACCTTAGTAGGTGCCTGTACGCTAGTAAGCTGGCTCACATCTTTGATGTCACTTTCCTTAGGAACCACGATGCTCATTTCTACTTCAGAAAATGCTGCCGTCTGATTCATACGGTTAGTGATGTCAATCATTTGTTTAAAACCAAAAATACCAACCAGAGAAACTAGCGAGAAGATAACCAGTACAACCGTTGTCACTAGTGCTGATTTCTTAGTCTTCTGAAGGAAGATGCTAATAGCAAGAACTACCAACAAACCAATGGTGATAATGATGTTCAAAAACCTAAAGGATAGGAAATTATAATTGAACATGGTGAATAATAAGACCAATGCTAAAATAGCATACAGAATGGTCAACCCAACGTTGACCATCCCCCACGATCTATTACTCGTACGTTTTTGCTTACGATTCGTACGCGAACTCATATAAATTGCTCCTAAAAATTAAAATTAGACATTTCCCATTATCATTATAACATTACTATAACTTCATTTCAATTGTCATTCTTTTTAAAAAAGAAGAAACCGTTTTTCATTATGATATCAAGCATTTAATTTCTATCATTTTTCATTGTTTTGTAAGTTCTTTTTCACATTTTTAGCGGTTGTTTTTTAAATTGTCGGATATTTACTTATTCCTTAAAAGCATCCTTCTTCCGAATATTTTTATTTTTTTATAGTAGTTTGAAAAATTTTAACCTATTGTCACTTCGAACAGATATTAGCTACAACACAAAAGGACGACCAAATGGCGTCCTTTTACAAACTAGTCTGCAATTAGTGTTTCAAGACCAACTTTCATCATGTCAGTGAAAGTATTTTGACGTTCCTCAGCTGTTGTGTCCTCATCTGGATTAACCAAACTATCAGAAATAGTCATGATGGCAAGAGCATCTACTTGGTGTTGAGCCGCAAGGTAGTAAAGTGCTGCTGCTTCCATTTCTACAGCTTTCACACCCCATTTACCAAGCTCGATGTTCTTTTCACCATAGTTCGAATAGAAGACGTCAGAAGACAAGACATTACCAACATGTGTAGTCATACCAAGCTCTTTAGCAATGTGGTAAGCCTTATCTAAGAGATTGAAACTTGCAATTTGTGGGAAATCGTATTGTGGCCAATCGTTACGAATAATGTTAGAGTTTGTCGCTGCCGCTTGCGCTAGAACTAACTCACGAACGTGAACATCCTCATTCAATGAACCAGCAGTTCCCACACGGATCAATTTTTTAACCCCGTAGTCAACAATAAGCTCACGAGCATAGATAGAGATAGATGGCATCCCCATTCCAGTTCCCATTACTGAGACACGTTCACCTTTGTATGTTCCTGTGTAACCAAACATATTACGAACTTCATTGAAACATACAGCATCTTCGAGGAAATTATCGGCAATGAATTTCGCACGTAAAGGATCTCCAGGTAGGAGAATTTTATCAGCAATTTCACCTTGCTTAGCAGCAATATGGATAGACATAATATAAGATACCAAGGGCGTTAAAGAGGCAAAGTAAAAATAGGAAATCCAACAAAGATGCTTCGCATCTAGGAGGATTTATCTTTTTTACACATACTCTAGTCCGGGTTCAGTTTCAAACCTGAACTACCCTTCCTTTCATTTTTTATATACAGGACAGGCGACAGAGAACAAAATAATAATTGGAAACTGACAACACATTATAAATGCTAGACAGTTTATCTTTTTACTTCGTTCTCCGCCCGTATTCAATTTAGTGAATACAGTTAACCCGTAATTTCTATTTTAGATGGTAAAAGAGCAACCTGAACACACTATCTACCATTCTTATTTTTTATTTTTAAATAATTTTTCTACTATTATATAGTTGATAAAGAAATACTTTTTAAAAGTGGATTAAGCTTGAGTCAATGAATCAAGAAAATCATATAACTTCTTGTTCATTTCTGAATAATCGTGGGTACGCAATTGTTCAGGTGTTTGAACAAAAGGTAACTCCTTATTTTGCTTACGCAAATGTTCTTCGCCATCCGCAGCTATGAGTAAATCAATGGCTTGGGAATCAAACTCTAGGTGTGCTTGGAAGGCATAGTGTTTAGGACTAAAGCGAATAATTTGACGTGGACAACCTTGACTAGTAGCAAGAACAACTGCATTATCAGTCAATCCAGGCATATCACCATGCCAGTGGCCAGTATTGAGAGTTGTGCCAAAACCTTTGACATGCTCATCAGCTAATCCATCATCCGTAAGTGTTATTGGAAACACACCAATTTCGCGTTCTGGACTATGCTCATACTTACCACCATAGGCTACAGACAGAAGCTGAGCTCCCAAACATACACCAACAATATAGATATCAGCAGCAATTGCTTTTTGCATAAATACAATCTCAGCGTTTGGGTCATAATAAGGAAAGGTCTGACGATCCTCATCAGGTGACTGAGGACCACCCATCACAATTAGAAAATCAATACCTTCAACGGTTTCAGGAAGGAACTCTTCCTCATATACCTTGGTTGATGTGATATTATGTCCACGGTCTTGAGCCCATTTTAAATAGGCTCCTGGAACTTCAAACGTTTCGTGTAAGATAAAATGAATATTCATTGTTTTTTCTTCCATCTATTATTAATTATCCTTGATAGTAGACCCGCTAAGATTAGAGGAACTGCTACCAGTCCTCCTTGACCGGTAAAACCTAGAACTAAGGCTATTCCCGTCAGAGGAGCATCCAAAGTTGTTACTAAAAATATAGTTGCACCAAGTAACATTCCTAGATTAGGATTTAGGGATAAACCAAAAGTCTCAAGACACCTTGTTAATAAGAAACCCGATCCGACACCTAAAGTAAACGAAGGCGTCAGTGTCCCTCCATAAGTACCTGACCATAGCAACAAGCACACAATAAGCCCTTTGATTACTAGCAAAATCGGAAGGTATTCCGAAGTTCCTCCAGAAAACATCCATTGTGCTAGAACCTGACCATTTCCCATGATTATAGGATAGAAAGCTACAATACCAGCTAATATTATAAAAGAGACGGGCATGGTCCAGAGAATATGTTTATCTGTTATACGACTTTTACTCGCCTTTTTAGCTAAAACTTTAAATATAAGAGCAAGCGGAGTTACAAACAGCGTCAAAACAAGAATCTGTATCAAACTAGTAGGATGTAAGCTTACTTTATCAACTAAATATATAGCTTTCCCACCAACAATTGGACGAGCACAATAAGCTGACAAATAGGTTGTCGCAAGAATGATGCCAATGTTTTTTAGTTTCCAAGAAACTCTCAAGATTTCCAAAACAAACAGTGTACTGGCAAAGGGAACTTGGTAAACCGCGGCTAAACCTGCTCCTGCACCACATGCAATCATGAGTTGTCTTTCAGGAATTTCTAAACCCAGTTTTTTTGATAAACTGCCAGCACATAAGGCACCTAATTCTCGTGGAGCTGCTTCCTTGCCTACCGAAGCACCTGCTCCAACGATTGCTACCTGCACCAAAGCATGTAGACTTTGGCCAAGAAAATTTGGACTCTTCTTGCCAACGAGTTGCTTAGCCTTTCTAATGGAAAGAAGGGACACTCGTCGCTGAAGGAAATACCAAAAGATACTAGCTAAGACACCAGCTACCACTATAACTACGAAGCGTCGATAAGCACTTATAGAGTTAAATTGTAACAAGAGATCTGACGTATCGTTACCAAAAGCAAGAAATTTTATAAAATCTAAAAGATAGTGGCAAAGAATACCAATCAGACCAGAAGCTATTCCGGTTGTCAAAACAGCCAAACTTAACCTAATCGACTTGGGGAGCCAAGTCAAACTCTTTTTCTCTTGATTACCCATATATTAGAGTATGGCTAAAATTGCTTTAACCAACTTTTCCTACTGTCTTTAGAGTAGGGTCAATCCCTTCTTTGTTTTTATTTCATAGTAAAGCAATCTCGTGCTGAATTAGAAAAACTAAAACTAGCTTTCATTCTTTGACCTTTTTAACTATATTCTAGTCTTAATGATTTTGTTCTATGTTATAAGTAGTTTATCTCTGAATGACCTAAAGTTGTTCTTAACAAAGCAAGTGGCAAACTGTAAATTGTTTTATTATATTGCGACACCATTTCATTGTAGTATAATTTTTGATTAGCAACAAGTACTTCTGACTCTTTAATCTCAGCAATCAAATCCTTTATACTTTGATCAGCTGTAATATTTGTATCTCTTTCGATTTCCTCTATAATTTTATTCTTCGTTTCCTCTAGTTTAGTAGAGTATTCATGTTTAGAAAAATTGCCAGACTCACCGTAAGACTTCCGCTTAGATTCTGAATGATTAGCTTTGTTTTCATCGTTAGTCAAATTGTTGACAGACTTTTTTTCCTCTAACAATTCTGAAACATTTTTTCTAACAGACATTTTTAACTCATGGTCTACAATCTTATCAGTCAGTTCTCGCAGTTGTACAATCAATTTTTCCACATACTGCTCTTTAATTTCAATTGCACTGTATGATGATTTAATTGACTCTTTTAAGTTAACAACTTTATGGTATTGAAATAGAAACACTATTATGATATAGCTTAAAACTGCAAATACGATAGATGCTCCTTGAAATGGTTCATAATCTATCTCACTACCACTTGTATCTATAGCAGAAAATATAACCAACCAAACCATGGTTAGGAAAGCAATTATAAAAACTCCACGAATGATACGAAATAATGGATTATTCATTAAGTTTGACATCAATTATTCCTTTTTAAAGTTCAGCCAAAATAGCTTTCAGCAAGCCTTTGAAATCCCCTTTAACACGTTCTGTCACTTCCACAACTTCTTCGTGATTGAGTTCTTCTTGGAAACCAGCCGCAAAGTTGGTAATACATGAAATACCAAGAACTTTCAAACCAGAATGTGCTGCAACAATGACTTCAGGGACAGTTGACATCCCAACAGCATCTACACCAAGAGTCTTATAAGCACGAATTTCAGCTGGAGTTTCGTAAGTTGGACCAGTTACACCGATATAGACACCATCATCTAATTTAATGCCCAATTTGTCAGCAACTCGATGTGCAGTCTCACGGTATTCTGGAGTATACGATTTAGACATATCAGGGAAACGAGGACCAAAATCATCCAAGTTTTCTCCAATCAATGGGTTTTGACCAGTCATGTTGATGTGGTCAGTGATGGCCATCAAAGTACCTGGACCAAAGCCGATACCACCTGCTGCATTGGTTACAACAACTCCTTCGCATCCAAGAGCTTTCATAACACGTACAGGGAAAGTAACTACTTCAAGCGGATTTCCTTCATAAAAATGGAAACGTCCTTGAAGAGCTAAAACCTTACGTCCAGACAAAGTTCCATAAACAAGTTTTCCAGCATGACCGACAACCGTTGACTGTCCCCAGTTTGGAATATCCGCATAGTCAATGACAACTGCGTCTTCAACTTCTTCAGCCAACTCGCCAAGTCCAGAACCCAAAATTAAACCAAACTCAGGTTTTTCAATTCCTTTGCTTTCCAAAAATGCTTGAGTAACTCTAATTTTTTCAAGTAGCGACATGTTAATTCTCCCTTAATTTTATTTCATTCTTAAAAAGTGACCAATTTTTGAAAATGTTCTTGCATTTCGAATGGTTATATAAGGATAAAAAGATGCTTTCAATAGCTTCTTATGATAAGCCGTTTGGTTATAGCTTGATTTATCAAATTTACCCCAGTATATCCCAAGTTGACCAAGATGAATAATTTCATCTCCCAACTCTAAAGACTCAATAACATTCCTCATTTCGTTCTTATCAAGTCTTTCAGTATATAAGAGCACATCTTTTCTATAGAAATCATCTTCCCACCACTTAGGTAAAGATGCCACTTCATTTTGGTAATCTTCTAGAGTAAAAAGAGAAAACACCTTAATAAATGGATAAGTCTTATTAAGAAATCTCTCTAAAACTAAGAGGAGTTCCACTTTCATCAAGGATGAATCGAAGAAAAAATTTCCACTATTTATATAGGAAGAAACATTTGACATCCCAAGTTCTTTTAACTCATGACAAAATTCTTCCATGACTACCTTGTGACGACCACCAACGTTTATCCCACGAACCAAAAATGCATAGCGCTTCATTTTAGACAAGTTTATCCAAGAAGCTTTCACCAATCATGGCTTTATCTACACCAAAGTTTTCAGCGACAGTTGCTGAGATGTCAGAGAAATGACCTACTGGAATAAGTCCATTTCCTTTGAATGATGGGCTATAAGCCAAGAAAGGAATATATTCACGAGTATGGTCTGTACCTGCATAAGTTGGATCATTTCCGTGGTCTGCTGTAATCATCAAGAGATCATCTTCACGCATGGCAGCAATGATTTCAGGCAAACGTTGGTCAAATTCGTGCAAACAATCACGATATCCATGTGGATCACGACGGTGTCCATAAAGGGCGTCGAAGTCTACCAAGTTTGTGAATGAGAAGCCATGTTTGAAATCTTTAGAAGTCATAGCTTTAATCAAATTATCAATACCATGGCTATTTGATTTGTTGTGGCCCATATCGTGGTTAATACCAGCTCCGTTGAAAATATCATTGATTTTACCAACGGCATAAGTATCAATACCAGCTTCATTCAATTTATCCAAAACAGTTGGTGCAAATGGTGAAACAGCCAAATCTCGACGATTAGATGTACGAGTGAAGTTTCCAGGCTCACCAACGTAAGGACGAGCAATGATACGCCCTAGAAGAGCTGGACGCTCAAGGGTAATTGAACGCGCATATTCACAAATACGATACAACTCATCCAATGGAATAATGTCTTCGTGTGCAGCAATTTGAAGAACTGGGTCAGCTGAAGTGTAAATAATCAATTCACCAGTTTCCATTTGACGAGGTCCAAAGTCTTCAATAACAGCTGTACCTGAGTATGGTTTATTAGCTTCACGAATGACTTTACGACCTGAGAATTCCTCAATTTTAGTGAGAATTTCTTCTGGGAATCCGTTCCAGAAGGTATCAAAAGGTTCAGTAATATTGAGACCCATGATTTCCCAGTGACCAGTCATCGTATCCTTACCAAGAGAAACTTCCTGCAATTTTGTTGCATAACCAGTTGGGTTACTTTCTGCTGGTACTGTTTTCAAAGGTGTTTCACGAGGAATATTTCCTAGACCAAGCTTAGCCATATTTGGCACATTCAATCCTACTGATTTAGAGATATGACCAAGGGTATCTGAAGCACCATCTGGCACACCTGCATTGACAAAGTCATTGGCATCTGGAGCAGCACCAATTCCTACTGAATCAAGAACGACTAAATGCATTCGGTTAAATTTGGACATAACAACACCACAAAGAGATAAAATCTTTTCGAAATTACCTCTTGCCTTTCTATATTATTTAATAGTTTGACAAAAATTAATTAGTTTTCCTCATTAAAAGTGAGGGGAAATCAAAATTGAACTAGGCCTTGACTTCAACGACCTTAACACCGTCTTTTCCTGCAACGATGACTTTGTTAACCATACCATTGAACAATCCATGATCGACAACACCTGTCATAGCTTTTAGTTCTTCACCAAGAGCTACTGGATTTTCAATCTTACCTAAATCAAGATCGATGATATAGTTCTTCATATCTGTAACAAAGCGATTACCTTCCTCCGTAAGTCGGAATGATGGCTTATAGCCCTTCGACTCAAAGACACGATAGAGACGATCAGCACCATATTGAACCACTTCAACTGGTAATTTGAAAGCACCTAATTGATTAACCATTTTTGACTCATCAACTACCCAGATATATTCTTTCGTAGGTGTAGCGACGATTTTTTCCATCAGAAGGGCACCACCGCCACCTTTAATCCCATTGAGTTGAGGGTCTACTTCGTCGGCGCCATCAACAGTAACATCAATACTGTCAATATCATCCACTGCCTTCAAAGGAATACCTAAACCTTCAGCTTGTTTAGTGGTTTGACTTGATGTCGTTACTCCAACAACACTAAGGCCTTCTTCCTTAATACGACGGCCAATTTCCTCCACGAAGAAATAAGCTGTTGACCCTGTACCGAGTCCAACAACCATTCCATCTTCAACGTATTTGGCAGCGGTTACGCCAGCGATTTTCTTAAGTTCTTCCATGCTCGTCTCCTTGCATCTTTCTATAATAGTCGTTCAAAACAATTATAACATGTTTCAACAGTAAATAGAAATGATACGAGGGAGTAAAACCTAGCAAAAATAAAAACTAGATTCTAAATAGAATCTAGTTTTGATGGGGAACTAATTTAATAGCACCACTTAATCTTCTTTTCGACGTTTGAAGAATCCTACAAAGGCTGCAAAAATCATTGAAAGAAGTCCAATAAATCCAGCATTGCTAGTGTGCTCACCAGTTTGTGGCAACTCAGCTTGAGGCACTACAGGAACTTCAGTATCTGGAGTTGGTGTAGTTGGCGGTGTCACTGGAGTTGGAGGAGTAACAGGTGTTGGTGGTGTTTGTGGAGTCGGTGGTGTTGGTGGTACCACGTGAGACTCTCTCTCAACGACATAGTTCTTGTGCCATACAACACTTGGTTTTTCAGGAGTTTTAGGTTCTACTGGTTTAGCAGGAACTTCAACTACTTTTGGTGTTGGTGGCGTTGGTGCCGTTGGACCTGTTGGTGGTGTTGGTTCTTGTGGTTTACCAGGTACTTCAACCACTTTTGGTGTTGGTGGCGTTGGTGCCGTTGGACCTGTTGGTGGTGTTGGTTCTTGTGGTTTACCAGGTACTTCAACTACCTCTGGAGTTGGTGGCATTGGTGCCACTGGCTCTTTTGGTGGTGTTGGTGGTGTTGGTTCTTGTGGATTGATACCAACTGTTTTAATAACTGGTTTAACCGGTGCTGTTGGTGGTGTTGGTGCCTTAGGCTCTTCAGGTTTTTCACCTGGATTCTTAGGCAAACCAAGATTAGAGTTGATTGCGAACCAGTATACTGTTGGTGCACCATCAGCATTTGCACCTTCAGCAGTAAATACCAAGTGACCATTTGTCATCTTGATACCTGCACCTCCATAATAGAGGTAAGGTGAATCAGCGTTATCCCAACCTGTCAATTCTGATGTTGTCTCACCATTAAAGACTGCACCATGGTCAATGTATTGGTTATCATTGACTGATGTTACTTCTTTAGTAGCAGTATCATAAGTAACTGATGATTTTGGAATAGCGATGAATTGGTTATCACCAATATTAACATATTCTTGGTGACGTGTTGATTGGTATTTTTTCTTAGGTGTGAATGTAATCAAACCAGTTTCAGCAGAAACGCTGTACGAACCAATAACATCATCTTTATCACCAAATGTATAATCTTGGTTACCAAGAGCGTGTCCATTACCACTACCTGAAGCATTAAGAGTTGTTACATCAGATGGAATTTCACGTGAGACAACCCATTCTGAACCATTCCAGTCAGTGATAGGAACAACTACCTTAAGTGGGTTCTCATCAGAAATGTTAACAGTAGCGCCACCGAAATCAGCGTATCCAGATTTAGTAACAACTTCACCGTTTTGGATTGCCAAAGTAGAGCCATCTGCGTAAGGATTATATGTACCGCGGACAGTATTACCATTAACGTCTTTCGCTTCTACTGTAAGTGGACGTGGGCGCTCAGATGTTTCAACATAAGCTGCACCATTCCAGTGGTTTAGTGAGTTAAGTGCTACGATAGCATTACGCTCACTAAGGTTGAACATTTTACCATCTTTATCGTAAAACTCAACATCTACTGCTACTTTAACTGGTTTATCTTGATCAGTTGATGCACCAACTGTCATAGTTACTGTTGGATCCTTACTGATTTTCGCGATACCTTTTCCGTCGTTTGATGGAAGGCTAACAATTTCGTAGCGGTAAACAACACGTTTGATTGCTGATGCTTCATTCTCAACAATCATGCTTGATTGGTTCAAACCATCATATGTAACAACAAATTTGTCACCTTCTTTAACTTGAACCCACTCGTCTTCAGTATTTGTCCAAGGGCTATTTGAAACAATGTCAGATGCTTGTAACTTGTTAGAGTCATATTGGAAAACATTACTTGTGTTAAGACGCTCTTGTGCTTCTTTTGTCAAGTAGTTACTTACACCTTCAACTTTGTGTGTTGCATCGTTTTCACGTTGGAAGGTCAATTCTTGAACAACTTCAGCATCTTTAAGGTTACGATATACAGGATCATTAATGTATTTATCGTAAGCTGTTTTAGCTTCTTGGTATTGTTTAAGTGCTGTTTGGTAGACAGCTAATTTGTTTTGATACTCAAGGTATTCTTGGTCATATTTAGCTTTTTGCTCATTGTAGACAACCAAGGCTGCTTCGTATTTAGCTTTAGCATCTGCATTGTATTTTTCAATAGCTTGTTTTGTTTCAAGATCTGCTTCATAAGCTATTTTCTTAGCATTATAAAGTTCAAGATTCTTGTCATATGCTGCTTTTTCTACATCATATTTAGCTTTTGCTTCATTATATGCTGCTAGCTCAGTTTGATATTTAGCTTCAGCTTCAGCGTTACGTTTTTCAGTAACAACTTTTTCAGCTACTTTATTATCATAATTAGCTTTTTCAGCATTGTATTTGGCTTTATCGCTATTGTACTGTGCAAGAGCTGCTTCATAATCAGCTTTCGCTTGGTTATAAGTTGCCAATTCTGCTTGGTATTTAGCTGCAGACAAGGCATTTTCTTTATCAGCTACTTCTTTTTCTGCTACCTTAGCATCATAAGTAACTTTCTTAGTCTTGTACTCTGAAAGGGCTGAGTCATAAGCTTGCTTAGCAATTTGGTATTGCTCTGAAGCTTTATCATAAGCTGTTTTTTCAGTATCATATTTAGCCTGAGCTTCAGCATTTGTTTTATCAGCAAGTGCTTTCTCAGCTAATTTGGCATCGTAGTTTGCTTTTGCTTTATCATAGTCAGCTTTATCTGACTTGTATTGTTCTTTAGCCGCTTTATAATCTGAAACGACTGTATTGATTTTCTCTGCTTGTGCTTTATTATCTGCAGCAGCTGCTTCAACAGTTTCTTTGGTTTGAGCAGGTTCTTCCTTAACCTCAACCCCTTCGTTAGTTGCAGCTGTTTTTGCAGCTTCTAAGCTTGTATTTGTTACTTCACTCGTTGTAACAGTTGTGTTGCCTTCTTCAGTAACGTTAACAACCTTCTTCTCAGTTGAATCTGCTACGGCAGAAGTGCTTTCTTCAACAGCATCTGTTGCTTCAACTGCTGGTGTTACTGAATCTGTAGTTGTTGATACTTCATCAGCGCTTGCATTTGAAGCTCCTACTGCAAGAACTGCAGTCCCCAAAAGAACAGAAGCCGCACCAAGGCTAGACTTTCTGAGTGAATAACGTTGTAATTCCTTTTTCCCCATTTAAATTACGTCCTTCTATATTTAGTTATGTTCATATTCTAACAAAAGAAAGAACCTTGTCAATTTGAGATATCTCATAAAAACATCCATTCCTTTAAATTTTATTAGATTCTTAAATTCAAATACTTTTTAATATCAAAGTATTTGATAGATAAAACCCTATAATAAATAGTGTTTTCGTTGTAAATAGAAGGTTTAATTTTATAATATACAGGATGATTCACTTTAATGTTTTTTTATTGAAAAAATCATGAAAAACAAGCGATAATAAGCTTTCATTTTGATTTTCATTGTGATATTTAGCTTTCGGATAGCTATCTACCTAGATTCTCTCCTTTATCTTTCTATATTAGTTTTAACATTAAAGCTTATTTTAAAAGACAAACATCTATCAATAAGTAACTAAAAAAGACTAGACGTCTTGCATAACAAAACAACCTAATCTTTTATTTTATCTTATTAATGTTTACGTTTGCGAGTTGACCATAGACCTGTAAGTGCCATTGTAAGCAAGCCTACACCTGTTACAGATGCTAATTTTTGGTTAGAATCACCTGTTTCTGGCAATTGTCCACTATTATTTCTTTCTGTTTCTTGCTTAGCAATCACAGAAGAAGTTGGTGTTACACTTGGTCCTGTAGGTGTTCCAGGAGTTTTTGGTTTTTGAGGAGTTGTTGGTGGCGTTGGCACTGGACGAGTTACTCGCTCAACAAGATAATTTTTATGCCATTTCACCTTAGGAGCTACAAGTTCTTTAGGTGAAACAGGTTTATTAGGAACATTAACTGTGACCATAGTTGGTGGTGTTGGAGCTGTTGGCTCTGTTGGTGGCGTTGGTTTTGTTGGCTCACCAGGTATCTCTACAACTACAGGTGTAGGTGGAGTCGGAGCCTTAGGTTCTACTGGTGCCGTAATCTTACGTGGCTCTACTGGCACTTCAACTAAAGCTGGAGTTGGCGGCGTTGGAGCTTTTGGTTCTGTTGGAGCCTTAGGTTCCTCTGCATCAACTGTAACCACAGTGTAGTTAGGTTCTGTCGGTGGTGTTGGCGCTTTAGGTTCTTCTGGTTTGCTTGGTTCCGCTGGAACTTCAACAACTGTCGGAGTTGGTGGCGTTGGAGCTTTTGGTTCTGTTGGAGCCTTAGGTTCCTCTGCATCAACTGTAACAACTGTATAGTTAGGTTCTGTTGGTGCCGTAGGGGCTGTTGGCGGAGTTGGTTCTGTTGGTACCGCTGGAAGAACTTCCAATGTAATCGTTGGTGGTGTTGGAGCCTTTGGTTCTTCAGGAGCTGTTGGCTCTTTTGGCGCTTCACCTGGATTTTTTGGAATACCAACGTTTGAGTTAATCGCAAACCAGTAAACCGTTGGTTGACCAGATGCATTAGCTCCATTGGCCGTAAATACCAAGTGACCATCAGCCATCTTCAAGCCTGCTCCACCATAATAGAGGTATGGAGAAGATGGATTGTCCCAACCTTCAAGAGTCGTTGAAGATTCACCATTAAAGATAGATCCATGTTCAATGTATTGGTTATCTTTAAATGATGTCACCTCTTTTGTAGCAGAATCGTAAGAAACACTTGAATTTGGAATTGGAATGTATTTATTGTTTCCAACATTTACAGATTCTTGGTGCTCTACATTTTCAAATTTCTTCTTAGGAGTAAAGATGATACGTCCTGAAGTTGGATCAATCGTATAAGAACCGATAACATCATCTTTACCATCTAATGTGAACTCATCTGTTCCGATAGAGTGACCATTCCCAGCACCTGAAACATTGACTGAAGTTGCGTCAATAACAGTTTCTTCACTAACTGTAAATTCACTACCATTCCACGTTGCTTTTTGTGCCACAATCTTGATTGGGTTTTCAGCAGAGATAGTGACGTCAGCAGTACCAAAGTCAGCTGTTCCATTTTTAACAACAACTGCATTGTTTTCAATGCTCATTGATGAACCATCTGCATATGGATTCCAAGATCCTCGAACAGTGTTACCATCTTTATCCTTGGCTTCTACTGTAAGGGCACGAGGTTTATCCCCACTATCTACATAAGAAGCACCTGTCCAGTGGTTAAGAGAGTTCAAAGCAACAATCGCATTGTGCTGTGTCAAATCAAACTTATTGCCATTACCATCATAGAATTCAACATCTACAGCAACTTTAACTGGTTTATTTTGGTCTGTTGAAGCACCGACTGTTAGTGTTACAGTTGGGTCTGAGCTAACGGCTGCAATTCCTTTACCGTCATTTGATGGAAGACTCAAAATTTCATAGCGATAAATCACTCGCTTGATTGGATGCATATCCGTATTTTCACGCATGCTTGACTGATTCAAGTTATCATAAGTAACAACAAATTTATCGCCTTCCTTAACTTGAATATACTCAGTTTCATTATTAGCCCAAGGACTAGTTGCTACAATATCTGAAGCTTCCAATTTATTGGAATCATACTGATGGACATTGCTTGTATTCAAACGAGCTTGAGCATCACGAGTGAGATAAGCACTGATGCCATCGATGGTATGAATGGCTCCACCTTCACGTTGGAAGGTCAAATCTTGAACAGTTTCTACATCTTTTAGATCTTGGAAACCATTATCATTCATGTACTTATCATAGGCTGCCTTAGCATCTTTGTACTGTGCCAAAGCTGTTTGATATTCAGCAAGTTTTGTTTGGTAGGTAGCAAAATCTTTGCCGTATTGTTCTAGGTCTACATTGTATTTTGCAAGCTCAACTTCATACTTAGCTTTTGCAGCATCTTCTTCTGCTTTAATAGCAACAAGTTGATCATAGGCTGCTTTATCTTTATCGTATTGCGCTTTCTTAGCTTGGTATTCTTGTAAATCTTTATCGTATTGTGCTTTAGCTGCATTATAAACAGCCATTTCTGCATCATACTTGGCTTTAGCTTCCGCATTTGCCTTATCAGCAGCTGCTTTTTCGGCTACTTTGGCATCGTAGGCTGCTTTAGCAGTCTTGTAGGCAGCTAAATCAGTTTGATATTTTTCGTAAGCCGTATTGTAAGCAGCAAGATCTTTCTCATATTGCTCTTGAGCAGCCTTATCAGTAATTTCTGCTTGCCTTTTCTCAGCTACTTTAGCATCATAGGCTGCTTTTTTCGTATTGTATTCAGCTAGAGCGGCATCATACAAAGCCTTATTTGTCTTATATTCAGACAAGGCTGCTTCGTAAGTGATCATTTCTGCGTCATACTTAGCTTTAGCTTCTGCATTAGCTGCATCAGCTGCTGCTTTTTCGGCTACTTTAGCAACGTAGGCTGCTTTAGCAGTCTTGTAGGCAGCTAAATCGGTTTGATATTTTTCATAAGCGGCATTATACGTAGCTAAATCTTTCTCATACTGCTCTTGAGCAGCCTTGTTTTCGATTTCTGTACGAACTTTTTCAGCTACTTTAGCATCATAAGCTTCCTTCTCAGCATCATATTTTGCCTTGTCTTTGGTATACTGAGCCATAGCAGCTTCATAGTTCTTCTTAGCAGTTTCATAAACAGCCAACTGTACCTTATAATCAGCTTCTGACTTAGCATTAGCTGCATCGGCAGCTGCTTTTTCTGCGACTTTAGAATCATAAGTTAATTTTTGAGTATTATACTCTTCCAATGCTGCATCATAGGCTTTTTTATCAGCTCGGTATTTAGCTAACCCTTTTTCATAAGCAGCTTGATCAGTATCATACTGTGCTTTAGAAGCAGCGTTTGCTTTATCAGCTGCTGCTTTTTCGGCCACTTTAGCATCGTACTCAGCCTTAGCTTTATCATACTCAGCTACATCTTTTTTGTGGCTTTCTTTTGCTTTCTGATAATCAGAAACAACCGTATTAATCTCTTTTGATTGAGCTTGATTGTCAGCAATAGCACCCTCTAGGGATGTATGTGTTTGAGGTGCAGTTTCTTCGACTTCTACCCCTTCTTTTACCGCAGAAGTTTTAGCATCCTCAAGACTATCAGTTGTAACAACACTTGTTGTTACAGTGGTATTTCCTTCTTCTTTGACAGAAACAACTTGCTTCTCTGAATGATCAACAGTCGTTGCCGGATCAGCAGCAGTTTCTGTTAGTACAGAAGCACTAAGTGGTGTATCAGTAGCAGCTGAAGTTGAAACCTCATCTGCATGTACACCAGTTGCCCCCATCGCAAGAATGGTTGTACCCAAAAGAACAGAAGCAGCTCCAAAACTATACTTCCTGATTGAAAAACGTTGTGAATCTTTTCTTCCCATATCACAAATTTCCTTCTATATTTTCTTAACACCTAAAGTCTATCACTTTTAAACTTTCTGTCAATAGAATTGTCTTAATATTTCCAAAAATCTATATTCATTTTCAATTTGTAAGTATTATTTAATTGATTCTTTAGTTTAAAAGGATAGCTACCTTAATTTTATATGTTACTTCTTCTGAAAATTAGAATTAAATTGTATTATATAAGCTTAGCATTAAAATTTTTGTTAATTATTTTTGCAAATATTTTTGTTATAGCACCAAAAAGAGCCCCAAGGGGCTCAAATCTTTATAACATCTGGATATGTTCTGAATGTTGCTTCATTAATTTGATAACAATACCTAAAGACACTCCGAGTGCAGATATCAGAAATCATTGACTTAAGATTTTTATGACTAAGGTCTTCAAATCTGGAACTACTTCTTCCATAAACCATGGATTCTTGGCTTGCCAAATATTATTTCGAGGAGAGGGATGAACGAGAGGGAAAAACTCTGGAAGGTAATCTTTGTAATGCTTAACTGTATCCGTTAATTTTGCCGATGATTTTTGATGCAAATAGTAACGCTGTGCATAGTTACCTACTAAAATTGTCAATTGAATATCAGGAGCTAAAGCAAGAACTTTCTCATGCCACTTGTCTGCAAATCCTTTGCGAGGAGGTAAATCACCTGATTTACCATGACCTGGGAAATAAAAATCCATTGGCACAATAGCAAACATGCCAGATTCATAAAATTCTTCGCGTGAAACACCCATCCAATCCCTAAGATTATCACCGCTAGGATCATTCCAATAAAGACCGGACTCTTGGGCGCGAATACCAGGAGCTTGTCCTACGATATTAATTCGTGCCGTTTTTGGAATGGTAAACAAGGGTTTTATACCTTGTTCCGTAAAAGCTTTATTTTGTTCATCGGACATGATTGCTTGCGTTAATTCTTCAAGTGTTTCCATATCTTCCTCCTCAAAAAAGAGACAAAACTGTCTCTCTTTTTTATTTGATTAACTCATAGATAGCTTCTGCATAAATGGAAGCAGCACGGTACAAGTCTTCAACCTCAGTAAACTCATTTGCTTGGTGCATCGTGTTAACATAACCAGGGAACATAGCTCCATAGGCAACACCACGTTTGAGGAGACGTCCAAATGTTCCGCCACCAATAATTTGTTCATGACCTTTAAGCCCTGTTTGTTTCTCATAGACTGAAAGAAGAGTCTCTACCATAGGATCATCAACTGGTACATAGTGTGGCACATGACCGTGTTCTGAGAGACTAACCGCCTTAGGACCTTCGAGTTTTTCAAGATCAGTCTTAATAGCGTCCGTATAAACCCCTTGAGGATAGCGGAAATTCAGAGCAATCGTATTATCTTCTGATTCCTTAGAGAAGTTAAATACACCTGCATTCATGGTCAATTCACCCATCTTAGGATCTGTATAGGCAAGACCTGTCTTTTCAGCAAAGAAATCCTTATGAAGTGTTTCAGCAATTAAATCCAAATACGTTTTAGCATTGCCTTGGAAATCAAATTGACTAAGGAAAAGTGCTAAGTAGGTTGCCCCATTAATACCATTTTGAGGCATCATACCATGAGCTGATTTCCCATGAATAGTCACATGGAAAACACCAGCTTCTTCGGTCACTTGACCAGTTACTTCTTGTTCCGCAACAAAGTCTGCTAATTTGGCCTCGAGTTCTTTCAAAGTGATAGGTCCAGTAAAATCTGCACTTGCTGATTCAGGAACCATATTTTCACGCAAACCACCATTAAAGGACACAAGACTAAAGTCCCCATCATTTTGACCTTCAAAATGGAGATAGGCTGTAATATTACCTTTTTCACCATTGATAATTGGGAATTCTGCATCAGGTGAAAAACCAAAATCAGGATCTTTTAATCCATTATGAGCGAAGTAATATTCCATATCGCCCCAACCAGATTCTTCATCAGTACCAACAATGAAGCGCACACGCTTAGATACTGGAAGCTCGAGTTCTTTAATAATTTTCAAGGCATAGTAACAAGCCATTGTTGGGCCTTTATCATCTGATGATCCACGAGCATAAAGTTTGCCATCTTTGATTACGGGTTCATAAGGGTCTGTATCCCAACCACTCCCAGCTGGAACCACATCCAAGTGTGCAAAGATACCCAAAACTTCATCACCTTGACCAAATTCAAAGTCACCAGCATAATTATCAATATTACGAGTTTTATATCCATCACGTTCTGCTAAAGCAAGAAAATGTTCCAAAGCTTTTACTGGTCCAAGACCAAATGGGTGCTTATCATCAACCTTACTATCATCACGTTCTGAGTTAATACGCAAAAGACCAAAAAGGTCCTCCATCAAAGCATCTTTGCGCTTATCAACTTCGGCACGAAAATCAATTGTCATAATTTACTCCTTACTGTCTCTAGTTAGCATTATTTTACCATTTTTAGTAAGAGTTTTCATCCTTTATAAAGAAAATACAATCACTTACCCATCATCACAGACGCCTTACCATTTTGAATAGCATGTAAAACATTTCCAAAATCAGGAATGATCGAATCAAAAGTAATACTATTACTTTCAACTAGGAATGCTTTCTCTTAGCTAGCGGCCTCTTTTTACTTTAAGCCTTACTATTGAAATCACTCGCATTGTAGCATTGCAATATTATCATTTCAAGAATTTCCAAAAACTTTAGAATATTCTCTTAATTAATGCTATAATAGGACTATCAAAACTAAGGAGATGCATTATGCCATTTGTAAAAATTGATCTCTTTGAAGGTCGTACTGAAGAACAAAAAATCGAACTTGCTCGCGAAGTTACTGAGGTTGTATCACGTGTTGCGAAAGCACCTAAAGAAGCTATTCATGTTTTCATTAACGATATGCCAGAGGGAACTTACTACCCACATGGTGAAATGAAAAAGAAAAACTAATCATCATTAAGCAGTCACATCCGTGGCTGCTTTTAAAATTAAAAGAACTGGAGAGAAACTCCAGTTCTTTACTTAGATTATAGTTGGTAATTCGTCATCGTCTTCAAAATTCTCTACAACTTCTTCACCAGGCAATGGTTTTTGCAGTTTTCCCAAGATAAAGCGTGAGATGGGACCAACTACTAGAAAATTAAGTGGTAAGGCCATGATAACATTTGTCAACCAAGCACGACCATAGGATGAAAGCGTCACCGACTGACCGTTGTACACTAATCCATAGAGCGACATAAAGGTTACCATGAATAGCGCAATGGTTCCAGAAATCACTAAAATCTTCGCCCATCGTTTATCATGGGCTTTTACTTTATGTAAAATTGCAAATGCAATTGTCTTGGCTAGTGGTCCCACCAAAAGCATATCCAGTAAGAAAGCAACCACAAATCCAGGAAGATAGCCTTGGAAAAAGTGACCCCAAGCAAAGGGAACTACTCCAGTCCAATCAAGGATGAGAAGATTCCACAGACTCATCCCACAGACCATCATTCCACACATTAAAATCGTAAAAAGCAAAGCTTCTTTAAAATTACGAGGCATTAAAATTCTCCATTTCTAAAAGTTCTCTTTCAGCATATCAAAATTTTTTATTCCTCATAAGTTAAATTTCTCTCATGAAAACGTATTATTTTAGGATGGTTTCCATTTCTGTATATCTCGGTTTCATACCTAAACGTTCGTAAAAACGTACAGCTCCCTCATTATCATTCCATACGTGAAGTGTCAGATTATAACAACCTAACTCCTTAGCATAGTCCAAGGGAAATTGGTAAAGCTTTTCTCCTATTTTTTGACCTCGAGCTTCCTTATCAACACATAAATCATCAATAAAAAGAGTCTTAACAGCCTTTTGTGGACCATCATTTTCAGTTTCTTCTTTAATCATTAAGAAAAGATGGCCCAAGATACGCCCTTCGTCATCCTCGTACACAAACACAGGTTTTTTTAAGTCATTAATTACTGCTTCTAACTCTGCATCTGTAAATTTACTGCCTTTTGACTTAAAAACATCAGGGCGCGCTTGATGATGAACAATAAGAATCTGCTCCAATAACTCCTGTAATCTTGGAATATCTTCAAATTTTGCTAAACGAATCATGATTACCTCCACAAAAAAAGATGGGTAAGACCCACCTTAATTCTTATTTACCAAGTTTTGCTTTAGCTGCATCTGCAAGAGCTGTGAAAGCTGCTGCATCGTTAACTGCCAAATCAGCAAGCATTTTACGGTTAACTTCGATTTCAGCCAATTTCAAACCGTGCATCAATTGTGAGTATGACAAACCATTCAAACGAGCTGCCGCATTGATACGTGTGATCCAAAGTTTACGGAAATCACGTTTCTTTTGACGACGGTCACGGTATGCATAGTAGTAAGAGTTCATTACTTGTTCTTTTGCAGTACGGAACAAGATGTGTTTTGCACCATAGTAACCTTTAGCAAGTTTCAATACACGTTTACGACGTTTGCGTGATACAACGCCACCTTTAACACGAGCCATTTATATATTCCTCCGAATTAATTCTAGTTTAGATAATTTGTAATGCTTGTAGCGAATTAACGCATTTGTGAAAGCATTGATTTGATACGTTTAAAGTCACCTGAATGTACCATTGATGCTTTACGAAGGTGACGACGTTGTTTTTTAGTTTTACCGTGGAAACGGTGAGATGTGAAGGCACGGAAGCGTTTCAATCCACCTGAACCTGTACGTTTGAAACGTTTAGCTGATGCGCGGTGTGTTTTTTGTTTTGGCATTTTAAAATTCTCCTCTTAAAATAGTGTTAGTTTGACAATTATTTTTTGTCAGGAATTGGTGCAAGTTGCATGAACATTTGACGTCCATCCATCTTCGCTCTTTGCTCAATAATCGCAATATCTTGCGTTTTTTCAGCAAATTCCGCCAAGACCTTAGCTCCGATTTCTTTGTGAGTAATCATACGACCTTTAAATCGGATAGAAACTTTAACCTTGTTTCCTTTTTCAAGGAATTTACGGCCATTACGAAGTTTAGTTTCAAAGTCACCTTTATCAATAACTGGACTCAAACGAACTTCTTTAACGGTAACAACGCTTTGTTTCTTACGTTGTTCTTTTTGTTTCTTTTGATACTCAAATTTGAACTTACCGTAGTCCATAATCTTCGCAACAGGTGGCGTAGCTTGTGGTTGGATGAGAACCAAGTCAACATTTGCATCATCTGCAATAGCTTGTGCTTCTGACAATGGTTTAATTCCCAATTGTTCACCATCAAGACCAACAAGACGAACTTCGCGAACGCGAATTTCATCGTTAATGAATAGATCTTTCTTAGCTATGATCTTCACCTCTTTATTTTTTTAGAGAAAAACAAAGCGGACTTGATATACAAGCCCGCACACATAATATCCCTAGAGGGATTTGACATGTTGGGCCAGACAACCTAAGTCGCAAGGCGAGAAGTTCTCACTTCTGCTTTTCTCATTGTTAATAGTATAACAAGTGAGTCATCCTTTGTCAATAATTTTTTTTGCTTTTTCTTGAATAAATTCCACAACACCATCAATAGACACACCTGTAGTATCAAAAGTGATGGCATCTTCCGCTGGTTTAAGAGGTGACACCTTACGATGACTATCTTTATAGTCACGTTCAGCAATTTCTTTTTTTAGAGTCTCAAGGTCAGCAGGGATACCTTTTTCGATATTTTCCTTATAACGGCGTTCCGCACGTTCATCAACTGAGGCAATCAAGAAGATTTTTAGTTCTGCATCAGGCAAAACCACGGTCCCGATATCACGACCATCCATGATAATAGCCCCATCTTGAGCGATACGTTGTTGTTGCGCAACGAGTTCTTGACGCACTTCAGGAATAGCTGCGACCCAAGAAACATTATTTGTAACTTGGTTATCACGAATTGGGTGTGTAATATCGACATCACCTACATAAACTTGCTGACTACCATCTGCTGCTTTTCCGAATGAAATCGGATATTGAGATAGTTGCTCCAAAATTTCTGGTACATTTTCCTCAGTTAAACCATTCTGCAAGGCCAAATAAGTTGCAGATCGGTACATGGCACCTGTGTCAAGATAAGTATAGCCAAGATCTTTTGCAATAATCTTGGCTACTGTACTTTTTCCACTTGACGCAGGACCATCAATAGCAATTCTAATATCTTTCATGATGTTCCTTTGCTTTAAAAATTATTGAACGTTAACGACGTCACCTGGGTTAGCATACCAGTAACCATTTGTCATGTGATCAGGGTTAAGACGTTCCAATTCATCTACAGAAATACCTGCACGTGCGGCGATTGAACCAGCACCTTCACCAGATTGAACAACAATTGATGAACCATCTGCTGCTGCCGTAGCGCTTGATGGTGTTGTCTCAGCTGACTCAGTTGCATCTTCTTTTACTACATGTTTAGAAGAGCTTGATGCTTTAGTTGAAGATGATTTCTCTTTTGATGATTTTTCTTTTGAAGATTTTTCTGTATTAGATTTCTCACTTTCCTCATCTTTGTTTGAGTCTTTCTCGCTAGATGAAGATTTAACAACTTTGCTAGTTGATGATGAGTAGAATCCAGATGATTCCTTAGATTCCGCAGTTTTGTTTCCACCGACATTTGAAGTATAGAAAACAAAGAACAAAATACATACAACAATAACAAAGAATAATCCAAGCAAGACTGTCAAGAATGATGAATTAATGAAGCCACCACCTTTTTCGCGTTTTTCATCAGAAGGAGTTACATCCTCTTCTTCTTCATAATCCTCAAACTCATCTTCATCATCTAGAAAATCAGCGTCAACTACTTCTTCCAACTCTTCGTCAGAAACCTTATCTTCCCATGGTTTTTTACTCATGATATTCTCCTTGTAAAAACAATAAATCTATTTTAAAATAATACTATGAAAGTATCATTAATTCCAGAAAAATGTATCGCTTGTGGTTTGTGCCAAACCTACTCTCCCGTCTTCGATTATGATGACGAAGGTATTGTTAGGTTCAGAGATAGCGACCAACTCAATCAAATTATTGAAAACACCCCTGAGACTTTGACTGCTGTCAAGTCTTGTCCCACTAAAGCCCTTATTTGCGAAGTTTAAGCTTGAGGGCTTTTTTTGATTCCTCATAAAAGGCAAAGTAATCAAAGTTAGTCATATGATCCAATAGCTCTACCTCACCTTTGAAATCAGGGTGAAGCGCTAAAGCATCTAAGAAATATTTCTTTGGCCACTTTCTCATATAAAACTGACGTTTTTTACCATTTTTAAAAATAAGGCTCAAGCCAGTTTTAATAACTTCGACTTTTTCAATATCACTAATTTTCACTTTGCGTGGTTTAAAAATATTGAAAGAAACAATACGCAGAATCCCATGATCTTCAATAATAAAGTAACGATGGAAACCTAAACCAAACAAGGCAACGAAAATAGTGAAGAGCATCAAAATATGTGAGGGCACCGAGTACAACTCGAACAGAAGGGCCGCCGCAATAAAGATTGGCGTGATGGCTAAAGACCAGTAGATGATTAGCCAAGATAATTCGGGTTGCCAATGGTAACGATACTTGCCGAAAATTTTAATCATCTCAGCACCTCCATTACTTCTAATTTTACCATAAAATCAGTATTTAGCAAGCTCTATTAAGGTTTACTGACAATTCCAAGAATAACATCTACGGCTTTTTCCATTGTCTGCAAGGAAACAAACTCATATCGACCATGCATATTTTCGCCCCCAGCAAAAAGGTTTGGAGTTGGAATACCCATAAATGAAATCTTTGAACCATCTGTTCCACCACGAATGGGTTCAATAACTGGCGTAATATCCAATTCCTCCATAACTCCTTTAGCCAACTCAACAGGCGTCATATCTTTTTCAATAACCTGACGCATATTATAGTATTGATCTTTGAGTACCAAATCAACTCGTGTCTGACCATAAGTTTTATTCATTTCATCGGCAATCTTTTGGAAGGCTGATTTACGATTTTCAAAAGACTCTGTTTCAAAATCACGGATGATATAAGATGCTTTTGCTTCTTCGACAGTACCTGTCATGGTTTGAAGATGGTTGAAACCTTGATAGCCATCTGTCAACTCAGGGCGTTCTTCTGCTGGTAACTGATTATGAAAATCAACTGCCAACTGCAAGGCATTAACCATTTGGTCTTTTGCTGTTCCAGGGTGAACATTACGTCCATGGAAGGTAAGTTCTGCTCCCGCAGCAGAGAAGGTTTCATACTGTAATTCACCCAATGGGCCACCATCAACTGTGTAGGCAAAATCAACATCAAAATCATCGACATCAAATTTATCTGCGCCAATTCCAATTTCTTCATCAGGACCAAAGCCTACACGAATCTCACAATGCCTGATTTCAGGATGAGCCTTCAAATAAGCCAAGGCTGTCATGATTTCTGCAATGCCAGACTTATCATCAGCTCCAAGAAGAGTGGTGCCATTTGTAGTAATAAGTGTCTGACCGACATAATTCTTGAGATTTGGAAAATCTGCTGGATCTAGGTTATAACCTGAACTTCCAAGGGGTATGATACCTCCATCATAAGAGTCAATGACTTGAGGTGACACACCTTCTGCATTAAAATCAGCAGTATCCATATGTGAGATGAAACCAATCTTACGTGTTAATTGGTCATCGTTAGCCGGAAGGGTTGCCACTAGGTAACCATTACTTTCCAAATAATGGATGTTACTTAAACCTAGTTCTTCTAATTCTGGTTTTAGAACCTTCAAGGCAAAATCTACCTGGCTTTGTGTTGTTGGTGTTCTTGTCGCATTTTCGTCACTACGTGTATTGATTTTAACGTAACGTAAAAAACGCTCTAAGAGTAAATCGTAGCCCATAAGCACTCCTTTAGTTGTATTTAGTATTTACCTCAATTATAGCACAAAAACCCAGCATATTGATGGGTTAACCGTATAACTTAAACTTTAGCTGCTTTTTCGTAGTAAGACTTAATCCCTGCCACAATTGCGTTAGCTAAAGTCTCTTGATAAGCAGAGGTACTCAAACGAGCTGCTTCTTGAGGATTTGACAAGAAGCCAAGTTCAAGGAGAACTGCTGGCGCTGTTGTTTCACGCAAGACTGCAAAGGTTTGACGTTTCACACCTTGGTTTTGAGCGCCAGTCGCATTAATAAGGCTGGACTGGATGGCATTGGCCAAAGTGTCACTCATGCTCAATCGTGTCGGATTAGCATGGTAGGTCGCATTAATACGTGATGGGTATTCTGCATAAGGTTGGTAATAATAAGTTTCGATTCCCTGTGCTGCTGAACTGCCTGAAGCATTGATGTGGATACTTACGAAGATATCTGATTCAGAGGCATTAGCTGCACGAGAGCGATCCGTCAAATCAACATAGGTATCGCTGGTACGTGTGGTCATAACTTGATAGCCTTCTGCTTCTAATTTGGCCTTAACTCGGCTTTGGATAGCCAAGGTCAAGCTCTTTTCAGAAATACCAAAGTACGAAGCTCCTGGATCATAGCTACCATGACCAGCATCGAGATAGATAACCTTATTTAAAACATCGTAGTTTCCTCTTGATGCCGAACCGATTTTCTTAGGGGCTACCACATCAGCTGAAGTTGCCCCAAAACCAATATTCTTACCTGAAGAATCAACAATATAGCCATGAACGATGTATTTACCTGAATTCCACTTGTGCTGACTAGCTGAAATAGTCACCTTGTAGGAACCATCCTCCTGCTTTGTGGCATTATGCCAAACAAGATCATCCTGACCATTTTGCTCAGACCAAACAGGTATTACCACACCTGAAATACCGCTTGGATTCGTCAGATTGGTGATAAGAACATCAAAAGTTCCACGATTTTTATCATTATTGGTAATAGTCAATGTTCCTTGAGTTTTAGTGATATCAAGTGTCACTTGTTTGCCACCTAGGCCAATGAATTTACCATCATTGTCAACCAAATAGACATGTGAATTATAAAGACCACTATCTCCCTTATGATTGCTTGAACGAACGGTTACCTTATAGTCTCCATTTGCTTGCTTAGCTGCCTTGTACCAGATGATATCATCTTGACCGTTCTTTTCTGACCAGGTTGGAACCAAGACTTCTTTGAAGCCACGTGGCGCAACCAAATTTGAAATGACAAAATCATAGCTACCCGTAGCATTGTTGAGACCAGTGATAGTAAGGTCAGCTTTGAGATATTGACTCTCTACTCCTTCATTTTCTACGGTAGAAATGGAATTATTACACATTGCATCCCATTCATAAAGTTTATAGGCTTCGATCAAACGGATAAGTTTTCCGGGATAACTTGGATCTGTCGCATATCCTGCATTCTTCAGTTCTTGAGCCGCAATGCGATAATCTGTTTCATTCACAACTTTTCGATAATTGTCTTTTCGCCACTCGGTACTCGTGAAAAATTTTGCATGGTCTACTACGCTATCATTCCATGAGGCATATTTTCGAAAAGCAGCATTGACTGTGATATAGTCACCATTAAGATATTCCTGTGTAGGTACAGTTACTATTTCTCCATGCCAATCCTCTGAATCTTTAATGCCAAAAAGATTATTGTTGGGAGCCTTAGCAAGTTCAGAGCTTCCCCAACCACTTTCTAGAATAGCTTGCGCTCCCGTGATAGATGGAAGGATTCCTTCCTTGGCTCCATCCATGGCTCCTTGCTTAATGGCACTAAGAAAATGACGTTGATTCTGGTCAATTTCGCTAAGATCATCTGCCTCTTGATAAGAGCTTGTGGTCACAGAACTATTTGTTAAGACAGTTATTTTTGAAGAATCTTCCAGACTTGTTTGCTTCTCCTCTAATACCTCTTCTCTTTGTAGATTCATTTGACTCGTTGAATCATCGTGTACTCCTACTTCAGAATAGCTTGCCGCATGATTATCCGTACTTTCTTTCAAAGATGAAGAAGTATCAGTTGGAGACAACATTTCATCTGCTTTCGCCGAATGACCAGACATTCCTAAAAATAAGATTGTCAGCATGACACCGCACAGTCCATAAGCTTTACTTTTCTTAAATCCAAAATGAAATCCTAATTGCATCTTAATTTCCTTCTCTACTTACAATTTCTGCTAATTCATTTTAAAACGATGAAACTATCAGTATCATAACGTCATAATATGAACCATCACCAATTAATTCGCAAAAAAAGCTAGAAACTTATCAAAAGTTCCTAGCTTTTTTTAGTAGTATTGAAATATTAATCGACATCAACGAAACCAAAACGTGATAGAGGATACAATCTGAAAGAGATAACACCTTTAATTTGATCTTTGTCAATGAGACCAAACTTACGACTATCATCTGTATTACGACGATTATCGTTCAGTACAAGGTACTGCCCCTTTTCAATCTTAGTTTGTTTATTATCTGTCAATGTTGCAATGGAAAAATCATCAGTGAAGAAATTCCCAGGTGAAACTGTCGCCAAATAAGCTGATTTACCCTTACTAATATAGGCTTCGTCAACTGACTTATCATTAACATAAAGGAAATCATCCATAGCTGTCACGCTCTTACCCTCATCAGCAATAACACGCCCAATGTATTCTTTACCATTAACTGTATAAAGAATAAAATCGTTTTTCTGAGGCTCAACATTTTTATTGAAAGTAACATAGTCACCAGCATGAATATAGTCATTAGCCTGACCTTCAGTCACACGGTGTGTTGAGAAGACAAAAGCTCTCAACAACAAAATCACTACAATGGCAAGAACTGCTATGATAATATTTCGAATTAAATCTCTCTTAACCATACTCACTCCTTATGGGTTCTAATAAAATCATAACATAAATAGAGAAATAAAAAAAGAGGGAGTGAGCAAGCTCATTGTATCTCTCCCTCTCTTAAAACCAATGATTAAAACATTTCACAGCTTAATAGTCTTCAAGAAATGTTTGCATATTGACATCATCTGGAACTAAGGCAAGGTATTTTTCAGCCGTTGCACGCGCCTGATCCCTGTAACCAAATTCACGCAAAATATATGCATAATCATGGAGGAATTCAGGATTTTCAGATAAATCTTAAGCCAAATCTTGATAGATTTGAAAAGCTTCTTCTTCATCATCAAGTGCTTGGTAGGCCTTGGCAATATTCCAACGAGCTAAAACAGAATCAAATTCATAATCGGCTAAAGCCACTAGATCCTCGTAACGTTCTTCTTCCAAATAGAGCGTACTTAAACGTAAGATAATCTCATCTTGGTCCTCAGCCAATGGCAAGGCTTGCTTCAAATAAGATTCAGCAGATTGAGTGTCATGCAACTCGTAGGATAACTGTGACGCTAGCAAAAGTAATTGAACATCAAAGGCATTTTTAGAAATCCCTTGTTGTGCCATTCGTAAAGCTTCTTCGGTTTTATGTTCTGCATGTAACGACAAGGCGTAAATATACTCATAACCTTCGAAGTCAGAAGACATGGTTTCTATCTGCTTAAAGTAAAAATTAGCTTTTTGATACTCTTCTTGATCATAGAGCAAAGTGGCTAACTCAAAAGCAACGGTATCATCGTACTCAATTTCAATAGCTTTTTCCAAAAATTCACGAGCAGCTTCAAACTTTCCAAGACTGGCATAAGCCTTACCAATGCGTTCATAAGTTGAAACGCCAGTCATCGCAAGAAGGTCACGATTATCTAATTTAGCATAGTAATGAATAGCTTGTTCAAAATTTCCAAGTTCAAACTCCATCTCAGCCAAACCAAAAATAATCAATGAGTCATCTGATAATTGACTTGCCTCCAACAACTTATCACGTGCAACATCAGTTAAGCCCTCCATTTGGTAGAGGTCAGCCTTTACAATTAAAGCAGACAAATAGTCGTCAGAGTCTTCAGGTATGGCATCCAAATAGAGAAAAGCCTCTTCAATATCACCATCTTCGGCAGCAATTTGTGCTAGATTGACATTAACCTCTGGAAAATCAAAGCGAACTTTTTCATAAATTTCCTGTGCCTGTGGTAAGAACCCAATAGATTCTAAGTATTGGCCCAACTCAACAAGAACCTCTGCAGGGTCCTCTCGTAAAGCTTTTTTAAAATATTTGTCCGCGTGGTCTAAATCTTGGTTTCCAATAGAGGCAACCATTTTTTCACTATTTAACATCGTCTTTTTGTCCTTCATTTTCTAAATCATCTTGATAAAGATTACTTACAGAACGGTACCAATCAAAAATCTCTCTAACAACAACCTTGACAGAGGTATAAATTGGAATCCCCAATAAGACGCCCCAAACACCATAAAGAGAACCCGCTGTCAAGAGAATGAACATAATGGTAATCGGGTGAATACTTAGTTTATTCCCCAAAACGAGTGGAGAAACAAAACGTCCCTCAATAGTTTGCTCAATGAAGAAAATGATGAGGACCTTGATCAACATAGCGGGTCCTTGCACCAGTCCCATGATTATAACTGGTACCATAGCAAGAAAGCTTCCCAGATAAGGAACCATGTTTAGAAAACCTGCCATAATACCGAAAGTCATACCATATCGAAGACCTACAATCTTAAACATAATACAGAACATGATGGCAACAACAATAGCGACTGTAACCTGGCCTTGAACATACCCTTCGAGCTGACTATTAATATCTGAAAGCATACGAACAGTAGTTTCACGAAAGCGAGTTGGTAAGGCTGAGACAAAGCTATGTTTCATCTTTTGGCTATCTCTTAAAAGGTAGAAGAGAATGAAAGGTGCCAAAATGATAGCTACTGTCACCCTTGCTACTGTGCTCGCAAAAGTTCCAACCCATGTCAAAGCCGATGAAGAAAAGTTCTCAGCATAATTGACCATTCTCGCTGAGAAATCACTATGCATGGACTCTAAATCACCATGGAAGTTAGAAAGAATAGGCAGATTAATCCAACGTTCCGTTTCACTATTGGCACGTGCAATATATGATGGTGCATTTCGTATCAAGATCAAAATTTGATTTTGTAAGCTTGGAATAGCTGTTGAAATCCCCCAAACCAAGAGCAAGCCAAGGATAGCGTATATGACCAAGATAGACATGGTTCGACTCAATCCCGTTCTTTCTACAAGTAGTACCAAAGGTTTTATTAAATAATAAAGGAGCATAGAAATAACCAATGGCAACATAATAATGGTCATAAACTGTATGACGGGTGAAAAAATGGGACTAATCTTGGTAAAAATCAAAACCGTCAAACCAATCAAAAGTAAGATGAAAAAAGCTACGACAGCCTGATTATTCAATATCCACTTAAAAAACCATGTTTCTGAAAAATTTTCTGTTTTTTTACGCTTCATAGTTCCTCCCTATTTATCATAAAATGTTACAGTTTTATCTACCAAGTTCTGGTTACGATCGTAGCTAAATTTTGCAGAGAAGAATGGTCTATCTTCAAGGATCCACTTAAAAATCTCATAGTCACCTTCCCAAGTTGGTTTAGATAAGACCTCATCATATGGTACCCATTCAAGCGTTCCTTCACGAGACTCCTCATCTGAGATGAGTTCTCCTTCAAAACCAGTTACCTTAAAGACATAGGTGTACCAATCATGACCAGGGGTAAATTCTGGAAAGGTAATCATACCTTTAAAATCCATATCAGTCACTGTAAAATGTGTTTCCTCGAGAATTTCACGACGAGCACATTCATCTGGTGTCTCTCCAGCTTCTAGTTTTCCCCCGACAGAAATCCACTTTCCTTCATGAACATCATTAGGCTTTTTATTACGATGTAGGAGCAAAAGCTCCTTTCCATTGTCAATATAACAAATGGTAGCTAACTTTGTCATAATGCATCTCTTTTCCAATGTTTTTTAAATATTATACCAAATATGGGATTGGATTTGGGCTTTGAGCAGACGATTTTGAGATATAGTTGAAAATCTGCTTTTCTGAATCTCCGGACAAACAAAAAGAGAACCAAAATAGTTCTCCTTTAATCTCTTAGTATTTCAAATAACGGCGCATTGCCATACGTGACCCAATCGAACCGATAATAATACCGACTGCGAAGAGGGTTCCGATAACCGCATAGACAAACCACTCTGGATCATACATCGAAATACCACCTTTGACAAAATCTGGATTCAAAGATGAGTAAACCATGTGATACAAAAGATAAATGAGCCCAGAAGGAATGATGGCACCAAGTGCTCCAATCCAAGCACCTTCCATCAAGTAGGGACGACGAATGTATGAATTCTTAGCACCTACCAAACGCATGATTTGAATTTCAGTCGCACGTGACATAATGGTAATACGGATGGTATTTGAAATCAATAGGACAGCCACAATAGTTAAGAGTGCTGTGGCAATGATTCCCCAAAATTGAACACGTTTCATAGTGGACATCAGAATTTCAGTATCTGAGCCACCAAAGTTAGCATTATCAACACCCTGAATGGCTTTTGCTTCCTTGGCAACTCGACTGACATCATCTGGCGATTTCGTTTGGACGATGTAAACATCTGAAAGAGGGTTAGCATCTCCAATAGCTGTCTCGAAACTTGAACCCATTGTTTCAATCAGTTGTTTCTTTTGTTCTTCTTTACTAGAGAAAGTAACCTTATCTACACCTTTGATTTTGGTCAAAGCATCATAAATCTTATGGTAGTCTTTATTAGCAACAATCTGTCCAGAAAGTTCCTTGACTGTTTTCGAGGCATCTGATGAATCTGGATCCAAGTAGACATTGACCTGAATATTCTTTTCAATATCTGAAGCCAATTTCTGCGTATTTAAAATAACAGAGCCAAAGACACCTAAAAGTGAAAGAACAATCATTACCGAAAATACTGCAGTAAGTGTCGACAATAGATTACGTTTGAGATTCTTAATCGATTCTCCTAAATGGCGGAAAAAGCGTCTAATCATGGTAACCGTACTCTCCTTCCTCTTCATCACGAACAATACGTCCTTCTTCAATCGCTACGACACGATGACGAAGGTTATTAACGATAGTTGAGTTATGGGTTGCCATTAAAATGGTAGTCCCTTGCAAGTTAATACGTTCAAGGACTTGCATAATTTCCCATGAAATCTCTGGGTCCAAGTTCCCTGTTGGTTCATCCGCAATCAACACTTTTGGATTATTGACGATAGCACGCGCAATAGCGACACGTTGTTGCTCACCACCAGACAATTGATTTGGGAATGAACGCATCTTGTGTTTAAGACCAACCAACTCGAGAACCTCTGTCACCCGTTTCTTGATATGACGAGGTTTCTCACCAATAACTTCCATGGCATATGCAACGTTTTCAAAAGCTGTTTTCTTTGGAAGGAGTTTATAATCCTGGAAAACAACTCCAATAGAACGTCTCAAGAGTGGAACATCTTTTTTACGAAGTCGAGTTAAATCAAACTCTCCAACCTTCATAGAGCCACTCGTTAATTTTTCTTCTTGGTAGAACAAGCGAATTAAACTTGATTTACCAGCACCAGAAGGGCCGACTAAGTAAACAAACTCCCCAGAGTTAACAGACAAATCAATGTGTCTAAGGGCTGTTGTTGACTTATCATACTTCTTAGTAACATCTTTTAATTCAATAAGAGCCATAATGTCAGTGTTCAACTACTAAAATAGCTGAAGCCTTCCTTTCATTGAGATAGAGTATCTAAATACTTAAAAATAGTATATCATCACTATTCTTCCATACGCCACTTGAGGTAGGCATCGATGAATCCTTCAATATCCCCATCCATTACCTTATCAACCTGGGCAACTTCATAACCTGTACGGTGATCTTTAACCATGGTATATGGCGTGAAAACGTATGAGCGAATTTGACTTCCCCAAGTGATTTCTTTCTTATCACCTTTCAAAGCATTCACTTCTTCTGCTTTCTTCTCTTGCTCCATTTGATAGAGCTTAGCTTGAAGCATCTTCATCGCACGGTCACGGTTCCCGTATTGTGTACGATCAACCGTTGAAGCTACAACAATACCTGTTGGAATGTGGGTCAAACGCACACCTGTAGAAACCTTGTTGACGTTCTGACCACCTGCACCACCTGAGCGGAATGTATCCATCTTGATATCATCGTCACGAATCTCAACTTCAATGGTATCATCCAATTCAGGCATGACTTCCACTGATGTAAATGAGGTATGACGACGTTTGGCAGAGTCAAATGGTGAAATACGAACCAAACGGTGGACACCCATTTCTGACTTGAGGAAACCATAAGCATTAGGTCCTTCAAAAGCAAGGGTTACAGATTTGATTCCAGCCTCATCACCCGCCTGATAATCCAAAGTTTCTACCTTGAAACCTTTGGCATTTCCATAACGTTGGTACATACGGAGCAACATATCAGCCCAGTCTTGAGCTTCTGTCCCACCAGAACCTGGGTGAATTTCCAGGATCGCATTGTTGTGGTCATATGGTTCAGACAAGAGCAATGTCATCTCGTAACTTGTCATAATCTTATCAAGTTTTTCGAGTGTTTCTTCAAGCTCTTCTTGAACACTATCATCTTCTTCCAACATTTCTAAATAAAGCTCTGTCTCGTCAGAGAGTTCTTGCATATTGTTGAAAGTTTCGTATTTCATTTTGAGCTCATTTAACTCTTGTGAGGTCTTTTGAGCTGCAATATTATCATTCCAAAAGTCTGGCTGAGTCATTCGGTTTTCGAGGAGCGCAATGTCCTCTTCCAAACGATCTAAGTCAAAGAGACCTCCCGAAGCTCACGAGCTTCTCTTGATTTTCAGAGATTTTTTGGCGAATTTCTGCCACTTCCATGGATAGGTTTCCTCCATTTTATAGTATTATGCTTAATTCTAGCATAAATCACTTAAATTTGCCATTTTGCACACACAAGCTCCCACTCCGCTTGGGATTCTTCATCCTTAGGTGACAGTTCCCTCATGTAATCTAACATAGCCTCATCAGGTTTCTTAACAATCTCACCGAGAGCCCAAATGGCAGTCGCTGTATGGATGGGATTATTATTCTTATCAATTATCTCCATCAGTTTGACAATAGCATTGCGATCATGTAGGTTAGCCAAGGCAATAATAGCATTACGTTGAAGAATATTCTTCCCGCGCCATGAACCGGCAATCATCCCAAATTTCTCCTTGAAAGATTTGTTTGTCAGCTCAAGAAAAGGAAGTAATTCGGGCATGGCAAGCTCAGGATCAATGTCCGAAGCCAGTGGATTATCGATACCTCTGTTATATGGACAGGAAATCTGACAAATGTCACAACCATAGATAACAGTCTTTATCTTCTTTCGAAACTCCATATCCATCATGCCTTTATCCTGTGTTTGAAAGGATAGGCAACGACGGGCATTCATAGTTCCATCGCCGATGAGACAAGAGGTCGGACAGGCATCCAGACAACGACGGCAATCCCCACAACCATAATCAACTTCTTGGTCTGGTTCAATCTCTAGATTAGTGATAAGCTCGCCAAGATACATGTAGGACCCGTATTCTTTCGAAATAACTAGTCCATTCTTTCCGATAAAGCCTATTCCAGCTCGCTTGGCCACTGCTGTATCGACCAGAGCTCCAGTATCCACCATACCTTTATATTCGAAGTTTTCCGTCAGTTTTTCAATGCCTTCTGCCAGGCGTTTTAGTTTGTCCTGCAAAACATAGTGATAATCTAGACCCCATGAATTTGGAGTGATTTTGCCACGCTTATATTCTGTTTTTTGAGGTTGTTGTGGCAGCTTATGCGGATAGGCAACTGCAATGGAAATGATGGTTTTAGCTGATTCCAAGGTCAACTTAGGATAAATACGCTCTTCAATATTTTTATGTTCAAAGCCTGTTGTTCGCCCTTCTTCGACACCAAGTCGAAGGGATTTTTCCAGATAGGCGAAATCATCGGCGGTAGTAAAACCAATTTTTGAAATGCCAATCTCCTTGGCCATCTTTTGTATTTCTAATTTGATATCCATATTCTTATCATAATGAAATTGTAGTCTAAGGGCAAGTATTTTCCACCATCTTCATTTACAGACAAGCCTTAACCTTTTTGTTACAATGTTTCTATGACGAGACTTGCAGTAATGAGTGATTTACATATTGATATAAATCACTTTGAAACATATGAAATTGATACTCTTATAAAGTGCCTAAAAAATCAAGAGGTTAGCCATCTCCATATCGCTGGTGATATTTCTAACCATTATTTTATCGACACAAAACCTTTTCTACGAAAACTGTCTAAGGAGGTCAAGGTCACCTATAATTTAGGCAATCATGATATGCTTGATTTAGAAGAGGACCTTATTGATAATCTTGATTTTCAAGTGATAAATTTAGGTAGTAAGACTTTATTGGCTTTTCATGGGTGGTATGACTATTCCTATTCAGATGAAACGTTAGATAAGATTCTTAAACGTAAGAAACAACTTTGGTTCGACCGACGACTTAAACGATTGGGGACTGATCCGGATATCTGTCAAACTAGTCTTAAAAGGCTAGATAATGTCTTAAGTGAGTTAGACACTGGTAACCTTATAGTTGCCATGCATTTTGTTCCTCACAGCCGCTTTACCATGACGCATCAACGTTTTGCACCTTTTAATGCCTACTTGGGCTCGGAAAAATTCCACCAGATTTTTGCCAAGCATGGCGTTAAAGATGTTGTTTTTGGTCATGCCCACCGCAGTTATGGGACGGTAACTATTGATGGCGTAACCTATCACTCGCGTCCTCTTGGATACCGACGAGAATGGGATTTAACCATCGACTTTGTTTCCAATCACCCTGAACTCAATCCTACTGGAACATGGAACCTCTCCAAACGTTACAACCTGGTCAAGAAACGGTCAGAGTTTTTAGAATATGAAAAAAAGGAACTGGCAAATAAGTTCCTTTCATCCATGACACTATTTGATTTGTAGAACGACTCTTTAGGAGTCGTTTTTTAGTCGGTGAAAAATCCCTGCTTTTGAAGGTCCTTCAAGGTATTCGCACGATTGGCAACGGATTGATCCATTGTCTTTGCAATCTGTGTTGTAAATTCATCAACTCTGTTATTGAGATCACGAAGGTCATAATACTCATGAACTTCAGCGTCGTAATCTTTTAGCTCCTCTAAAGGATGTTCTAAGTCCCGATAATAATTTTCCATATGGATGACGTGGCGGGGTAAACGAGGTTTTAGCTGCGGTTCTTGATTTGGCCAACCAACTGCTAATCCTACTGCTGGATAGACATACTTTGGAAGTTTGAGAAGCTCTGAAAGTTTAGCGTTATCATTCAAGATACTGCCAAGGTAAACTGTTCCCATACCTAAACTCTCAGCAGCTACTACCATATTTTGAGCAGCTATCATAGCATCCGAGAAGGCCGAGATAAAGCGTTCGGGACTACCTTGGACCAAGGCTTCAGCGCCTTTTGCCTCTGCAATCAGTGTGTTACGTCTTTGGTCCACAACAAATACAAAAAGATGCCCAGCATTTGGAATATAAGGCTGGTTGGCAATCTCTGCAATTTCTTTCTTCAATGTTTCATCAGTAATACTGATAATCGAATAGGACTGTCTAAAATTACTCGTTGCTGTATGTCTTGCAACATCAAGCAAAAGGTTAACTTCTTCTCGTGTCAAAGCTAGAGGTTTAAATTGACGGATGCTACGGTGATTGAGTTGTGTCTTAATAGTCTCGTTCATGGCCTTCTCCTTAACTTGTGATCATTTCTCTTCAATTATAAACAAGCCTCCTCCTGAATTCAAGATGTGATAAGAAAAAGCCAGAGACCATTATCTCTGACTTTATGTCTTAAATAGCGTCCTTATCCTTACCAAGGGCACGTTGAATAGCTTTGACTAATTCAACCAATACCACAATCAAGAAGGAACCTACAATAACTGCAAGCCATTGTGTCAGACTAAGATGTGACACATGGAAGAGGTTATTAAATCCAGGCACTACAATAGTTGCCATCAAAAGAACGAAGGCTACTGGAATTGCCCAGTTGAAAGTCTTGTTTCTAAAGAGACCAACTTTAAAGACTGATTGATACACAGATTTAACGTTAAAGGCATGGAGCAACTGAATTAATCCAAGTGTTGCAAAAGCCATTGTAAGGGCATCCGCATGAATTTCTGCTTGTGTATGGTGCTCTGGGAAGACAAGGCCCCAACCATATACTGCAAGAACGAGGATGGTTTGGAAAACACCTTGATACATGATAGCACCGAAGACACCACCATCAAAGAAGTTTGATTGACGTCCACGAGGTTTGTGAGTCATAATACCTGGTTCAGCTGGCTCAACACCAAGAGCGATAGCTGGAAGGGTATCTGTTACCAAGTTAATCCAGAGAAGGTGTACTGGTTGAAGCACATCCCAACCAAACAGTGTGGCAAAGAAGATAATAAAGACTTCGGCCATGTTGGCTGACAAGAGGTACTGGATTGATTTTTGAATATTTGAGAAGACCTTACGCCCTTCTTCTACGGCAACGATAATTGTCGCAAAGTTATCATCGGCAAGGACCATATCAGAAGCTCCCTTAGAAACCTCTGTACCAGTGATTCCCATACCGATACCGATATCAGCTGTTTTAAGTGATGGTGCATCATTAACCCCGTCACCTGTCATAGCAACAACCTTGCCATCATTTTGCCAAGCCTTGACGATACGAACCTTGTGTTCAGGAGACACACGCGCATAGACAGAGTACTGTTTGAAGACTTTCTGGAATTCTTCATCAGATAGCTCATTAAGCTCAGCGCCAGTAAAGACATGATCTTCCGTATCATTTGGATCGATGATACCGAGACGCTTGGCAATGGCTTCTGCCGTATCTTGGTGGTCACCTGTAATCATAATTGGACGGATACCCGCTTCTTTAGCGACACGAACAGCTTCTGCCGCCTCAGGACGTTCTGGGTCAATCATACCTACCAAGCCTGAGAAAATCAAATCAGACTCAACAACCTCAGATTCCAAGGTAGGAATATCATTCGTTGTCTTATAAGCCATCATCAAGACACGAAGAGCTTGTTTTGCCAAGTCCTTATTAGTCGCAAGGATAGCTTGTTTATCTTCATCCGTGATAGGACGAACCTCACCATTGGTTTCAATACGAGTCACACGTTTGAGCAATTGGTCAGGCGCACCCTTGACGGCTACAAAGTATGTACCATCCGCTTCCTTATGGATAGTAGACATGAGTTTACGGTCAGAGTCAAATGGCAACTCTGCCACACGAGGCTCTGATTTCAAGACGTCACGAACATCAAAGTTGTGGTCCAAACCAAATTGAACAAGGGCTGTTTCCGTTGGATCCCCAATTAGCTTACCATCTGGGTCCACCTTGGTATCATTGGCAAAGTTCATAATACGAAGGGTTGTATTGTCAGCACCAAGTTCTGTAGCAGCGCTTTGCAATTGACCGTTTGTATAGACTTTTTCAACAGTCATTTGGTTCATGGTTAAGGTACCAGTCTTATCTGATGCGATAATTTCAGTTGAACCAAGAGTCTCAACAGCTGGCAATTTACGAACAATCGAATTGCGTTTGGCAAGAGTCGTTGTTCCAAGCGACAAGAGAATCGTTACAATAGCAGGCAAACCTTCAGGAATCGCTGCAACGGCTAGAGCAACGGCAACCATCAAGCCTTCGAGGGGCTGTTCACCACGAATGAAGACACTAACCAAGAATGTCACTAAGGCAATAGCAATAATAAGATAAGTCAAAGTCTTAGACAATTGCTCCAAGCTTTGCTTCAACGGCGTTTGTGATTCGTCCGCATTAGCTAGCATATCAGCAATCTTACCGACCTCAGTATACATACCAGTATTAGTTACAACCCCTGTACCACGACCGTAAGTAACGTTTGAGTTTTGGTAACCCATATTCACACGATCACCAATTCCGGCTTCTGCTTCAACCGTCTCAGTAATATCCTTTTCAACTGGAACAGATTCACCTGTAAGGGCAGCTTCTTCAATCTTAAGTGAGGCAGCTTCGAGCAAACGCATATCAGCTGGAACAACATCACCAGCTTCAAGCAAGACGATATCTCCAGGAACCAATTCGCGTGAATCAATTTCAACCACATTGCCATCACGACGCACACGAGCCAGAGGGCTTGACATGTTTTTAAGAGCTTCAATAGCCGCTTCTGCTTGCCCCTCTTGATAAACACCAAAGGCTGCATTCAAAACAACAACGGCTAAAATAATGCAGGCATCCGTCAAACCATGCATACCTTCTGTAATGACAGAAAGGGCAGCAGCGACAAGCAAGATGATAATCATCAAATCTTTAAACTGATCGATGAATTTTGACAAGAGGCTGCGTTTTTCACCTTCATCCAACTCGTTATAGCCATAGGCATCCAATCGTTCCTTGGCTTGTGCAGTAGACAAACCATCAATGGAAGTGTCCAAGCTTTTTAGGACTTCTTCCTCTCCTTGTGTGTAAAACAAGGCTTTACTTTGTTCTTTAGACAAAATAATCTCCTCCTTCTCTATAGGGAAAAATGGCTAACAAGACTCTTTTTATATAAAAAATTATACAAAAAGAGACTTGTTTAATTAAAAACAAGTCTCGCTGTTTAAGAATATGCCGGAAATGCAAAATTTCGTAATGACGACATAATCGCAACTGTTAATCAAATCTCATGATTAAAGTCGCCTGCTACTCCCTTATTTGTACTTTACATTTTATCATAAATTATTCTTTATTCAAGCAAAATGATTCTATTTTTTCAAAAATTAAAACCAAGAAACCTCTAATTCATAATCAGCAAAAACGTCTTCTGTTTCTGGATGTTTCAATTGATAATGAATATCAACTGTCTGTCCATTTGGGTCATGGGCGAATAGACTAGTATCTGTCAGAAAATGCTGGGTACCAAGTGGTGTCGGTATGTGGACCAAGGCAGGGACCTTAGCCGAAAAACGCATAATGGATTTAGGATTAGAAAAGCGCGTCATCACTAGCTCATCCTGATTCAACTTAATAACCACTTTTTCTTTCTCGGAATTATGGTGAATAAGATAAGTAAAGTCTCCTTTTTCCATAACCTCACAAGTGTGGATTTCTTCGATAATCTCCGTTTGATCGCCTACTTTTATTTTGTTTTTAATTTTAATTTCCATTAAGTATTCCTTCTATTCTAAAATTATTTTTCTACTTAAGATAATAGCAACTCTATACTAAAAGAGAGTATCAGTATTGCGTCTACCATTTCTATTTCAAGTAAACCACCTGGGTTTGTTTGACAAAGCCGATATTTTCATACAAACGTTTGGCTCCAATATTACTATCTTCTACTGCAATTTGAAAGGGCTTGTCGTTATGCGCAATGAGTTGATTGACGACTGATTTTGCCAGATAGCTTCCATAGCCCTGTCCACGATAAGCTTCAGCAATCGCAAGTCCATAGAGGTAGTTGCTATTTCCAGATAAATCGACCGTACAAACACCAATGACCTGAGCTTCTTTGAGGAGGATGTAAAGTAGGCCATCGGAATCCTTCAAGGCCTCTGTAATGTATCTGCGACTCACATCGAGCGTTTCCTCTGGATCAGAAAAGGCTTGGTGATGGAGTTGGGCAATTTCATCTAGGTAAGAAGATTCAGCTAAGAGCACCTTGACATCTGAACGAGAATTCAGAGCATATGGTGTTTTATCTCGTCCTAGCCAGGTTTCGGTCTCTTCATCCTCAACCACCCCCCAATGACTTGCCAGATCAGGATGACAATCTAGAAAAACACGCTCTGTCTGAAAGGTCACTGAGCGAATAGGGTAAGCTGCCATATCTTTTTCAAAGCTTCTATACATAGCACGACCAACCCCCTGACGACGATGACTCGGATCCACAAGGATGCTTACTTCAACGTCTTCGTCATCCGCATAAACCGTTAATAAACCAAGCAACTCTCCCTCTTGAAAATAGAGGAAAAAGGCCGGCATATTGGGATCAAAATTAAGCATATTGGAGAGATAAGGTTCTCGAAAGGTTTGGTCATAGGCTTGACAGCTAGCAATCAATGCTTTTGCTGCCTTTCGTTCTTTTTCCGTCAATTGGTTGGTTGCTCGAATCACTCTTGTCTCTCCTTTATTTGTCTGACCTTATTTTACCAATTAAAAAGCATTTGGGCAATTTTTACCTAAACTACTTTTTTAAAGAGGCAATAATACTTTTCTCAGGAAGAACTATGACAAAGCGCCTAAATTTTAGTAAAATAGAAGGGAAACTAACTAAACGAAACAGGTAATTATTATGTCTATTAAACTTATTGCAGTTGATATTGATGGAACGCTTTTAAATAGCCAACGTCAAGTTACACCGGAAGTCTTTCAAGCCATTCAAGATGCCAAGGCTGCTGGTGTAAAGGTTGTTATCGCGACTGGTCGTCCTATTCCTGGGGTGCTTCCTCTTCTTGAAGAACTTAACCTCAACCAAGACGGAGATTATGTTATCACCTTCAATGGTGGGCTTGTCCAAGAAACTTCTACTGGTAATGAATTAATTCGTGAGACACTCTCATACGAAGACTACCTTGACATTGAGGTTTTGGCTAACAAGCTTGGTGTTCATTCTCACGCTATTACTAAAGATGGTATCTACACAAGTAATCGCAACATTGGCCGCTACACGGTTCATGAGTCTACACTTGTTCATATGCCGATTTACTATCGTACACCTGAAGAGGTGGCTGACAAGGAATTCGTTAAGGCCATGTATATCGATGAACCTGAAATTCTTGATGCAGCTATTGCCAAACTTCCACAGGAATTTTATGACCGCTTTACTATTGTAAAATCAACACCATTTTACCTAGAAATCCTCAAGAAAACAGCCAACAAAGGAATTGCTGTAACCCATCTTGCTGAGAAACTCGGTCTTTATAAAGAAGAAACAATGGCTATCGGTGATGAAGAAAATGACCGTGCTATGCTTGAAGTCGTTGGCTCTCCTGTTGTTATGGAAAATGGTAATCCAGAAATGAAGAAAATTGCGAAACACATCACAAAATCAAATGATGAATCTGGTGTCGCTTATGCTATTAGAAAGTGGGTTCTAGAATAATATGTATACCTATAAAACTGGACTCAGTACTTCTGAGCATGACCGTTTTGTTATAGATAGTCCTCAAACAAACTTATTACAAAGTAGTTCATGGGCTAAAATCAAGGATAGCTGGGGAAATGACCGCCTAGGTTTCTATCAAGATGGTAATCTCGTTGCTGTCGCTAGTGTCCTTATTCAGCCACTCCCTCTTGGATTTTCTATGATTTATATTCCTCGTGGACCTATTATGGATTATCAAGATAAAGATTTGCTCGCCTTTGTTATGGCTTCACTTAAAAAATATGCCAAAACAAAGCGTGCTCTCTTTGTGAAATTTGACCCAAGCCTTTTTGTGACAAAGAACCTGATTTCACAAGAAGCTGAAATCCGTAAAGAGACTATGGCGATTGCCAAAGACATCCAAGCTCTTGGCGTTGAATGGACAGGCCTCACTGAAGATATGGCTGAAAATATCCAACCTCGCTTCCAGGCTAACATCCATAAGGAAGATTTCACTGAAGAACAACTCTCTAAGAGCACCAAGCAGGCTGTTCGTACTGCTCGAAACAAGGGGATTTCAGTCCAATTTGGTGGCACTGAGCTTCTTGAACAATTCGCTTCTCTGATGAAGAAGACAGAGGCCCGTAAAAACATCCACCTTCGTGGAATCGATTATTATGAAAAGTTATTGACTACTTACCCAGAGTCTTCTTACATTACACTCTCAACACTAGATTTACCAGCCCGTCTCAAAGACCTCAATAAGCAACTCGAAAAGAACATTGCTGATGCAGCCAAGTTTACTGAAAAAACTAAACCAGGAAAAATCGAGAATAATAAACAAGAACACAAAAGACTAAAAGAAGAAATTGACTTCCTTCAAGAAAAGGTTGATGCTGGAAATAAGACGGTCCCACTCTCAGGTACACTCGTTCTTGAATTTGGCAAGACATCTGAGAATATCTATGCAGGAATGGATGAAGACTACCGCCGTTATCAACCGGCTATCCTGACATGGTATGAGACAGCTAATCACGCTTTCGAGCGTGGTGCCGAGTGGCAAAACATGGGAGGAATTGAAAATTCGCTTGATGGTGGCTTGTACAATTTCAAGTCAAAATTTAACCCACGCATTGAACAATTTATTGGGGAATTTAACCTTCCAGTTAGCCCTCTTTACGGACTAGCCAATTTTGCCTATAAACTCCGTAAGAAATTACGTAGCAAACATTAATAATATATAAAATGAGACTCCATCTTGGAAGTCTCATTTTTTGATGATATCTTAGTCTTTATCAGGAATAACCTTAAATAAATAATAGGTGATGAAGACTGTCAAGCAAAAAAGTCCGATTTTCACCCAAAGGATAGGTGCAAAAAAGATTGAAATTCCCATCAAAACATAGATTTGGATGATAATCTTTTTCTTTCGTTCTTTGGCAATTGATTTGGTTTCTCTAAAATCGGCTACATAACTTTGATATAGCTTAGTATGGTATAACCATTTCTCAAAACGTTTAGAACTTCTAGCAAAGCAAGCAATGGCTAAAAGTAGAAAAGGGGTTGTTGGTAAGATAGGAAGGGGAATCCCAAGAATTCCCAAACCGAGCGAGACAAACCCTAACGAGAGATAAATTACTTTCATGAATACTTTCCTTTTAAAAAGCTGCACTAAACACATTAGTGCAGCTCTTCTGCTATGTTTTAAATATCTGTCAGTGGTGTCGCTGTGTCTGGTGAGGTATCATAAACCTTGAAGTCAGTTCCAACACCAAAGTCAGCACGTGCCAGCTGATTTTCCATCGTCATGTGGGCCAACTCCTTGATATTATTTTCTTTAGAAAGGTGACCCAAGTAGATCTTTTTAGTTTTGTTACCTATGGTACGAATCATAGCATCCGCTCCATCTTCATTACATAAGTGACCTTGATCAGAGAGGATACGTTGCTTAGTTGACCAAGGATATGAACCTGCTCTGAGGATTTCAATATCATGATTGGACTCAATCAAATAGCCATCAGCATTCTCAATAATACCTGCCATGCGATCAGAAACATAACCCGTATCCGTCAGCATGACAAAACTTTTTCCATCTTTCATAAAGCGATAGAACTGTGGATCAATAGCATCGTGACTAACTCCAAAAGACTCAATATCAATGTCTCCAAAGGTCAGGAGCTTGTCACGAGAAAAAACATGTTTCTGGCTATTATCAATCTTGCCAAGCATATTTTTACTATCCATAATTTGCCAGGTTTTCTCATTGGCGTAGATATCCATGCCATATTTACGAGCTAAAACGCCTACACCATGGATGTGATCCTTGTGTTCATGAGTAACTAAGATAGCATCCAGATCACTCGGATCACGATCGATTTCAGCCAGCAAACTTGTGATTTTCTTACCAGACAAACCAGCGTCCACAAGAATCTTCTTTTCTGGAGTCTCCAAATAAAAGGAATTACCAGTTGACCCTGAAGCCAAAATACTATATTTAAACCCTAAATCTGAGGTCATTTCTACTACATCTCCCATTCATCAACCATCATGGCATCCTTGTCATATGGAAGCACAATTGTAAAAGTTGAACCCTTACCATACTCACTCTTAGCCCAAATAAAGCCCTTATGTTGCTTAATAATTTCTTTTGCAATGGACAAGCCAAGACCAGTTCCACCCTGAGCACGACTTCTAGCCTTATCAACACGGTAAAAACGGTCAAAAATTAACGGCAAATCCTTCTTAGGAATACCTAAACCTTGGTCAGAAATAGAAACAATCAACTGTGAATCAGTTGTCTTCATAGACACTGTAATCTTACCACCATCAGGCGAATACTTGATAGCATTATTAAGAATATTATCCACAACCTGGGTCATCTTATCTGTATCAATCTCCACCCAAATCGAGTTTACCGGATAATCTCGAATAATTTCGTAAGTTTTACCTGTATTGGTTTCTTGACTCTTAAACTGATCGAAACGATTCAATATATAGGTCATGAAGGCCGTGAAATTAGTCATTTCAACGTCAAGCTGGGTACTCTTATTGTCAATACGAGACAGTGCCAAAAGGTCAGAAATCATTCGCATCATACGATTGGTCTCATCCAAAGAAACTTTGATAAAGTTAGGGGCAATCTCTTCGTCAAGAGCACCATCATCAAGTGCCTCCAGATAAGATTTTACAGAAGTCAAAGGTGTACGCAACTCATGACTAACGTTTGATACAAAGAGTCGGCGTTCCCGCTCTTCTTTTTCCTGCTCAGTGGCATCGTGAAGGACGGCAACCAGACCTGAGACAAAACCAGATTCTTTACGAATAAGGGCAAAGTTAACGCGTAGGGTCACAAACTCATCGTTGGCATCTCGACGAGACAAATGAATCTCAGGAGTCTTAGATAACAATTCATTATAAGTATAGGGATTTTCGCCATCTAATAAATCTAAAATGGACATCTGTGTCGCTGTTTCAAAATCTAGATTCAACAAACGCTGAGCTGTGCTATTAATCATGGTAATTTGACCACGTCGATTAGTCGCAATGACTCCATCACTCATATAAGAGAGGACTGATGATAAGCGGTTTTTTTCCTGGGCTAGATTTTCATGCGTCAAACGAAAAACGTCCGATAAATCATTCAAGCTGTCAGCTAGCTCTAAAAGCTCTGGATCACCCTTTAAGCGTAACTCCTCATTATAGTTACCTGCCATTAGGGACTTGACTCTCTTGGTCAACTTTCGAATATTTTTGACTCGTCGATAATCACGATAAGCAAGAAAAATAAAGTAGAAAGCCACAAAAAGGAGCGTAAAGAGTAAGGCTAGTTCAAAGCTTGTGATGTTTAAGCCAATACTAGTCATAATTCTTCATATAATAACCAACACCACGACGCGTCAAAATATATTCAGGACGACTAGGTGTGTCTTCAATTTTTTCACGGAGACGACGAATGGTTACGTCAACCGTACGAACATCACCAAAATAGTCATAACCCCAAACAGTTTCAAGCAAATGTTCACGCGTCATTACTTGTCCCATATGAGTTGCCAAATGGAAAAGCAACTCAAATTCACGGTGTGTGAGTTCGACTTCATTTCCACGTTTTTTAGCAACAAATGCATCTGGAACAATAATCAACTCACCAATTGAAATTTCCTGCTTGCCTGAGTTAGAGCTTTCTTCTGCTGCTGTTTCAATAGTCTCTATACGACGCAAGTGAGCTTTGATACGTGCCAACAATTCACGATTAGAAAATGGTTTCGTCACATAGTCATCTGCCCCAATTTCTAGCCCGATAACCTTATCAAACTCGCTATCCTTAGCTGAAAGCATGATAATTGGTGTATGATTTGTCTTTCGAATTTCCTTAGCAACTTCTAGACCATCTAGTTCAGGCAGCATCAAGTCCAGGATGACCAAGTCTGGTTTTTCAGCTTCAAACTGCTCCAATGCTTCACGACCATCAAAGGCCGTAACTACTTCATAACCTTCTTTAGTCAGATTAAACTTGATGATATCCGAAATTGGTCTTTCATCATCAACAACAAGAATTTTTTTCATATAAACACCTCATCGGTTTTCTTAAGTCATTCAATTTTGTAAAGTAGAAAACTTTACGTATCAGACATATTATACCAAAAAATAGGTTAAGGACCAAGTTTCTACTATAGATATTGAGCTAATATACAAGCTTTCCTTGTTTTTTGAGATACCTTTGCTATGTGTAATCGGTTAAAAAACGAACCTTATGATTGAATTTTCAAACATTTTTGACATTTTCCTACATATATAGTAAAATACACTCTTGTTATTACATATATTAATGTAAAATTTTAGGAGGCTCTCATGGCACTTATCGAATTTAAAAATGTTAATAAATACTACGGAGATTATCATGCACTTCGTGACATCAATCTAGAAATTGAAAAAGGACAAGTTGTGGTTCTCTTGGGACCTTCTGGGTCTGGGAAATCTACCCTTATCCGTACAATCAACGCCTTGGAATCAATTGATAACGGTACACTTATCGTTAACGGGCATAATGTGACAGAAGCTTCTGCCAAAGACTTGGTTGAGCTTCGTAAGGAAGCAGGGATGGTATTCCAACACTTTAACCTCTACCCTCACAAAACTGTTCTTGAAAATGTCACTTTGGCACCTATCAAGGTTCTTGGAATCAGTAAGTCGGAAGCTGAAAAGACTGCTGAAAAATTCCTTCGTTACGTTAACATGTGGGACAAGAAAGATTCATACCCTGGTATGCTTTCTGGTGGACAAAAACAACGTATCGCTATTGCCCGTGGTCTTGCCATGAATCCTGAGCTCTTGCTCTTTGATGAGCCAACGTCAGCCCTTGACCCAGAGACTATTGGTGATGTACTTGCGGTTATGCAGAACCTTGCCAAAGGTGGCATGAACATGGTAGTTGTTACCCATGAAATGGGCTTTGCCCGCAGTGTGGCAGACCGTATCATTTTCATGGCTGAAGGTCAGGTTCTTGTGGATACTACGGATGTGGATGGTTTCTTTGATAATCCAACTGAACCTCGTGCTGTTCAATTCCTTTCTAAGATTATCGACCACAACTCTGATCGTGTCCAAGTCGATGCCTAAGGAGGGCTTATGTTAATCAAAAAACTTAGTCGCATTTTAGCTATCTCTGCTTTAGCATTTGTAGCAGTTCTCCTCTGGAACACTAAAAGTAGCCAAGCTGATGAAAGCAGTAAACTACTCAATAATGCTACAATTCAAAAAATTGTCAAAAAAGGGACTCTAAATGTTGGTGTCAAACAGGATGTCCCAAACTTTGGTTACTACTCAGCCAAAACCAATACCTATCAAGGTATGGAAATTGACCTCGCTAAGAAGATTGCCAAAGAACTTAAGGTTAAGGTGAATTTTACAGCGGTTACCCCTCAAACTCGTGAGGCCCTTATGGATAATGGGACTATTGACATGCTTATCGCTACTTATACCATTACAGATGAGCGTAAAGCTTCATATGCCATGTCAAACCCTTACTACTATGACCAAATCGGTTTCCTCGTTCAAACCAAATCTGGCTATAAGAAACTTTCTGATCTTAACGGTAAAACTATTGGAGTGTCTCAAGGGTCATCTGCCAAAGCCGCTGTTGAAGAGTACGCTTCAGCTAATAACCTTAAGTTCAATTATGTCCAACTCGGATCTTATCCTGAGTTAGCCGTATCACTCTATGCATACCGTATTGACGCCTTTGCTGGTGATAAATCAATCCTATCAGGTTACGAAAGTGATAAAACCAAAATTCTTGATGAAGGTTTCAAAACACAAGAATACGGTATTGCCTCAAGCAAGTCTAACCAAGAGTTGATTGATTATACCAACGATTTGTTAGCTAAATGGCAAAAAGATGGTAGCCTTCAAAAGCTCTACGATAAGTATCACTTGAAACCAGCTAAGGCTGAAGATAAATAGAAAGGAGTCCTGAATTTATGTATCTTTTAACTGAAACGGCTAGTCCTTTCACTCTTGAACGTTGGGCTGCTTTCTTCGCTAACTTTGGACAATTTGCCAAAGGTTTCTTCTATACCCTTGGCATTTCGATTGGTGCCTTGATTGTTGCCCTTCTTCTTGGGCTCATCTTTGGGGCTATGAGCTCTACTCACAACAAGGTTCTTCGTGGCATCTCACGTGTTTATGTCGAAATCTTCCAGAACACACCCTTGCTTGTCCAATTCGTGGTCGTCTTCTATGGGATTTCAATCTTAACTGATGGTCATGTCATGATTCCAATTTCATTGACAGCCATCCTTTGTGTGGGGGTCACACAGGAGCCTATATCTCTGAAATTATTCGTACAGGTATTGAGGCGGTTCCTAAAGGACAAACCGAAGCCGCTTTGTCTCAAGGATTCACCTACGCTGATACCATGCGTATCATCATCTTGCCTCAAGCGGTCCGTACTATCTTGCCGCCATTGACCAACCAAGTGGTTAACTTGATTAAGAATACTTCTACAGTTGCCATTATTTCTGGGGCTGATATCATGTTCACTGCTAAGGCTTGGGCTTATGATACCACTAACTATGTGCCGGCCTTCGCTGGGGCTGCCTTCCTCTACTTTATCATGTGTTTCCCTCTAGCTACTTGGGCACGTCGTAAAGAAGAAGAGAATAAGAAAGCTTACTAAGGAGGTCCACTATGTCAGAAGTTTTATCAGCTACTAACCTTAAATTCTTGGCACAAGGGATGTGGACGACCCTTTACTTGTCTTTCTTCATCATTGTGCTGTCTACCTTGTTCGGAACTATTCTGGCGGTTATGCGTAACGGAAAGAATCCTATTCTTCGTTGGATAGCTTCTATCTACGTTGAGTTCGTTCGTAACGTTCCTAACTTGCTTTGGATTTTCATTATCTTCTTGGTCTTCCAGCTTAAGTCTACAGTGGCAGGGATTACCTCTTTCACGGTCTTCACTTCAGCGGCCTTGGCGGAAATCATTCGTGGGGGACTGAACTCTATCGACCATGGCCAAACGGAAGCCGGCTTGTCTCAAGGGTTTAACAACAGACAAATCTTTATTTACATCATCTTCCCACAAGCTATTCGTAAGATGTTACCATCTATCATTTCTCAATTCGTAACAGTCATCAAGGATACTTCTTTCCTTTACTCTGTTATCGCCTTACAAGAATTATTTGGTAAGAGTCAGATTTTGATGGGTGGTTACTACGAACCAAGTCAAATCTTTACCTTATATGGTATCGTGGCTTTAGCCTATTTCGTGGTCAACTTTGCCATCTCTAGCTACTCTCGCTACCTCTCTAAACAATGGGAGCAAGCTAGTGAATAAAACAAAAAACTCACCTGAGGGTGGATTTTTGTTTGCTCATATTTATATCAAAAAAATGATTAATTATTTAGTAAAAACCGAACGTTTTGAAAGAATATTCGGAATTTTTTGACTTTCGCCTTTGCTTATGCTAAAATTTAATACATGTTAGAAAAGCTAACAAGTAAATCCATTATAGGAGGCTCTTATGGCACTTATTGAATTTAAAAATGTTAATAAATACTACGGAGACTATCATGCACTTCGTGACATCAATCTAGAAATTGAAAAAGGACAAGTTGTGGTTCTCTTGGGACCTTCTGGGTCTGGGAAATCTACCCTTATCCGTACAATCAACGCCCTGGAATCAATTGATAACGGTACGCTTATCGTTAACGGACATAATGTTACGGAAGCTTCTGCCAAAGACTTGGTTGAGCTACGTAAGGAAGCAGGGATGGTATTCCAGCACTTTAACCTCTACCCTCACAAAACTGTTCTTGAAAATGTCACTTTGGCACCCATCAAGGTTCTTGGAATCAGTAAGGCAGAAGCCGAAAAGACTGCTGAAAAATTCCTTCGTTACGTTAATATGTGGGACAAGAAAGATTCATACCCTGGTATGCTTTCTGGTGGACAAAAACAACGTATCGCTATCGCCCGTGGTCTTGCCATGAATCCTGAGCTCTTGCTCTTTGATGAGCCAACGTCAGCCCTTGACCCAGAGACTATCGGTGACGTACTGGCGGTTATGCAGAACCTTGCCAAAGGTGGCATGAACATGGTAGTTGTTACCCACGAAATGGGCTTTGCCCGCAGTGTGGCAGACCGTATCATTTTCATGGCTGAAGGTCAGGTTCTTGTGGATACTACGGATGTGGATGGTTTCTTTGACAATCCAACTGAACCTCGTGCTGTTCAATTCCTTTCTAAGATTATCGACCACAACTCTGATCGTGTCCAAGTGGATGCATAAGGAGGTTGCCTATGATTTTCAAAAAAATCTTACGTTACCTAACTGTCGCATGCTTAACAATTCTCACTATTTTTCTTATCTCGAGTCACAAGACTAAGGCTGAAGACACTAGTAAGCTCCTAGATAGCAAAGCAGTCCAAAAATCGTTAAGCGAGGAACACTTAATGTCGGTGTCAAGCAAGACGTTCCTAACTTTGGTTACTATTCTGCTAAGACTAATGCCTACGAAGGGATGGAAGTTGATCTTGCTAAAAAAATCGCCAAAGAACTTAAGGTTAAGGTCAATTACATTCCAGTAACAACGCAAACCCGTGAACCACTTATGGATAACGGAACTATCGACTTACTTATCGCTACCTATACCATCAATGATGAACGTAAGGCTTCTTATGCCATCTCAAATCCTTACTACTATGACCAAATTGGTTTCTTGGTTCTTAAGGACTCAGGTATTAACAAAATCTCAGACTTGAATGGTAAGACTATCGGTGTTTCTCAAGGTGCGTCAACTAAGGCTGCTTTGCAGAGTATGCTTCAGCTAATAACCTTAAGTTCAACTATGTTCAACTCGGATCTTTCCCAGAATTGGCTGTTTCTCTTTACGCTCACCGCGTCGACGCTTTCTCAGTTGATAAATCTATCCTCTCTGGATATGAAAGTAAAAAGACTAAAACCTTAAAAGAAGGTTTCAAAACACAAGAATACGGTATTGCCTCAAGCAAGTCTAACCAAGAGTTGATTGATTATACCAACGATTTGTTGACTAAATGGCAAAAAGATGGTAGCCTTCAAAAGCTCTACGATAAGTATCACTTGAAACCAGCTAAAGCTGAAGATAAATAGAAAGGAGTCCTGAATTTATGTATCTTTTAACTGAAACGGCTAGTCCTTTCGCTCTTGAACGTTGGGCTGCTTTCTTCGCTAACTTTGGACAATTTGCCAAAGGTTTCTTCTATACCCTTGGCATTTCGATTGGTGCCTTGATTGTTGCCCTTCTTCTTGGGCTCATCTTTGGGGCTATGAGCTCTACTCACAACAAGGTTCTTCGTGGCATCTCACGTGTTTATGTCGAAATCTTCCAGAACACACCCTTGCTTGTCCAATTTGTGGTCGTCTTCTATGGGATTTCAATCTTAACTGATGGTCATGTCATGATCCCAATTTCATTGACAGCCATCCTTTGTGTGGGGGTCTACACAGGAGCCTATATCTCTGAAATTATTCGTACAGGTATTGAGGCGGTTCCTAAAGGTCAAACCGAAGCGGCTTTGTCTCAAGGATTTACCTACGCTGATACCATGCGTATCATCATCTTGCCTCAAGCAGTGCGTACTATCTTGCCGCCATTGACCAACCAAGTGGTTAACTTGATTAAGAATACTTCTACAGTTGCCATTATTTCTGGGGCTGATATCATGTTCACTGCTAAGGCTTGGGCTTATGATACCACTAACTATGTGCCGGCCTTCGCTGGGGCTGCCTTCCTCTACTTTATCATGTGTTTCCCTCTAGCTACTTGGGCACGTCGTAAAGAAGAAGAGAATAAGAAAGCTTACTAAGGAGGTCCACTATGTCAGAAGTTTTATCAGCTACTAACCTTAAATTCTTGGCACAAGGGATGTGGACAACCCTTTACTTGTCTTTCTTCATCATTGTGCTGTCTACCTTGTTCGGAACTATTCTGGCGGTTATGCGTAACGGAAAGAATCCTATTCTTCGTTGGATGGCTTCTATCTACGTTGAGTTCGTTCGTAACGTTCCTAACTTGCTTTTGATTTTCATTATCTTCTTGGTCTTCCAGCTTAAGTCTACGGCGGCAGGGATTACCTCTTTCACGGTCTTCACTTCAGCGGCCTTGGCGGAAATCATTCGTGGGGGACTCAACTCTATCGACCATGGCCAAACGGAAGCCGGCTTGTCTCAAGGGTTTAACAACAGACAAATCTTTATTTACATCATCTTCCCACAAGCTATTCGTAAGATGTTACCATCTATCATTTCTCAATTCGTAACAGTCATCAAGGATACTTCTTTCCTTTACTCTGTTATCGCCTTACAAGAATTATTTGGTAAGAGTCAGATTTTGATGGGTGGTTATTACGAACCAAGCCAAATCTTTACCTTATACGGTATCGTGGCTTTAGCCTATTTCGTGGTCAACTTTGCCATTTCTAGCTACTCTCGCTACCTCTCTAAACAATGGGAGCAAGCTAGTGAATAAAACAAAAAACTCACCTGTAGGTGGGTTTTTATTTTCTGGATACTAAAAACGATTCCAATCAGAGTCGTTCGTTGCTTTAATTCACCGTTACTTTTCCTGAATAATAATCTAGGGTAATCCCTTCTTGTACATTTGGAACAAAGACATTGAACTCAAGTGAGCCATCAGCTGACTTGGCTTCAAGATGTGATCCTGATGGAATGAGGTTATCTCCTTCATAAATCAGGGTAACGCGATAACGGACACGTTTGTTTTTATCCTGAGCTTTTCGTACCAGGCTTTCATAATAGTTTTGGCCCGTAGAACTTTCGCTATTAGCTTGGTTAGCCCAAGCAGTTTGAACGGCAATATTTTCTGGATTTGAAGTCGAGGCATCAAATCCTTTGAGACCACCTACAAGTGCATAACCCAACAAATGACCTCTATCTACGGCATGACTATACTCTCCTGAAAGATTGTGAACTTGATGCCATCCAGCAGGTGTCCAAGAGGTTGAGCCATTCCCTGTTTCTTGACGATTTTTGTACTGTCTGGTTGCTTTACTTAATAAGGCATTCGCAACTGTAGGAACCGTTTGTCCTTGAACCGTTTTGACTTGGTTATTGGCATAGGGTTGGCTGGAAACCTTAGCATTTAGATTAGTCTTATTACCATTAACAATATAAGCCCCTGCCCCATTCCATTCTAAGGAGTTTCCTAGTTGACTCTTGACGGAACTAGTCATCACTGACTCAGCAAGCTGCTCTTGTGGCGTAGCTTTTCCATTTGTTGAACCGTTTGATTTGACGGAGTTATTGGATTTTCCCGAGACTAAACTAGCTACCTGCTTGATTGGATTATTAGGCGATAGCTTATTGCTCGTCCCAATGTAACCTAAAACTGCAATCAAGACCGCTATTAGTAACGAGACTAGCTGACGTTTCTGTTTATTTGTTAAAGATGTCTTTCTTTTTGCCATTGTTCTCTTTCTTTTATATGAATGTCATGACTAAAGGAGCGGGATTACTTCCCACTCCCTTTTATTTTCCTGTAAATTTAGCAACAATTGCCTGCCAGGTTTCTGGTTTTAAGATGTTTATAGGATCCTTGCCCTCTCCTAAAACAGCATAGCCAATCATCAATCCGATTGCTAGAAAAGCAAGGCCAATCACACACACACTCAAAACAAGTAATAATTGACGAAAAACATAGCCTTTACCAGTTTCCATACTAAGCCTCACTTACACGTGAAATATTTGCTCCTAGTTTAGCAAGTTTCTCATGGAATTGATAATAACCACGATCCAAGTGTGTCAACTTACCAACAGTAGTTGTTCCTTCAGCCACCATCCCTGTAAGAATTAGTGCTGCCGAAGCTCGAAGGTCAGTAGACATAACTTGAGCACCTTGAAGTGGCAAACCACCGTGAATCATAGCCGTATCACGAAGGATTTCTGAATGAAGTCCCATACGACGCATTTCTTCTAAGTGTTGGAAGCGATTCTCAAAGACTGTTTCAATCATGGTTGATTCCCCGTTTACCACTGCCATAAGTGCTGTAAATTGAGCTTGCATGTCAGTTGGGAAACCTGGGTGAGGTAGAGTTTTAACGGTTACTGGTTTCAATTGTGAAACATCAGATTTAACACGAATACCGCCGTCTTCTTCCTTAACATAGACACCCATTTCCAATAATTTTGAAATCAAAGGACGGTTATGTTCCCAAATAGCATCTTTGATAAGGACATCACCAGAAGTCATGGCTGCTGCTACCATAAAGGTACCTGCTTCAATACGGTCCTGAACAACCGCATGTTTAGTACCATGGAGAGCTTTAACACCTTTAATCACGAGTGATTCAGTTCCAGCACCTTTGACATCTGCTCCCATCTCGTTAAGAAGAAGGGCCAAGTCAACGATTTCTGGTTCACGCGCAGCATTTTCAATGGTTGTAACTCCATCAGCCAAAGTGGCTGCCATCATAAGGTTTTGAGTGGCACCGACAGATGGAAAGTCCATATAAATAGTTGCACCTTTTAGTTTTTCTGCTGTCGCAGTGATGTCACCACCAACTTGGGTAATTTTAGCACCCATTGCTTCTAAACCTTTGAGGTGGAGGTCAATCGGACGGCTACCAATCGTACAACCTCCAGGCATTGAAACCTTCGCGTGGCCATTGCGGGCAAGAATTGGTCCAAGTACTACGATAGACGCACGCATCTTGCTCACATACTCATATGGTGCCTGATCGAGAATTTCTCCACTAGCATCAACGACAACGGTATTGTTTTCCTCGTCAAAGTCTACAGCAATATCTAAACCACGAACAACATTATTCATCGTGTAAACATCTGACAAGATTGGAACATTAGTTAAGGTTGTTTGACCTTCCGAGGCCAAGATAGTCGCTGCCAACAAGGGGAGGACCGCGTTTTTAGCACCTTCAATGACAACCTCACCACTTAATCGAGTGTTGCCACCCTGCACAATAATTTTATCCATAAGGATTCCTTTCAAGGGTCATTTTCATCTTTTTGTATTATATCAAAAGTCTTTTAAAAACACTAATTTAAGAAATCGAGCTTGCTAACGATTGACATAGCGTTAAAACATATATAAAGAATGAACTTACTAGAAAACCAATGGCAATACTAATAAAAAGCAAGAATAATCTCAATTTCCCAGTGTTAACAATAACATTTTTGGTTATTTTTTCCCAATCAAAAAGCGTATTCACCATCTGATAAGTTAAACCAATAAAAACCAAGTGGCTCGCTAGAGGAACCATATCATTTAAAATAGTCATCAAACTATTATATCATAGAAGACTTACATAAAACATAAGAAGAATCATTAAAAATACGACTTTTTACATTTGATTTCTTTATTAGTTTTCACCATTAAGAGCCATTGTTAACCAACTTAAGAATCTTTCAAAATGAGATTTTCCGTGTTCATTCGAGATTGAAATTTAATTTATTTTCAATCATTAGTCATAAGAAAAAATCTTCCCTAAGCTACTGTTTCCAAATAACAGGTTTAGGGAAGATTTTGAGTCATTAGTTAACTATTACTTAGAAGAATTCCATGGCTACTAAAGTAATAATCGCAGAATCATAATAATTCTTAACAGGAAGATCCTGCATAAAGACAATCTTATTCTGCTGAACTAATTTCAAGTACTTTTGATCCTTCTCAGCCGCAAAAGCAATTGGTGCTTTAAAACTTGCAGCTTGGTGGTCGTCTAAAAACTTACCAGACAAATTGTAATTTGAAAAGACATTTTTCTGAGTCATAAAGAAATCCAACATCTTATTAAGGACTTTCTGACTCTTTTCATCGTTACTCTGAGTAAGATTGTATGGAAGACGACAAGCATTATAAGAATACGTTGAATCAAACTGATTTGAGATGGTGTAAGGCTTAACCACACGAGCCCCTGATTCATCCACCCAGATAAAGTCTGGAATTAATCCAGTCTTAGTTTTAGAACTAATCGTTTCAAGACTACTTAACATCTTGTTATTAATATCCAACCATTTTTTATCTTTTGTAACTTCATAAAAAGCTTGGAACTGCTTAGGTACAGTATCTGAAGTTCTCATAAGATTATAATATTTGGAATCTTTGTTCGCCCAGTTCCCAACAGTCAAAATTCCAATATTTTCATTATAGTTATACTTGAGAATATCCTGCAAGAGGGCCTTGGCCTGTGTTTGATACTCATCTTTATGGCTTGGCCATTGTTTTGAGGCTTCAATCAAGGCATAGGCAATATAAAGGTCCCCGTCAGTTGCATTGTGATCATCAACATTTTTAGCACTTTTTTGAACAATTTGTTCCCAAGACATCAATTGATTGCCTTCAATACGATGTGACAAATAATACTTGTAGAGTCTTTCAAAATCTTTTTGATTAGCTAAACCTTTCTTAGCTGCTCGCACGGTGATTAGCATTCCGTAACTTTGTGACTCGGAAAGAACAACATCTTTGTCTTTGTCATTAGTAGTTTTGACATATGCTTCGTTGCCTTTTTTGACTACGAAGTGTTTTTCCCATTTTTGATAAATTCTATCTTGAATATCAGTTTTCGTTTTCATTCTTATGGTAAACATTGAAAAAACAAATAAGCCAAGGATAACTACAAACCATAAATATTTAAAATATTTTGTTTTCATACATACTCCTATTCTGCAAAACGCTTAGTTTTAACCCATGTTGTTCCTTCACGATGAAGAATTTTATCCATGATAATAGACCACAACGAATCTAAAGAAACAATAATGAATAACTGTGCGTAACTAAAATAAGAGAGAATCGCTAACCAAATTTGTTTGCTGGTTGCTTGTCCAAATTGTGAAGCTAGGGCAACATTGATTTGCAATAAATATAATCCAATCATCAAGAGCCAGTTAAACAACATTAATTGAGCAATGTAAATATTACTTGCATCAAAGGCAAACGGAATCTGCACGGTTGGGAAAAAGATATGTAAAACAATGGCTAAGACATTAGCAAAGAAGATTAAATCAGATAAGACAATTGCACCATTAAACCAGAAGAAAATACAAGAGTAATTCGCTACTTCTAGTTTTACACGCCAATTTCCTTTACCGAACAAATGTTTAAAATTCGAGATAACAACTTCGTAATTACCTTTTGCCCAACGCTTACGTTGCATATAATAACTTTTAAGCGTTTCAGGTTCTTGTTGGAAGGCTTCAGAATTATATGCCAGGGCAATTAATTTACCACTTTGCATAATCTTGAAGGAAATATCGGTATCTTCGGTCAAGGCACCATTTCGCCAACCACCAATACTTTTAACGAATTCAGTTTGAATAATGAAGTTCGTTCCTGGAATACGACCAATTTTAAATAAATGCCACATTCCAACGTGGTGAACACGTTGCGTGACAACAATCTCTTGATTGATACAACGTGTTAAGAAATTTTGTTTTGCATTTCTTGTTTTATTACGGCCAAAGGACGCCACTCTTCGTTCTGGATCCTTCATCACTTCTTTAACTAAGAAGTAAAGTGCATTAGTTTCAGGCATGGCATCCGCATCATAAATACAGATATATTCTCCATCAGCCATTTTAAGGGCATCGTTCAGAACACCTGCTTTACCACCAGTACCCTTACGATTAATAATGGTAATATTACGTCCAGCATACTCTGGCAAGGCTTGAACAGCTAAACACTCTTGGTAAGTATTATCTGAACAGTTATCCGCAAACAAAAGTAGCTCTACCTTGTCATGAGGATAATTCATATTCAAGATAGCTTTAGCCGTTTGAGAGATAACAACATCTTCATTATGGGCTGGAACTACAATCGTAACCTTAGGATAATAAGGAAGTTCCTCCTTATCAACCTTAAAATCACTATGTTTCAACCAAAAATGAACAGCTGATACCAGAATAACAACACCCCAAATTAAGGAAATCCAGATGGATATTAGGGTGAAAATCATTAAAAACTGACTAACCATGTTTCACCGCCTTGAAATTATGAGAAACACGTTCATATATTACTGTATAAACAGTAAACAAAACAATGAAAGCAATCGCAAAAATAAGGCTAATACATAAAGCAAATACAAAAAACAAGTTTGTGATAGTCATAACTTCCCCCTAATACTCAACAATAATATCCGTTTCTAACTGACGGTTTAAATTACTCATTAATTCACTATAGTTATCAAATTTTTTGGAATTCTTTTTATCAATGACAAGAAAACCTGATTGAAATTGAATACCTTGATAACTACTTCCCCTAGTGAATGTCATTTCTTTTAGATGTTCTTCAAGACTAGTTTTATAAATCTTTTCTAAGTTTCTAGATTCATTTTTTGAGAGGATTAAGTAGCTCCCCTCAGAAACATAAAAGACTTGCTCAAAGCGATCCAGCTTATCTGAAATCTGATGATAGATACTAGCAAGCAAATGGTTATATTCACGAGGACTCAATTCAAAGAATTGTTCTTCATGAGACCAATGTATCAAAAGTGCTTGAACAGGTTTTTTATCCTCTAATAAATCACGATAAGCGTTACTAGCCTTGACTTCTTCAATCTGAACAGATGAAATAAATTTATAGAAGTAATACTTAATCTTTGAAAGTATCCCCATTAACAAAGGAAAACTGAATATAAGAACTAATGTATCATTCAGTGGAAGATAGACAACACCACTAACCAATACAAAGATACTTAAAGCAAAACTTAAAATGATTAGCCAAGTAATCAGAATCTCTGTTAAGAAACATACTGCAGCAATACCTAAAATCAGAAAGAAAGCTTCAAACATGAATAAATTAGGATTGACTTGATTACAGTAGAGAAATAGTAATGCTTCAAAGAAAATCAAACATAAAATCCAATACCAGATTTTTTTATCTCTTTTCACACTCAATTTCCTCCTTCGTGAAACTCTGATACAGAATCTTCCAAATTAAAGTACACTTTAATCGCTTGAACAATTCTCTCAGATGCTTTACCATCACCATAAGGATTAGGAGCTTCAGACATTTCTTTATAAAGAGCTTCTTCAGTTAAAAGTGAAGTCATTGCTTCTTTCACCTTGTCTGGATCAGTTCCGACAAGTTTCAATGTTCCTGCTTTAACACCTTCTGGACGCTCTGTTGTATCTCGTAATACTAAAACAGGTTTTCCAAGTGATGGAGCTTCTTCTTGAACACCACCAGAATCCGACATAATAAAGTAACTTCTAGAAGCTAAATTATGAAAATCAAAGACATCTAAAGGTGCGATAAGATGAATTCTATCATGATCACCTAAAATTTCTTTTGCTACAGCTTGTACAGAAGGGCTCAAATGAACAGGGTAAACCACTTCAATTTCAGAATGCTCATCTACCATATGACGAAGAGTTTTAAATACTCGACGCATTGGCTCACCTTGATTCTCTCTTCGGTGCATTGTTACTAAGATAATTTTTTTATTCTCATCGATTTTATCGAGAACTTCATGATAATAATTATCTTTAACTGTAAGTTTTAAGGCATCAATCGCTGTGTTACCAGTGACATAAATTGCCTCTTTTTTATGATTTTCCGACAATAAGTTTGCTTTACTTTCTTGAGTAGGTGCAAAATACAAATCAGAAAGGCTGTCAGTCATCTGACGATTCATTTCCTCTGGATATGGTGAATATTTATCATAAGTTCTAAGCCCAGCCTCAACGTGACCGATACTTACTTTATTGTAAAATGCAACCAAGCCAGCAGCAAATGTTGTTGTTGTATCACCATGAACCAAAACCAAATCAGGTTGTTCCTTCTTAACAACTGGATCAAAATTAGCCAAAATTTTAGAAGTAATTTCCTGAAGTGATTGGTTTTTTCCCATGATATCCAAATCATAATCAGGAACTATCTCAAAAGTCTCCAAAACTTGGTCAAGCATTTGACGGTGTTGAGCTGTGACTACTGTAATAGTATTAATGGTTTCTTGATGTTTTTTCAACTCAAGAATTAATGGTTTCTTGATGTTTTTTCAACTCAAGAATTAATGGCGCCATCTTAATTGCCTCTGGTCTTGTCCCAAAGACAACCATAATATTTAATTTTCCCATAAGATCCCCCCTATGACCTATACGAAATCAATATAATATTGACAAATAACACTCTACATTATCACTTTATTATCCCCAATAATAAGGAAGATGAGATACTCTTCCTCCAAAAGCATTAAAGGGAATGCCCTGGCTTATTGGTCATATTTCGAAATGATGTAAAGTAGATAAAGAAAAAGGTCTCAATAAAAAGACTATCATTACGTATAAAATTCAAGAAGTTAAGACAAAAGTCAACTCATATCACCCAA